>NZ_JAGHQQ010000009.1:0-1055 GCF_017744215.1 Thalassospira sp. A3_1 | reverse complement strand
CTAGATGTGGAACCTCAATAGGTTGTCCCGGTTTAGGCCGAGACGACTGATAGGAGTCTTGTCTTTTATCCCGCCGTGCGGTCTGTGCCAATTGTAGAGATGGACCCAGAGGGGCAGGTTTTTTGCGCGTTGATCTGAGGTCTGGTACGGACGGGCATAGGCCCATTCACGCAAGGCCGTCTGTATGAAGCGCTCAGCCTTTCCATTTGTTTTAGGGGTATAGGGCTTTGTCCGCAGATGTTTGATCCCGAGCTGTTTGCAGACTTTGGCGAAGGCCATTGACGTGTAACAGGCACCGTTATCAGTCATGATCCCTGTCACCCTGACACCAAGGCTTTGATAATAAGCGATGGCAGCCTTGAGATGGGCGACGGCACTCTCGGCCTTTTCATCGGGATGGATCTGGCAAAAAGACAGGCGTGAATGATCGTCGATGGCGACATGGACATATTCCCAGCCATACCCACCCTGCTTGCGCGCGCGTGGGTTCGACTGACCGGTACGATCCCCCGTAACACGGTGACCGGGCTTCTCAAAGCGCCCGAGTTTCTTGATATCGAAATGGATGATTTCGCCAGGGCTTTCACGTTCATAACGATGTATCGGCTCGGCAGGATCAAGGTCTTTGAGGCGTGATAGTCCGGCACGTTTCAAGACACGGCTCACGGTTGCCGGTGAGACATTGGTTGCCTGAGCGATATGCTTGCCGGTCCAGCGACGTCGGCGCAGGGCGATGATACGATCTACAATCTCAGGTGCTGTCGGGTTGCGCAGCTTCTTTGGCCGTGAGGATCGGTCCTGCAACCCTGCCAGTCCTTCAAACCGGTAGCGCTCCCGCCACTTGCGCGCGGTGCGCGGGCACACCCCTGCGAGTGCTCCCGCACTCTCCGGGCTGTGCCCGCCCTCCATCAGACGGACCAAACGTTCTCGACCTATCGGTGTTAAACGGGCATTCTTGTGCATGTTCATTCGGGCTTGCCTCCAAGGATGGTTGAAGCGTGGTAACTCCAGTCTCCTCGGTCTGGCCCGAATGGACAACCTGTTGAAAGCTCACA
>NZ_JAGHQQ010000008.1:0-2500 GCF_017744215.1 Thalassospira sp. A3_1 | reverse complement strand
ATAGTTCCTGAAACCGGATGCCTACAAGCAGTTGGAGCCTCTTTATGGGGTGACAGCGTACCTCTTGCATAATGGGTCAGCGAGTTAGTCTTACAAGCGAGCTTAAGCCGTTAGGTGTAGGCGCAGCGAAAGCGAGTCTGAATAGGGCGATTGAGTTTGTGGGATTAGACCCGAAACCAGGTGATCTAGCCATGAGCAGGTTGAAGGTGATGTAACAGTCACTGGAGGACCGAACCCACGTCTGTTGAAAAAGACGGGGATGACTTGTGGTTAGGGGTGAAAGGCCAATCAAACCTGGAGATAGCTGGTTCTCCGCGAAATCTATTTAGGTAGAGCGTCAGACGAATACCATCGGGGGTAGAGCACTGAATGGGCTAGGGGGCCTTACCGGCTTACCAAACCTAATCAAACTCCGAATACCGATGAGTACTATCTGGCAGACAGACTACGGGTGCTAAGGTCCGTGGTCGAGAGGGAAACAGCCCAGACCGCCAGTTAAGGTCCCAAAGTTGTGGCTAAGTGGGAAAGGATGTAGGACGGCCAAGACAACCAGGACGTTGGCTTAGAAGCAGCCATCGTTTAAAGAAAGCGTAACAGCTCACTGGTCTAAATAAGCTGTCCCGCGCCGAAGATGTACCGGGGCTCAAGCCACACACCGAAACTGCGGATTTGTTCTTTTAGAACAAGTGGTAGCGGAGCGTTCCGTAAGCCTGTGAAGGTGTACCGTAAGGTATGCTGGAGGTATCGGAAGCGAGAATGCTGACATGAGTAGCGACAAAGGGAGTGAGAACCTCCCTCGCCGAAAGCCCAAGGGTTCCTGCGCAAGGCCAATCCGCGCAGGGTGAGTCGGCCCCTAAGACGAGGCGGAAACGCGTAGTCGATGGGAAACAGGTTAATATTCCTGTACCCGTGAGAAGTGACGGCCTCTGGAAGTTGTGTCTCCTTATTGGATTGGAGATGCTGCCAAGGAGGTCCAGGAAATAACTCTCACATATGGACCGTACCCGAAACCGACACAGGTGGGCAGGTTGAATATACCAAGGCGCTTGAGAGAACGATGTTGAAGGAACTCGGCAAATTGCCCCCGTAACTTCGGGAGAAGGGGGCCCACCGTGAAGGCAACTTTACGGTGGGGGCACAGACCAGGGGGTGGCGACTGTTTACTAAAAACACAGGGCTCTGCGAAGTCGCAAGACGACGTATAGGGTCTGACGCCTGCCCGGTGCCGGAAGGTTAAGAGGAGATGTGCAAGCATTGAATTGAAGCCCCGGTAAACGGCGGCCGTAACTATAACGGTCCTAAGGTAGCGAAATTCCTTGTCGGGTAAGTTCCGACCTGCACGAATGGCGTAACGACTTCCCCACTGTCTCCAACATCGACTCAGCGAAATTG
The DNA here is from genome assembly GCF_017744215.1 of Thalassospira sp. A3_1. NCBI lineage: Bacteria > Pseudomonadati > Pseudomonadota > Alphaproteobacteria > Rhodospirillales > Thalassospiraceae > Thalassospira > Thalassospira sp. A3_1. Next base: position 1,108 of record NZ_JAGHQQ010000008.1, on the reverse strand, counting down.
AATTCTCCGTGAAGATGCGGAGTACCCGCGGTCAGACGGAAAGACCCCGTGCACCTTTACTACAGCTTTGCAGTGGTATCAGGATGTGAATGTGCAGAATAGGCGGGAGGCTATGAACCCGAAGCGCCAGCTTCGGTGGAGCCACCTTTGAGATACCGCCCTTTTGCTTCCTGATATCTAACCGAGGTCCGTTATCCGGATCCGGGACCCTGCATGGCGGGTAGTTTGACTGGGGCGGTCGCCTCCCAAAGAGTAACGGAGGCGCGCGATGGTAGGCTCAGGCTGGTCGGACATCAGCTTAAGAGTGCAATGGCAAAAGCCTGCCTGACTGCGAGACTGACAAGTCGAGCAGAGACGAAAGTCGGTCATAGTGATCCGGTGGTCCCGCGTGGAAGGGCCATCGCTCAACGGATAAAAGGTACGCCGGGGATAACAGGCTGATACTCCCCAAGAGTCCACATCGACGGGAGTGTTTGGCACCTCGATGTCGGCTCATCACATCCTGGGGCTGGAGCAGGTCCCAAGGGTTTGGCTGTTCGCCAATTAAAGTGGTACGTGAGCTGGGTTTAGAACGTCGTGAGACAGTTCGGTCCCTATCTGCCGTGGGCGCAGGATACTTGAGAAGAGCTGTCCCTAGTACGAGAGGACCGGGATGGACGCACCTCTGGTGTACCGGTTGTTCCGCCAGGAGCATCGCCGGGTAGCTAAGTGCGGAAGGGATAACCGCTGAAAGCATCTAAGCGGGAAGCCCCCTTCAAGACTAGGTATCCCTATCAGATCCCTGGAAGACCACCAGGTTGATAGGCTGGGTGTGGAAGCGTGGCAACACGTGAAGCTAACCAGTACTAATTGATCGATCGGCTTGATTGATCCCTCTTGCTAATTGACTAATTCTGACTTCTTGCGCAGCGGTAAAACCCGCCAAGCAAAATACAAAACAACCAATATCGCATCACAAAATCTCCGATCTCTTCGCTGTGTTTCGACGGCCCGGTGGCCATAGCGGCCGGGAACCACCTGATCCCATCCCGAACTCAGAAGTGAAACCTGCCTGCGCCGATGGTACTTTGTCTTAAGGCACGGGAGAGTAGGTCACCGCCGGGCCTTC
>NZ_JAGHQQ010000007.1:67907-109546 GCF_017744215.1 Thalassospira sp. A3_1 | reverse complement strand
CGCAAAAAACCTGCCCCTCTGGGTCCATCTCTACAATTGGCACAGACCGCACGGCGGGATAAAAGACAAGACTCCTATCAGTCGTCTCGGCCTAAACCGGGACAACCTATTGAGGTTCCACATCTAGGGCATCGTTGGCCATGCGCACCACATGGAACTTATCGACCACGATACGGGCCTGGGGCAGCACAGCCTTGACCGCTGCCCGGTAGGGGTTCCACATGTCCATGCTGACGATCTCGACCTTCTGCCGGTCTTTCAGCTTCATCAGGTAGTTGGTCACCACGTCCTGGCGGCGGGTGGCCAGCAGGTCGAGCAGGGTTCGCTCCTCAATGTTGGTCAGAATGCAGCGGTAGCGCTTGTTCAGGTATAGCTCGTCAATGCCCAGGATGCGGGGCGTCTCGAAGCGGTGCCAGCGCCCCAGGAACTCGGCGCGGGCGTTGAAGATGTCGCGCACCGTCTTCTCGTCCAGGCCGGTCTGTGCCGCCACAAAGGTGTAGGGGTGGTTGAAGGATTCCTTCTCCACGTACTCATGCAGCCGCAGTGTCATACGGAATCCGTCCACCATCTCCGGTAGCTGGGGCCTGAATGTTGTCTTGCAGGCCCGGCAGGTGTATCGGCGGCGGACCACCCAGAGAGTGACCCGCTTGCCGTGGATGGGCAGATCACGATAGGGAACGTCACGCTTGCCGAACCGTACGAACTCACCCTGCACGCCGCATTCCTCGCAGGCGATGGGATCGGGCACGTCCACCTGGAAGTGCATTTCGTCGTCGGTTGATTTGCAGCCCAGTACTTGGTATTGCGGCAGGTGAAGGATGTTGTCGGGAAGTTCGGTCATGGTGTTGTATAGGCGTAGGTGTCAGTCAGATCCATCCGGCTCGGCATTGGTGTTTGCTTTTTTACCCAACAAGCTGCTGGAAACGAAAAGTAAGGCACCGAGGACAATTGCAATATCAGCCAGGTTGAAGGCCGGCCAATGCCAGTCTCGCCAATAGAAATCAAAGGAATCCACAACATAGCCGCGAAAGACCCGGTCAATCAGGTTGCCCATGGCGCCACCGAGGATAAGACTGTAAGCGATGGCTTCTCCTTTATGACGATTTTCAAGGATCAGCTTGATCAGAAAAATCGAGACCACTACCGCGATTCCGATAAAAAAGTAGCGCTGCCAGCCTCCACCATTCGCAAAAAGACTGAATGCGGCACCGGTGTTCCATAGGTGCACCCAGTTAAAGAACGGGGTCACCGAAACATACTCGCCATAGGCCATTGATTGCTGCACCAGCCACTTTACAGCCTGATCAGACGCTGCCAGCAGGCCCGATATGGACAATAGGGCATACGGCGAGAGCTTTTTGCCAATAATGAGCATTATTTAACCCTTCAACGCCAAAATGCGTCTGGCACCGTTAAGTACAATGCCCCCCGCGATGGTGCCGATAATCAGATCCGGATAATTGGAACCGGTCCACGCGACCAGGGCGCCGGCGGTGATGACCCCCAGGTTGATCACCACGTCGTTGGCCGAGAATATCCAGCTTGCCTTCATGTGCGCCCCGCCTTCCCGATGTTTGGATATGAGCAGCAGACAACTGGTATTGGCAATCAATGCGACGAATGCGATAGCCATCATCACCAGCGATTCAGGCTCACTACCGAATACAAAGCGTCTCACCACCTCTACGAGCACGCCCACAGCCAAGATCAGTTGCAGTACACCAGCAAGATGCGCGGCACGTACCTGCATTTTCACGCTATGTCCAACCGCATAAAGGGCAAGCCCGTACACCGCCGCATCGGCAAAATTGTCCAGGGATTCTCCAATCAGGCCGGTGGACTGGGCGATCAGACCGGCAGTCATTTCCACCACGAACAGAAGTGCATTGATGCCGAGCAACCAGCGCAGGGTCCCGGATTCTTGCTTAGCAGAAGCTGCCGAAAACTCGGCGGCCTTGATGGTCTCCGGATTTGCAGCGACGGTTTCCTGAAGCGAGGCGCCTAGCCCCAAGGTCTTCAGTTTCGAGGTGACGGGCTCGACCTCGCCGTCATGCACGACCTTCAGCCGGCGGTTCGACAAGTCGAAGGACAGCGCCCGAATCTCCTCAAAGCCGTTCAGGGCTAGGCGAATCATTCGTTCTTCTGATGGACAGTCCATCTTCGGCACGGCATAAACACTGACCCATCTCCCTGGCGCCTCGGAGGAGGCCTGTATATCGGTATCCGCTGCGGACGTTGCATCACCGCCACAGGCGCCACCACAGGATTTGCTCATGATACGACTCCACTTGAACAATGTTGTGGTACCATTTAAAACTATAAAGCTACTATAAGGTCAATAGAGTAAAGAATCCGTTGGGGAGGAGGCTGATGCGCATTGGTCAGTTGGCGCAGTTGGTAGGGGTCGAAACACAGACGATCCGCTTCTATGAACAGCAGGGCTTGTTGCCGCCGCCTGATCGGCAGGACAACGGTTACCGTGTCTATACCGAGAAGCATGGTGAGGGGCTGGCCTTCATCCGTCGCTGCAGAATCCTGGGCCTGTCACTGGCTGAGATTCACGAACTACAGAGCTATCAGGACGACCCTCATCAGCCTTGTACCGCCGTCAACGCCTTGCTCGATGATCACATCTCTCATGTGCGGTCGCAGATAACCGCTCTGCAAGCGCTTGAGAAACAACTCGTTTCACTGAGAGCGAGTTGCAACGATGACCGGGAAGTTGAGGCGTGTGGGGTTCTTGCTGGAATTAGCGAAGGAAACATGCACCAGCAGTAGGTGAAGCATCAACCAGATAATCCGATGAGATGCCGGTCTGTCTCACTCTCATGCAAAGGTAAGATCAACCATTTAATCCGCTTACCCATAATTTCGAGTTTACGCACTGATAGATGCAATCCTGTATATTTACATTGTAGGGTTACATACATGCGATCATCATCAATTGGCCAATCTATTTTCATCGAGTCAGTGTTGATGCATTTATCTTCTAACCGCCTATACAATTTGACTGAACAGTTTTTGTATGAACAAAAATAATAATATACTTGTATTTACTCTTTTAAATCAGAGATCTGAATAATAACGAACTATATTAAATGTAATATAAACAATGCGGGCTGGGCCGGAACATCCATATCCCAAAGGTCATGATGCACCGTCTGGCGTACCCACTGAACCTGCCCGGTTTCAAGGCTAAGCGCAACGATCGAGGATGAATAGGTTTCTACTTCTTCGCTGCGCCCCATGCCCAGTTGATCGGGCACTTTGTTGCCAAGCGGCACATAGATCATGCCGAGTTCCTCGTCAGCACTCGACACCGACCAGCTATTGGGCGAATTGGCGGTATAGGTCTGACCTTCGGGAATTGGTTCAGTCTGTTCCGGATTGCCGGAATCCCAATTCCAGATCAATTCCCCACTATCAACGTCATAAGCACGAATGACGCCAGACTGCGATTTGGTCGAATAATTGTCATTCACCGCCCCGCCAATAATGATCTTGCCATCGGCAATAACCGGCGGCGAGGTCGAATAATAGTATCCGGCCGGATTATAAGGCATGCCTTCTTCCAGATGCACGGTCCCCTGATCACCAAAGTCCGGGCAAACCTCGCCGTTATTGGCATCAAGGGCAATCAGACGCGCATCCGATGTCGGCAGATACACCCGTGATGCACAGGGCGCATCCGCAGCCATCGCGCTATCCTGATAATAAGTTACTCCTCGACATGTTTGATGCTGTCGGTCCGTATTGTCGGGGACCTCTGGATTGAACCGCCATTTTTCCTGCCCGGTTTTGGCATCAATCGCTATTGCCCAGCTATGCGGTGTGCAAAGATAAAGCGTGTCTTTGATCTTAAGTGGCGTCACCTGATAGGTTGTTTCAGGCACATCCTCGGACCGCCTTACATCGCCGGTCTGAAAGACCCAGGCCTGCTCAAGGGTCGAAACGTTATCGGCATTGATCTGATCAAGTGGCGAATAACGTTGCCCATAAGGCGTACGTCCATATTGATGCCAATCGCCTGCCGGAACATCGCCGCCCAGATTCGGGTTGCTGACGACCGGGGTGTTATTAAGCTGGCCTTCGATCGCGTTGGGATTATTCATCATTGAATACACAGCAACGACAATCGCCAGGACAACACTGCCTTCCAGAACGAATGATCGTGCCGGCTTGACTTCCGGCACCGGCTGTCCGACCGAAAGTGTCTTGCGATAGACCGGCATTGCCAGCCACACACCGATCAGGACGGTCAAACCACCACGCGGCCCCAATTGCCACCAGTCAAACCCGACTTCCCAAACAGCCCAACCAAGGCTTGCAAGCATGAAAAGGGCGTAAAACGGTAAAACGACAGGGCGCTTTGCAAATGATAGGGCTGCGGCAATCAGAAACGCCAATCCGGCCAGCGCATAATACCAGCTACCGCCCAGCAAAATCAGCCAGACGCCACCTGCACCAAGCGCCAATCCGATCAAAGCCATCAACCCGGATGTCAGAATATTGATCATGAGATTGTCCTCGTTGCACAAAAAGCGGGACATACCAACACAGCCTTTGGCCACAAGATGGCAGGCTAAAGGCAATATTGGCATTCATTCGGAAACGTGCAAACGCGTATCCCGGTTCCAACAAGCGTTTGAAAAAAAAATAAAAAACCACCGGTTTGAATAAATCCGGTGGTCAGCAGCCATTTGGAATTTATCCGGAAATGGCCTAGTGATGGGTCTCAATAATAGTGCCGGACTTGACAACTTCGGTGATCGTTACGCCAAGGTTTTCATCAACAACGACAAGTTCGCCGCGCGCCACCAGCCGGTTGTTGACGTAAATATCAACCGGTTCCCCGACCTTGCGATCCAGTTCAAGTACAGCACCACGGGTCAGGCGCATCAATTGCGCGACCTGAATCTGGCTTTTGCCGATCACCGTCGATACGCGTACCGGCACATCATACGCCGCCCCGATTTCAGATGCGGCATGACGTTTGGCAAAGGGATCGTCGTCGTTATTGGCCATGGTAACCAGATCACCCGGATAAAGTGGAAGAATCGTTAAACTCTATTCTAGAGGTTAGCTTTGAAAAAAGTGTTAGCAAGCTTATTCGTAAAATTTACGGTAGTTTTCTGTATAATAATCGCCTACATCAAGAAACCTTCAACGATCCGCGTCACCAGCGCCAAACAGAAATACAGGACTTTTCATGAGCTACGATCGCCAATGGGTGGCTGATGCCATCAACATCATCGAAGCGGACTTCAACCGGTCTGCCGACACCCATCTGATCCGTCTTGATCTGCCGTCACTTGATGGCATTGGGCTTTACCTGAAGGATGAATCGACCCATCCTTCCGGCAGCCTGAAACACCGTCTGGCGCGCTCGTTGTTCCTGTATGGCCTTTGCAATGGCTGGATATCCAAAGACACCCCGATCATCGAGGCATCAAGCGGCTCCACTGCCGTGTCCGAAGCCTATTTTGCCCGCCTTCTGGGGCTGCGCTTCATTGCCGTGATGCCTAAATCAACGTCGCAGCAGAAAATCGATCAGATAGCCTTTTATGGCGGCGAAAGCCATCTGGTCGATCACAGCGGTCAGATTTATGCCGAATCACAGCGCCTCGCGCGCGAGCTGGGCGGCCATTACATGGATCAGTTCACCTATGCCGAACGCGCAACCGATTGGCGAGGCAACAACAATATCGCCGAAAGTATCTTTGATCAGCTCAAACGCGAACCCCATCCGGTTCCGCGCTGGATCGTGGTCGGTGCCGGTACGGGCGGGACATCTTCGACCATCGGCCGCTATATCCGTTACGGACAGATCCTTGGCATGGGATGCGAACTTTGCGTCGCCGACCCGGAAAACTCGGTTTTCTATGATGCCTACGAAACCGGTAAATGCGATATCACCGGGGAAAAAGCATCGCGCGTCGAAGGCATCGGCCGCCCCCGGGTCGAACCCAGTTTCAACCCGACTGTGGTTGATCACATGATCCGGGTGCCTGATGCCGGCAGTTTTGCCGCCCTGCAATATCTCGAAAGACACATGGGCCGTCGTTGTGGCGGGTCGACCGGCACTAACCTGATCGCCACCCTGTCACTGATCAGTCAGATGAAAAAGGCCGGTGAGACCGGATCAGTCGTGACCCTGCTGTGTGATGGCGGTGACCGCTATCGCGACACCTATTACAACCCGGACTGGATCGCCAGACAGGGTATCGACCTTGCACCTTGGTATGCGGCCCTCGAAGCCTTTGATAAAACCGGTGTGTTTGAAATGCCGATGGATTGCTGCACGGCTCACTGACCATCGCCATGTGACTGGAAACAAAAAAGACGGGCGGATTTCTCCGCCCGTTCAGGTGCTTCATCAAGGTTGAGGCAAAACTTAGCCCGAAATCGCGATCTTGCGCGGCTCCGGCTTCACTTCCGCTACTTTAGGGAGAGTGAGCGTCAGGACACCGTTCTTGAACGATGCCGCAATCTTGTCTGCATCGACGGTATCGGGCAGACGGAATGAACGTTTGAAGCTGCCATAGGTGCGTTCGACAACGCGGGCACCATCATTGCTTTCACGGGTTGATTTCTTTTCACCCGTAATCGTCAGGACACCTTCAAGCACCGAGACATCAACATCGCCCTGTTCAACACCCGGGAGTTCGGCGGAAAGTTCGATATTGTCATCTGTCTCATGGACATCGATACGCGGGGTCAAAAGCTTTTGCGGCGCTTCATTGCCATTTGTATCGGCAGAATTCACAAGCCCGTCACGTCCAAAGATCGAGCCGATCATACAATCAAAATCACGTCCGAAAACACCAAACGGATCACCATATGCCGGACGCGAAGCCAAACGACGAGCAGTACCATTTACAGTCTGAAGACCAGTCATAATTACCCTCCTAAACAGACAGGTAGTTCTTGCGTCGCAGGTCCAGTCATGCTGCAACCCTGACGCGTACAAGGCCACCGTGGCCCTTCAATTCAACAAATAGATCAGGGCGATTTTTCCGCAAGTAGGCCCGCGCATTTTTTTGAAAAAAAATTTTGCACCTTACTTCACCATCCTCCCTGCCCTTATCTGCCCGATCATTCCACAAGGCGGAAAACCCTTGGGTCCCTATGGCGCGATCAGCAATTTCCAACTAGCTTCATGTCATTGTCGACAGGAACCCCTGCCCCCACTGATACAGGACACCTCCTATGAGCCACCTTTTTACGCCGCTCTCCATTGGCAAGCTTGAACTGGAAAACCGCATTGTCATCGCACCGATGTGCCAGTATTCCGCCGAGAACGGAAAGTTTACCGCATGGCATGACATGCATCTGGGCAATTTGGCCCAATCAGGCGCCGGTCTTCTGATTATAGAAGCCACCGCAATCGAACCGGAAGGTCGCATTACCTATGGTGATGTTGGATTGTGGGATGATGAAACCGAAGCAGCTCTTGGCAAAACCGTTACCGCTGTACGCAGCCATTCCGATATGCCGATTGCCATTCAGCTTGCCCATGCCGGACGCAAAGCATCCTGCGAAAAGCCCTGGGATGGTGGTGGTGCCATCGTGCCAGATCACAAAAATGGCTGGCAGGTTGTTGCACCGTCTAAAGTTCCGTTCCGTGCAGGTGACCCAGAACCCGAAGCCCTAAGCACGTCACGTATTCGAGAAATCGTTCAGAGCTTCGCGGACGCTACAAAGCGTGCGGATCGCCTTGGTATTGACGCGATCGAGGTTCATGCGGCACATGGCTATTTGCTGCATCAATTCCTGTCGCCGCATTCCAACAAACGTCAGGATGACTATGGCGGATCGCTTGAAAACCGCATGCGGATAGTGATCGAGGTTTATGATGCAGTTCGCGCCGCGTTCGATCCTTCCAAACCGGTCGGCATTCGCATTTCGGCATCCGACTGGGTCGAGGGCGGCTGGGATATTGACCAGAGCGTCCAACTGGCACGCGTCCTCAAGGAACGCGGCTGCGATTTTATCGATGTATCATCCGGCGGTCTTCACATTGACCAGAAAATCCCCCTTGGTCCGAACTATCAGGTTCCCTTTGCGGAACGCATCAAATCGGAAACCGGCATGACCACCATCGCGGTTGGCCTGATCACGGAACCAGAACAGGCAGAAGCCATCGTCTTCACCGGTCAGGCCGATGCCATAGCGCTTGCGCGCGGCATACTCTATGACCCACGCTGGCCCTGGCATGCTGCTGCAGCACTTGGTGCCGAGGTCAAGGCTGCCAATCAGTATCTGCGCTGTCAGCCAAGAACGCTGAAAAAACTGTTCGGTTAATCCGGAAAACCCCTGCCATCCTATCTGCTTGCGGGGATTTTATCTCAATCGATACCGAAACAAAAAGGGCCTCGCAGTGCGAGGCCCTTTCCGTAGTGAGAAGGTCGGTTGGTGGTAAAGCTTAGAAGCCCATGCCGCCCATGCCGCCCATACCACCCATGCCGCCCATGTCAGGCGCGCCACCGGAGGATTTGTCTTCCGGCTTTTCAGCGATCATGCATTCGGTGGTGATCAGCAGACCTGCGACCGATGCTGCGTCCTGCAGGGCAGTACGAACAACTTTGGCCGGATCGATGATGCCAGCTTTGACCAAATTGGTGTATTCACCTTTCTGGGCATCGAAGCCGAATTCAACATCATCCTGCTCAAGCAGCTTGCCAGCGACAACCGCGCCATCAACACCTGCGTTCTGAGCGATCTGACGGACCGGAGCCTGCAGTGCGCGACGAACGATGTCGACACCGATGGTCTGGTCGTGGTTTGCACCTTCAAGACCGTCAAGAGCACGGGTTGCGTACAGTAGGGCCGTACCACCACCAGCAACAATGCCTTCTTCGACAGCAGCGCGGGTTGCGTGCAGGGCATCATCAACGCGGTCTTTGCGTTCTTTCACTTCGATTTCCGAAGCACCACCGATTTTGATCACGGCAACACCGCCAGCGAGTTTCGCCAGACGTTCCTGCAGTTTTTCACGGTCGTAATCCGAAGAGGTTTCTTCGATCTGTGCACGGATCTGGCCAACGCGGGCTTCGATCTGGGCTTTCTCACCGGCACCATCAACAATGGTGGTTTCTTCTTTGGTGATGGTGATCGACTTCGCGGTACCAAGCATATCGAGCGTAACGCTCTCAAGCTTGATGCCGAGATCTTCGGAGACAACCTGACCACCGGTAAGGATGGCGATGTCTTCGAGCATTGCTTTGCGACGGTCGCCGAAGCCCGGTGCTTTGACAGCAGCGATTTTCAGACCACCACGCAGCTTGTTGACGACCAGCGTTGCAAGAGCTTCGCCTTCGACGTCTTCAGCAATGATAAGAAGCGGCTTGCCCGACTGAACGGCAGCTTCCAGAAGCGGCAGCAGCGGCTGCAGCGAGGAAACTTTTTTGTCGAACAGAAGAACATACGGGTTGTCGAGTTCCGCGACCATCTTTTCCGGATTGGTTACGAAGTACGGCGACAGGTAACCACGGTCGAACTGCATGCCTTCGACAACGTCGAGTTCAGTGTGCAGGCCTTTGGCTTCCTCGACGGTGATAACGCCTTCGTTGCCAACCTTTTCCATGGCTTCAGCGATCATGTCGCCGACTTCACGGTCACCGTTAGCCGAAATGTTACCGACCTGAGCAATCTCATCCTTGCCCGACACCTTACGTGCACGGCCCTGGATGGCTTCGATTACTTTGGTGGTCGCAAGATCAATACCGCGTTTCAGGTCCATCGGGTTCATGCCGGCAGCAACGGATTTGTTGCCTTCACGAACGATTGCCTGTGCGAGAACGGTTGCAGTGGTGGTGCCGTCACCAGCCAGATCGGCGGTTTTGGAAGCCACTTCGCGCAGCATCTGTGCGCCCATGTTTTCGAACTTGTCAGAAAGTTCGATTTCCTTGGCGACCGAAACACCGTCCTTGGTCACGCGCGGTGCGCCGAAGGACTTTTCGATGACAACGTTACGGCCTTTCGGGCCAAGCGTCACTTTAACGGCATCAGCAAGGATGTCGACACCACGCAGCATTTTCGCGCGTGCGTCGGTGGAGAATTTTACTTCTTTAGCAGCCATAATATTCTTTCCTCTCTATGAGACGGATGAACGTGGATTTAAGTCACCAGAAGGCTGACTTATTCCATGATGCCCATAATGTCGGACTCTTTCATGATCAGCAGCTCTTCGCCATCGACCTTGACTTCGGTGCCCGACCATTTGCCGAACAGAACCTTGTCACCAGCCTTGACGTCAAGCGCGACAAGCGAGCCGTCTTCTTTGCGAACACCGGAACCGACAGCGATGATCTCGCCTTCCTGCGGTTTTTCTTTCGCGGTATCCGGGATAATGATGCCACCGGCAGTCTTGGTGTCGGATTCGACACGACGCACCAGCACACGATCATGTAACGGACGGAACTTCATGTTAGACAACTCCGTGTTTAAGTATGGCTCGATTAAGTACAAAACTAACCGGGATGAGCCCGTATTAGCACTCACCCCCGGCGAGTGCTAACAGCATGTATTGAAGCTATCGGAATTTGTCAACAGAAGAGAGCAAAAGGACGCAAAAATGTCATGATTTCAGGGATTTTCTCGCGCTTGCGAAACCATCGGTTACCACCGTAGATCAGATGAAGAAATATCATCTTTTGCTGGCGAACCGCAATGCTACCCAACTGCTATCACGGATGCCCCCATAGGCCAAGACGATATGCCGCCTTATTCACCGGCACGGATACGCAGAACCCGTCCCGACGGGGAATCCGTCAGTAAATATATCATGCCATCCGGCCCCATACGAACATCACGGATACGTTCCCCCAAATCCTCTAGCATTCTTTCCTCGCCGGTAATCCGGTCGCCATCCCGGTCCAGTCGTGCCAGCAAACGACCGGCGAGCGCCCCGACAAAGATATCCCCCTGCCATTCATCTACCTCATCACCGGTATAAAATGCCATGCCCGATGGTGCGATAGAGGGGACCCAATAATGGATTGGCTGTTCCATGCCTTCTTTTTCTGTGCCGACACCTATCTCGCCACCAAAATACTCCTGCCCGTGGGTTATAACCGGCCAGCCATAATTCTTGCCGGCTTCGGCTATGTTCACCTCGTCTCCGCCGCGGGGGCCGTGTTCATGAAGCCATAACTCCCCGCTTTCAGGGTTCAATGCCGCGCCTTGCGGATTACGATGGCCATAAGTCCAGATTTCTGGCATTACCCCGTCCTGCTCGACAAATGGATTGTCATCCGGCACGGAACCGTCCGGTGCAATACGCACGACCGCTCCAAGATGATTGCTCAGGTTTTGTGCCTCGTCTCGCAATGAAGACCGTTCACCCAACGTCACAAACAGATTGCCGTCCGGCGCAAATACCAGCCGCGATCCAAAATGCTTGTTGCCGCTATAGGATGGTTGCTGTTGAAAGATGACTTCGACGTTCGATAGCCACTTGTTGCTGGCATCAAGAACCGCACGCGCCACCGCCGTCGCATTTTCTCCCTGACTGCGCGGTTCGGCGTAACTCAGATAAATCTGTCGGTTGCTTTCAAAATCGGGATCAAGCGCAACATCAAGCAACCCGCCCTGCCCCGAAGCATAAACCTCGGGCACGCCACTTAGCCCCGCGGACAAGCTTCCATCCGGTTTCATCAGGCGAAGTTCACCTTCCCGTTCGGTAATCAGGGCCGATCCATCCGGCAGAAAAGCCATCGCCCAAGGATGATTAAGACCGGTTGCGACTTCTTCGACAATGATTGTGCCATACCCGGTCTGTTCACGGTGGATTTCAGCACCTTGAGCACAGGCAAATGGGACAATTGCAAATACTGTCATTATCACAGCACCCGCAAAGACTGCCTTTCTGTGGTCTGCTGCAACATATATCATTGCGGCCTCTCCTTCTATGTCAGACAGGGAACATGCTCAGCGCATAAGATCTTCAGCCCCGTGTCCCCGATCCTTGCCTGAATATTGATGATTGTTATCCAAACGTGGCCGAGGCAAGGACGTTCCCCAACACAACCTTGTGAGTGTGAAGCAAATCTCAGTATTGGAAAGGACCATACGTCGCTTGCTGTAACGCAAAATGTTGTATACAGATCAAACGCTTAGATAACGGGTATCTGCGATACAGGTTTGAACACACCCAGACCGTTGAATACTCCAATTACACAACACAAACACAAACGGGCAGGAGGAACATCCGTGCTTCTTCAACTTTTCCCTCTATGGGCCGCACTTCTGTCGTTGCTGGCCTATTTTGTACCGGGGGCTTTTACATCCATGAGTGGGGCGATCATCCCGCTTCTAACGGTCATTATGCTGGCAATGGGCCTGACACTGACCACGCGCGATTTTGCAAATGTTGCAAAAAGCCGCAAAGCAATGGCGGTTGGAGTAGTGCTGCAATTTCTAATCATGCCTGCCGCGGCATGGACTGTAGCAACCCTATTTGGTTTCGGACCTGAACTGATGATCGGCATGCTGCTGGTCGGTAGCGTTGCAGGTGGAACATCGTCAAACGTCATGTGCTATCTGGCCAAAGGGGATACGGCGCTGTCGATTTCGATGACCGCGGCTTCAACCATTATCGGTGTTTTCCTGACCCCGGTTCTGGCATCCTTCTTTGCCGGGCAAAGCATTGATGTACCGGTTCAACCGATGCTGATGACGCTTCTTCAGGTGGTTCTTGTCCCTGTTGCGATCGGAGTGGCGCTGAATGAATTCGCTTCGAAATGGATCCGCAAAATCGAAGGGCTTTTCCCCTATGTCTCGATGTTCGCGATCCTTCTGATCATTGCAATTGTTGTTGCTCTCAATGCCGGCAAGATCGCTACGGTCGGTCTGATTGTCGCTTTTGCCGTTATCCTGCACAATGCCATCGGTCTTGCTCTTGGTTACGGCATCACAGCCCTGCTTGGATTTGACCGCAAGATTTGCCGCACCATTGCCTTTGAAGTCGGCCTGCAGAATTCCGGCCTTGCCACGGCTCTGGCACTGAAATTTTTCACCCCGACAGCTGCCCTTCCCGGTACGCTTTTCAGCGTCTGGCACAATATTTCGGGCTCCCTTCTTGCCGGATACTGGAGCCGCAAACCAATTGCAGACGATGCAAAATAGTTCTGCTGAAGACCATTCGAAATCAGCGTGACACATTCTCCGTGAAGGAACATCCTTAAAAGAAACGGGCGGTGACAGTTTATGTCACCGCCCGTTTCTTTTATTTAGTTATTTGCCGGTCCGCCTATTCCACCGTAACCGACTTGGCCAAGTTACGCGGCTGATCGACATCCGTCCCCTTGTGAACAGCCAGATGATACGCCAGCATCTGAACCGGAATCGTATAAAGGATCGGTGCGACGAAATCGGCAACCTTTGGCAGTTCGACCGTGGAGGATGCCATATCGCCAAGCTTCGCAAGCCCCTCTGCATCGGAAAGGAAAATCACCCGCCCGCCGCGTGCGGCCGCTTCCTGCATGTTCGATGCAGTTTTTTCAAACAGCTCGTCAGACGGCGCAATCACGATGATCGGTACCGACTGATCAATCAGGGCAATCGGGCCGTGCTTCATCTCGCCTGCAGCATATCCTTCGGCGTGGATATAGGAAATTTCCTTAAGCTTGAGTGCCCCTTCCATCGCAATCGGATAGCCAAGACCACGCCCCAGATAAAGCACATCGCGTGCATCTGCAATATTGATCGCAAGCTCGCGGATCTCATTGTCATGATGAAGAACTTCCGCCGCATGTTTTGGCACTTCGGTCAACGCATTGACAATGGCGGCCTCTTCGTCCTTGGCAAGGGTGCCGTTATCACGTCCGATCGTCACCGCAAGGCAGGCGAGAACGGTTAACTGCGTCGTGAATGCCTTGGTCGAAGCCACCCCGATTTCCGGACCGGCATAAGTTAGCAAGACCACATCACTTTCGCGTGCAATCGTGCTTTCCGCCACATTGACGATGGAAACGATTTTCTGCCCCTTGGACTTGGCATAACGAAGGGCCGCCAGGGTATCAAGCGTCTCGCCCGACTGCGAAAGGAAGAGCGCGACGCCCCCTTTGGGAAGCGGCGGGCAGCGATAGCGGAATTCAGACGCAATATCGATATCAACGCCCAGTCCGGCGTAACGTTCGATCCAGTGCTTTGCCACCATACCGGCATAGTAGGACGTGCCACACGCGACAATCGTCAATCGGCTGACATCATTAAACGAAAACGGCATATCAGGCAGTTTGATCGTGCGCGTCGCCGGATTGATGAACGCATGCAGAGTATCGCCGATCACTGCTGGCTGTTCAAAAATTTCCTTCTGCATGAAATGGTTATAGTTACCCTTGCCCATCATGGCCCCGGAAACAGCCGACAGCTTGGTTTCGCGGGTAACGTCATTGTCATGCTCGTCACGGACCTGAACACCATCGCGGGTCACTTCGACCCAATCACCTTCTTCAAGGTAAATCAGCTTGTTCGTCAGGTGCGACAGTGCCATGGCGTCCGATCCAAGATACATCTCGCCCTCGCCCAGACCAACCGCAAGCGGCGTACCACGGCGCGCACCGAAAATCACGTCATGCTGCCCGGCAATCATGATCACCAGTGCAAAGGCACCCTCGATGCGATGCAAGGTGGCGGCAACCGCATCACGCGGCGATTTGCCCTGATCAAGGAATTCAGACACAAGATGAACGATAACCTCGGTATCGGTATCCGTGGCAAAAACCCGGCCCTTGCTGGAAAGCTCCGCCTTGATTTCCTGATAATTTTCGATGATGCCGTTATGCACCACTGCGACCTTGCCGTCAGTGTGCGGATGGGCATTGTTTTCAGTCGGCACACCATGCGTTGCCCAACGGGTGTGACCAATCCCGACATCGCCCGACAACGGTTGTTCAACAAGACGGTTGGCAAGATTGATCAGCTTGCCCTCGGCACGGCGACGGTCGATATGACCATTCACAAGCGTTGCAATCCCGGCACTGTCATAGCCACGATATTCAAGCCGCTTGAGCCCCTCAAGAATACGGTCGCTGACGCTGTTCTTGCCGATAATGCCGATAATGCCGCACATATTACTGTCTTCCCCGTCGAAATTTTGCCCGTCGCGCGCAAATGCGGCTCGTCAATTACCGTTACTTGCCCAGAAGGGCCTTCATCTTTTCGCGAAATAGCTTGGCCCACCCCGGCTTATCAAGCCGTTGTGCGCGCTCGATCACCAAGGCATCGGCCTCTACCGTGCCGGTAATCGTGCTGCCCGCACCAATAATGGCACCCTCACCTATTGTTACGGGGGCAACCAATGCCGAATTGGAACCGATAAATGCACCAGCCCCGATATCGGTATGCTGTTTGCGATATCCGTCGTAATTGCACGTGATGGTCCCGGCCCCGATATTGGCCTTTGCCCCGACCCGGGCGTCACCGATATAGCTCAGGTGATTGACCTTCGCGCCGTCTTCAACAACAGCCTTTTTGATCTCGACAAAGTTGCCAACCCGGGCACCGGCACCAATTTCCGCCCCCGGCCGCAACCGGGCATAGGGACCGATATCGGCCTTGTCACCCACGACACAGCTTTCAAGATGGCTAAAGGCCTTGATCATCACGTCATCGCCAACCGTAACACCCGGGCCAAAAACCACATTTGGTTCGATAATCACATCACGGCCCAGTTTGGTGTCGCACGCCAGATAAACCGATCCCGGATCAATCAGCGTCGCACCATTGGCCATCGCCGCCTCGCGCAGGCGTTCCTGCATCAGCGCCTCGGCCACGGCAAGCTGGCTTCTGGAATTCACACCAAGTGTTTCTTCCTCGGCGACCTCGACTGCAACGCAACTGTTTCCGTTGGCACGCGCCACCTCGACCGCGTCGGTCAGGTAATATTCGTCCTTGGCATTAGCATTTCCAATTGCTTCAAGGGTTTCAATCATGCTTTCCGCCCTAAAGCACATCACACCGGAATTGCAAAAATTGATCGCACGTTGCGTTTCGTCACATTCCTTGTCTTCAACAATCGCCAGCAACTCGCCATTTCCCGGGTCGGTCACAAGGCGCCCGTAGCCCGTTGGATCTTCCGGGCGAAAGCCCAGAACCGCAACCGCGTGATCGCCATCCTCACGCGCGGCAACAAGGCGCGACAAAGTTTTAGCGGTAAAAAGCGGGCTATCGGCATAAAGCACAAGAATATTGCCCATAAGGCCACGAAGGGCCTCTTTGGCGGCAAGCACCGCATGCGCGGTTCCAAGCCGATCCGTTTGTTCGAATGTCGGATGCGGGGAAACGGCTTCAATCAGCTTGGGCATATCGGGGCCGACAACAACCATGGTTTTGGTTGCATTCAGGTTTGCCGCCGTATCAATTACATGATTGACCATCGGCTTGCCTGCAACCTTGTGCATGACCTTCGGAAGCGCGCTTTTCATTCGCGTTCCCATACCCGCAGCCAGAACCACCACACTTAATTCACGCGACATGCTTTAACCCTGTAGTGCCATGCGTTGCACGGCGTCCCCTTTTGTTTCGATCCGACCACAATATGCTCGTCCAAACCTGCCACAACCGATTTGAAGCAACTCCTAACCTATAATCCCCAAAGGCAAAAGCCCCGAAAGAATCACGTTTTGTTACTTCGTGTTAGCAGATGTTACCGTTTGTTAATGGCACCATTTCGGTTAAGGTCCGATAAACTGGTATTTGTTTTCAAAGGCAGCATCGCAAAATGGCAAAATTCATCCTGTTCGATCTTGACGGCACCCTGATTGACGGGGTGGATGATCTGCTGTTTGCGATGAACGAAACCCTTGCCGCCCACGACCTTGCGCCACTCGCCCGTCCCGAGCTCGAAGCCATGCTGGGCGATGGCACCAAAATGCTGACCAAACGGGCGTTTGATGCACGTGGGCTCATGATTAATGGTCAACAACTTGATGACTACGAAGCCGATTTCACCACGCGTTATATCAGCACCGACTATGCCCATACCCGGCTGTTTGAAAATGCCGAGGCAACCCTTCGCAATCTGGCGTCCGATGGCTGGATCATCGGTCTGGCATCAAACAAGCCCACAGCCCCCTGCAAACGCATTCTTGAAAGGCTGGGTGTGTCCGATCTGTTTGCCGTGATTGCGGGGGGTGATGCAACGGACGTTAAAAAGCCCGATGGCGGCCATTTGACATTCGCCCTTGATCAAGCCGGATATGATCGGGCACGGGGTGATATTGCCATCATGGTTGGCGATCACGCCAATGATGTGAATGCTGCGCACGATTTTGGCATTCCCGCCATTGCGGTTGCCTTTGAAGTCGATGATACACATGCAAAAAATCTGGGCGCGAACGAGGTTGTTACTGCATTTGAAACTCTGCCGGACGTGATCGGAAAAATCGTCAAACAGGCTGCTTGACACCCCCGGATCACCCCCTTATAACCCCGCGCTACCGACGGAAAACAAGCTACCCAACCGGGCCGCGATTTCCGAATTCGGGCGTATAGCTCAGTTGGTTAGAGCGTTCCCTTCACACGGGAGAGGTCACAAGTTCGAATCTTGTTACGCCCACCATTTCCCAAAAAAATCGATCCTTTCACATTATTGCCCGCGCGATCCCCCGCAGGGAAACTGACCGTCTTTATTATGGTGAAGAACAAAAAACCGGTCAGCAGTTTCCTGCCGACCGGTCGGAGTGCGCAATCAACGCTATCGCGTCTTGCGGGAGATTTGGTCTAATGGCTGTCTTTCGGAATTTCCTTACCGCGATGACCGACGAGGAAGTCGAAATCGGCCCCCTTGTCCGCGCCAATAACGCTTTTGTAATACAGCGACGCATAGCCACTTTCGGGTACCGGCACCGTTGATTTCCAGTTATCAAGGCGCTTTTTAAGCTCCTCGTCACTGATATCAAGGTGCAGTTTGCGGTTTGGCACATCCAGTTCGATCATGTCGCCATTCTGCACCACCGCGAGCGGACCGCCAGCAGCCGCTTCGGGGGATGTATGCAGAACCACTGTACCATACGCAGTGCCGCTCATGCGGGCATCGGAAATACGCACCATGTCGGTAATACCTTTGCGCAGAACCTTGGGAGGCAGGCCCATATTACCGACTTCCGCCATACCCGGATAGCCTTTGGGGCCGCAGTTTTTCAGGACCATGATGCAGTTTTCATCGATATCAAGGTTCTCGTCATAGATCTTGGCCTTGTAATCATCGATGTCTTCAAACACCACCGCACGACCGCGATGGGTCAGGAGCGCCGGTGTTGCCGCCGACGGTTTCAAAACCGCACCATTGGGCGCAAGGTTGCCTTTGACAACCGCGATGCCGCCGCTTTGGGTCAGGGCCTTTTCGAACGGACGAATGACATCGTCATTCCAGTTCTGAACATCCTTGACCTGATCCCACATGGTGTCGCCCGATACGGTCAGTGCATCATTATGCAGCTTGCCCGCCTCGCCCAGCGCCTTGATCACGACGGGCAAACCACCAGCATAGAAGAATTCCTCCATCAGGTATTTTCCCGATGGCTGCAGATTCACAATCGTCGGAATATCACGGCCCAGACGATCCCAGTCATCAAGTGTCAGGTCGATGCCAACACGCCCGGCAATGGCGAGCAAATGGATCACCGCATTGGTCGAACCACCAATCGCCCCATTGACCCGGATCGCATTTTCAAACGCTTCCTTGGTCATGACGTCCGATGGTTTCAGATCATCCTTGACCATCTGCACGATCCGGCGGCCGGTCACATGCGCCATCACGCGGCGGCGGCTATCCACGGCCGGAATCGCCGCATTTCCCGAAAGCGCCATGCCCAATGCCTCGGCCATGCTGGCCATGGTGGATGCGGTGCCCATCGTGTTGCACGAACCAGGCGAACGCGACATGGCGATTTCGGCTTCAAGGAAATCCTCGGTGCTTATCTTGCCAGCCTTGCGGTCTTCGGAAAGCTGCCAAAGCGACGTGCCCGAACCGATATCCTGCCCGCGCCATTTACCGTTCAGCATCGGCCCGCCGGTAACCACGATCGCCGGGATATCAACGCTGGCAGCCCCCATCAGAAGTGCCGGGGTGGTTTTATCACAGCCCACCATCAGAACCACACCATCAAGCGGCGTTCCGCGCAGCGCTTCTTCAACATCCATGGCCGCAAGGTTGCGGAACATCATGGCGGTCGGGCGCAATGTGCTTTCACCGGCCGAGAAAACCGGGAATTCAAGCGGCAAGCCACCAGCTTCGTAAATACCGTGTTTGACGCGTTCCGCCAGATCGCGCAAATGCGCGTTGCAGGGCGTCAATTGCGACCAGGTATTGCAAATCCCGATCACCGGACGACCGTCAAACAGGTCCGATGGCAGGCCCTGGTTCTTCATCCAGCTACGGTGATAGATATTGTCCTTGCTGGTTCCGCCGAACCAACCTTCCTGCGAACGCAAAACGCGGGGCCATGCTGCCGGTTTGAACTTCGTCATGCCCGTTCTCCTTTATGAGTTTTTATCGAGGCGGGTCCGATTCCATATGGATGTGGCATTCCATATGGGGGACTTTGAACGGCATGGCTTTGCAATTGCTTTATCCAAGCAACTGATCCTGTCAGAACCGTGCCGTTCCTCGTCTGCATGTTGTTACGCTTTGTTCTTGTTATAGACGTCAAAGATCACCGCAGCGAGCAGCACCAGACCCTTGATGACCTGCTGCCAGTCGATACCGACACCAATGATCGACATGCCGTTATTCATGACACCCATGATCAACGCGCCAACCACCGCACCGATCACCTTGCCAACCCCGCCCGACATCGATGCGCCACCGATAAACACGGCCGCAATCACATCAAGCTCGAACGCAAGACCGGCTTTCGGTGTTGCTGTGTTCAAGCGCGCGGCAAACACCAGCCCGGCGAGTGCGGCAAGCATGCCCATATTGGCAAAGGTCAGGAAGGTCAGGCGCTTGGTATTGATGCCCGAAAGCTTGGCCGCCTTTTCATTCCCGCCCAGCGCATAGATACGGCGCCCAAGCGTCGTGCTGTTGGTGATGAAGGTGAATATCGCAATCAGAAGCGCCATCACGATCAGAACGTTCGGCAAACCGCGATAGGTCGACAGAAGATAGGTGACATAAAGGATCGCAAGACCCGCAATCGCATGTTTGGCGGCAAAGAACGCAATCGGCTCTTCGACTTCGGCAAACTTCGCCTGCTTGGCGCGTGCCCGCAGACCAAGAACCGGCAGAATCACGGCAATCGCAACGCCAAGAACCATCGAAAAGATGTTAAAGCGGCCTTCGATCAAACCGGCAAAGAAATCCGGCAGGAAGCCAGACGACATGGCCTGGAAGCTGTCCGGGAACGGCCCGACAGATGCCCCACCCAGAAGGGCCAGCGTCAGCCCCTTGAACACCAGCATGCCCGCAAGGGTCACGATAAAGGACGGAATACGCCAATAGGCCACCCAGTATCCCTGTGCGGCACCGATCACCGCACCGACGATCAGACAGGCCGGGATCACAATAACCGTCGGCAAGTCCCAATGGACAATCATCACCGCAGCAAGCGCGCCGATAAAGCCAACGACCGAGCCGACCGAAAGATCGATATGGCCACCGACAATCACCAGCAGCATGCCCACTGCCATGATGATGATATAGCTGTTCTGAAGGAACAGGTTGGTCAGGTTGACCGGTTTGAGCATCACGCCATCGGTCATCACCTGGAAGAAGGCCAGAATCGCGATCAGCGCGATCACCATGCCGTATTCGCGCATATGCGTGCGCAGGTAATAACCCATTGATTTGCTGCTAGAAGTATCCGTCATTGTCTGCTTCCTCACGCTTTCAGGATCATGCGCATGATTTTTTCCTGGCTGGCATCGTTTGCCGCCAGTTGCCCTTTGATCTCACCCTCGTTCATCACGTAGATGCGATCGCACATGCCCAGAAGCTCCGGCATCTCCGACGAGATCATGATGACCCCCTTACCGTCGGCTGCCAGCTGGTTGATAATCGTATAAATCTCGTATTTCGCACCCACATCGATACCACGTGTTGGCTCGTCCAGAATAAGGACCTCCGGCCCGGCAAACAGCCATTTTGCCAGAACGACTTTCTGCTGGTTCCCGCCCGAAAGATTGACCGCCTTTTGCGCGACATTCGGGGTGCGGATATTGATTTTGCTGCGGTATTCCTCGGCCACCTGACGTTCGGCACCTTCATTGATGACACCACGTTCGGCAACACCATCAAGATTGGCGAGCGTAATATTGGTCGTGATGCTTTCTTCAAGCACCAGCCCCATTTCCTTGCGATCCTCGGTGACATAGGCAAGACCCGACGCAATCGCCTTTTCGACGGTCGTTACATCCGCAGGCTTGCCATTGATCAGGACTTCGCCGCTGATGTCCGCGCCATAGGCACGGCCAAAGATGCTCATGGCAAGTTCGGTCCGCCCGGCCCCCATCAGACCGGCAATGCCAACAACCTCGCCCGCGGCAACATCGATATTGACGTTTTTGACGACCTTGCGTTCAGGATGCAGTGGATGGGTCACATTCCAGTTGCGGACTTCCATCAGCTTGGCCGTACCGATATTTGGCGTACGATCCGGATAGCGGTGCGCCATATCGCGCCCGACCATATCCTTGACGATATCGTCCTCGGTAATTTTGCCGCCGCGCGCATCTAGGGTCGAAATCGCCTTGCCATCGCGAATGATCGTGATGCGGTCCGCAACGCGATTGATCTCGTTCAGTTTGTGCGAAATCAGGATCGACGTAATGCCCTGCGCCTTGAATTCCAGCAACAGGTCCAGAAGCTTCTGGCTATCATTTTCCTGCAAGCTTGCCGTGGGCTCGTCAAGGATCAGAAGTTTGACCTTTTTCGAAAGCGCCTTGGCAATTTCAACAAGCTGCTGCTTGCCGACACCAATATTCGTAATCAGTTCGCTGGGTGTTTCGCGAAGGCCGACCTTTTTCAAAAGCTCGCCGGTGCGCGCAAAGGTCGCGGGCCAGTTGATCACACCATTTTCACAAATCTCGTTGCCCAGAAAGATGTTTTCGGCAATCGACAGCAACGGTACAAGTGCCAGTTCCTGGTGAATGATGATGATGCCGCGCTCTTCGCTGTCGCGGATATCCTTGAATTCCTGCACATCCCCGTCATAAAGGATGTCACCTTCATAGCTACCGATCGGGTAAACGCCGCTCAGTACCTTCATCAGGGTCGATTTACCGGCCCCGTTTTCGCCGCAAAGGGCGTGGATTTCACCACGTTCCACTTTAAGGCTGACATCGTCCAGCGCCTTCACCCCCGGAAAGGTTTTGGTGATGTTGCGCATTTCCAGGATGGTATCCATCCGGTCCTCCCACTGCCGATGCTATTACAACGGCCATATTCTCGGTCGCAGTCTTGTTTACCTGCAACTGTCCATTTTCGGCAGCACAGGAAAAAGGCGGGCCAGCATTCAAGAGCGAGCCCGCCCTTTGTCGCGTTCAGATCAGCAAATTACTGAACCTGATCCTTTTCGTAGTAGCCAGAACCGACCAGGATTTCTTCCCAGTTGGATTTGTCGACCATGACCGGTTCCAGCAGATAGGACGGCACAACCTTGACACCGTTGTCATAGGTTTTGGTGTCGTTGATGGTCGGCTCTTTACCGGCAAGAACGGCATCAACCATCGAAACGGTGACACGTGCAAGTTCACGGGTGTCCTTGAAGATCGTGGAATACTGTTCACCGGCAAGGATCGACTTGACCGACGGCAGTTCCGCATCCTGACCGGTTACAACCGGCATTTTCATGTCGCCAGAACCATAGCCAACGCCCTTAAGCGACGACAGGATACCGATCGAAAGACCGTCATAGGGCGACAGGACACCATCAACCTGATCGTCAGTGTAATAAGCCGACAGCAGGTTATCCATACGGGCCTGTGCAACCGCACCGTCCCAGCGAAGGGTACCGACCTTGTCCATGCCCATCTGGCCGGATTTGATCACAACCGTGCCCTCATCGATCAACGGCTGCAGAACCGACATTGCGCCGTTATAGAAGAAGTAAGCGTTGTTATCGTCCGGCGATCCACCGAAGAGTTCAACGTTGAACGGCGGTTCGCCCTGCGCCAGAAGACCGTCAACAAGCGAGGTTGCCTGCTGCACGCCGACCTGGAAGTTATCAAAGGTCGAATAATAATCGACATTGGCACTTTCGCGGATCAGGCGGTCATAGGCAAAAACCTTGATCCCGGCGGCCTTGGCATTTTCAAGTGCATTCGAAAGCGTGGTGCCGTCGATTGCAGCAATCACAAGGACATCGACGCCCTTGACGATCATGTTTTCAATCTGGGAAAGCTGGTTGGGAATATCGTCTTCTGCATATTGCAGATCGGTTTTGTAACCGGCGTCTTCGAACTGCTTAACCATGGACTCGCCGTCCGAAATCCAGCGTGCCGAGGATTTGGTGGGCATCGCGATCCCGACATATCCTTTTTCATCGGCATGTGCATAGCTGCCAGAAATCATCGGGCTCATCATTGCGGCCGCGCCAAAGGCGACCCCTGCCATTACGGCACTGAGACGTTTCATATCTTTCCTCCCTAAAAGACACGGCCTTTACAGCCTTTTGCCCGACTTTCCAGGCAAAGCTGCCTGTATGCGCCGCGTCTTTGTTTTTCGCTTGGTGATGCATCCCGTTTTCCCGCAGGATGCGGCGCCATTATTCCGGGGCCAGACATAACAATCAAATAAGGAATTTCGAAACTTGCATATCAAAAATGATATATTAAACTTGCACGGCAAGGAGAACCATCATGACCGAACCTGCCAAGACGCTGCCGCTCAGTTCCGCGAAATCCCTGCTGTTTCGATCCGGAAATCTGTTTCAACGTGGACTGAAGCTTAGCCATCTGCGCATGATCGTCGCGATGGAAGAAACCGGCCAGATCAGCCAGGCCGCAGACATGTTGCAAACATCGCAGCCCGCGGCATCGCGTCTGTTATCGGAAATGGAAACCATCCTTGAAGCCCGACTGTGCGTGCGCGGATCACGCGGTATTGAAATGACCAATGCCGGTCGCGCCCTTGCCCGACGTGCGCGCAGCATGCTGATTGAAATCCGCGAGGCCGAACGCGAGATCGAGGATATCAAACATGGCGGCGGCACGGTTTTTATCGGTGCGGTGACTGCCGCGGCAGTGGACCTTGTCGTGCCTGCCATCCGCACGGTGCAGTCAATCAACGCCCTCCTCGAGGCGCACGTATCGGTCGGGCCGTCGCATTTGCTGATCAAGGATCTGCTGGCGGGCGATCATGATTTTGTCATTGGCCGCGTGCCCGAGGACATGGACCCGCGCCAGTTCAATATCCGCGAAATCCGAAGCGAGAAAATCCGTCTGATGGTCCGCGCCGGGCACCCATTGCTTGCCGAAAACAAAGCGGTATCCCTTGCCCGTCTTGCCAAGTTCGAATGGATTTTACCGCCGCCGGGCAACCTGATGCGCCGTACGATCGAAGATGTTTTCATCTCGCGCCATTTGCCTTTGCCGCATTCCAGCCTGAATTCCGCGTCACTTCTGGTCACTCTTTCCACCCTGTCGGGCACCGATGCCATTGCCCCGATGGCCGAAGAAGTCACATCGCTTCTGAGTATCGGGGGCATGATTGCCGAACTGCCATTTGACGATGCGATTGAAATCAAGCCTTACAGCCTGATTACCGCGCGCGGGCATCGTCTGTCGCCATCGGCACAACTTGTTTCGGACCATATTCTGGCCCGTATCGAAAAGCCCGATCCATAATTTTGTGCCGCTGCCCCGGCCCCTACCAAATGCGAGTGGCGCAATGGCATATGTTTCGCATAAGATTCTGACACAAATACAAAACATTTCACCGGACACGTAATGCGACCTGTAACACTTGCAGTTTTGACAGTTTTGACAACCGGACTGACACATTTTTCCGCCACAGGCTTTGCGCAGGAAAATGCTGCCGAGATGCTAGCGGCCGATCCCTACGTCCTGTTTGACCTGCGCGACGATTTTGTCTGGAACCTGACGCATTACCAGATCCTCAACCCCGACGAGGATGTTGTAAGAACCCTGATCACCGAAGCCGATCAGGGTCAGATGATTTTTGATATGGTCCTGCGCGATACGGTCCCGCCCTATTGCGAATTGCGGTTTGATCCGACGATTTGTGATGATCGTGGCACCCCGGTCGACTGGTATAGCGACCTTCCACAGACGATCTGCATGGATATTCCGGCCAATGTTACCTTTGACCATGCCGACCGGTTAAAGGGGGCAAAGTACCTGTGTCTTGAACCACGTGAACGACTTCTGTTGCCCGAAAGCTGGCAAAACAGACAATCGGGTGCGCAAACCTATCTGTCGCAGCGGATCGAACCTGGGGCGGTTACGGTCCGCGACGATATCGCCACCATCGATATCCTTGTCCTTGATGCCATAAACACCCCGCTTTCGACATTGACACCCGAAGGATATGGTGACGCCAAAACTGGCATGACCGAGGATGAAGTTCGTGCTGCCATGATCGAACCGATGACATCAACCCGCGAAGGGACCGAGGATGCCGAATGCTATCACCTGCAATCGGCTGGCGGCCCGACCGGGCTTGGCTTTATGATGGTCGATAGCAAACTGGCCCGCATTTCGGTCTATGCCGACGAATATGACATCGCCACCAGCCTGATCCGAACTGGCCGCGCCATTCAAGTCGGCGATACCATTGATGACGTGCGCGCCGCCTATGGCGATGGCCTGATCGAGGAAGAACACGAATATGACGGCCCCGATGGCCGTTATCTGACATGGTGGGCAAATGATGCCAAAACATCGGGCATCCGCTTTGAAACCGGGCGGGACGGCACCGTAACCGCCATCCATGCCGGGACCGGCTCTATCGCCCGCTCCGAAAGCTGCTACTAGGCGTCCATCTCTGTATTGACAGCCTGTCGCCAGCGGATTAATGCCCTGCGTCTCCCTGCCTTGCGGGCGTCCTGCCCCAAAGGTCCAAACAATCATTTTTACGCCATCAGCTTGCCGCAAAGCGCTTTCATATCGTGCGCCTTGTGCAGGGAATACGAATGCAATCGCCTTATCCATCCAATCTTGTTGTCATCACCGGCGGGCCCGGTGCAGGCAAAACCACATTGATCAATTATCTTCATGAACGCGGCTATGAAATCAGCCGCGAAGTCGCGCGTGCCGTGATCGAGGAACAGCAGGAACGCGGCGGCAATGCCCTGCCCTGGGGCGATAACGAAGCCTATGCCGGGTTGATGACGCGCGGTTCGATCCGCGCCTGGCAACATGGCATGGGTCAGGACCCGCAAACGGTTTTCTTTGATCGCGGCCTGCCCGATACGCTCGCCCACCGTGAACTTTCCGGCCTGCCCGATGATCCCGGGCTTAAACGCGCCATTGAAACCTATCGCTATCGCAGAACGGTTTTTATCCTGCCGCCATGGTCGGAAATCTACAAAAACGACAATGCGCGAACACAAAGCTTCTCTGAGGCCGTCAGAACATATGTCGTTCTGTATCGCACCTATCTGCAATGCGGTTATGAGCCGGTTGAAATCCGTAAAGGTCCCGTCGAACAACGCGCCGCCCAGATTCTTGCCCGCCTGAAACTTTAATCCGCCTTAGACAAGTCAAAAGAACACGCCCATGCCCCGCCGGTCCGTCCATCATACGATCATGATTTCGCTCCTCGTTACTCTCCTCTCGCCATTCGCCCCTATCGCTGCCAACGCCGCCTGCTATGACTGGCCGCTTCGTGAGCGTCAGGGCGAATATGCCTATGACGGCGACACCATCTATGTGAATATCCCCGGCCTTCCCGGCGAAATTGCCGAAATGTCGGTACGTGTGCGTGGGGTGGATACGCCCGAAATCCGTGGCAAATGCGAAACCGAAAAATCCCTTGCCGGCAAAGCCCGCGATTTCGCGCGTCAAAGCCTGAGATCGGCCAAACGCGTTGAATTCTGCGAACCTGAATGGGGGCGTTATGGTGGGCGTGTCGTTGCATCGGTGCGCATTGACGGCAAGGCACTTGATCAGGAACTGATCAATCAGGGTTTCGCCCGCCCTTATGATGGCAAAACAAAGCGCCAGCCGTGGTGCCAAGGGTGAACAAGCCACCAAAATCCATAACTTTGCCGTGAAGGCACTGGACATTGCGGCCAATCCGACCATCTTCGGAAGCATGACCAAATCACGCCTGCCGGAGTAACCATGACGAAATACACCAAGAACCCGGACGCAATCAAAGCCCTTGACGCCAACCAGTATCACATCACGCAAAACAGCGGCACCGAACCGCCGTTTCGCAATGAATTCTGGGATCACAAGGAAGATGGGCTTTATGTCGATATCGTCTCGGGCGAGCCATTATTCACATCCCGCGATAAGTTTGATTCCGGCTGCGGCTGGCCAAGCTTCACCCGCCCGGTCGAAACCGATCATGTCGTCGCCCGCGAAGACAATACGCACGGCATGCGTCGGATTGAAGTCCGCTCCAAACATGGCGACAGCCATCTGGGCCATGTATTCCCCGACGGCCCCAAAGAAGCCGGTGGCCTGCGTTACTGCATCAATTCCGCATCGCTTCGCTTCATCCCGGTCGGTAACCTTGAGGCCGAGGGATACGGCGACTACAAACCGCTTTTCGATTAAAGCGACTAAGACCGGCAAATTGCCGGTCTTTTTCTTTACGGGCCTAAAAATCCCCCGGAGCACATTGCAGACAGGTCAGCCCCATATCACGCCATTTGTCCACCACCCGCTTGCGATCATCGACCACCAGCCATGGGTTAAAACCATCCGCCCGGATTTGTGCCAGAAGGTCTTCCTTGACTTCCTCGTCCGTGCGGTGATCTGCATCTTCGGGGCGCAGATACATGCCGTCAAACGGAATGCCATGCGCACGAAGCCATGCTTCGGAGCGGTGCTGCCACCCAGCCGGGCGGCCCGAGCAGATCACAATCGCCTGCCCGGATTGATGCAGAACCCGCAAAAGCCGCTCGATATTTGCAATCGGGGCGGCCTTGTCCATTTCATCGAAAAACGCATCCCAATGCTTTTCCACCCCATGCACCAGATGCCCCAATTCATCGGCATCGAAATGGGCCAATGTGCCATCCATATCAAACACCACCGCATCACGAACGGACGATATGTTTACCCCTGAAGTACTGGTTGTGGGCTGGCTCACGCGGAAATCTCCCTGATCAAATTTTCGGTCAAATTTTCATATTCCCATCCCGCACCGGTCGGACGAAACAGGATCGGCGTTGCATTGGAAATGCGCGGGCCTTCGGCATCAAAGCCGGTCATATAAAGAATGCAGCGCCCGACACCAGAATGGGCTACCACCACGGTCAGGCGATCACTGACCCCGGCCAGCGCGGTCTGCATGGCAAACGATACGCGCTGGCACATGGCATCAAATCCCTCGCCATTGGGCGGGGTATCGAACCGCGAACACACTTCGGAAATCGGGCGCCCTTCAAGGTCCCCCCAATGGCGCTCGCGCAACCCGTCAAGAATGTGCAATTCATAATCGGGCAAAACCAGTTCGGCTGTTTTGCGCGCCCTGTCCTGCGGGCTGACATAGACCGCCTGCCATTTTCCCATCGCCATCAATGGTGCAATCGCACGCGCCTGTTCGCGGCCCGCATTGTTCAATGGCGGCTCGCTTGACCCGGCGATGATTTCGGCCTTGTTGGCATCGGTTTCCCCGTGCCGGATAAACACAAACGGCACTTTCGGAAAATCGAACGTCTTTGCAGGATAAATCATGTCTGGTTTTCGCCCATTTACAGATAAAACCGATCCGAAAGCTGTAACCGCCCGTCAAAGCCATCGACAAGGGCAAAGTCCTCCGGACGGCCATAAAACAGCGGCACGATCTGCATCGCGTGGCAGTCATTGGCCATCGCAACCACATCGTCAAATAGCGGATGCACGTTCCAGCGCCGGAAATGCGCATGGCCCTTTTCAACCATCCTGCGCGCCTCGACCGGCATGAAGCCGGTAAAGATCACATGCGCATCACGGCCAAGCCGACCTTCCTGTCCCCATTTTTCAATCAGTTCGCCCGCCGTGCCATATGTCCCGCATGGGGCGTGACACAAAAGCAATCTGGCATCCGGGTTAAAATCGCGCGCCTTGTCCTTAAGACCGCGCAATTTACGGATCGCATCAAACGACACATAGTCCGATCCCCCGTCGCCCAGAACCTGTTTAACGCGCCCATAGCACCGCGCATCCATCGACCAGTCGGCCATGCCGTGTTTTTCAAACAGCAACGCCATTTCAGCCGCCCGCCCGCTCGGCGGTACAGGAAACAGGATCTGGCCATCAAGTTTGGACATCTTGGTCAAAAGCCCGTCGATCCGCACCTGCTGTGTCAGGCGCTCCATACCATAGGACGCGTCCATCAAAACCGTCGCCGCGTCGGGCGGCGTGTCATACAGGAAGTAATCAGACTCCTTGCAGAAATCGCCGGTGTAAAGAACCCCGCCACCCAGTTCGAAATGCAGCCATACTCCGCCAAAGGCATGCCCGGTCCTCCCGGTCGTAACCGTCACACCGTCAATCTGGATTTCCCCATAAGGTGGCAGGATGATCACATTCGCACCGGCGGGTAATGACCGTGCCGTGACTTCGGTACAATAAATCGGCAGGCCTGCCGCAATAACTTCGGCCGCAGCTCCGATATGATCGACATGATCATGGGTAATGAAAACGGCGTTAACTTTATTGAGCCATGCCGGGTCAAAACCGCTGTCATTTTCCGGACCGACCCCGCAATCAAGCAGCCAACGCCGGTTGAAAAACTCCAGCCGCAGACAGGCCGGGCCCTTTTCACCAAGTCCCGATAAAACACGCATCCGGGCAGACATCAGGCGGCCTCACCTTCTGAACGGTCAAAAACCCAGCCGTCGGAAATCACAAGCCCGACCGTCTCACCAATCCGTGCCCGTCTGGTTGTGTAAACCGGCAGGATCTGATCGGCACCGACTCTCACCTGAAGCCGGAACCGACCGCCCAGATAAACGCAATCCTCGACCGAACCGCGCAATGTTCCGGCTTCATCGACCCAGACATCTTCGGGCCGCAGGCAAAGACCAAGGTCCTGCCCGTCACTATTACTTGCCGCCTTCTGGCAAATCCGCGCATGGATCGCTGCCTCGCCCAACCGAACAGAACACCGCCCGGTTCCCCGCATGGAAACATCGCCAATCGGCAACACTGCCCCGGCCCCGACAAAGCCCGCGACCATATGATCGGCCGGTTCCCGGTAAAGGGTCTCCGGGGCGGCCACCTGACGAATGCGACCCTTGTCCATCACGGCAATTCTGTCGGCCATTGCCATGGCTTCGGCCTGATCGTGGGTGACGTAAATCATCGTCGCCCCGGTCCGGCGATGAAAATCCAGAAACGCCTGCTGCATGGTTTCGCGCAAGTGAACGTCAAGGTTCGCAAGCGGCTCATCAAGCAACACCGCACGCGGCTCCATTACCAGACAGCGCGCCAGTGCCACCCGCTGTCGTTGCCCACCCGAAAGTTCCGTCGGGCTGCGATCGGCATAGGGTTCAAGAGCGACAATCGACAATGCCTCGGCAATTTTCGCATCGCGTTCCGCCCGGCCAAGCCCGCGGACCTCCAGCGGGTAACCGACATTTCGCGCGACCGACATATGCGGCCAAAGCGCATAAGACTGAAACACGATGCCAAGGTTGCGTGCTTCGGGATTGACCATCACCCCGTTGGCCGGATCGGCAACCGCCTGCCCGCCCAACGATATGACGCCGTCATCCGGCTCCTCGAACCCGGCCAGAAGACGCAGCAATGTCGTCTTGCCGCATCCTGATGGTCCCAAAAGGGCAACAAATTCGCCATCCTTGATATTAAGCGACACCTGATTGACCGCACGGTAATCGCCAAACGATTTGGTAATCCGCGAAAGATTTATGTCTGCCATGGCACAACTCCCTTGGGCAAACGGCGGGATGCCAGTTGAAAACAGGACATCAACGCAATAACGACCAGCACAACCAAAACCGCCACGGCCGAGGCCAGAACGGTGTCTCCACTGTCATCGAGATTAAAGATCAAAACACCCAGCGTCTCGTTCCCGGCCGACCACAAAAGGGCCGAAACCGTCAATTCGTTAAACGCTGTCAAAAACACAAGTAACGCGCCGGCTGCCGCCGACGGCGCCGCCAATGGCAGCAGGATATCGCGCAACCGGCGGCCAAGCCCGGCACCACATGCCTGTGCGGCTTCTTCCAATGCCGGGTCAAGCTGGGAAAAACTGTTCATCACCGGGCGCAGTGCAATCACCAGAAACCGCGCCAGATAGGCGACAAAAATGATCGCAAGCGTGCCATAGAGACTGACATCAATCACCGGAATGCGGATGAACAGAAGAATGCAGGCAATCGCCAAAACCACACCGGGCAAGGCATACGGCACCTCGACCAGAAGATTGACCATATGGGTCAACCGGGTTGGTCGCCGGACAATCACATAAGCCAGCGGCAAACAGACCGCGACCAGCGTCACCGCCGCCCCAACCGACAACATGAAACTGTTATGGAACGCGCGGATGGTCGATGGCTGAACAAACAGAACTTCGTAAAACGCGTCGAAACTGTAATTGGCAAGGCTCAGCTTCACCCCGAATGCCGGAACCAGTGCAGTCGCAATCAGTGCCATCAACGGGATCACCAGAATGGCCATCAAAACCGCCCAAAGCACCGCTTCAACCAATGTCCGCCGTTGGCCCAGCCGGATGTCAAGCGGTCGCCCAACCATCCCCATCAGACGATAATCGCGCTTGCCCAGTAACCGGTGATGCAACGCCACACCGCAAATTGCAATCGCCCCAATCAGCATCGCCAAGACCGATACCTCGCCCAGAACCGACGGGCCAAACCCGGCCAGTTTCTGATAAATCAGGGTCGGCAATGTCGAATAATTCGCAGGAATCCCCAGCATCGCTGGTATCCCGAAATTGCCAAGGGCTGTGACAAATGCCATCGCCGTTCCGGCAATCAAACCGGGGCTGGTCAGCGGCAGGATGATCTGCCACCACAACCGACCACCACGCGCCCCCGCCAGACGGGCGGCTTCGATCTGTTCGCGCGGCAGCAGGCGCAAATTGGCCCGAAGGGTCAGAAACACGATCGACGCATGCTGAATACCCAGCAACAGTGCAATCCCCTCTGCCGAATAGAACGGCTGGGGCGATCCCATCGCCGGTGCCATGCCCAGCGCATTCAAAAGAGCACTGCTCGGCCCGGTCAGTTGCACCCATGCCAATGCCGTAATCTGCGGCGGGATCATCATCGGGATCATGAAACAGAAAACCAGAACCGCCTTGGCGCGGATATCTGTCAATGCGACCAGAAAGGCAAACGCCCCCCCGATCAGAAGCGAGATAACCGTGCCAAGCCCTGCGGTATAAAGACTGTTGGCAGTTGCCCGCCACGTTGTCGAACTGCCCAGAACATCACGGATATAATCCGTGCTGGGCACACCACCGACAAACACGCCTTCAATCGCAAGGCGTGCAATCGGCAAAATCGAAATCACGAACACCGGCAATAAAAGCCATGGCAGCAACCGGTCCGAAGACCGGTTGCCAACCGTCGGGCTTGCAAAGCCGGGCATGAAGCCGCGAAGGCGACTTGCAGCCTGCATTATTCAGCCCCGAAAATGTCTGCGAACTTTTTCTTGTTCGCTTCTGCCTGTTCGAGTGCCACTGCCGGATTGAAATCCATCAGCTTGATGTCACTGCGTGCCGGGAAACCTTCCGGAAGCGCCATATCGCCGCGTGCCGGGACATAACCCATATCCAGAACCAGTTCCTGCCCCTTGCTCGACAGAACAAAATCAACAAACTTGTGCGCCGCATCGACGTTCTTGGCGTCTTTCATGATCGCAACCGGCTCGGTCACATAGGTAACCCCCTCGGTCGGGAAGACGAAATCAACCGGCGAACCCTCAGCCTTGCCACGGATCGCAAGGAAATCGACAACCACGCCATACGGCTTTTCGCCCGACGCCACAGCCTTGAACACGCCGCCATTACCGCCCTGTGCCCGTGCTTCGTTGGCGGCCAGTGCCTGGTAATAATCCCAACCCAGTTCCTTGTTTTCCGTCAGGGTCGACAGGTGAATAAGCGCTGCACCGGAATAAAGCGGGCTTGGCATCACGACCTGATTTTTCATCGCCGGATCGGAAAGGTCCTTCCAGCTTTTCGGGGCTTTTTCAACACCGGTATTATAAACGATACCGGTCGTGATCAGCTTGGTGGAATAGTAATAGCCATCCGCATCATAAAGTGCGGCTTCATAGGCCGAGGCTTCGGGCGATTTATACGCCTGCAGAAGACCTTCGCCTTTCATGCCTTCCAGTGTCACAGTATCGGCAATCAGCAAAACATCCGGGCGCGGATCGCCAGCGGCGATCTCGGCGCGCAGTTTTGCCATCAGCTTGGTGGTGCCGTCACGCACCCATTCGACTTCAACATCCGGATAGGCGGCCTTGAAGGCATCGACGGTTGTCTGGGCATCCTGATTTGGCTGGCTGGTATAAAGAACCAGTTTCTCGGCAGCCTGACCAACAACCGGCAGCATCATCGCAGCAGTTGCCACGGCAGCAAGAAGAACGTTACGCATCATCCACATCCCTTGATTGCGTGGGGCGTACCGTTTGCGGCCACCCCGAAGGTTTCGTTCGAAAACAATCCGACGGGGACGCTATATGGATTTCGATTTCAGTTGTGTGACAAAGCAAAGAATTAAATGTTTCAACAAGCTTGCCGGGCTTTTCAGGCATAGATAACCCTGTTTATACTTCCTGATATCGCGAAACACATACTTTCGAACGAAAGAATATCAAAGGAAGCCAATGTCTGATCCCGTGCCTCTTGACCGCCGTCGCGACCGGATTGTCGCCCTTGTCAAATCCTGCGGCTTCATGGCGGTCGAGGAACTGGCACGTCGCTTTAACGTCTCGGTCCAGACAATCCGGACCGATCTGCGCGACTTGCAGGAACAGGGCCGGATTTTCCGCCGTCACGGGCTCGCTGGGCCCGCCCCCGATCCAGATAACTCGGCCTATGAAAAGCGTGAAGTCTGGAACCGCAGCGGCAAACGCGCCCTTGCCACAAAAATCGCCGACATCATCCCCGAGGGATGCACAATCGCCATTGGCACCGGCACCACCGCCGAACTGGCGGCCCAAAGCCTGGCTTCACACCGCAATCTGACGGTGCTGACCAATAATATCCATGTCGTGCTGACATTGCAGAACGCACCCAACGTCACGCTGCGCCTGGCAGGCGGGACCATTCGCACCCGCGATCTTGATATTATCGGGGCCGACAGCGCGGAATTCTTTGGCTCTTACCGCGCAGATTTCGGGATTGTCAGTGTCGGGGGAATGTCGGAAACCGGCGACCTTATGGACTTCAACATGGACGAAGTCCGCGCGCGGCGCGCCCTTGTCGCCTGCTGCGATCACCCGATCCTTCTGGTCGATGAAAAAAAAGTCGGTCGCAAGGCCCTTTGCCGGGATGGCCATGCATCGGATTTCAAAACCGTGCTGCTCAACACTGCCCCGGGCGATATCTTGCAACAGCAACTGGTTCGAGGTCGATCACAGGTGATCGTCGCGAACTAGGGTTACGCAGCGCCCAAACACCCCGTCGCCGACAATGTCGGCTCTTCGCAGACATTCAGATCGCGGCAAACATGCAGGGTATGGTTCGGTGCCACCGCGATCCAGCTATCACTTTCGGTATCAAGCGGCTCGGACACGACAATCACATGATCCCCGCGCTTGCGCCAGTAAAGCGATGGCGGCTTGTCATCGCTGGCATGACGGATGGCACAAACGCTTTCACCATTTGACAGGCAAGCGGTAAAGCGGAAGGGGGCGGTTGCCCCGCGGTCTTTCATTTCACGTTCGACAACCTCAATGGTTTTGCGGATCGCGCGATGCGGATCAGTGCGCAAACCGAATGTCAGCATCAGACAGAAAATAAGCTCGCTATCGGTCGTTCCATGGCGGGTTGCGTAAAATTCGTCATCAATCATCGCTTCGAGCACACGCCGCACCATCGGATAATCGCCGATCTGGCCGTTATGCATGAAAAGGTAATTTTCATGCGCAAACGGGTGGCAGTTCGTGCGGCTGGTTTCAGTTCCCGTCGATGCCCGGACATGGGCGAAAAACATGCCCGATCGGATATGATGCGCAAGCGACCGGAGGTTCGGATCGTTCCAGGCTGGCAGGATTTCACGATAAAGGCCGGGGGTTTTGCGTTCGTCATACCAGCCGATGCCAAACCCATCGCCATTGGTCGGCGTCTTGGCCTGTTCGGCATGCAGGCTTTGCTCAACAAGGGAATGGCGTGGCTCGAACACCAGTTTTTCTAGATAAACCGGATCTCCGATATAGCTTAGCCAGCGGCACATGTGACTTCCCTTGATTGACGTTACGGCATGAAGCAGCGCGACGCGTTATCTATGCCGGGGAACTACATTACGGTCAATGTGATATTTACGGTTTTGGTCGATCTTCCTGACACCCTGCACAATCTTCCGGATACAGTTGGGGATGGATGATAAAAAGAACAATAAAGCACTTGCCAACCGGGGGGATTATCCGTATTTTCCGCGCCACAAAATGAATCGTGCTGATGTAGCTCAGCTGGTAGAGCGGCGCATTCGTAATGCGTAGGTCGTAGGTTCAAATCCTATCATCAGCACCACTATAACCCCGTCGGGCGAACAGCCCTGCGGGGTTTTTTGTTGTCTTTCCCTGCACGCGATTTGACGTTTTTTGTCACAACCTCCGGTGCTCCCCGTCCTTCTGGCATGTGAACCGTCGCAATCCTTGTGAAATCCGGTTCGGCGCAGGCATGCACCTTCCGCAGCGTTTCGCAAGTGCAACCAGGGGATTGTCAGCATGACCGACAAAGACCAACAGCCCAACAGCACTGCAAATGGCACCACCAGCACCGATACCGGCAATAGTACCCCCCCAAAAAGCCCCGCCGTCGATAACTGGCCGTGGGCGCATGTGCTGGCTTTCGACACGGCAAAGGAATGGGGGCTTGATGCCGTTATTCCCCGCCCGTCTCCGGCATCCCCAACCCCTGATCCATCCAACATTGCGGCTGGCGGCGACAATCCCGGTCCACTTGACGGGCTGTCAGGCCATACGCCATTGGCGGGGCAGAACCTGATTGAGTACGCCATGCAGAAAATTGAACAGGCCTTGGGGCAGCCGATGCAGGCAGTCCCGCCTCTCTCATCCTATGGCTATGACGAATATGGCAACCTGACCACGACTGTGGGGTCGGCTTCACCGGCATCTGCGCCTACGACGCCCCCCGCGACAGAAAACACGGCACCGAACACATCAACTGCCACACCAACGGACGAAGCTCCAACGGACACAGATGGCAGCATCAATGATCTGGCGAATGAAGAATTACCACGTGGTTTTGTGGCCCCCGAAGATACGACTGTCTCACCTGCCTCCCCGACCCGCGGCATGTCGAGCACCTCCGGCCCGCAATCCTATCGCGTCGATCTGATCCGCGAAGACGGCCGCACAACGCGGCTTGAAGGCATTGTAACTTATGGGGATCTGTATCGTCCGCTTTTGCCCGAACTTTCCGGCAATACACAGAATGCCGACATATCCGACTGGTCGATCACGCTTGATCAATTACCCAATCCCGGCCCCAGCGGCAGCGACACGGATGCCATTGTCACAGCCCGGCTTGATGCCGCCGAAATTCCGGCCGACATCCGGCAATGGTCTTTGTCGGTCGGGCCACAAAATATCAATACCGCGCGGCTGGCACTCGATATCCCCGCCACCCTGCCGTCACTGACGCGTGCCAGCATCATTGGCGGATTACCGTCCAGCGAATGGCACATGGTCGCTGCAACACTTGCCGCTGGCGCTGAAAGCACGGACACCGGCACCCCGATCCAAGAAAGCACCGAACCCGTCGCCCCGGCAAGCCTTGGCATGGATCAGCAGCTTGGCAGCCCTGACAGCACGCAGGAACCCTACATCGCCACCCTGCGCATCACATCAGCGATCACCAGCACCCCGGCGTCGATCCCGGTCCAACTGCAATATACCGGCACCCTGCCAAGCCCGATCCTGCAGGGCGATGTGCCCCTCACGACGGAAACCAGCCTGTCGCTTCGTATGCAGGTCATCGCACCGACCGATGGCAAATCGGGTGCAACCCTTGTTGCACTGATCCTGCGCGGGGCTGCGTCGGGCTTTTCAGTCACGGCACAATTGCGCGGTGATCAGAAAATCTCAACCCCGACCGCGATGCTCGGTTGCGTTGATCCGGGGCAGGATACCGAATGCCGTGCCGAAAGCATGATCGCCAATGCGACCTCCAGCCTGCAAACCAGCCTGATCAGCATCACCGATGCCCCCGATGATGACGAGCTCGCCGCCTATG
The DNA here is from genome assembly GCF_017744215.1 of Thalassospira sp. A3_1. Taxonomy (NCBI): domain Bacteria; kingdom Pseudomonadati; phylum Pseudomonadota; class Alphaproteobacteria; order Rhodospirillales; family Thalassospiraceae; genus Thalassospira; species Thalassospira sp. A3_1. The sequence goes on along the minus strand of NZ_JAGHQQ010000007.1, from coordinate 72,009 downwards.
GCTTCGTTCTGCCCACACCGTCGGGTGAAGACGACACCAACAACACCACCCAGACGGCAAAACCGGCCAAGACGGATGATCCGGCGCCAACATCCCCGGCCAAAACACCCCCGGCAAAAGGCAAGAGCAAGGCCGCGTCCCCAGACACCACCAACGCCACAGACGACACAGACGGTGCCAAGAATGCTGACGATGCTGCAGGTTCCAGTGACACCAGCGGCACCACCGACAACAACACTGGAAAACCGGACAAGGGAGCCTCCTGATGACAAGCGGCCCGAACTTTCCCGGCGTCGAAACGGCAAGCAGCAAAAAGGATGCGGTGAAAAAGGCCTTCAATCAGGAATATCAGGCTACCATGAAGGCAATGGCAAATGCCGCTGATCGCGCCCGCACCCAAATTCTTGATCAGAAGCTTGCCGCGGCCAGCCATTCCAGGTCAACACAGGATGCCAAGGCTGCAGTCGCGCAATCACCATCATCCGGTCAAAGCCCCGCCCAATCAGGCGGCGCAACAGGCAGCATGCCCCCGTCCGATCCCGGCGCGATGGTTATGATCGAAATCGCCAATGAACTGCGTCGAATCATCGTCGCGGAAATCGACATGCGCATGAACCATCTCGCCAAACAGGTCGAAGAGGCAATTGCAAGCTCGCTTTCCGCCGCGCCAGAGGATGCGACATCGTCGCCGATCAAAACCGATGATCAGGCCCCGACCGGCACCGCCGCAGACACCTCGGCGAAGCCTGATACCTCAGCCACACCCCCGGCTCAAACGGAACCAGCATTGCCCGAAAGCTCCCCGGATCCCCAACCACCGGAAAAGGAATGATTCGACATTTTGCCAGAAGTTGCAAAACACCTCTCCGACACGCCATCAGAAGAAGGGGCACACTACCCCAACGGGAATGCAGATAAAACGAATAAAAAACAATAACTTGAAAGAAAAATAATGCGGTTTTCCGCCTCGAGAATATGACAACTTTAAATTGCATTTTTCTTTTTATTCACAATTCAAACTGCACACCGTCATAATAGTCGCGAGAGACCTAAACAGCCTTTGGTTGTAATCTTTCTGAGGAGGGGTCCGAAGTGCAGTACGAAAAAAATAGCGAACCGGGACGATCGGAATTATCGGAGAACGAAATCACGTTCGCCAAATCACTAGACGATGCCTTGGAAAGGGCATTAGGGACAGGAGACAATGTAACATCCATCTGGTCGCATCTCAAAGACGAGCAACGCGCCAGACTGGCTGCGGACTACCTGGCCGCCCTTGACAATAACTCACGTAAAAGTTGCAATTTCGAGAATACGACCCAACCAGATCCTACCCCGCAGGAACCGCAGGCCGCCACAGAGCTCCCCGCCATTCCCCGCGGATATCCGGCAAATTTCAATCCTTTGGCCGGATTACCAGGGCTGGAGCCATCATCCAACGGACCGAGCCCGACCGATATCATTGCAGGCAGTCTCGGCAACTTTGGCGGCATGCCCGGCATGAATGGATTTGCCGGATTAAACGGTCTGGCTGCCCCCGGAAACCCGATGAACCAGATGCAGCGATCCTTGCAGGATGCAATGTCGCTGCTGGGCGATCTCGGTTTCGAACAACCCGCCCCCTGCCAACCACTTGGCACACCGCAATCTTCCCCCGCCCATGCAAGATCATGGCAATCCGATCCATTCGAAAACGCAGACGCCTCCGGCATAGAACCGGCTGCCCCGAATTTCTGGCCGCTCTGGATGGATCAGCAGGACAGCCTTCTGAAACAATGTCTGAAACTGATGTCGGGCAATATGGACGACGCGCAGGATGCGTTGTCTGAAGCCATGCTCAAGGCATCGGTCAAGTTCGAAGATTCCATGGACGAAATCCGCAATCACCGCGCCTGGCTTTCCCGGATCGTACATAATGCCTGCATCGATCTGCACCGCCAGAACCGACGCAAGGCGGAATACAAGGAAGAAAACCACGGCACCGCGGATGCCGCCCTCCCGCCGATTTCCGGTCGCAACGAACCCAGCCCCGAGGAATCCTTCCTCGCGACCGAAATGTTCGACCACCTTGAACGCGCCTTGCGCGCCCTTCCCGAAAAATTGCGCAAGCCACTTCTGATGCGATGTGTCGAAGACCGCAGCTATGACGATATCGCGGACAATCTCGGACTAAGCAACTGCGCCGTTCGTAAACGCGTCCAGCTTGCCCGCGATCATCTGCGCGGTGCCGGTATTCAGTAACCGCGCCCTGATCCGCAGCCCGGGCAGAAGGGCAAATGCCGTTCTGCCCGTTTTAAGACCGGCCTGAAAATAATGTCAGGCCTCCAAAAAACTTATCAAAGCCTTTTGCTGGCAAAAAAATTCATCCGTCCCGTCACAAGCCCGAATTGCCAGCGTCGATAGGATGAATTCGGGACGGAGAAACCCCGTCAGGATTTCCACCGCAAGCAGCATACGAAGGAGTTTTGAAATGGCGATTCCGACCCCGGTAAACGGTCAAATCACCGATGCCGTCACCCAGGCAAACGTCAAGGTGCTCGGTGATGCCCCTGCTATGGCCATGGGCTCTATCTTCCAGTCTCTGGCACATTCCACGGGCATTCTCTATGAAAATGCCGTCAGCGCCCAACAGCAGCTTGGTATTGCATCCCAGGCCGCCACCAACCAGGGCGTCATCCAGATCTATTCGGTCGACACCATGGCCGATGCCGTCGCGACCTCGAAAATCGCGCAAAGCGATGTCCCCGACAACATGCTTTCGCTTCTGACCACGCTTCAGGCCGTCAAAAGCTAAGCCGCTTCCTCGAAGACCTCCCCGATTGGGCGGCCCGTTTTCCGACCGGCCGCCCAATATCGTTTCCCGGTAATTTTGCCCGCAGTTTTTGGCGGTTTGGCGTCACAAAGGCCGATCGTCCCCGTCAAATGACTGATCGCCGCGCACCACGCGGAACGGGCCGGTTTCCGGCATATTTTTCCAGGCAACCAGGAGACAGATTATGGCTGATAATACCCCGGTCAATGGCATGATTACCGATGCAGTGACCCAGGCCAATGTCAAAGTACTGGGCGATGCACCGGCCATGGCCATGGGCTCGCTGTTTCAGTCGCTGGCACATTCCCACGGCATTCTCTATGAAAATGCCGTCAGCACCCAGCAGCAGGTCGGCATCTCGTCGCAGGCTGCAACCAACCAGGGCGTCATTCAGGTCTATTCCGTCGACACCATGGCTGGTGCCGTCGCAACGCAGAAAATCGCCACCAGCGATGTTCCGGACAACATGCTTGCATTGCTGTCCGCCCTGAAGGCAACCACCGGCACCGCAGTGTCGTAATCCTTCATTGGTTTCGCCGCCCGAACCGGCCCGGCATGCAAAAGCTTGCCGGGCTTTTTTTGCGTCACAAATTTCGTCCTTCACCGTCATTGCGGTGTAATCCACGCGCCAGCCAAGGAGACCGTGATGGCACCGGCAAAAACCGACCCGTCCGACACCAATCCCGACGCAACCAAAATCGCCGACGCGATGATCAACCTTCAGGATGAGGTATCCCACCAGATTAGTGATGCTGTCAGTCTGGTCAATGTTGGCACCATCGGCATCGGCCCGGCTTACGCCACCCTGCAGGCCATGCTGGCCCAGTCACAGGCGCAGGGTGTTCTGATGGCCAATATGGTTTCCGGTCAACGGCAGCTCTCGATGACCGGCATGGCGACCCTGACCAAAAGCATCGAACAGATGATGTCGCGTCCTAACCGATAAGGATCAAAACGATGAGCTCTCCGCGCGAAGTCGACGAACAGATCACCGACGGCGTGACCCAGACCAACACTACCGTCATTGGCACCGCGCCGGCCATGGGAACCATGCAGACCTACCTGTCGCAGGCACAGGCGCAGGGCGTACTGTTTGCCAACATGGTCAACGAACAGCAACAGCTTGCTGTGGCCAGCCTGGCAACCACCATGGAATGCGCCCGCAATACGCTGGCCATCGGAGACAAGGGCCCAAAGTCCTAAGGGGGGATGACAGCGGGACAGCAAAGCGCCCCCCCACCCTCAAGCTGTCTCTTATACACATCTCCGAGCCCACGAGACAGGCAGAAA
>NZ_JAGHQQ010000007.1:0-67897 GCF_017744215.1 Thalassospira sp. A3_1 | reverse complement strand
CAGCAAAGCGCCCCCCCACCCTCAAGAGCGCACCGCCCCCCGCCCCCGTACCACCACCGGAAGATCCCGACAAACATGTCGAGCTGACCGACGAGGAACTCAAACGTCAGCAGGAAGAATACGAAAAACAGAGACAGGCCCAGCAATAGGAACATTTTAACCGGCGCGCCGGTTCTGATCCTGCCTGCGGGCACCCATCCAAGGCAAAGGCATGATGTCATGAGCGATATCGTCAATCCGCAAATCACCGATGCCGTGACACAGACCAACGTCAAGGTGCTGGGCGAAAGTCCTGCACAGGCGGTATCGATCGCCCTGCAATCGCATTCCCATGCAACGGGTCTGGCCATGGAAAACGCCACCCTGACACAGGGAAACATGCAACAGGTCGCCAATACCGCAACTTCGAAGCTGGTGGCAATGATCACCGCCCAGGCCGGTGGCTAAGGAACGCCCCGTTCGGGAATTTTGTCACAAAGATCAATCATCTGCGTCAAAACGGGTACGGTCATCGTGACCGCCAAATCGGAGGAAGAAATGGCTATTCCAACCCCAGTGAACGGTCAGATCACAGATGCGGTGACCCAGACATCGGTCAGCGTTCTCGGCTCGGCCCCGGCGAACGCCATGGGCATGATCTATCAAAGTGCCGCCCACTCGACATCGATCCTGTTCCAGAATGCCATTCAGGCCCAGCAACAGGCTTCCATGTGCTCGCAGGCTGCCACCAACATGGGTGTCATGCAGCTTTATTCGGTCAATACCATGGCCGGGGCACAGGCAACCGCCAAGATGTCGCGATCGGACAACAGCAATACACTTCTGACCCTTTTGGTCATTTTGGCAGCAACTCGCCGTTAGGCAGAATTCGGATGTCACGCGCCGTGCGTGTTATCCGAACATTTCAGTGAGGGCGTGACATGGCAGACAACACCCCGGTTAATTCCCAGATTACGGACGCGGTCACACAGACCAACGTCAAGGTTCTGGGCGAAGCTCCGGCACAGGCAATGGGGCTCGTGTATCAGACGATGGCACATTCCATCAGTCTTTCGATGCAGAACGCCATGCAAACCCAGGGCGGCCTGCAACAGATTGGCAACGCCGTAACTTCCAGCGCGTGTCGCATGATCCTCGACAGCACCGGTGGCGGCATGGGTGGTGGCGGCAAAACCTGACGCTGCCAACATACGCACCACGCCCCAATACCCGGAAAGTTTACGCCCTGAATCTGAAAATGCCCCGTTAACACAATGAGGCCCGTCATGGCAGATGATACCGATCCCAACGCATCTAATACGGCTGATAGCAGCACCCCGCCCGCCGCCGGTGCGGACAGTTCGACGGATACCTCCACAGACGGCTCACCGGGAAGTTCGGCAGCAAGCCCCTCTTCGGATGGGGCGTCGAGCCCAGGATCCTCTGGGGCATCGGGTGAATCTTCCGACAACCCGTCTTCGACCAACAATCCCCCGTCGGGTGGTGGCGGCACCAGCTCACCCCCACTTAGCACCGCCCTTAATCCGCAAATCGTCCAGGCGGTCGGCACGACAAATCATGCCGTACTGAACGGTGCTGGTCCGGGCGCAAACGGGATTGCCTATCAAAAGGTCGCACAGGCCGCCGCCTATGCCGTACAGGACAGCACCGATTACATGCGCAACATCATGTCGATGGCATCCGCCACAACCGGTGTGGCCCTGCAAAAAATGCTGGTGGAAAAAAAGACCGATCCCTACGCCGATATCATCAAGGCAGCGACACAGGCCGTCACCGACGCCCAGCAGACATTTACCAGCGTCGGCACCGCTTCAAGCAGCGTGGTCAAGGATTTCGACAGTATGGCGTAAGCTTTGGCTTACGCCCAAAGGAAATCACCCGGCCTGCATCAACTGAATGCGTTCGCAGGCTTCCTTGAAGTCGGGCGCAAACAGTTTCAGGCTCAAACCTGTTCCCTGAAGCTCGAATGCACCCATTTCCTCTGTCGGACAGGAAATGAATTTTGCTACCTGATGGCTGACCAAAACGCGCTTGTTAAGCTGCTTGGTCAGTTGCTCGATCCGGGCGGCTTCGTTGGCCGCCTGCCCGATCACGGTAAAGTCGACACGATCAGGCACGCCGACATTGCCGTAAATCACATCACCGACATGCATGCCAAGGCCATAGTCAAAGGCGGGTAAACCGCTTTCTTCGCGCTGACTGTTCAATTGATCAATATTGATCTGTGCTTCGGCCGCGGCATAAACCGCCGCCGTACAGGCCTGCTCCAGATCCTGTTCATCCTCGCGGATCGGGAAAATCGCCAATGTCGCATCCCCGATATAACGCAAAACCTGTCCGCCATGCTTAAGGACCGCACCGGCAGTCGCGGCAAAGAAATCGTTCATTTCGCCGAGAAATGCGTCATCGCCGACGCTGGCGGCAACCGATGTCGAATTTCGCATGTCCGAAAACCAGATCACCGCACGCGTCTTCGTACTGTCGCCCAGTTTGATCTGCCCATCACGCACCCGCTGCCCGGCATCCGACCCCAGATAGGTCTGAAGAATGGTTTTGGTTTCTTCATGCATGATCCGCATCTTGCACGACACGGCAAAACGGCGCTGGATCGCCGACAGGATCGCCAGATCCTCGTCGGTAAAGCCACTCGGGCGTCGCGTCATATAGGTCATGAAGATACGGTTCGTACCAAGCGTGCTGTCACGATCCGTAGTGAACGGCGTCATCAGCGCCAGATAATCCGTCCCGCCGGTTTTGCGGAAAGTCTGCAAAACATTGAAATCAAGGATCGCACCGGGCCCGATCAGATGTCTGCGCATGAATGTGACATCGTTGTCCGACATCCACTTCATCGGACTTTCAAGCCAGTCGGGGTTCTTTTCGCGCACATCAAGATGCAGCGACCGCTCCACCCGCCCCTGATCCTTTGACCAGATATAGGAAACCCCTTCATACAGCGGATGGAGGGTCTTGAACCCGACCATGACGCGTTCGATCGGAATACCCGCCGCGACAAGTCGTGACACCATGCCTTCAACAATCGCGTCAATATCGGTATCTTCCAACGCACGTTCCATCAGCCAGTCATTGACCGCCCGCACAAAACCGCCGCCTGACAGGGCACTGTTCGTCCCCGGCAGAGATGTAACATTGTTCGTGGGTTTCGCGTTTTCCGACATGACGGGCTCCGTCCAATTCTTACGCTAATATGACACCGCATAAATGGGACAGACTTGCGATTTCGCAATCGCAAAATCGCAAAAACTGCTCTGACCGGTATTATTCCTGACAAAATCGGGGCAAGCCAGCGAAACCTTGTTACCTGCGACAAAGGATTAATGGGCAATCGGCGGCAGATAAATCCGGGCCAAAAGCCCACCAGACGGCGCATCTTCAAGATAAATTTCGCCGCCATGGGCCCGGATGGCGGTGCGGGCAATCGCAAGTCCAAGCCCGATACCGCCTGTTTCACGATTGCGCGAGGATTCAAGCCGGAAGAACGGCTCGAACACCTGATCGCGCTGATCGGACGGGATACCCGGCCCGTCGTCGCTGACTTCAATCCATATGCCACCATCATCGGCGGGCTTTAGCAACACTTCGACCTGATCGCCAAATGTAAGGGCATTTGAAATCAGATTGCCAAGGGCGCGCTTGATCGAAAGCGGACGGCACGGATAAACCCGCGGCTCGCCATCACCAAGGAACCGGATCGGGCGACCGGTTTCAGCCAAATCCTCGACCGCCGCCTCTATCAGGGCGGCGATATCAATCTTGCGGGTCGCTTCGTTGGCCGTTTCCTCGCGGGCAAAGGTCATTGCCGCTTCGACCATCTGTTCCATTTCGTTTAGCGTTTCGATGATGCGCGACCGGTTTTCGGCATCCTCGACAAATTCCGCCCGCAGGCGCAGGGACGTGATCGGGGTGCGCAAATCGTGCGAAATCGCCGCCAGCATCCGGGTCCGATCCTCGACAAAGCGCTTCAGCCTTGCGGTCATACGGTTAAATGCCTTTGCCGCACGGCGGATTTCAATCGGGCCGTTTTCCGGAACCGGTTCGGGATAATCGCCGCGCCCTACCCGATCAGCTGCCTGCGCCAGAACCGCCCAGGATCGCGTCATGCGGCGCGCCAGGAAGAACGCGATAAATCCGATCAGGATCGCGGAAATCGTAATCCGCAAGATATTTTGCAATACTACGCGCGGCGGCGGGACCACTCCGTTAATTCGCGCCTCCAGCCAGACAACAGGTTGCGCCGCGCCGGATACCAATGCTGCCGTCCCTGCACCGTCTGCACCACCATCTGCCGTCACCCCCACCGGGAAAATCGGAACGCTGATCTGCATTAACGGTGCGGCGACACAATCCAGATGATCAAAGAAGCGCGGCCCGACATGACCTTGGCGATAATATCCATTTTCCTTGCGCCAATCCTTGCCGCGATCCCTTTCCTTGCCACCATCGTCGTCATCATGATGTTTCTTGCGGTTCTTTTTCTCGCGCTCCTCGACCGCGTGACAGTCATCCTCCGACAGGATATGAACACGCGCCGGCACCGCCGGCCCGTCAAGCGCCTGATTAAGCCGCTCGCTCAACGTATAACTGATATCTGACATCGGCAGACTGTTATCGGGATTATCAACCAGACGCATGATGCTTTGCGGCGACTGGCCGACTTTCAAGACATCGCGCCAGTTCTCCGATGGCGTTGCCGCCAGAATGCGCGAAATCGCTGCCACCCGCGCCAATGCCCCGCCGCGCCGTTCGCTCAGCAATGCGTCGCGACGCTCTTCCGCCAAAAGCAGTCCCAGCACAACATGGGTAAGGACCACGGCACCAAGGATCAGCAAAACCAGTTGCCCAACCAGTGTCTGCGGCCACAAACGGGAAATGAAACTGCGCCGCTTCATTTCTTCACCACATCGCAGGTAAACATATATCCTCCGCCCCAGACGGTTTTGATCAGGGTCGGGTTTTTCGGGTCTGGTTCGATCTTCTTGCGCAGGCGGCTGACCTGGTTATCGATGCTGCGGTCAAACGGAATGGCCTCACGCCCCTTGGTCAGATCCAGCAACTGGTCGCGGTTAAGCACCATATTGTGGTGATCGACAAAGGCGCATAGCAGGGCAAACTCACCGGCACTAAGCGGCACCACAACATCGTTCTCGTCACGCAATTCATGCCGCGTACGATCCAGTATCCAGCGATCAAAACTGATTTCACCCCCGGCCTTCTGGCCGCGCCGCCCGCTTGGCAAACTTTGCGCCCGCCGAAGAACCGCCTTGATCCGTGCAAGCAATTCACGCGGGTTGAACGGCTTTGCCAGATAATCATCAGCCCCCATTTCAAGGCCGATGATACGGTCGGTTTCCTCGCCAAGAGCGGTCAGCATCACGACCGGCACATCATAATTCTCGCGCAGCCACCGGCAGAGGCTCAACCCGTCTTCGCCAGGCATCATCAGATCCAGAACGATCAGATCGGGCAAAACATTTTCGCCCATCAGCTTGCGCAGTTCACGCCCGTCGGACGCCAGCGTCACGCGATATTCGTGCTGGCGCAAATAACGCCCCAGCAGATCGCGAATATCGCGGTGGTCATCAACGACAAGAATATGGGCCGGATCACTCATTAAGCTGTGCCTGTGTTTTCGATAATCTCTGATCTCAGCTTATCGCGCCGAATGCCCCATCAAAAACAGCAATTTGTATCAGATTGTCGCAAAAACCCGTTTTGGTAGACATTGCGACCATTTCCCCAGTTTACCGGGATCATTTCGCGACAAATCAGCGTCATAAAGGCCTCAGCCAAACAAAACGTCCCCCAACGAAAAGAGGCCCCTATGAACCGTAACAGCAAACTAAAAATCGCATCCCTTCTGATCGCGACCAGCATTGTCGCAACCCCGGTTGCAACCGCCCTTGCATCGGGCGGCGATCATCGCCCCTGGCAGATGAGTGACGATGACCGCGGCGATGGTCCGAAATTTGGTAAACATGACGGCGACCATCACAAGGGCATGCACGGCAAACACGGTATGCGCCGCACCACCCCGCTGACCATTGACGAGGCCCGTATTCTGGTCGATGCAATGCTGCTACGTCGTGGCGCCACCGATCTTAAAACCGGCGATGTCGAACTGGTCGATGACGGCAAGGAAATCGAAATTACCCTGCTGAATACCAATGGCGATGTCGTCGATACCGTAACCTTCGATGCCAAATCGGGTCGCCCGGATCGTGGCGAGATGCGCGACATGCACCGTATGATGCCCAAACCCGACCGTGAAGACCGCTTTGACCGTCGCTTCACCACCGAACAGATGACCCTTCTTGCCAGTGCCATGGTGATCCGGTTTGGCGGCGGCGAACTGACACTGGGCGAAATCAAGGAAACACCACGCGGCACCTATATGGCGACCGTCACCAACAAAGCTGGCGATATCGTGCGCGAAATGGAACTCAGCCGCGTAACCGGCCGTCCGATCAGCTAACCGCGACCGGCCCGAGCGGTCCGAACTGTTCCCTGGAATTCCTTCGACCCAACTCCCTTTGTCCGGGTTCTTTCCCCCACCCAACCGATAGCCCGGACAACACTGGCGCCCCCAACATTCCCCCCGGGGGCGCCACTTTTTTGGGCCTACCTGTCGATCTCCCGACCGGCCATACCCATTCCTTCCCCGGATTCACTGCCCCGATCAATCGACACTCTGATTTGATGCCTCAAACATCTCCGATACCGCCATTTCGCATCAGTTTTGGTTTGACGCGCTTCAGATCCCTGATCATTCTGCGTTTTTAGAAACCAAGAAGCTGCGTCATGACCGCCACCAACCTTTTGCCCACCCCACGTACCGCCCTTGAAACCGACATTCCCGCGATCACAAAACTTTGGCAGGAAACCGGGCTTTATCGCCCCTATAATCCGCCGGAATGGGATGTGCGTTTTGCACTTTCGGATCGCAATTCGACCCTGATGGTATGGGATGATATCAACAATGCTATCATCGCCACCGTGATGGTCGGCCATGACGGGCATCGCGGCTGGATTTATTATCTGGCCGTCGCGCCGAGCCATCAGAAAACCGGGCTTGGCAAAAAGCTGGTTGCCATCGGCGAGGACTGGCTGCGAAACCGTGGGGTCTGGCGGATGCAGTTGATGGTGCGATCAGAAAACAGCGCGATGCAGGATTTCTATCGCCATCTTGGCTATCGCGCACTTGATGTCACCGTCATGCAAAAAGACATCGATATCCCGCCCGCTGACCGCTGAGAAAAAGAAACAGTTGTTATGGTGCCACCGGCTGCCCGTGCGGCGTTCGTTCCGGGCTGTTGCTGTTGTCGCTTCGATCATCGCGCGTAATCGCCAGCGACGCCCGCGCAATGCGGCGTGCACGTTCATATAAGCGGTTGATACGCTCGACCAGCGCAACTTCTGTGCGGTAACGGCGGATATCGGCATCTCTTGGGCCGATCTCGTCGCTGATACGGCGCAGGGTAACATCCATTTTTTCGATGAACTCGCCCTTACGGGCCAACACACGATTGGCGGCTTCGACATCATCACTGGCAAAGGCCGTCAGTGCCTGCTTGAGGCATTCTTCAGAAAAAGTGAATAATTCGGACATTTTTTCACGGCTATCTAATAATGGCAGATTGCGTTCGGCTAACAATCTGCCAACCAGCTCGGTCATTTCCTCGCTGATGATATCGCCGATAGCCTCCAGATGATTGCTGATCGCAAGCTTGTTTAACAGCCGGTTCTGATCCGATGGCAGCAATTCCGAATGGCGCAGTTTTCCGGCAAACCGCGCAATCGCATCCTGCAGGCTATCAACCCCGTCATCAAGTTCGGCAATCTTTTCAAGTTTCTCAAGTGTCGGGTTTTGCATGGTTTCACGCCCACGCCTTACAACATCGCACACGATATCGCCCATATGCATGACCTCGTTCCGAAGCAGCATCAGCGCGGCAGACGGGGTATCGGCGATGTCGTCGACCAGAAATTTTGGCGCAGGATCAAGCGGGGGTTCAAACACATCGCGCACTGGCACGCATTTTTCGATCAACCGTGCAATCCATGGCACGAAACCGATCATGATCGTTACATTGGCGATATTGAAAATGCTGTGTGCATTGGCAATTTCACGCGCAATATCAACCTGCCCGCCGTTTTCACCCAGCGATATGACACGCACGATATCGGCCAGTTGCGGAATAAACGGCAACCAGATCAACACCCCGACCACGTTAAAGAACACATGCCCAAGGGCGGTACGCATCGCATCGCGGTTCTTGCCGATTGTCACCAGAAGCGCTGTGACACAGGTACCGATATTGGCCCCGAAAATCAGCGCAATCCCGCCTTCCAGCGGCACCAGTCCCTGCCCGGCCAGCACAATGACAATCCCGGTCGTCGCCGCGCTTGATTGCACCAGTGCGGTAAAAAGTGCCGCAATCATGATCCCGATCAGCGGATTGGTCATTTGCGCCATCAGATCAATGAAGGGCTCATAGGTGCGAAGCGGTTCCATCGCATCGCTCATCATGCCCATGCCAAAGAACAAAAGCCCCGTTCCCAGCAACGCCCGCCCGGCAAGCGACCAGCCACGATGGGGAACGAAGCTCATGACGCCAAAACCGACCGCAATCATCAGCGGTGCGATTGCATCAATCCGAAAGGCAATAATCTGTGCGGTCAGCGTACTGCCGACATTCGCCCCCATGATCACCGCAATCGATTGCCCGAACCCCATCAACCCGGCCGATACAAAACCGACCACCAGAACGGTGGTAACACTGGAAGACTGGACAAGTCCGGTAATCGCCGCACCGGAAAGGGCCGCCATAAACCGGTTTCGTGTCATTTTCGCAAGGATCGCGCGCAACCGTCCCCCGGCCAGCGTTTTAAGCGCGGTCGCCAGATGATCCATGCCATACAGGAAAAGGGCAAGCCCGCCCAAAAGACCAATCGCCATCCAGCCCGGATGCAATTCCGATACCGTGGGATCATTGGCTGCCGCAAGAATGCCGTGCATCGGAAGAACGGCCAGCAGAACTGTCAGAACGGATAAAAAGGCAGATAAGCGAAGGAATGACATCGGCACGGAACCTGCCATAAACTATTGATATGCCATCATAGCACACAGTAACCCCGCGTATAGATCAGACTGGATTACCCCGATGTGCCCGCCCCGAACTGGCACGAAAGGACGCGCATATCGGCAAGACATTACCCCATCGCGCAAACAGGAATCCGCGATTTACTGGCGCAGTTACGCAGTGAAATCGCGGAACGATAATTCCTGCAGATTACTGGGCCGCAATCCGATCCGACTTTACCGATGCCAGACGTTTGCGCAGCACGGCAACCTGATCTTCTGTCAGGCGCAAACCAAGTTTCGAACGACGCCAGACAAGGTCTTCGACGCCACGCACCCATTCCTGATCAATCAGGTAACGGACTTCCGCTTCATACAAATCATGACCATAACAAACGCCAAGGTCAGCGATGCTGTTGCAACCATCAAGCAGCTTTTCGATCCGGCTGCCATAGGCGCGAACCAATCGTTTCAGGGTTGCGGCTGGCAACCAGTCATAACGGATACCATAGGATTGCAGGGCCTTTTCAAAGGATCTATCGGGCAAATCACCACCGGGCAGAACCTCGCCCGAAGTCCAGGGACGATCGGCCACGCCAAGCTGTTTTGAAATCAGTTTCAAGGCATGTTCGGCCAGTTTGCGATAGGTGGTGATTTTACCGCCGAACACATGCAGCGCCGGGGCTTTGCCCCGCCCGGGTTCAAGTTTCAGCGTATAATCGCGCGAGACTTTCGAGGCGTTGGTAACTTCGCCGTCTCCCGCATACAGCGGGCGCACACCGGAATAGGACCAGACAACATCCATCGGTGAAATCGGCGTTTCGAAATAATCACCAGCCAGCTTGCATAGGTAATCAACTTCGTCAGCACTGATTTCAACCTTGGCCGGGTCGCCGGTAAAATCGACATCGGTGGTACCGATCAGGGTAAAATCATCCTGATAAGGAATGGCGAAAACGATGCGACCATCCGGGTTCTGGAAAATGTAGCAATGATCATGATCGAACAGTTTCGGAACCACGATATGGCTCCCCTTGACCAGACGGATGTTCGCCTTGGTTTCGGCCTTGACCACACCGTTTTCAGGATCGATCAGCGAAGCACACCACGGCCCGGCGGCATTGATCAGCATCTTGCCACCAACAATGCGCTCGGCACCGCTATCGCGATCATGCAGGATCACCTGCCATTTGCCATCCTGCTGGGTTGCACCGACACATCGGGTACGTGTCAGGATTTCGGCACCGCATTCGCGGGCATCCATGGCGTTCAGGACCACAAGCCGCGCATCATCGACCCAGCAATCGGAATAGACAAATGCCTTTTCCATCCCGGCCTTGAGCGGCTGCCCCGCAACATGCTTGCGCAGTGAAATACCTTCGCTTCCCGGCAGTTTTTTACGACCACCAAGATGATCATACAAAAACAGGCCAAGGCGGATCATCCATGCCGGGCGCAGGCCGGGAACATGGGGCAGAACAAACCGCAGCGGCCAGATGATATGCGGCGCATTGCCCAAAAGGACTTCGCGTTCGCTCAGCGCCTCGCGAACCAGACGGAATTCATAATGTTCAAGATAACGCAGGCCGCCATGGATCAGCTTGGTACTGGCCGAAGACGTGGCACTTGCCAAATCGTTCATTTCGCACAGCAGGACCTTCAGCCCGCGACCGGCCGCATCACGGGCGATCCCCGCCCCGTTGATTCCGCCTCCGACGATGATCAGGTCATATTCCGAATGGTTCTGCATGGCATGAATTCCGCGTTTTAGTTTCGATATTGACCATAAAATATTTCATTTTCGAAAATTTTCAAGCGCTGAATTGTGACAATTTGTAGTCACGTAATACCTGACATCACAGTTACTCCTCTTAAACATCGGGAGAATTTACGCAAAAATTTCGATTTTGAAAAATATGAACAGATTTATTTGCGGCACATACGAAAACACCCCGCCAGAGGACGGGGTGTTGGGATGCTTCAAAAGCCGGAATATGAAGACGGAATCAGGAAAGCCAGCGACGCTGCCAGTCAGACAGCATGGCAATCGCCCAAAGCTGATCACCCCAATTTTTACGACCAGAGAGATGTTCGACAAAGCGCTTGTCGATTTCCGCACGGTTCAGGCCAAGATCAGAATATAGCGCATCGCGTGCCAGAAGGTCCCCCACCCATTCCTTAAGCGGCCCGCGCAACCATTCGGCCAGTGGAACGCGAAAACCGGTTTTGGGACGGTCGATCAGTTCGCGCGGAACATATTTGTAAAGGATTTTGCGAAGGGCAACCTTACCGACCGCCCCGTCCAGCTTAAGGTGGGTCGGCATACGCCAGCCAAATTCGATCACACGGTGATCAATCAACGGCACACGAACTTCAAGCGAGCTTGCCATTGATGCCCGGTCGACCTTGGTCAGAACATCATCCACCATATACATCATCGTATCCATGACCTGCATCGAGGACACATAATCAAGATTGCGGTTACGGCAGAACTTTTCGCCCGGAATGCGGAATTTCTTATGAGCTTTACCCGGCCCATCCGCCATCAAGACATCAGGGTTCCAAAGCGACAGCAACGCCTGATAACGATCCAGATCATCGCGGATCGACAGAAGTGGTGCGACTTTGTGAATCTTGTCACCCAATGCCGCCGTCCCGCGCTTGCCGGGCAAAAGACCGATCAGGGCATCCCATTGTCCGGGCGACAGCGCCGTAAGCCCCTTGGACACCTGCGACGACCCAAATGGAATATTTTTGGCGACGTTGCTGATCTGGCGCGCCCACAGATACCGATTATAACCACCAAAGGTTTCATCCCCGCCATCCCCCGAAAGGGCAACCGTAACTTCCTTGCGGGTCAGGGTCGAAATCAGGCTGGTCGGGATGGATGAACTGTCAAAGAAAGGCTCGTCATAGATTTCCGAAAGGCGCGGCACCAGATCAAGCGCATCCTGCGCAGTGACGTAAAGTTCGGTATGGTCGGTACCAAGATGCTTGGCGACTTCACCGGCAAAAGCCGCCTCGTTATAGGCATCATGATCGAAACCGATGGAATATGTTTTGACCGGCCGGTCTGAAATCGACTGCATTAGGGCAACGATTGTCGAGGAATCGATACCGCCCGAAAGAAACGCCCCCAAGGGCACATCGGCAATCATGCGCCGTTCAACGGCATCGCGCAGCAAATCTTCAAGCGCGTCAATCGCACTTTGATCATCACCACTCCAATGATGGTTCTGACCGCTTAGAACCGCATCTTCGACCGACCAATACGCAAATTCCGACGCATGTCCTTCATCCGCAATTTCAAGGATGTGTCCCGGCTGCAACATTTTGGCATGGGCATAGATCGAATGCCCTGATGGCACATAGCCAAACCGCAAATAGGCATCAAGGGCCGTCCGATTGACTTCGCGCGAAATGACATTTCCGCCAATCAGGCCCTTAAGCTCTGACGCAAAAGCGATATTGCCGTCAAAACGCGACCAGTAAAGCGGCTTGATCCCCAAACGGTCACGCACCAGCGTCAACTTGCCGGTCTTTTTATCCCAAAGGGCGATGGCGAACATGCCAATCAGGCGTTTGACCGTATCGCGCACGCCCCAGCGCGCCATGCATTCAAGGATCACTTCACTGTCGGAATGGCCACGCCATGCGATATTTTCACCGGCCAGTTTGGCACGCAGGTCTTCGGCGTTATAGACCTCGCCATTATAGACCATGACATAACGGCCATCGGCCGAATGCATTGGCTGTTTTCCAGCATCGGAAAGATCAATGATGGCAAGGCGACGCTGCCCCAGTGCCAGTCCGGCATCGCTATCGCACCAGACATCGCCGCCATCGGGCCCGCGATGAAGCAATGCATCGGTCATGCGCGCAATGGTGTCGCGCAATTTATCGCCGTCGCTATTGCGACCGAGCCACAGACCGGTGATGCCGCACATGAAAATATCCCTTTATTATTTGCCCCTACTTAAAAACGATCCGCACGCGTTCGACAATCAAAATCATGGGCTTGCCGACACGGATTTGCAGTTTGTTTCGGGGATTTTGGTCGCATGCAATGGCAAGCGGTGATAAACAGGCAGCATTGCCCATCAAGCTGGAATGACCATGCTGAAACTGGATCGACTGTTCATCAAAATCCTGCAGGTTTTGCAAACCAATGGCCGGATTTCGAACCTTGATCTTTCAGAAGAGGTCAATCTGTCACCATCACCCTGTCTGGAGCGGGTGCGCAAGCTTGAAGAAGCCGGGCTGATCACGCAGTATCTGGCGGAAATCGACCTTGATAAAATCGGCGCCAACCTGCACATCATGGCAGAAATCACGTTGGGCAATCATCTAGTCGATGATTTCAAACGGTTCGAAGCCGCGATCACCGATGTGCCCGAAGTCATATCATGCTACAAAATCGCCGGTCCGTTCGATTACACGATGGATATGATCTGCCGCGATATCGCGCATTTCAATCAGCTGAAAGAAAAACTTCTGGCCGCCAAAATCGGGATCGAACATTTCCGTGGCCATGTGGTGATGGAACGCACCAAAACATTTTCGGGCTATCCGCTCGAAAGCCTGACCGCGCCCTCGCCGCTTGACGGCGTGCTTAAGGGCTAGGCTTCACGCCTTATATCGAACCGATCCATCTTGCGATAAAGCGTATTGCGGCTGATGCCAAGCGCCTTGGCGGTTTTGCTGATATGCCAGCGGTGATCATCAAGCACCTGACGCAATGCATCGGCTTCAGCCCGCTTCAGGATCGATCCGGCAGGGGCCGGGTCGCGCGTGACGGTTTCGTGGAAATCATCGGGCAGGTGCGACCTCAGGATCAAACCACCCTCGGCAAAGACGCAGGCATATTGCAGGACATTGACCAGTTCGCGGATATTGCCCGGCCAGTCATGGCGTGACAGCAATTCAAGAACATCGTTCGAACAACGAACATCCCCCGCCATATCGCCAGAAATACCGCGAAGAAGCCGAGCGATGAGATCGGGCAGATCGGACCGTTCGCGAAGCGCTGGCAGGGAAAGCCGCGCCCCTTTGATCCGGTAAAGCAGATCTTCGCGGAATTTGCCATCCGCCACCGCACGGGTCAGATCGACATTGCTGGCACAAATCAGACGGAAATTGACCGGCACGGACTTGGTACTGCCAAGCGGCTCAACCGTGCGCTGCTCAAGCACGCGCAAAAGCCGTCCCTGTGCCGATAACGGCATATCGCCGATTTCATCCAGAAACAGCGTCCCGCCATCTGCCTGTTTGATCCGCCCGCCAAAACCATCACGCGCCGCCCCGGTAAAGGCACCACCGGCATGACCAAACAATTCGCTTTCGATCAGGCTTTCGGGAAGGGCCGCGCAATTGATCGCGACAAAGGGTTTGCGCGCACCAACAGACGCCGCATGGATGGCACGCGCCATATGTTCCTTGCCGCTACCGGTTTCACCCGACATCAAAATATTGATGCGGTTGGTCAGAAGCTTGCTGCCGACCTTGTAAAGACGACGGATTGCCGGGTCCTGATCAGGGATGTCACCGGTTTCGTTCGCCGCCAAACGTACGGACGAACGCGATACTGGTGCGGGCCGCATCGAAATGAATTTGCGACGCTGCTTTTCGGGCAAGGTCACCCGCCCGAACAGAAGCCCCCCACCATTAACCGGCAGGGCCTTGGCCGATCCCGAGATCGAAGAATCCTCACCCACACCAAGGGTCGTGATCAGACCATCAAGATCAAAACCGAACATCGATTGCACATCGCGCGCATTGTCCGCCGCTGCCAGCAAACGGCGCGCGGTTGAGGTCGCCCCGCGGATATTGCCATCCGGGCCAATCGAAATCAGGGCGTCACGGGTCGATCCGACATGCTGGGCATCGGGATGAAGATGCAGGATCAGATCAGACGCACATTCATCAAAGAACAGGATACGTTCAAGCGCATCGGCATAATCGGCAATCAGGCTTCGGACCCGCAAACAATCCGTACGTTTGATGTCGTCGCGCACGGCAGAAACATCAAGGACCGAACAAACCTGCCCTTCAGGGTCAAACACCGGTGCCGCCGTACAGGTCAGCACCGCATGTTGCGCCAGAAAATGTTCGTCCTTGTGGATGGTGATCGGACGACCTTCGACGATACAGGTGCCAATACCATTGGTTCCCTCGCGTTCCTCGCTCCAGACGGCACCGGGCAAAAGGCCGTTGGTGCGAAACGACGGCAGCAGCGTGTGGGCCGCTACACTGTCAAGGATCACACCGTCATTATCGGTCAGGAAAACCGCATAGCCCGATGCATCAATCTTGCGATAAAGGGTGCGCACCAGATCATGGGCATGATGATAAAGCCGCCCGCTGCGGTCACGACGCTGGCGGGTTTGGCTTTCGGGCATGACTTCCGGGCGGCGCTGCGTGTCATGGGCAAGGCCAAAGCGCTGTTCGCAACGTTGCCAGCTTTCAAGAACGGCGCGATTTTGGGCGACGCCACTTAACTGCAACGCAGCTTCGATCCGTCCACCATGATGGTTTCCAGACATAAGACGTTATCTCCCTTGTGCCGGTGTTTTATCGGGAATGCGTTCTGGCATCGCCCGGCTTGCGGATTTGTCCGCGTCCGATCACAGGCAGGATCGTAACACACCAAAGCCCCGAAACGCCAAAAGGTTTCACTGCAAATCCGCGGCATAATCGGGTGTGTCACGAATATGGGACAGTTTGTATCACCTGTGCCACCATCGGGAACGGAATGACACAATCGCTCCTGATCACCGCCCTCCTCCAACCGATTGTTAAAAGACGAAAAAACGGATCATTCGATCATCTGGCACGGGATTTTACGAACTGGCACGGGCTTTGCGGAAATGTCAGGGCCAAAACCAAAAACAGGTGGCAAAGCCGCCTTCCGATCATGGAGGATCCAAGATGATTTACAAGAATCCGGGCGACGCGGGTAGCGTCGTTGCATTCAAATCCCGTTACGACAACTATATCGGTGGCGAATGGACCGCCCCGGCCAAGGGCCAGTATTTCGAAAATGTCTCGCCGGTGAATGGCAAGCCGTTCTGCGAAATCGCACGATCCAGTTCGGAAGATATCGAAAAGGCACTTGATGCCGCCCACGCTGCAGCAGAAGCATGGGGCAAAACATCGGTCACCGAACGCGCCAATATCCTCAATAAAATCGCCGACCGCATGGAACAGAACCTTGAAATGCTGGCGGTTGCCGAGACATGGGATAACGGCAAGGCGGTGCGTGAAACGCTGGCCGCCGACATTCCGCTGGCGATTGACCATTTCCGGTATTTTGCCGGTGCGATCCGCGCTCAGGAAGGATCCCTTGGCGAGATTGACGACAATACGGTCGCCTATCATTTCCACGAACCGCTTGGCGTTGTCGGGCAGATCATCCCATGGAACTTCCCGATCCTGATGGCCGTCTGGAAACTCGCCCCGGCACTGGCGGCTGGCAACTGCGTTGTCCTGAAACCGGCCGAACAGACCCCGGCATCAATTTGCGTGCTGCTGGAACTGGTTGGTAATCTTCTTCCGGCTGGCGTGCTGAACGTTGTGCAGGGCTTCGGGGTCGAAGCAGGCAAACCATTGGCGCAAAGCAACCGGGTCGCCAAGGTCGCCTTTACCGGTGAAACCACCACCGGCCGCCTGATCATGCAATATGCCAGTGAAAACATCATTCCGGTCACGCTGGAACTGGGTGGCAAATCGCCGAACATCTTCTTTGATGACGTGATGGCACAGGATGACGATTTCCGTCAGAAAGCCGCCGAAGGCCTGACCATGTTCGCGCTCAACCAGGGCGAGGTCTGCACCTGCCCGTCGCGCGCACTTATTCAGGAAAATATCTATGACAAGTTCATGGATAGCGTGCTTTCACGCGTGGCCCACATCAAGCAGGGCAACCCGCTGGATAGTGAAACCATGATCGGCGCGCAGGCATCGACCGAACAGATGGAAAAAATCCTGTCCTATCTTGATATCGGCAAGCAGGAGGGTGCCGAAGTCCTTTGCGGCGGTGGCAAGGCGGAACTGGGTGGTGATCTTTCGACCGGGTTCTATATCCAGCCAACCATCTTCAAGGGCCATAACCGGATGCGGATTTTCCAGGAGGAAATCTTTGGCCCGGTGGTTTCCGCCACGACCTTCAAGGACGAGGCCGAGGCGCTTAAAATCGCCAATGACACGCTTTACGGTCTTGGTGCCGGGGTCTGGACCCGTGATGGCACACGCGCCTACCGGTTTGGCCGCAATATCAAGGCCGGTCGCGTCTGGACCAATTGCTATCACCTCTATCCAGCACATGCGGCCTTTGGCGGCTACAAGCAATCGGGCATCGGACGTGAAAACCACAAGATGATGCTAAACCATTATCAGCAGACCAAGAACCTGCTGGTTTCCTATGATCCGAAACCGATGGGCTTCTTCTGATCGGAATGTTCTGGCCGGGGTCCTGTTCGTCCCCGGCCCTTCCCGATACAGAGGAGGTTGTCATGACAACAGACCAAATTCCGGCACGGGTCACAGCCACCGATGCGGCCATAGCCCTGATCCGGAAGCTCAAGGACATTCACGGGCCGCTGATGTTTCATCAGTCGGGCGGATGCTGCGACGGCAGTGCACCGATGTGCTTTCCGAATGGGGAATTCAAAACCGGCGATCAGGACGTGTTGCTGGGCGAGATTGAGGGCAGCCCGTTTTACATCGGACGCGCGCAATTCGAATATTGGCGTCACACACAGCTGATCATTGACGTCGTGGATGGACGCGGCGGGATGTTTTCGCTTGAGGGACCCGAAGGCAAACGCTTTCTGACCCGATCACGCATCTTCACCGATGACGAATGGAATGCACTGAAACACGCCAAACAAGGAAACGGGCAATCTAAAACAGAAGCAAGAACGTAAAGAAGATTACCAACGCAGATCTACCCGTGACATTGCGCGATCCCTGCCTCCCAAAGAGTCTGCTCCGCAATGTCTGAAGATGCCGGACGCATCTTCCCCTTGCCCGTCGCCATCCCCCCGAACAGGCGACGGGCTTTTTTTATCCCTATCGAAGCCATTAAAATTATTGCGAAAAAATCTGGAACAACGTCCCTACTGCATGTGTTCTGCAATTGGAAAGCGACCCCGGGACGCAAAGCGCCCGGAACTGAATTCCAACACAAAAGGAGCATCACATTATGCGACGCTCAATGATTACACTGACCGCCCTTTCCGCTATTGCCATGGGGACAGCCCCCGCGATGGCAGCAGGGCAGCAGAAAGAAAATCCGCAACTTCCCGAAACGACGCAGCAGTCGACGCAGAAAAATCCTGCGAGCCTTAACGAAGCGGAATCGGTGCATCTTTCGGGGACGGTAAAAGAAATTACCGATAACCAGTTCACAATGAACTACGGCAATGGCGAAATTGCCGTCGATATGACCGATTACACCTGGTTCGACCAAGGCTTCATCAAAGCTGGCGACAAGGTCCGCGTTAATGGTGAAGTTTCCGAAGGGTTCTTCACCGACAAGATGGTTGTCGCGACGTCGATCTTCCTCCCGGAACGCGGCGCCTATTACACCAATGGCGAGGATCGCACCGGCTTTGTGAACAATAGCGGCCTCGCAACAGGCGACGAATGGGTGACATTCACCGGCGAGGTCACGGAAATCCGCGAAGATGAAATTGCCCTGAATACCGGCAACACATCAATCACTGTCGATACCAGTGATGTGCCGGAAAACAGCGCCGATGGACAGGCCTATCAGAAAATCAAAACCGGGGATCGGGTTTCGGTCGCCGGGGAGATGGATGCAGCCGGCCTGTTTACCGACCGGGAGCTTGTTGCATCGTCGATTGTCGTCATGAATGACAGCGACACCTACATGCAGTAACCCGTTAAAGATAACCGTTACCTGAAGATATAAAAAAAGCCGACGCCGGGTAAACTGGCGTCGGCTTTTCTGTTCAGGATCAGGCCAAAATCACCAGAACCAGAAGTCCCAGCGCGCACAGCACCAGAAGCGATAGAAGGGCCGCGGCAATCACCCGCCCTCCGACATGCATGACGCTTCGGATATCGACACTTAACCCCAATGCCGCCATGGCAAGGATGGTCAGGAAGGATGATATCGTGCGCATCGGTTCCAGCACGATTTCGGGGATCAGACCAAACGAACGGGCCGCCATCATAGCCACAAACCCGACAATGAACCACGGCACCATCTGGGTCAGAGGCAGGCGAACCTCGCGTTTGCGCCCGCCCATCAGGGCAAGCGTAAAGATCACCGGGCCAAGCATCAGAACCCGGATCAGCTTGACGAGTGTTCCGACCTGCACGGCCAACACACCCGCCGGGGCGGTCGCGGCCAGAACCTGCGGGACGGCATAAACCGTCAGCCCGGAAAAAATGCCATATTGCGCGGCACTCAGGCCCAGCCCGACATGCACCAGCGGCAGGGCAAAAACAAACAGAACCCCCAGAACAGCGGTAAAGGCGATGGATGCCGCAACATCATCGGATTTTGCCGAAATCACCGGGGCGGTGGCGGCAATCGCCGAATTGCCGCAGATCGAATTGCCGCACGCCACCAGCATCGATAAATGCTTCGAAAGGCCAAGCGCCCGCCCGATATGGAAGCTTAAAAACAGGCTGGCACAAACCACCAGAACGATGGCCGCAATCAGGCCAAAACCCGCCTGCCCCAAGGCCTGCGCACTGATTGACGCACCCAGTAAAACAATCGCAATTTCAAGCACCGTCTTGCCACAAAACCGCACACCGTCATGAAACGGCTTGGCAAGGCCGAACACGGATCGCACCACTACCCCCAGAAGGATCGCAAAAACCAGACTTTCGATCCAGCCATGCCCTAGAAGGCTACGCTCCGCCTGCTCGACCAGCTTCGCGATCAACGCAATCGCCGTGGTCAGGAACAGACCGGGCAAAAGAGATTTCAGGTGCGCTTTAAAAAACATGATTTGCCTGTGAAATGTGACAGGCAGAAAATCACACGATCAATCATTTACATCCATCGAATAAAAATGGATATTTCATTCGATATTTTCGAATGAAATATGGATAGACGCCATGATGACGCTTGAGCAACTCGCCATCTTTGTTGCCGTGGCCGAACGCGAACATCTGACAAAGGCCGCCGATGCAATCGGCCTGACCCCCTCCGCGGTCAGTTCGGCGATCAAGAACCTCGAAGGGTTTTATGGCGTTGCATTGTTCCATCGGGTCGGACGACGGATCGAGCTTAGCGAAACCGGGCGGCTGTTTTTAAACGAGGCCAAGGCGACCCTGGCACGCGCACGCGCCGCTGAACTGACACTGGCCGAACTTGGCGGATTGCTGCGTGGTGAACTTAACGTCTATGCCAGTCAGACAATCGCCAGTTATTGGCTGCCACCCTTCTTGATGCAGTTTCATGATCAGTATCCCGGTATTGCCATCAATCTTACGATTGGCAATACCAAGACCGTGGCCGATGCCGTCCGTGGTGGTGCCGCCGATATCGGCTTTATCGAAGGCGACGTAAATGAACCCGTCCTTGCCATGCGCGAAGTCGCCGAAGACGCCCTGGTGATCGTGGTCGGGCCCAAGCATCCATGGGCCGATGGAAGGCCGCTAAGCGCGCAGGACCTTACAACCCAAAGCAGTTGGGTGCTCCGCGAAGCCGGTTCCGGCACAAGGTCTGAATTTGAAAATGCCCTGCGCCAGTCGGGCGTTGATCCGCAAAAACTTAAAATTGCCCTGACATTGCCGGCAAACGAGGCGGTGATTACCGCGGTTGAAACCGGCATCAGCGCCACCGCCGTTTCAAGCTTTGCCGTCAGTTCCCTGATCGCGCAGGGGCGGCTTTTCCGGGCAGCATTTCACATCCGCCCGCGGAAATTCATGATGTTGCGCCACAAGGAACGCCGCCAGACGCAAAGTTCGCTGGCGCTGGAAAAGCTTTGCCTTTCAACAAACGCATAATCGAATTTTTCCAGATCAAAATTGCGAATACGCAATGCACAATGCATGCGGGAACTTTATCTAATTGTCCTTATGAACACGGCCCCTGATCCTTTGTTTTCATGGGATCAGGCCATGTAATGAGCGATTTCGCATTGCAGCGAAAAACGCGGCCGGACAGGAAGGCTTTGCCTGACAAAAGGACCAACGCCAATGTTTGATCCCGATATATTGGCCCGCATACAATTCGCGTTCACCATCTCGTTCCACATCATTTTTCCATCCTTCACCATTGGATTGGCCAGTTTCCTTTTCGTGCTCGAAGCGCTTTGGCTGCGCACGCGCGATGATGCCTATCTGGCGCTATATAAATTCTGGCTGAAAATCTTTGCGCTGGCCTTTGGCATGGGCGTGGTTTCGGGCATTGTGATGTCCTATCAGTTCGGAACGAACTGGGGGCCGTTTTCGGAATTTACCGGCGGGGTTCTGGGGCCGCTTATGGCCTATGAAGTGCTAAGCGCCTTTTTCCTCGAAGCCGGTTTCCTTGGCATCATGCTGTTTGGCCTTAACCGTGTCGGACCGAAATTGCATTTCACCGCGACCACCATGGTTGCGATCGGCACCCTGTTTTCGGCCTTCTGGATTTTGTCGGCCAATAGCTGGATGCAAACACCCACCGGCCATATCATCGAAAATGGCCGGGCGGTTGTCGAAAGCTGGTGGGATGTGGTGTTCAATCCAAGTTTCCCGTACCGGCTTGTCCATATGGTTCTGGCGGCATTTCTGACCACCGCACTTGTTGTCGGTGCCGTCGGTGCGTGGCATTTGCTGCGTGATCGGGAAAACCGCGCGGCACGGATCATGTTTTCCATGGCAATGTGGATGGCGGCCATTGTCGCCCCGATCCAGATCGTCGCCGGTGACATGCACGGGCTTAATACCCTTGAACATCAACCGGCCAAGGTCGCCGCGATGGAAGGCCATTTTGAGACGCAGAATGGTGCCCCGCTGATCCTGTTTGGCTGGCCCGACATGGCGGCAGAGGAAACAAAATATGCCGTCGAAATCCCGAAACTGGGATCGATGATCCTGACACATGACTGGGATGGCAGGATCACCGGATTAAAGGATTTCGACCCCGAAGACCGCCCGAATGCGACCATCGTATTCTGGACATTCCGCATCATGGTCGGGCTGGGCCTTTTGATGGCGTTACTCGGCATTGCCAGCCTGTTCGCCCGGTGGCGCAAATCAATTTATAGCTGTACGTGGCTGCATCGCTTTGCCCTGATCATGGGGCCAAGCGGCTTTATCGCCATTCTGGCCGGGTGGTTCACCACCGAAATCGGGCGTCAGCCATGGGTGGTTTACGGATTGATGCGCACATCCGAAGCCGGATCACCGGTCGCCCCGGCCGCGATTGCCGGATCGCTTGCCGCATTCGTCATTGTCTATACCATCGTGTTCGGAGTTGGCACCGCCTATATCATCCGCGCGATGAACAGAGACCCGCGCTTTGCCCATGCGCCCAAGGGTGAAGTGCTGCGCGCCGGAAGCCGTCCGGTTACCGATCCCACCATCCCACAGGCAGGAGAATGATCATGGATTATCAACTGATCTGGGCCCTGCTGATTGCGGTTGCCGTTTTTGCCTATGTCACGCTTGATGGCTTTGATCTTGGCATCGGCATTCTGTTTCCCTTCATCAAGGATCCTGCCAAACGCGGCAGGATGATGAATACGGTTGCCCCAGTGTGGGATGGCAATGAAACCTGGCTGGTGCTGGGCGGTGGCGGGCTTTATGCCGCCTTCCCGCTGGCCTATTCATTGCTGATGACCGCGTTTTACATCCCGGTTTTCACCATGCTTCTGGCCCTTGTGTTTCGTGGTGTAGCGTTCGAATTCCGGTTCAAAAGCCGCGATCATCAAAAACACTGGGACTTTGCCTTTTCCGCCGGATCGATCATTGCTGCCGCCATGCAGGGTGCGATGCTGGGCGCCTTTATTGAAGGGATTGCGGTTGAAAATGCCAAATTCGTTGGCGGCCCGTTTGATTGGCTCAGCCCGTTTTCGGTGTTCTGCGCATCCGCCGTCGTGGTGGGTTATGCCCTGCTTGGCACCGGCTGGCTGATCATGAAGATGGAAGGCAATTTTCAGGGACGTTTGCGGGCGCTGGCAAAACCCGCCGTCATCTGGATGGCGGCCAATCTTGGCGTGGTGTCATTGATGACAAGCTATATCCACCCGGCTTATGCCGCGCGCTGGTTTGATATGCCAAACCTGTTTTTCCTCGCCCCGATCCCGATTATCACGGCCGGTTTGCTTTTCTGGCTTTGGCATGCGGTGGCACACCGGGAAAAGACGGTATTTGGCATTACGCTTGGGATTTTCTTCCTGTGTTATGCCGGGTTTGGCATCACGCTTTATCCCAATATCGTCCCGCCAATGATTGATTTCAGAACCGCCGCAGCCCCCGATTACAGCCTGTCCTTCATGCTGGTCGGTGCTGCCATCCTGATCCCGATCATTCTGGCCTATACCGCCTATGCCTATTGGGTGTTCCGCGGCAAGGTCGGCGATGAAGGATATCACTGATGTCCTTCACACCATCCCACAAAACCCGGCGTTTGCTTTGGTTTATCGGGCTTTATGCCGGGGGCATCCTTGTGATCGGGGCCGTGTCGCTTTTGCTGCGCAGCCTGATCACCGGGATTTCATGAAAATATCCGGTCACAAATATCGGATTTAATCGTCTATCTACTGACACTTATCAGCAACTCCGGCCCGGCAGCACGGTCCCCACC
Source organism: Thalassospira sp. A3_1 (assembly GCF_017744215.1). Classification (NCBI taxonomy): domain Bacteria; kingdom Pseudomonadati; phylum Pseudomonadota; class Alphaproteobacteria; order Rhodospirillales; family Thalassospiraceae; genus Thalassospira; species Thalassospira sp. A3_1. The sequence goes on along the minus strand of NZ_JAGHQQ010000007.1, from coordinate 44,024 downwards.
CCTGCCGGGCTTTTTTATTCGGGGTCGTTCTATTTCGCCAGATAATCGCTATCCGCGACCTTTTCCAGCCAATCGACCGGCGATCCGTTGACCGATTCCGCAATCGCGATATGGGTCATCGCGGTTTTGTCGGTCGCCCCATGCCAGTGCTTTTCACCCGGTTCGAACCAGACGATATCGCCGGGGCGGATTTCTTCGCGGGGTCCGCCTTCACGCTGCGCCCAGCCAAGGCCGCTTGTGATGATCACGGTCTGGCCTAACGGATGGGTATGCCATGCGGTGCGGGCACCCGGTTCAAACGTGACAATGGCCCCGCCGACACGGGCCGGATCGGTGGTTTGAAACGGGCTGTCGATCCGGACCGTACCAGTGAAGTAATCCGGCGATCCCTTGGTCGATGGTTTTGATGCGTTGCGTTGGATATTCATGATGATCCTTCGGCTTTGTTTCGCAATAATTCTTACTGATTGTGCACACGCCGGATCAGCAATGCCAAGCGTTCGATGCCGTCGCGAATACGATCGGCCTTTTCGGTCGCAAAGCTGAGCCGTGCGGTATTACGGCCCGTGTGATCACAGAAAAAGGCCTGACCGGGGACAAAGGCGACCCTGACATCGTGCAGGGCCTGTTCAAGCAACTGGCGGCTGTCGATATTTTCCGGCAGGGTCAGCCAGATGAACATGCCGCCTTCGGGCCGGGTGTAGGACACGGTTTCGGGCATGAATTCGTCCAGGGCGGCCAGCATCGTATCGCGTTTGGCGCGATAGGCATCGCGGATGGTATCCAGATGCCCCGGAAACAGTTTGCGCGCCGCACGAAGGGCGATTTCCTGATTGATGGTCGATACATGCAGATCACCCGCCTGCGTCATCAGCACAAGCCGTTCGATCACCGGACGCGGCGCACAGACCCAACCAATCCGAAGGGCGGGCACCAGCGTTTTGGAAAATGTACCAAGCTGAATGACGGTTCCGGCCTGCGGATCACCGTTGGTTTCATCAAGTGACAGCAACGATGGCAAAACATCGCCCTCGTATGACAGCTTGGAATAGGCTGCGTCTTCAAGGATGACCGCACCATATTTGCGCGCGATTTCGAGCACAGCCAAACGCCGTTCAAGCGTATAGGACCGCCCGGTCGGGTTCTGGAAATCCGGTGCCAGATAGGCAATGCGCGCGCCACGCTCAAAGGCTGCTTCGAGTTCGGCAATCACCGGCCCATCATCATCCATATTCACCCCGACATAGGTCGGACGGCGCATGGAAAAGGCCTGCATCGCGCCAAGGTAGCTTGGCTTCTCCACAACGATTTCGCGCCCCGGTTCCAGCAGCAGACGGGCAAGCATATCAAGCCCCTGCTGCGCGCCACAGGTAATCAGGATGTTATCGATCCCGCGCATCACCACCCCGCTGGCTGCCAGATCATCGGCAATCCATTGACGCAGGGTCGGCAGGCCTTCGCTGATGGAATATTGCAGGCTTTTGCGACCGGCAACCTCGTCGGTCGTCAGATCGCCATAGATGGCATTGAAATCGGCCAGCGGGAAAAGCGATGGATCAGGCACGCCCCCGGCAAAGGAAATGATTTCCGGCCGGTCGGCAACTTTAAGCAGATCACGGATTTCGGAGGCGGTAAGCGCACGGGCATCACGAACGATCAGGTCATTCCATTGGACAGTCATGGGGCTTCTCTTTTTAGGTCAGTGTTACTGCCATTATTTGGTAAGAAAGCCTGACCTAAATCAAGTTTATTTTTCTACAGATGCTAATTTTGAAATGAAATTACCTTTGAGCATTTCATTTGCCCGCATGTAATTCCGTTTCCATCCCCCTATCCCGCACCACCTGCCGGGCGGTTTTTGGCACCCTATATCCAATAAACAATCAACAATGCCAAAACGTCCCGAAGGTTATCATGACCGAATATGCAAAGTTTCAACCCTGGCTCGACTGGCTTGATCAGCGTTACGATGAAACGCTTGATCGCCTGAAATCGTGGTCGGCAATCAATAGCGGTACGGGCAATATCAACGGCCTTGACCGGATGCGTGATGCCATTCTCGATGCCTTTGCCGAACTTGATGCCCAAACTGCGATCATAGATTTACCCGATAGCGAAGCAGTCGCCGCCGACGGCAGTATTGCACCGGTGCGCTATGGCAAGCTTTTGCATTTTTCCAAACGGCCACAGGCCCCGGTTCGGGTTCTGCTCTGCATTCATTATGACACGGTCTTTGCCATCGATAGCGCGTTTCAAACCCCGCGCCTGATTGATGAAAACACCTTGAACGGGCCGGGTGTTGCCGATGCCAAGGGCGGCATTCTGACGATCCTCAATGCGCTAAGCGCACTGGAACGAAGCCCGTTTGCCAGTGGGATCGGCTGGGATGTCATCCTGAACCCGGATGAAGAAACCGGCTCCATCGGATCGGCCCCTTTTCTGGCCGAATACGCCCGCGCCGCCGATTTCGGCATGCTCTATGAACCTGCACTGGAAGACGGCACCCTTGCCGGGGCACGCAAGGGATCAGGCAATTTTTCCGTTCGGATCAAGGGCCGCGCTGCCCATGCGGGGCGCGAATTCCATGCCGGGCGCAGTGCGATGGTCGCGGCAAGTGACTGCGTCATGCGCCTTGATCAGCTTAACGGCAAGATTGGCGAGGCCACATTCAATATCGGCAAGATCGATGGCGGCGGGCCGGTCAATGTGGTGCCCGACAATGCCGTCGTGCGCTTTAACGTCCGGGTTTCAAACCATGACGAACGCCATCAGGCCGAAGATGAAATTGCCGACGTCATTGCCGCGATCAATCAGCGTGACGGCATCACGGCCGAACTGCATGGCCAGTTTGGCCGCGCGCCAAAACCAATGGCTGGCAGGACCAAGGCGCTTTTTGAATGGGTGCGCGAGCTCGGTCATGACCTTGATCTGGACATCTCATGGAAGGCAACCGGGGGCTGTTGCGATGGCAACAATCTGGCCGAGGCCGGATTACCCAATATCGATACCCTTGGGGTACGCGGTGGCCTGATCCATTCCGATCAGGAATTTGTGAAGCTCGACAGTTTGATCGAACGGGCAAAGCTTTCGGCCCTGATCCTGATGAAAGCCGGTTCAGGCGATTTACCCGACGCATTGAAAAAGACGGAGATATAAAATCATGATGCGTGTCCGCCCCGCCCGTATGAGCGACCTTGACCGGCTGGTTGATCTGGCATCCTCGGCCAGCAAGGGCTTAACCACCCTTCCGGCCAATCGTGACGTGCTTGAAGCCCGCATCACAGAAAGCATCGAGGCCTTTGGGGCCGATATCGACGGCCCCGGTGGTGAAAGCTATTTCATGGTTCTCGAAGATACCGCCAATGGCAAAGTCGCAGGCACCTGCGCGATCTATGCCGGGGTCGGGTTATCAAAGGCCTTCTATAACTACAAAATCCTGAAACTGACGCAATATTCGCATGAACTGAATGTCACGGTGACGTCACGCCTGCTGACCCTTGTGAACGATTATCAGGGTGCTACCGAGGTGGGCACACTTTACCTTGACCCCGATTATCGCAAGGACGGCAACGGGCAGCTTCTGGCGCGGTCGCGATACCTGTTGATGGGGTGCTTCAAGGAACGGTTTTCGGAAATGGTCATGGCCGAAATGCGCGGCTGGCAGGATGAAAACGGCAAATCACCGCTTTGGGAAGCCTTGGGATCGCATTTCTTCAATATCCCGTTCCCCGATGCCGATTACATTTCGGGGATTGGCAATAACCAGTTCATTGCCGACCTGATGCCGAAATATCCGATCTATATCGAAATGCTGCCCAAGGCCGCACAGGACGTAATCGGCAAAACCCATGATGAGACGCGCCCGGCGCTGAACCTTTTGAAAAAGGAAGGTTTCCGGTTTTCAAATGCGGTCGATATTTTTGACGGCGGACCCTGCGTTGATGTCCGGTTTGATGACATCCGCACCATCCGTCATTCCAAAATCGCTACCATCCGCAAAATTATTGATCGCAGCCCGTCTATGGAACGCCATCTTGCCTGTACGCTGGAACTTCGCGGCTATCAGGCAAGCTGGCTTTATATGACGGTTGTGAATGGCACGCATGTCGATCTGGATCGCGATCAGGCCGAAATCCTTGGTCTGCGTGCTGGCGATCAGATCCGTTTTGTCACCGATTAATCCGCAGGAGCAGGCATCATGATGACCCAGAAATCAAATCCCGCCCTGTTCATCAATGGCACATGGCTAACCGGAAATGGCAAAGCGTTGCACGCAGAAAACCCGGCCAATGGTGACATCATCTGGCAGGGTAATTCCGCCAGCCCAGATGATGTTAACACCGCGATCATGGGGGCACGAAACGCCTTTCCGGCATGGGCAAAACGCGACCTGAATGAACGGATTGAAATCCTTGAACGGTTTGCCGGGTTGCTCAATGATCACAAGGACGCACTGGCACGCACCATCAGCCTTGATGCCGGAAAGCCGCATTGGGAAGCCCTGACCGAAATCGGCGCAATGGCTGGCAAGATTGCGATTTCGATCAAGGCCTATCATGATCGCACCGGCACCCGCCACGGCGATGCGCCGGGCGGCGGACAGGCGATCTTGCGCCATAAACCCCATGGGGTGGTTGCGGTCTTTGGTCCCTATAACTTTCCCGGCCACCTGCCGAACGGCCATATCGTCCCGGCCCTTCTGGCGGGCAATTGCGTGGTGTTCAAGCCATCCGAGCTAACCCCGCTTGTCGCCGGGGAAACCGTAAAGCTCTGGCAACAGGCCGGATTGCCAAACGGGGTTTTGAACCTTGTGCAGGGCGAACGCGATACCGGCATTGCCTTGGCCGAACATCGCGGTATCGACGGGTTGTTCTTTACCGGCAGTGTGCCGACCGGACGCCATTTGCATCATGCCTTTGCCGGGCAGATGGACAAAATCCTGGCGCTGGAGCTTGGCGGGAATAATCCGCTTGTGATATGGGACGCCGCCGATCTCGATGCCGTCGCCCATCATACCGTCATGTCGGCCTTTATCACGGCGGGGCAGCGTTGCACCTGTGCGCGCCGCCTGATCGTGCCATCCGGCGCAAGGGGCGATGCAATGATCGCCGCGATCAATGATTATTGCGACAGGCTGATGGTCGGTGCGCCCGATGATGATCCCGAACCCTTTATGGGGCCTGTGATTTCCAACCGGGCTGCCGATGACCTTATGGTGGCACAGGCGAAACTTGTTGCCGATGGGGCCAAAATCATCCGCGAAATGACGCGTCCCGATCCTGCCCGCCCGTTCCTGACACCGGGTCTGATTGACGTGACCGATGTAAAGGACCGCGCGGACGAGGAACTGTTTGGCCCGTTCCTGCAAATCATCCGGGTCGATCACTTTGACGACGCGATCCGTGAGGCCAACAATACCCGTTTTGGCCTTGCCGCCGGGTTGCTGTGCGATGATGCCAAACTTTGGCAACGCTTCATCCACGAAAGCCGCGCCGGGATCGTCAACTGGAACAAGCAACTGACCGGCGCATCAAGTGCCGCCCCGTTTGGCGGTATCGGCGAAAGCGGCAACCACCGCCCGTCGGCCTACTACGCCGCCGATTATTGCGCATGGCCGGTCGCAACCCTTCAGACCGACAAACTGGTCGCCCCCGATGCCGCCCCCAAAGGAGTCCGCCCATGACCCGATACGCCATCGAAGCCAATTTTGACGGTCTGGTCGGCCCGACGCATAATTATGCCGGGTTAAGCTTTGGCAATGTCGCATCAACCAGCAACGCCAGCACCCTTTCCAACCCGAAAGCCGCAGCCCTTCAGGGCCTGACCAAGATGAAGGCCCTGCATGACATGGGCTTTGTGCAGGGCGTGCTGCCCCCTCATGAACGCCCGCATGTCAAGACCCTGCGAGATGTTTTCGGCTTTGGCGGATCGGATGGCGATGTTCTGGCCTCGGCCTGGAAAACCAATCCAAACCTTGTTCTGGCGGTATCATCGGCATCCCCGATGTGGACAGCCAATGCCGCAACCGTTTCGCCCAGCGGTGATACAGGCGATGGCAAGGTGCATTTCACCCCGGCCAATCTGTGCGCGATGTTCCACCGGTCGATCGAACATCCGGTGACAGGTCGTGCACTTGCCGCGACATTCGCCAATCCCGATCATTTTACCCATCATCCCGCCCTGCCCGGCACAGACCATATGGGGGACGAGGGGGCTGCCAACCATACCCGTTTTTGCGGCGATTATGGTTCGCGCGGGGTCGAATTTTTTGTCTATGGCCGCCACGCTTTTGATCCTGGCAAAACCCGGCCAAACCGTTATCCGGCGCGCCAGACGTTCGAAGCCAGCAGCGCGATAGCACGCCATCATGGCCTATCGGAAAACGGTGTCGTCTATGCGCAGCAAAACCCGGACCTGATTGACGCTGGGGTCTTTCATAATGACGTGATTTCGGTCGGCAATGCCAATGTGCTGTTCCATTACGAGGACGCCTTTGTCGACACGCCCGCCGTCATTGACGACATCCGGCGCAAGATGGACGGCATTGCTGATTTCACCAGTATTGAGGTGCCCAAAAGTGCGGTGCCGCTTTCCGACGTGATCAAAAGCTACCTGTTCAATTCACAGCTTTTACGCCTGCCGGAAAATGGCCAGATGATGCTGATCCTGCCGGCCGAGGCAGAAGAAACCATATCCGTCCGCGATTACCTTTATGACCTTATCGGCAAGGGCACCACACCGATCAGACAGATCAAGTTTTTCGATCTGCGCCAAAGCATGCGCAATGGCGGCGGGCCTGCCTGTTTGCGGCTCCGCGTTGCCTTGACCGATGCCGAACTTGCTGCCACCAATCCCCAAAGCCTGATCAACGATCAACGCTTTGGCGAACTGACCGGCTGGGTCGAAAAACATTATCGCGACCGGCTAAGCGCTGCTGATTTCCGCGATCCAACGCTTCTGAACGAAGTCCGCACAGCACTAGATGAGCTAACGCAACTTCTTGACCTTGGCCCGATTTATGATTTCCAGCACACCTAATTAGCATGCATCTACGGTGCTAATGGTTAAAGTAACGTCGGACGAATCTAACGTTTCCATGATGCGCTTTGTCCGTCAAAACTACCGCAACCACGGCTCCGATAGCTGCGAAAACCAGCATTGCAGCAAAACTATACCCAAAGAAATTCGCCATAATAATACTAGACAATATCGATGCGCCAATACCTCCGAAAAGCATGGCAGTTTTTATTTCACTTGAAGTACTTCCGTAGACCACCTCTGCTTGGCAACCGATACAGACCTTTACTCCATTCTGAGAAACATAATGGCAATGTGGGCAGGCAATTTCAGACATTTTTACCCCAAACTTAGAAATTAAAAAGTGATTCGAAAATTAAACTATCTTCGGTTGCAAAGGCAACGAGTTTCAACCGCAGCCACTGCTGTAAAGTCTACCAGCTTCAAAATTTAATACCGGACCAACCGTGGCAGAATAACCGGAATAACAAGCTTCACGCCCCACACAAAGTCCGGGAGACCCGCCATGTCGACCCCCTATGATACCGAACTCCTTAAAAGATCGGATGCGGCCAATATCCTGCATCCGGCATCCGTGGTTGCCGATGTGTCAAACAACGGCCCGGCCCGCATTTTTGTCGAGGGCAAGGGCGCGTTCATTACCGATACCGACGGCAACAGGATGCTGGACGGGGTTGGCGGGCTTTGGTGCATGAATATCGGCTATGGCCGGACCGAGATCGGCGATGCGATGAAGGCCGCATCCGATCAGATGGGCTATTTCCATACCTTTGCCGGGGCATCCAACCCGGCCCAGATCGAGCTGGCGGAAAAGCTGGTGGCGAAAATGCCCGCTCACATCACCAAGGTCTTCTTTGGCAGTTCCGGGTCGGATGCCAACGACACATTGATGAAGATCGTCTGGTATTATAACGGGCTTCGCGGCAAACCGGAAAAACGCAAGATCATCGCCCGCAAACAGGCCTATCACGGCACCACCATTGCCACCGCCAGCCTGACCGGGCTTGCATCCTTTCATCGCAATTTCGGCCTGCCGATCCCTGAAGTCAAACACACGTCGCTTCCGCATTATTACCGCGAAGCCAAACCGGGCGAGAGCGAAGAACAGTTTTCGGCCCGGCTGGCAAACGAGCTTGAAGACCTGATCATCGCCGAAGGCCCGGAAACGGTCGGTGCCTTCATTGCCGAACCGATCATGGGCGCTGGTGGTGTCATCACCCCGCCAAAGGGCTATTTCAAGGCCGTTCAGGCGGTTCTGAAAAAGCACGATATCCTGTTCATCTGTGACGAGGTTGTTTGTGGTTATGGCCGCACCGGGCACTGGTTTGGTCATCAGCTTTATGACATTCGCCCCGATATGATCGCCACCGCCAAGGGCCTGACCAGCGGCTATTTCCCGATGTCGGCAGCCTTTATCAGCGATGATATCTGGAAAGTCCTGCGTGACGGGTCGGCAACACTCGGCGCATTTGCCCATGGCTTCACCTATTCCGGCCATCCAGTCGGGGCGACCGTGGCACTGGCGAACCTTGCGATCATCGAAGGCGAAAATCTGGTCGCGAATTCGGCGAAAACCGGAGCCTATCTGCATGCGCGGCTTAACGACACCTTTGGTCATCATGCCCATATCGGCGAAGTGCGCGGTGTCGGCCTGCTGGGTGCCTTGCAACTGATGGCGGTCCGCGACACCAGAACCGGGTTCGATCTGAAACACAAGATCGCGGCGCGCTGTGCGGCAGCAATTGGCGATCATGGCGTGATTGTCCGCCCGCTTCCAACCGCCGACAGCCTGGCATTTTCCCCGCCCCTGACGCTTGACCGGCGCGAAGCCGACCAGATGGTCGATGCCATCAAAAAGGGGGTTGATCAGGTGATGGGTGAACTGAGTGCCGAGGAACGCAAGGGCATTGCGGCCTGATTTTCGCCCCCCCAAATCCTACCCCACTTGCCCGACCGGGATACTGGTCGGGCCGTTTTTTTATGTGTAAGGTGGCGCAAACAAGATAACGGCGACCCCGATGATCAAGATCGACGAGATCAACCTTAAAATCCTGCGCGCCCTTCAGGCCAATGCAAAGCTGACCAATCTTGCCCTTTCAAAGCTGGTGGGACTAAGCCCGAGCCCCTGCCTTGACCGGGTCAAAAAGCTTGAAAAGGAAGCGGTGGTCAAACGCTATCGCGCGGTGCTTGATATCGAAAAAATCTGCCCGCATGTCCGGGTCTTTGCCGAGGTCACCTTAACCGGCAAGACCGCCGCCGATTACAAACGTTTTGCCGATGCGGCCAAAACCATCCCCGAAGTCGTTGCCGCCTACCGGATTTCAGGACCGTATGACTATATGCTGTGCCTCGTTTGTCGCGATGTGCAGCATTATCATTCCCTGTCCGAAGACATGATCCACGGCAATCTTGGCATTACCAAATTCATCGGCCATGTCGCTTTGGCCCAGACCAAGGCCTTCAAAGGCTATCCGGTTTGACGTCCAGGCTTCATAGACCACAAAGAAAACACCCAAAGAACATATTTCCTTTGTACTAGAAAATATGTGGTTATCTTTTTTGTGTGATTTGGATAGATCGCGCTTGCATCAAAGCCGTTTCCATATTACCCATCAAAGCAACGTGAAATACATTTATAAACACAAATTTTGTGTTATTTTCCACCGTTTTGATTGATCGTCAGGAACGAGAATGCAGCCTAATCTGACCCATCTCCGCCAGCTTGAGGCCGAGAGTATTCACATTATCCGCGAAGTTGCGGCGTCGTTCGAACGGCCGGTGATGCTTTATTCCATCGGCAAGGATTCGTCGGTTTTGCTGCATCTGGCGCGCAAGGCATTTTACCCGGCCCCGCCGCCCTTCCCGTTGATGCATGTCGATACCACATGGAAATTCCGCGAAATGATCGAATTTCGCGACAAGGTGGCGGCGGAATATGGCTTTGAGCTGATTGTTCATATCAATCAGGAAGGCGTTGATCAGGGCATTGGCCCGTTCACCCACGGATCAAGCCTGCATACAGACGTCATGAAAACCCAATCGCTGAAACAGGCGCTGAACAAATACAAGTTCGATGCAGCCTTTGGCGGTGCGCGCCGGGATGAGGAAAAAGCACGCGCGAAAGAACGCGTATTTTCGTTCCGCACCGAAACCCATCGCTGGGATCCGAAAAACCAGCGCCCGGAACTTTGGGATATTTACAACGCACGGATCAACAAGGGCGAAAGCATTCGCGCCTTCCCGATCTCGAACTGGACCGAGCTTGATATCTGGCAATATATCTATCTCGAACAGATCCCGATTGTACCGTTGTACTATTCGGCCAAACGCCCGGTTGTTGAACGTGACGGCATGCTGATTATGGTCGATGACGACCGCATGCCGCTTAATCCGGGTGAAAAGCCGGAAATGAAATCGGTGCGTTTCAGAACGCTTGGCTGCTATCCGCTGACCGGTGCGGTTGAGTCCGAAGCCGCCACCCTGCCCGACATTATCCAGGAAATGCTGCTGACCCGCTCAAGCGAACGTCAGGGGCGCATGATCGACCATGATCAGGCCGGTTCAATGGAAAAGAAAAAGCAGGAAGGCTACTTCTGATGGCACACAAATCCGATCTGATTGCCGATGACATTCTCGGCTACCTGAAAGCCCAGGAAGAAAAAAGCCTGCTGCGCTTCATCACGTGCGGCAGTGTCGATGACGGCAAATCGACCCTGATTGGCCGTCTGCTTTGGGATTCCAAACTGATTTTCGAAGATCAGCTTGCGGCCCTTGAATCTGACAGCCGCAAGGTCGGCACCCAGAATGGCGAAATTGATTTCGCCCTGCTGCTTGACGGGCTTCAGGCCGAACGCGAACAGGGCATCACGATTGATGTCGCCTATCGGTTCTTTTCGACCGACAAACGTAAATTCATCGTCGCCGATACCCCTGGCCACGAACAATATACCCGCAACATGGCAACCGGTGCCTCAACCGCCGATGTCGCCGTGATCCTGATTGATGCCCGCAAAGGCATCCTGACACAGACACGCCGCCACAGCTTCATCACCTCGTTGCTGGGGATCAAGCATGTGGTGCTGGCAGTGAACAAGATGGACCTGATCGACTATGATCAGGCCAAATTCGACACCATTGTTGCGGACTATAAAGAATTCGCCAAAGACCTTGGCTATAGCTCGATCACGCCAATCCCGTTATCGGCCCTTCGAGGCGATAACATGATCGAAGCCAGCCCGAACACCCCATGGTACGAAGGCCCGACGCTGCTCGCGCATCTTGAAACCGTTCAGGTCGAACAGGATGCGATTGAAAAGCCATTCCGTCTTCCGGTGCAGTGGGTCAACCGCCCGAACCTTGACTTCCGCGGCTTTTCCGGCACCATCGCGTCGGGCATTATCAAGCCGGGCGATCCGATTGCCGTCACCGCATCGGGTCAGACCAGCAAGGTCAAGGAAATCGTCACCTTTGACGGCAACCTTGATCAGGCCTTTGCCGGTCAGGCCGTCACCCTGACCCTCGAAGATGAAATCGACATTTCGCGCGGCGATGTTCTGGCGCGTCCGGATGAACGCCCGGAATTTGCCGACCAGTTCGAAGCCCGTATCATCTGGATGCACGAAGATCATCTTCTGCCCGGTCGCCCCTATATCATCAAGATGGGCGCACAGGTCACCAACGCACAGATCAGCGACCTGAAATACAAGGTCAATGTGAACACGCTGGAACATATTGCGGGCAAGACACTGGAACTGAACGAAGTCGGGATTGCCAATATCGCAACCGACAAGGCACTGGCCTTTGATCCCTATGATGACAACCGCCATTCGGGCCGGTTCATCATCATCGACCGTTATTCCAACGCCACCGTTGGCGCAGGCATGGTCAACCATTCGCTTCGCCGTGCGACCAACGTCAAATGGCAGGAAATGGACATCAACAAAAAATCACGTGCCTATCAGAAAGGTCAGCAATCGGCCGTTCTGTGGTTCACGGGTCTTTCGGGTGCCGGTAAATCGACCATCGCCAACCTGGTCGAGAAAAAACTGCATGCCATGGGCAAGCACACCTACACACTTGATGGCGACAATGTCCGTCACGGATTGAACAAGGACCTTGGCTTTACCGATGCCGACCGGGTGGAAAACATCCGCCGCGTCGGTGAAACCGCCAAGCTGTTTGTCGATGCCGGGATCATCACGCTGGTATCCTTCATCTCGCCGTTCAAAAGCGAACGCCAGTTTGCGCGTAACCTTGTCGAAGATGGCGAGTTCATCGAAGTCTTTATCGACACCCCAATTGAAGTCTGCGAACAGCGCGACGTGAAAGGCCTTTATAAAAAGGCCCGCGAAGGCAAGATCGCCAACTTCACCGGGATCGACAGCCCCTATGAAGCACCGGAAAACGCCGAGATCACGGTCAACACATCCGATCAAACCGCCGAACAGGCCGCCGAGATCATCGTTGCCAAACTTGAGGAATTCGGTGTTCTGGGTGCGTGGTATCCGGAAATCTGATCATCTGGAAGGGTAAGCCTGCTAACGACCAAACCGGTCGATACAGATCAAAAAAACGGGAGCCATTGGCTCCCGTTTTTCGTTTCAATCGGGTTAGTCCAAGCCTCGCGACTAGCTGGCCTTCGCCAGAACATCGTGCGGATCAAGCACGAATTTCTTGGCCGCCCCCTGATCAAAGCTCTCATAACCCTTCGCCGCATCATCAAGCGAGATCACCTGCGCATTGACGATATCGGCAATCTTCAGGCGGTCATGCAGAATCGCCTGCATCAGTTGACGGTTATATTTGATCACCGGCGTCTGCCCGGTATGGAACGACTGCGCCTTGGCCCAGCCAAGCCCGAACCGAAGCGACAGACTGCCCTGCTTGGCCGCATCATCGACCGCACCGGGATCTTCGGTAACGTAAAGCCCCGGAATGCCGATGGAACCGGCAGCCCGCGTGATTTCCATCATCTGGTTAAGGACAATCGCCGGCTGCTCGCCGCCCGTATGCCCGCGGGCTTCAAACCCGACCGCATCAATGGCACTGTCCACTTCCGGGCTTCCGGTGATTTCGGCAATCATTTCGCCCAGACGGTCACTTTGCGACAGATCGACCGCCTCAAAGCCCATCTTTGATGCATGTGCCAGACGTTCCTTGTTGAAATCACCGACCATCACCACGGCCGCACCCAGGATACGCGCCGATGCGGCGGCGGCCATGCCGACCGGTCCGGCACCGGCAACATACACGATGGACCCGACACCAACACCGGCCTGCACCGCACCGTGGAAACCGGTCGGCAGAATGTCGGACAGCATCGTCAGGTCGCGGATTTTATCCATCGCCTGTTCACGGTCGGGGAATTTCAAAAGGTTGAAATCGGCATAGGGCACCATGACATAACGCGCCTGCCCGCCGATCCAGCCGCCCATATCGACATAACCATAAGCACCCCCCGCACGCGCCGGGTTCACCGTCAGGCACACACCGGTATCCTGCGACTTGCAGCACCGGCACCGCCCGCAGGCAACGTTGAACGGGACCGATACGATATCCCCGATTTCAAGCTGCTCGACGTCGCTGCCCTTTTCGATGATCTCGCCGGTGATTTCATGCCCCAGAACCAGCCCCGGCTCCGCGGTCGTGCGGCCGCGCACCATATGCTGGTCCGATCCGCAAATGTTGGTACTGATCACTTTCAGAATGACGGCATGGTCAAGCTTCCGGCCATTGGGCGATGCCATCACCGGATCGGCAATGTCACGAACCTCGACCTTGCCGGGCCCGACATACACCACACCTCTGTTGCTGCTCATCTGCTTCCTCCTCCGATTATATGAAGCCGGAATTACTTCCCGACCTTCCATTCCAATCAGCAGGCTCCTGCCCGGAAAACGGAGGACAAAAACCATCCTATGATTGCAATCACGGAGACTAGCAAAACCCGGAGGATATGGACTGAACGAATACGACGAATGGAGAGTACCATTGCGCACGGGGGGATGTGGTGGCGTGACAAGGGCGCGCTGTTAGCCGTCGTTTTTTGTTAGGGGTGGAGCAAGGTGATCAATGCGGATCAGGTTGATCTCGTGTAAGTGGTTGGGCTTTGGCGTGGTTTGGATTCTGGCTTTCGGGCCCTGAGCTGAGAACTCGCATGTACTTTTGGGCGGGGTGTTTTTACCTCTACACGCTTAAGTTTATGTCTTCGTGCTCTTAGTATGCGATATTGGATGTTCGTATTATATTTCGCACCGAGCTTGAAATGATCTTCGAAGACAAAGTCCGAGAGTCAACAGAAGCCAGACACCACACGGAAACAAGCTACGAATTTTTGGATAGGTCTGGTCGTGCAGAATTCCAACAAGTTCGCAATTTGCTTAATAGTTGGATTGAATTATTCCCGCCAGAAGAACGAGATGAGTTGGTTGCTAGGATTCGTAGCAATGACGAAAGACACTTCAACTCCGCCACTTTCGAGATGTTGTTGTTCGCCATTTTTACAAACCTTGGATGCCGAATTGAAGTCCACCCACGCCTCCCAAACGACAGAGCTTCGCGACCTGACTTTTTGGTCACCTATCCTGACGGCCAACGACTATATGTAGAAGCTGTTCTTGCCTCTGAATTTAGCAAAATTGAAGTCGCAGCGCGAAGACGCACCTCAGTGTTACTTGAAGCACTTGATAGTTTAGAATCACCGAATTTCTTCATTGGTTTCACCTCTCGCGGACATCCTGATCGCCCACCTTCCGGCAGAAAACTGAAACGTGCGATCAGCGATTGGTTGGCTCGCCTCGACCCTGACGCAGTTTCTGAAGAAATTGACAACGAACAGCCATTTCCCACGATGGTTTGGGAAGATGATGGATGGCGGATTGAAATAAATGCCTTTCCCAAGCGCGCAGAAAAGCGTGGCCTAGATACAAGATCGGTTGGTGCTATCTTCACTGGAGTCCAGTTTGCTAGCACTTGGAAGGCAATTCGCGATGCCGTTCGCCACAAAAGTGGGAAGTATGGAGACTTAGACCTCCCCCTTCTTATCGCTGTAAATGTCGAAACAATGTCCGTTGACCGCATAGATGAAGTGCAGGCTCTGTTTGGAGAGGAAGTATGTCTTTTAGATCCAGATAATCTTCAAGCGAACCCAAGAATGAGCCGCGAGCCAAATGGTGCTTGGGTTGGCCCACAAGGCCTTCAAAATACACGTGTCAGCGGCGTATGGATATTTGAGAATGCTTTGCCTTGGAACTTAACTTCTCGAAGAGCAGTAATTTATCATCATCCGGAACCTAGACAATCTTTGCCGCTACAACTTCGAGACTTTGATCATGCCCTCGCCGAAAACGAACGCGTTACGTGGGCAAGGGGCAGAAAAATTCGCGACGCACTTCAACTTTCGGAAAATTGGCCAGAAAAATAATCAATGATCGAGAATCCTGCGCCATTCTTGCCAACAGGCCACCTCGATCACCCGCTTCGGTGACTTCAGCAATGCCAAGAATTCCGGCAACCGATGGAGCCCGGACAAACTTCGGGCGCACGGGCCCCCACCGGTCCACCATCGACGGGCCACAGCTCAACGCTGCCCGCTGCTGCCATCGCTGCCGTTCCCGGCAGATTTAACTTATCCCTCCCCAACAAGACGCACCTCTCCCGTCATGACAAATGACCGGGTTAGTCCCCTTAGTCCTTGGGCAGAATCCCGCCGTAATGGCTCCGCCATCCGCCGATCCATATCCTGCGGAGCGCCCCGCCGCCCTGCCCGTGTCGATGCCCGCATCTTTGCCGCTGCATCCTGATCACCTCTTTCATCCAGCCCCAAACGCAAAAACCCGCGAGGCACAAGGCCTTGCGGGTTTCGGTCCGGGTGCATTTCTCCCGTTGACTTTTCTCTTATGCCATAAATAAAAGAACAAATCAAGAACTTTTTCACAAAATGCATCGGGCAGCAGGCACCGGACAGGATGCAGGATAGGGCTTCACGCAATCTGCGCGCGGGCTCACCCCCATGCCCGACTTTCGGCTTAAAACGTGCCACTGGCACCTTTTCTTGGCGCTCTCAGCACCATCTCTCGATCCGCGAAAATATCGGTTTTGTGAAAATTTCCCCCGCCCCCATTTCGCGATTGACAATCATTATTAATATCATTAGCGTGCCCGCAATAAATGAGCCATAAAACATTACAACAACCTTAAATATAAACCACATCTCTAACTGACAGAAGAATGTCAAACAGAGATATGCACTTAGCCGGGAAAGACAGGTGACGAATTTCTATTCAACAATAGAAACAAGGACATAGACCATGGCTGGAATCACGATCCAAAAAGAAGAGCAAACCCTGCAATCGCCCCTGTCAAAATCTGGTGCAAGACCGTCAACGCTTGCACAATCGCCACCAGCGCACGCGCTTTTCAATTGTCTGGTCAAGGAATTTGCCCTGCCCCAGGGTCTGATCCGCTATCAATGGCCCAAGGATCGTGATCGTCTTCCGGTCGAGATTACACATGCATCCGGTCACATTGTTCCGATGCATGTCTTCATGCCCGACCAATCCGAGTTCTTTGTGCTCGTTGACCGGAAATCCGGCATGGGAAGTCAGTATTATCTGTCGCATATCTACGGCAAGCTGCCCGGCGGACGATGGAAACAGCTCGACCCGGAACTGCTTGCCGCCCGCCTTCTGTCAAGCTGTGCAGCGCCAGAGACACCGGTCAATGGCGAGCTGCTAAAACAAATTCAGTCCAGCATCACGCTGAGCGAAGAAATCGCCCTGCATGCCGAAACCGTAAAGCCCGATCCCTTCCGCGACTATATCGCAAGCGAGCAGAACTTATGGTTCGGTCACCCGTCCCATCCGGCCCCGAAAGCACGGCTTTGGCCAAATAACGCACCCGTTGCCCGTTACTCGCCGGAATTTTCCCCGCAGGTGCGGATGCATGTGCTTGAGGTCCCGTCATCCGGGCTGAATATCCGAACCGATGACACCAGCCATTCAGACGTGCTGGACGGCATCGCGGATCAAAGCAACTGCCCGCCGGGATATGCACGGATTTCACTGCACCCTGTTCAGGCCAGGCTTTTTCTTGGAAATCCTCGCGTGGAGCGACTGCTACGGGCAGGCATTATCCGCGATCTCGGTGAAACAGGTTTTCACGCCCGCCCCACCGCCTCGATCCGGACGATGTATATCGAAGGGCACGACTATTTCATCAAGGGCTCCTTGAATATCCGCATTACAAACTGCGTTCGCAAAAATGCGTGGTACGAACTCGAAAGCACGATCAGGATCAACCGCCTTCTTCGCGAACTGACCAGCACCGCCGCCGCGTCCACAGGAGGCATGAACCTGATTGAAGAACCCGCCACGATCAGCTGGAGCCCCGAAAGTGCTGATCCCGAAGACAGCATCTGGTTCCGGGAACAAACCGGCGCAATCCTGCGCCGCAACTTCTGCAAGACCGAAGGTGCCGAACAATGCGTGATCGCCGCCACCCTGTTTGCCCGCGATCTTGACCTGCAATCCAATTGCGCCCGTTACTTTGCCCGCTGGAAGCTTGACCAGGATGACCGCGCCAAACTCGAATGGTTTACCTGCTATCTGAAAGCACTTCTGAAGCCGGTTCTGTTCCTGTTTTACAATCACGGCATCGTCATGGAGCCGCATCTGCAAAATACGGTCATCGTCCATGAAAATGGCCATGTTGCCAGACTGCTTCTGCGCGATTACGAGGGGGTCAAGCTGACCTCGGACAAAGGGATCGCGCATATTGACGCAACCGTTCACCCGGCTGTCCGCCAATCCATGGAATATAGTCGAGAGGCCGGGTGGCGACGCATCAGCTACTGCCTTTTTGTCAATAATCTGAGCGAGGCCATTCTGGCCTTAAGCGAAAACAGTCCCGGACTTGCAAACACCATGTGGCAGCAGGTCCGTCGCGAACTTCACCAAATTTCCCGCGACCTTCACGGCCCGACCCCTGAGATTGATCAGTTGATCGCCAGCGGCGAAGTGGCCTGCAAAACCAACTTCAAAGTGCGACTGGCCGCCCAGGCTGATCGAGATGCCGGTTACGTCACATTGAAAGCACCGTGGCACAGCGAGGAATGCGATCATGAATAACACAGACATGTCCGGGACCGTCAGCGAAGCCGTGCTGAGCCGTTTCAAAGCGCTGGCCGAGGATACACCCGATCCTCTTGCCGCTTTTGTCTATGACCTGGAGGCACTGAAAAACCACGTAAATCAGGTCATGTCCGCGGTGCCCAAAGGGGTGGAACTTTACTATGCCATCAAAGCCAACAGCGAAACGGAAATTCTCGAAACCATTGCGCCACTGGTCGACGGGTTTGAAATTTCCTCGGGCGGGGAAATTGCCCGTATCGCGAATTGCAGCCTGACAAAGCCTTTCGTCTTCTCCGGACCGGGCAAGCTGACATCGGATATGGAATCCGCGATCAGAAAGGGCGTGGAATTCATTCATGTCGAAAGCATGCATGAGCTCGGCCTGCTGGATGCTGCCGCCCGTAAACTCGGCAAAACCCAGAATATCCTGATCCGCATCAATCCGGCCTTGCCCGAAAACATGCAGACAAAGCTGTCAATGGCCGGAACCGCAACGCCGTTTGGCATCGAAGAAGCCAGACTGCCCGAAGTAATCGCACTGGCGGAAAACTGCCCGAACCTTCAACTGAAGGGGTTCCACATTCATGCAATGTCTCATCAGACAGACAGCAGGCGTCATCAGACCCTGATCGATTTTTATCTGGGAAAATGGCCCGAATGGAAATCCCTGGCACGCGATCCTGGCACCCTGACGCATCTCAATGTCGGTGGCGGTATCGGCGTCAATTACACCGAAGCCGGGCAATTCGACTGGACCGGCTTCTGCCGGCATCTTGAAGACAGCTTGCGCAAAACCGAAAACCCGCCCCAAATCCGGCTGGAACCGGGGCGGTTCATCACCGCTTTTTGCGGATATTACGGAATTGAGGTTCTCGATATCAAGGAAAGCCACGCCCGTCGTTTCCTTGTATGCCGCGGCGGAACCCATCAATTCAGACTGCCTGCTGCCCAGAACCATAATCATCCTGTTCTTCACTTCCCCGATGCCTTGTCGCGCACGGGAAATGGGGCTGCTCAGTCTGGCATATTCGACATTGCCGGGCAATTATGCACGCCCAAGGATGTGCTAAGCCGAGACCGGGAACTGGAAAACGTAAAGGTTGGCAGCCTGCTGGTTCTGCCAATGGCCGGTGCCTATGGCTTTAACATCTCACATGTCGATTTTCTGTGTCACCCCAAACCCCTGATCGACTTCATCCCGGCCGGGCCGAAGTCACAGACGACAGGAACCGCTCACACAACAAGGGACTACACGGCAATAGAAGTCAGCAACACCGATCTGTTGCAGCAACAGGCAATCCGTGAATCCAGTGCACGCACCTATCCCCGCAGGTTCCCTCTTGCCATCCGGCATGCAAGGGGGCTGACCGTTACGGATATGGATGGCAAGGAATATATCGACTGTCTTGCCGGCGCAGGAACGCTGGCACTCGGACACAATCATAATGTTGTCACCGATGCCATCCGGGAAATGATCGATGCCAACGTGCCGCTGCATACCCTGGATATCACAACTGCCACGAAAGAAGCGTTCATTGACGAACTGCTCGTTTGCCTGCCCGCAACCTTCTCACGCGATGCGCGCGTACATTTCTGCGGGCCGACCGGCGCAGATGGTGTCGAGGCCGCGATCAAGCTGGCAAAAATTGCTACGGGTCGCAGTACTATCCTGTCTTTCCAGGGAGGATATCATGGCAGCACCCACGCAACCATGAGCCTCAGCGGCAACCTGCACCAGAAGGGAGCACTGGAAGGGTTGGTGCCCAATGTCCATTTCATGCCTTACCCCTATGATTATCGCTGCCCCTTCGGGCTCGGCGGCAGGGCCGGCGAAAAAGCCGGTCTCAATTTCATCCGTTCTGTCCTTGGCGATCCGGAAAGCGGCGTCACCAAACCGGCAGCCATCATTCTGGAAGCTGTACAGGGGGAAGGCGGTGCCATCCCTGCCCCGGATGACTGGCTAAAAGAATTGCGCCAGTTAACATTGGAACACGACGTACTTCTGATCATTGACGAGGTGCAGACCGGCTTCGGGCGCACCGGAAAACTTTTCGCCTTCGAGCATTCCGGCATCACACCCGATATCGTTGTGATGTCCAAGGCTGTCGGCGGCGGTTTGCCATTATCTGTTATAGCCTATCACAGGAAATACGATAAATGGCAACCCGGCGCCCATATCGGAACCTTCCGCGGTAATCAGCTTGCCATGGCCGCAGGCAGAAACACCTTGCGCTACATTCGCGAAAACGATCTTGCCGGGCACGCTGCGGCTATCGGCCAGCAACTTGAATCCGCCCTTCGAAACCTTCAGACAGCCTTCCCGCAAATTGGCGATGTTCGCGGGCGCGGCCTGATGCTGGGCGTGGAGATGATCGAGGATCGCACATCGGATATCCAGGGCTATCCGAAAGCAGATCCGGCTCTCGCCCGGTCCGTTCAAAAATCCTGCTTTGATCGAGGCCTTATCCTTGAGGTCGGAGGACGCCATTCCGCCGTTCTGCGGTTCCTGCCGCCTCTGATCATCAGCAATGCCGAAATGCTGAAAGTCATCGAGATCTTCAGCGATGCAATCACCGAAAACTGCGCACAACGGACACTTAACGTTGCAGAATAAGATTGAAAACCTGCCTCCCCGGGTGGTGATGGTATCGGTGCTGCTGGGAACCCTGACGGTCAGCCTGAACAACAGTGCGCTCAACCCGGCCATGCCGGAATTCATGAAGACTTTCGACACCGGCCCTCTGCTTGCAAGCTGGATCGTTGCGGGCTTTATGATGGCGATGGGATTGACGATGCCGCTTACCGGTTATCTGAGTAACCGGTACGGCAAACGGCGCCTGTATTTGATCGGGCTTGGCCTGTTCGTTTGTGGCTCATCTCTTGGCGCGCTTGCCCCCGGTATCAACTGGGTGATTGCGGCACGAATAGTTCAGGGTATTGCAGGGGGATTGATGATCCCTCTGTCGCTGCCCCTGATATTTTCCGTCTATGAGAAAGAAAAACGCGGCAGGATCACCGGCATCTGGGGCACTGCCGTCATGCTAGCCCCGGCTGTCGGGCCCTTTGTCGGCGGGGTAGCACTGGAACTGGCAAGCTGGCAGGTCCTGTTCATCATGAACATCCCATTCGGATTAAGCGCCTTTGTTGTCGCTCTCGTTGGCCTGCCGACAGGTCGGCAGGATGCAAATGACAGGCAGCCTTTTGACACCAGGGGGTTTCTGTCTGCGACGCTGGCGATTGCCGTGACAATGATGTGGCTGAATCTTCTGTCAGAAGAAATGCTTCCTGTTTTGGCTATGTGGGGTCTGCCAATACTTGCTGTATTTGCATTTGCCTACTTCATCAGAACGGAACGCAAAAGCCCGGCTCCCCTGCTTGATCTCGGCCTGTTCACCTATCCCTGCTATCGGATCAGCATTGTGATCACGACCATACAATCGGTCGGCATGTTCGTAACGCTCATCCTGATCCCGTTGCAGCTTCAGACCGTGATGGGATATGGCCCCGTATGGACAGGCGCAGCACTTTTGTGCACGGCCGTTTCCGGCAGCATCTTTGTCAATATTGGCGGTCGCTGGCTCGACTGGCACGGCCCCAGGCTCACCGTCACAACCGGCCTTGTCATCACCGGCATTGCGGCATTTTTACTAGCCGCAAGCGATGCAAACACTCCCTTGTGGGGGATATTTGCCCTGATGATCCTGCGCGGCATCGGACTTGGGCTTTCCTACATGCCGGTAACGACCGCAGGCCTGAATGCCATCCCGGAAAACCGCCTTACACAAGGGGCTGCGATGAATAACATTTCCAGACGAATCCTGTCTTCCGCCGGAATTGTGATCGCATCCGCTTATCTTGAATGGCACCGCCAGACACATGCCCCTGCGGCACAGGAAGAAATGGCTGCCATCAGTCAGGTTTTTTTGGCAACGGGTCTACTGATTGCGGGCCTTCTGCCTTTGGCATGTCATCTGCCGTCAAAGGTGCTTGTCCAGGCACCAGTCTCCCCCAAGCCTGACCTCTGATCATCCTTACATGAATACTGCAAACGGGAAACGAGCTCATGAATGTCAACACTCTCCCTTTTCCCCGAGAAACAGAAACCCCCGGCACTGCCGTCTATTCCTGGATCAGCAGACAAAACCGGGATTGCTTTGCCAGTGTCGAGCAGCGGGTTCTCAAACAACTGGTGCAAACGCTGATTTTCGAGAAAATCGTTCCTGTCCAAACGCAGGAAACCGATAACGGCACCATGTTTCTGATCGAAGGGCAGACACGTAGCGGTGCAACTGTCGGCTACCTGTTTGAGGGGCAGTGCAAGGAAAGCTTCGGGCAAATCAAACTGTCCGGCATCGCCAGATGTCAGTCTGCCGACGCGCAACAGACGACCGATGCCAGCCTGACGGGCTTTATTGACGAGGTTCTTTGCCATATTCCCGGTACCGTCAATCTGACGCAGTTTATCGAGGAACTGGAGCAAACCCTTATCAAGGATGTTCAGTCCCTGAGCCAGCCCATTCCGGCTGATTTGTCGGCATTCAGGCATGACTACAATAGCTTGGAAGGGCTTATCATGGACGCCCATTCCTATCATGCATGTTACAAGTCGCGGATCGGCTTTTCACTTGCCGACAACGCTCTCTACGGACCGGAATTCCGTCAGGACATCCACCTTGTCTGGCTGGCGATACGTAAAGATCATGCCGATATCGGCCTTTCCCGCAGTTACGAATATGCCTCTGTCATTCAGGAACAGCTTGCCCCGTCCGATTTTGAACATTTCGAAACTGTTCTGCGCGACAACAAACTGACTTTCGACGATGTCCGGCTTTTACCGGTCCATCCGTGGCAGTGGGACAAAAAGCTTGTCACCGCCTTCCACCGGGAAATACGCGACGGTATTCTGATTTATCTTGGTCGTGGCAGTGATGCCTATCACGCACAGCAATCCATTCGTACACTGGCCAATGTCAATGCACCCGATCGCCCCTATCTCAAGGTGGCAATGCACCTCACCAATACATCAAGCACCCGAATTCTGGCCAATCACACGGTCAGAAACGGCCCCGTCATTACCGACTGGCTGCAACATCTGATCGAAAATGACAAAACCGCCGGGGAAATGGATTTTGTCATTCTGCGCGAATTCCTTGGGGTCAGCTTTGATTACGAAACCTTGCCAGAACACCGGCGCACCACCGCCTATGGCGGTTTAGGCAGCGTCTGGCGGGAAAGCATGGCGAAATATTTGCGTCCTGGTGAGGCTGCAATACCGTTTAACGGGCTTACACATATACAACGCAATGGCAAACCGATCATTGATGACTGGATACAAACCCACGGTCGAGAGGATTGGAGCGCGCAACTGATCCGGGTTGCCGTTCGTCCCATAATACATTTGTTACTGGCAGAGGGTGTCGGACTTGAATCCCATGGACAGAATATTGTTCTGATCCACAAGGACGGCTGGCCGGTGCGTATCGCCCTGAAGGATTTTCACGATGGCGTGCGCTATTGCCCGGATGCACTTGCCCATCCCGACAAGGCCCCGAAACTGCATGCAGCACCAGCCAGCCATCTGCGACTGAACAGGAATTCCTTCATTATCACTGACGACCTGAATGCCGTTCGCGATTTCACCTGTGATGCATTTTTCTTCATCTGCCTTGCCGAGATCGGCATTTTCCTCAATGCCAATTATGGGTTGGCGAAACAATGGTTCTGGAAGACAACCGCAGGCGTTATCCGGGAATATCAGGAACAAAATCCCCAACACGCAGAACGCTATCAATGCTTTGACGTCTTTGCTCCGACCATTCAGGTCGAAGAATTGACCAAACGCCGCCTGTTTGGGGATAGCGAACCACGCTTCATGGATGTCGCCAATCCCCTTTACGCATACAGGCCATAGCCATGCTGACCGAAAACCAATTGAAAAAGGCAATCCAGGCCGGGCAGCCCGCCTATGGTCTGTTCTGTTCAATCCCCTCGCCCACTGCGATAGAAATGATCGCCGAGGCGGGTTTCGATTTCGTGATCATCGATACCGAACACGTATTGGTCAATCCGGAAACCCTTGAAAACATGATCCGTGCCGGTGATGCCCTGCAGATCACCGTTTTGGTACGGGTGGGCGACACAGACCCGAAAGGGATCCTGCGTGTGCTTGACGCCGGGGCCAAGGGCATAGTGGTTCCAATGGTTGAACGCGCAGAGGATGTGCAAAACGCTGTTAGCGCTGCTCGCTACCACCCCAATGGCAGACGGAGCCTGAATGGCGGTCGCCCTGGTGCTTTCGGTAAAAACAGCTTGGCTGATTACATGACCTTCGCTAACCGGGAGGTCATGGTCGTTGCCATGATCGAGAGCAGGGCCGGGCTAGATAACATCCATGACATTCTGGCTGTCAACGGGCTCGACATGATCCTTGAAGGGGCAGCCGATCTTAGCCAGTCCATGGGCAGGCCCTGGCAGATCAAAAACCCGGAAATACAGGAATGCCTGGATAATCTTCAACGTGAATGCAGCCGGGCTGCGATCCCTTACTGCGCCATACCGCGCGAACCCGACGAGCACGAAAAATGGATCCGTAAAGGTGTTCATACATTCGTTCTGGGTGAAGAACGAGGCATCGCCTTTCGAGCATTGCAAAACAAGCTTCAGACCACAAAAGCAGGGGCAGAGAAAAACCATGAACGCGATAGATGACAAGCTTGCCAAAGCAGATCGATTGATTTGTCAGGACCTTTTTGAAGGCCTCCACGCAGAAGAATATTTTGAAGACCAGAAATCCGATCTGATTGCCTTTTCCGATCTGCCCGGAACACAGGAAACCAGCGAACTTTTGCAATATCTTGGTCTGGATACGCCCCCCTCTTCCGGCATGCTCTGGCGCTGGACAACGTCTGACGACCTGTTTGTTTACGCAGCCGTTGAAAAAGCTGTCCTTTATCCCTTCCAGCTCATGCGCAACAGCCGTCTGGTTGGTAAGTCGGCAGACGGATTTTATCATCTGGAATGCCTGTCATTCCTTGATCTGGTATGTCGCAAACTGATCGACGAAAGCCCCGACAGCCGCGAAGGGATCGCCGTTTTTACGGACATGGTAAAAACCAGCATAGAACAGATGGCGCTGTCATTATCGTATCAGATCGATACCAACCGGCTTCTCTCAAAAACCCCGCAAGATTTTTTCCAGATCATGGAGCAATGGGCATCCCTGCGTGATCGCCCCTATCATCCTGTTGCCAAGGCAAAAATGGGATTGTCAAACGAGGAATATGCCCAATTCATGGCCGAATTCGACAAGGACATCTCCCTTGTTTGGATTGCAGTAAAAGCAGATAGCCTGATGCTGGGCGAAGGTGTTGAAAACAGCCGCAGCAAATCTATTGCTGACGCCTTGCTAACTCCTGACTGCAAAATCGCGCTCCAGAGAGAGATGGAGAAAAAAGGACTGTCTCAAACCCACATAGCCCTGCCTGTTCATCCCTGGCAGCTTGATCACTATATCAGGCAGCACTATGATCAGGAACTTCAGGACGGCACCTGCCACATCCTGGATTTTCAGGGTTACCGGGTAAAGGCCACATCGTCCCTGCGATCCATGGCGCCACTTTCCCCGACCCGAAACTATCTGAAACTGCCCATGCATATATTCTCTTTGGCAGCTTCCAGATACCTGCCTGCGGTCAAAATGATCAACGGCAACCTCAGTGAAGCCCTGCTACGTAAAGGTTTGCAGCTTGATCCGGCCCTTGAAAGCCGCGTTTTTGTCTGTGACGAAACCAGTTGGTGGGCTTACTTCCCCGAAGACACAAGCCTGTTTGACGAACGCCCTCGCCATTTGTCTGCCATGGTTCGTACCTATCCGGAAATCCTGGAAGACGATCAGTATCGTCTGATCCCTATGGCGGCATTGGGAACTCCGCTGCCCGGAAGCAGGGTTCATTTCTTTGACGAATGGCTGAATTACCGCGATATGGAGCAGACAGAAGACAACATCCTCACTCTCTTCCGGGAAGTCTGCGAGACCTTCTTCGATATCAATTTCCGTATGTTCAAAATTGGTATGCTGGCTGAAATTCACGGGCAAAATGCAGTGATGGTCTGGAAGGATGGTCGGGCGCACGGATTGTTGCTACGTGATCATGACTCATTGCGCATTTTTGTTCCCTGGCTGGAACGCAACGGCCTGTCAGATCCCGAGTACCGTATCAAAAAGGGCTATGCCAACACCCTTTACCATGATCGCCCCGAAGATCTTCTGTTCTATCTGCAAACGCTTGGCATACAGGTTAATCTGCGTGCCATCGCGGAAACCCTTGCGAATATCTATGACATCGAAGCTTCAGAATTCTGGAAACAGATGAAAGGCGCGATTATCCACGCGCTCGATAATGCGAGTTTCAACAAGGAAGATCGCACAATGATTGCAGAACAACTGTTCGATACGCCATATTGGCCCTATAAGCAGCTTGTTCGGCCAATCATTGCCCGCGCGGGCGGACCGGGAAGCATGCCCTGGGGCAAAGGCAAGGTGCAGAACCCGTTTCAGAATATTGACCCTTAAGAAAGAACGAGAGACGAGGTTATGACCAAATTGTCCGGATTTACTTTCATCTGGAACGCCATCTACCGTCTTGCAGTGCCAAAGCAGCCCCGGAAGATAAAAACGCATTTCTCCAACCCGTCGCTTTTTATCGCGACGGGTTTGACGGTTTTCTGCTGTCTTGTTTTTCAACCCGCTCTGGCACAGCAGGAAAGCATTGAAACAACGCGCGTCATCCCCCATTCCATGGGGGAAACAAAGATAACCGGCACCCCCCAAAGGATCGTCACCCTTTTTCAGGGCGCAACCGATACGGCCGTCGCACTCGGGGTTATTCCGGTCGGCGTCGTTGAGTCATGGGTCAACAAACCTGTTTATCCCTATCTTCGGGACGCGCTGAAGAACGCCGACATTGTCGGGCTGGAAACCCAACCTAATCTGGAACGTCTTGTCGCGCTCAAACCCGATCTGATTATCGCTTCGAAATTCCGCCATGAAACGCTCTATCAACAATTGTCGGCCATCGCACCTGTCATTTTTCTGGAAGAAATCTTTGATTTCAAACAGACACTTGAATTGATGGGGCTGGCCTTAAATCAGGAACAAACGGCAGACGATCTTCTTGCTGACTGGAACCGCAGGACAGAACATTTCCGTCAGGTCCTGTCATCACGGGACAACATGGACTGGCCGATCGAAGTCTCCTTGCTTAATTTCCGGGCGGATCATCTCCGCCTTTTGTCTCGCAACAGCTTTTCCGGTTTGATCCTCAGTGAACTTGGATTTGAGCATTCCTCATTTGCCGATACCAATGGCTGGATTTACAAAAAACTTACCAGCAAGGAAGCTTTGCCAACGGTGAATGCCGACACCTTCTTCGTTTTCCTGCGGTCCGAAAACCCCGCCGTGGACGAGAATTATGATAACTGGCGCAATCATCCCTTGTGGAAAACACTGAAAGCCAGCCGCTCAGGCCAGATTTACAAGGTTGACGAAATCGTCTGGAGCCTTTCTGGCGGGATCATCGGCGCAAACATGATCCTTGATGACCTTTTCAGAATTTACGATGTGCCGCCCCTGACAGAGTGAAGACAAGTATGACAATCAAGAAAACAAACGCGACATGAGTAAGGAATTCAAAGCACTTTTGTTGCTGGCGCTTTTGTTCGTGCTGTCTTTCAGTGCAAGTCTGACCATGGGACAATATCCGGTATCGCTAGGGGATTCCTTTTTGGCGCTCGTCCAGTTTGACGAAAACTCCGTCGAACATGTCATCGTGATCAGCAGTCGACTGCCGCGCACTGTTATTGCCTGTTTTGTTGGTGCCGCACTTGGAATTTCTGGCGTTCTGATGCAGGCAGTAACCAGAAACCCCATGGCATCGCCAAGCATTCTGGGCATCAATAGCGGTGCGATCTTTATGATTGTTCTGGTTTCCACCCTGTTTCCGTCTTTCGCCGGACATGGCCTGATATGGGTAGGCATGGCCGGCGCAACCCTGGCCGGAAGCATCGTTTATATGCTGGGCAGTCTTGGGCATGGCGGATTGACCCCGACAAGGCTGGTTTTGGGCGGTGCGGCCCTGACAGCCCTTTTCATATCCTTCACCCAGGCTATTCTGGTCATCAATCAGGACGGCCTTGACCGTATTCTGTTCTGGTTGGCGGGCTCCCTTGCCGGACGCACGCTTGATGCCTTCCTGCCCGTTCTGCCCTATATCTCGGCTGCTGTCGCGGTCAGTTGTCTCATCGGACGGCACATCAACATTCTCATGTCAGGAGAAGATATCGCCAAAGGTCTGGGACAGAATACATTTCTGTTGAAAACCCTGATTGCGGTACTGGTCGTCGTGCTTGCCGGCAGTGCGGTTTCTGCTGTCGGAAATATCGCCTTTCTGGGTTTGATTGTCCCACACATCGTTCGGCTTTCGACAGGCAGTGATCATCGCTGGCTCATCCCGCTAAGCGGTCTTGCCGGTGCGGTCCTGCTGCTGGTTTCCGATG
Organism: Thalassospira sp. A3_1; assembly: GCF_017744215.1. NCBI lineage: Bacteria > Pseudomonadati > Pseudomonadota > Alphaproteobacteria > Rhodospirillales > Thalassospiraceae > Thalassospira > Thalassospira sp. A3_1. Next base: position 15,303 of record NZ_JAGHQQ010000007.1, on the reverse strand, counting down.
TTATCGCACGTCAGATTATCATGCCTGAAGAACTGCCGATCGGTGCAATGACCGCAATTATTGGTGCTCCGTTATTTGTCATTCTTGCCCGGCGGAATTTCTCTTATGGATAATATTTTCACATCGCTTGGCAGACACAGGACCGACAACCCTGACCGTACCGCCTTGCCGGTCCTTATTCTGGTCATGCTGTTTACAGCCCTGATCGCCATCGTCGCCACGGCAGCGGGCCCGGAAGATATTCCGATCTTGACCGTCATTCACGAATTGTTCGGAGCCAGTGAAAGCCCGCATGGCTTTATCATCCAGAGCCTGCGTTTGCCCAGGATAGCTATGGCACTTCTGGTCGGGGCAGGTCTCGGAGTTTCAGGTCTTATCCTGCAAACCCTGGTACGCAACCCGCTTGCCTCTCCCGAAATCATCGGCATCACCGGCGGTGCTTCGGTTGCCGTCGTCATCTATTTCGGTTGGCTGGCGCCAATCGTCAGCGTGACATGGATGCCGCTGATCGCCTCAGCCGGGTCGGCCGTTGCCGCCATTACGATCTTCCTTCTGGCATGGAGCGGAACCGTAGAACCGGCAAGGCTGATCCTGATCGGCATCGGCATTTCTGCCACTTTCGGTGCCCTGACCACTTTGCTGATGGTTTTCAGCACCGAAATGACGAACCTATCGGCCTATATCTGGTTGACCGGCAGCGTCTATGGTGCAGATTGGACTGATGTGCGTCACATCCTTCCATGGGTATTACTGCCTTTACCTCCGCTGATCTTTTTGGGGCGAACACTGAATACCCTGCTCTTGGGCCATGATGTGGCCACCAGCCTGGGTATACCGGTACAAGTCGTTCGTCTGATCGCACTCGGGGCCTGCGTTATTCTGGCGAGTTCTGCAGTGGCCTATGCCGGTGCCATCGGATTTGTCGGCCTGCTGGCCCCGCATATCACACGCCGTCTTGTGAAGAACACCATCACTTTGCAAATTCCCGCGACGGCCTGCATCGGCGGCCTTCTGGTCCTGATCGCAGATACCGCAGGACGCACACTGTTCGGCTCGCTGGATTTGCCTGCAGGCATATTTGTCTCCGCAATCGGCACGCCATTTTTCATTTACCTTCTCTACCGCCAAAGATAGAGAGACGCTTATGTTATCGCTTGAAAGCCGCGCCCTTACACTTGGCTATGACAAAAACATTGTCATCAAGGAACTCGACCTTGCCATTCCAAAGGGCAAAATCACGGTATTGATCGGCAGCAACGGCTGCGGCAAATCAACGCTGCTACGTGCCCTTGCCCGCCTTCTGAAACCAATCGCCGGACAGGTATTCCTCGCGGGAGAACCGATTTCGCAGATTTCCGGTTCTGACATCGCCAAACGTCTCTCCATTCTTCCGCAGGGTCCCGATGCCCCCGAAGAAATGACAGTTTATCAACTGGTTCGACAGGGACGTTACCCACATCAAAGCTGGTTCCAAGGCTGGTCTACCACCGATGAAAAAATGGTGGAACGTGCCCTGGAAGCAACCGAACTGACCGACTTGCGCAACAGGCCGTTGCAAAAACTGTCCGGGGGGCAAAAGCAACGTGCATGGATCGCGCTAACGCTGGCGCAAGATACCGATATCATTCTGTTGGATGAACCCACGACCTATCTCGATCTTTCCCATCAGATCGATATTCTGGAACTGCTGCACGAACAGAACAAGAATGCGAACAAAACCATTGTGATGGTCCTGCACGACCTGTATCTGGCTTGCCGCTATGCCGACCATCTTGTCACTCTGAAAGACGGCCAGATATATGGTCAGGGCAAGCCGGGCGATATCGTCACAGAAGACATGATCCGTGCCGTATTTAATCTGGAATGCCGGATCATTTCCGACCCACTGAATGGTACACCGATCTGCATCCCCCACGGACACAGTACGTCAAGGTCGGAGGAATTCCATGCATGCCCTTGATGACCAGCGGATGGACGAGTTGCATTCCTTATGCGGCCTTAAATCGGCAAGTGCGGGTTTACCCGGCCTTTCCGTGCATGGGCCAGAGATCCTCGACAAGGATATCTGCCGCGACATACTAAACGAGGTCGGGCGTCTTCTGGGCTCCCGGTCGCGCAAAATCACGGCTTCACTTTTAAGCAAGCGCATTGCCTTTCTCACAACTTCTGCCGCCCTTTATCCCATGAGCGCCTACAATGACGGGCTTGATCTTTCGCTTGAGAATTGTGTGATTGATTACAGCCACGATTCAAAGCGATGGCAATCTTCCATGTATCTTTACAATCTGGAAGCAATCCTGCCAGCCCCCGGTGCGAGAGAAACCTGGCGCGAAGATGTATGCCGCAGACTTTTTTCCGACAATCTCGCCCGTCTGTGGCAGGCCCTGCACGAGGCGTCCGGCGTTACCCTTTCCATTTTATGGGAAAATACCGCCGTCAGGGTTTATTCGCTTTATGAACGTCGCCTCATGACAATCGGAAACATAAACACCGCCCGGCAAATTCGGGAAGACTTCGCCTATCTGACGACCGAGGCAGATGGCGACCTCTTTGACTGCAAAGACAATCCCATCCAGCGGTTCTATTTCGACAAAACACCAGCCGGAGAACGCGAAATCCGTTATCGCAAAACCTGCTGCTATTATTACCTAACCCCGCCACAAGAATATTGCTCGACCTGTCCGCTTCTTTTGCCGTCCGGAAAGAAAAGAAAATGCTCGAACTAAATCCGTCTAGCCGAAGCATCCCGCAAGATCTTGTTGAACGGTATCGTGCTGTGGACACATCCTCCATCGGTCACCTGACCACAGAAGGATATATTCGAAATATCAAAGCCCAAACTAAATGCAGCAGGCTACTCGGACATGTGGTGACGGTAACCTTGCACGGGACGGACGGCAGTGCCCTCTATCATGCATTAATCAATAGTCGGCCCGGCGACGTACTTGTCATCTCGATGCCAAACCACGCGGAATATGCCTGCTGGGGAGAACTGCGTACCATTGCCGCCATGATCAAGGGTGTCGTCGGTATTGTAACGAATGCCTGTGTGACGGATATCCGGGCTCTGCAAGACCTGCCTTTCCCGGTTTTTGCCAAGGGCATGAGTTCTGTTACCACGCAAAAAAGTGACTTGGGCGGAAAAATCAACACCCCTGCCGTAATAGACAGTCAGGAAATTCACCCGGGCGACATGGTGATCGGCGATGAAGACGGCCTTTTCATCCTCTCCCCTGATCAATCCGCAAGGCTGATCGACCCTGTTCTGGAAAAGCAGGCACAGGATGAACGAAAACGGCTGGAACTTCTCGCAAAACTGGCTGAAAGCCGCAGATAGAAACCTGTATCCATGAAAATTCCCCGTGACCAGATAATCACGGGGAATTTTCAAATGCATTTATTTCGACCAGACAGCCTAGAAATCCACAGAATAACCGACTGTCACAGTGCGCCCGCGCCCTTTGAAATAACGGTCGTCATTTACCAGTGCACTCTGCGAATAATAGGTGATGTAGTCTTCGTTAAAGAGGTTTTCTATAGCCATATTGACCTTGCCCGTGGGCAGTTTGTAGGTGGCTGCAAGGTCAGTAATCGTATAGCCGGAAAAATCTTTTTCCGGATCGTCGAAGTTTTTGGAAAAGTTGTGCTGCACTTGCAGGAACGTCGAGAAATTATCACTCCACGTGCTGCCCCATGTTGCAATCAGGCGGTTCGGTGCCACATTCAGACCGTCCAGTTCGGCATCCAACGTTCCATTCTCATCACTGTCATACTTACCCTGGCTATAGGCATAACCGACACCGACTTTATTCTCCTTGTTCAGCCAATAGCCAACAGAAGCTTCCAGCCCCCGAATTCTGGTTTTCTGCCGCTCGACAAAGAAATCGTCTCCCACCTGTTGAAGTCGTGATCCAAGATCGGCGTTTGACTCATAAACACTGAATTCTGCATCCCAGACCGTGTCATCGTAACGAACGCCAACTTCGATGTTGTCGGTTACAATCGGTTCCAGATTAAGGAATGAATCAACATCCTGCCCCGGATCGTCAATGCCACGCAGAACACGGCCAACATCGGGCATCCCAAACCCTTCGGAATAGTTCCCGAACAACGAAACAGTCTCCACCGGGCTATATGTGATCCCAAAGTTGACAAGTGTTTCCTCAAATGAAGGCGTCCCGCCGTCCACGGTCACGCCATTTTCAGCTGCGACCGTCTGGAAGGTAGGAACATCCAGTTCTGCAACTTCATAACGCACGCCCGTATGAAATTTGAGCCCCTCCAAAGCCTCGAACTCAGCTTGCAGGAATGGCGCATAATTGAAATAGGTTGTTTCAGGAACCCAGCTGCGATCCGTCAGAACCAGTTTCTGGTCGGTGGTATCGCTCAGAACATCGAAGCCTGTTGTCAATTTCAGGCGATCATCAAGCAAGCCATCTTTAACCAAAGTTACCTTGCTACCCACTTTGGTCGAATCTGCCTGGGACTGATCAAGTCCGGTAGGAGCAAGCGTCGGGTCTACAAAACTAGTGGATGTGGTTGCGCCGAACCGCCCTTCAAAATCCTGATAATAAGCCTGGACTTTCAAATCCATATCCAGAAAGTCCTTATTCTCGTAATCCAGGCTAGTCGTATAGACTTGGTTTCTCGGTGCCTTCCCAACCGGCGTACCTTCTTCAGAAGTCGTTGGAATACCGTTGTCGCGATCCCCCGTCACGCTGACATAGTTCTGTTTGCCTTCTGAACGGAAATAGTTGAATTCCGCGCCAATCGACTGGTCATCATCGATCCAGTAGGTTCCTTTGCTCAGGAAATCGTAGGTGCGGGAATCCATAAGATCGCCCTGCGTGTTATCCACCCCGACCGGATCGCCATTCGCATCAAGATACAGCCCCTGATCTTCAATAGTGGTGGAAACAAGGTAATCAAAATCTTCAAAGCCGCCATTGAAACCATAACCAAGCTTGTAGTTATCCGTTTCGTTACTGATTCCAGTCGTCGGCAATGTCGTCTGAACATTCATATGCTGATTGAAGCTACCGGCTTCCGGACGCTTGGTCACATAGTTGATGATACCACCTGTGGCTCCCAGACCATGGATGGCATTGGCACCATGAATGACCTCAATTCGCTCGACCATCGCCAGATCAATGGTGTGTGCTGACCGCCCTGTCGGACGAAGCGGGTTGGATTGCGGTACACCGTCAATCATGAAAAGTGGCGTGCGACCGCGAAAGGTTTCACCACTTCCGGTCAGTTTCTCGCGTGCAGGCGTGTAGGCAGGAAGCAAATTGGCAAGCGCTTTGGAAGAATCCGTCGTGATTGCAAGCTGCTGTTCAATTTCCTCTTTGGTGATGACCGTGATCTTCTGTGGTGATGATTTCACATCGGAATTGGTTCGACTGGAAGAAATGACAAGCGGTGCGGTCGTTATTTCATCTGCCGATTGTTGCTCTTCAATCGACTCTTCACTTTCGACTTTTTGTTGCTCGGTTTGTGTCTGGGCAAAAGCCTGCTGCACAAACAAAAAAGAACAACTGATGGCAAAAAGTGAAGTTAAACCGGGTTTAATCACAAGAGCCCCCTCTGCAATAAAATTTAGAAACCGCCGAAAAGTACACAACCCCTCCGATCATTGCAAATCATAATGATAATCTTTCTCATTTTTAATTTTACCCCTTAAAATCACACCGGCATAAGAAAGCCGGAACAGCATTTCTGCTATTCCGGCTTTCATCATTCAGGAGCCGACGGGAGGTTTCTGCTCCCTCATTAAACCACAGGCAATTCCCTGCAGCCGCGCTCAAGCCATGTCGCCGATGTCCCAGAACACACCGGCCATCATTTGCAGGGCCTGTCGGCTGAGGCTTTGCAGGATATGTTCGTTGGGCGCATGCTGAGAGCATGACGCATAGGAGTGCGGCACCCAGACGGTCGGTAAATCAAGGATATAGGCAAATGTATCATTGGGCAGCGACCCGCCAAGATTGGGCAGGATTGCCGGTTTGGTTCCGGTGGTCTTGATGATTGAATCGCGTACACGCGTGACCCACGGATGGGATGGGTCAAGCCGGGTTGCCCGGAAGAACCCCTTTGCCGAGGGAATGATTTCAACATCCGTAAAGCCATGTTTATCAAGGTGTCGGCGCAAAGCCGGCAGAATGTCATCCTCATCCGTGCCGACCACATAACGCAACTGGCAATGCGCAATGGCTTCAGGCGCGATGGCATTTACCGGTTTTTCCGGGTTGCCGGCCTTTGCCGCAAGTACGGCAAAGCTGTTCCAGCCATAAACCTTTTCCGCCAGTGACAGGCTTTCCTCGCCCCAGTCAGGGTTGATCGCAGGCCCGGTTTCGGGTTGGGTAATTGCGCAATCCTTGAGGGCCTCGCGGACTTCGTCATTCAGGCTATCGGGCCGCCATTCCGGCACCTGTATTTGCCCGCGACGATCAACGATGGATGCAATCGCATGGGAAAGAACAATCATCGGGTCTTTCAGCAAACCGCCCCAGTTTCCCGAATGATGCCCGCCTTCGCGATATTTAAGCGACAGCGCAAAATTGATCGCCCCGCGTGACCCCATGAACATGGTCGGGCGTTCGGCACTCAGGCGCGGGCCATCTGAGGCGATCAGGACATCGGCGGCAAAAAGATCGCGATAATTGGTAAACAGTTCGGCAAGGCCGGGCGACCCCGCCTCTTCGCCCATCTCAATGATAACCTTGCAGTTAAAACCCAAGGCGCCACGTGTCTGAATGACCGACCGCAGGGCCGCCAGATTAATGCAATGCTGCACTTTGTTATCCGCCGTACCGCGCCCGTAAACCCGATCACCTTCGATCACCAGCTTGAAAGGTTCAAGGCCCTCGCGCCATTCACCTTCCTGTGCGAGGATCACATCGCCATGCCCATATGTCAGGATGGTCGGCAAATCGTCGCCTTCGCGGCGTTCGGCAAACAGGAACGGTCCGAAACCGGGTTTGGGATTATCAATGATGCGGGTTTCAAACCCCATATCGCGCACCATCGGAATAATCACATCGGTAAGATAGCCATACAGCGCTTCGAGATTATCGGGCTTCTGGCTTTCGGTTTTCTGTTCGACCATTCGACGCAGTTCGTCGATAAACTGCCCATCTTCAAAATACCGGGTTACATTTTCGATAGCATCAGCACGCGTTGACATTGATTGATCCTTGTTATTTCCGATAAGCCATCAAATTCCCAAAGGAACGACGGAGCATTTTGTACTTCACGAACCATCCCGGTGTTCCGCCACCGCATCGCCCCAGGGCGACATGATTTCGGTCATGCCCTGATTGATGTTTTCCTGCCGAAGAACCCCCGCCGGGCAGGCAAAGGCATAGGGGAAAGCGGTCCTGCGCGTGGTCACGCAACGATGGCGTTCCCCAAGGGCCGCAACGATATCGGGCGAAAGGCTTTGATCGATGATCACCGTATCGCCGCCGCTAAAATCAACCCGCGCCTGATGAAAGGCATCTTCGAGGGTCATGTCGAAATCCATCAGGCAGGATGTCAGTTGCAGAATGGCTGGCAAAATCTTGCGCCCGCCGGATGCCCCGATGGCAAAACGCTTATCCTTGTGCTGACCGATTGCCGGGCAGACATTCATCAGGCATCGTTTGTCGGGTGCTAACGAGTTTGGCCTTCCCGGTTCGGGGTCGAACCACAGGATCCCGTTATTCATCAAAAGCCCGCTTCCGGGCAGCACGACCTTGGATCCGAAAATGGACAGCAATGTCTGGGTCACGGCAACCATGTTGCCATGTCGGTCCGTCACGCTGAAATGCGTGGTGCAGGCGGGGGCGCGACTGTCATCAACGTCCCCCATATCGCGCAACCGGCGTTTATAGGTCGTCTTAAGCGCATCGACATACGCCCCATAAGCATCCGCCCCCGGTGACATCCCTTCAAAATCCTGATGCGACAGGATTTCCAGACATTCCGCAAGGTTTTCACCCGCCGTCATCGCAGGCGGGGTAAAGACCATCCCCCCGCGATAGGATGTCGCCAGCGGATCAGACAGAATAGCCTGATAGGATTTCATGTCATCAAGCGCCAAACATCCCCCGGCGTCCCTGACATCGGCAACGATTTCCGCCGCAAGATCACCTTCGTAAAATTCACGCGCACCTTTATCGGCGATGCGTTGCAGCGTGGCCGCCATCCGGTCAAGATTGATCCGCTTGTCCGAAAGGGCCGTCCATCCGGCAATAGTCGGCCACTGCCCGTCTTCCAGAAAGGTCTCCGCCGCGGTCGGGTTTTTGGCAAGTTCGCGGGTACTAGACGCAATGATAAGGGCGGCATACCAGTCAACGGATAACCCGCCCGACGCAAGCTTTGCCGCAGGCGATACAAGATCACCCCACGGCATCGTGCCAAACCGGTCAAAGGCAAGCCCCATACCGGCAACGGTCCCGGGTACCGCAATCGCGGTTGCGCCAATCTGGTTACGATCCCCGACAACACGCGCCCATGGGAACAGGTCACCTGCAACGCCTTCGCCTGATAACGGATAATCCGCAACATCAAGCCCGGCGGGTGAACGCATCCCGAAGGTAATGCAATAGGTCCGGTCTTCATCGGCGCGATAGATCATCATGGCACCGCCACCGGCCGGGCCACTCATCCAGGGTTCGACAACCCCCATGGCAAAGGATGTGGCAATCGCGGCATCAATGGCATCGCCACCGGCGGCAAGAATGTCAGCCCCGACCTGGGCGCCTAGCTTATGCTGGGCTGCGACCACCCCACCATTTTCGACAGTGACGACGTTTTTACGGACCGACTGCATGTTGGAAAAATTGTCGCGGATCATTGAACCGCCCCTTCGACCAGATGGCATTCAACCCGCTTGCCCTGATGCAGGGTCGCCACCGGTGCCTTGGTCGAACAGATATCAATCGCGCGCGGGCAGCGCGGATGGAAATGACACCCGCTGGGCGGGTTGATCGGATTGGGGAATACGGCCCCCAATTGCGTATCGGGAACACCAAGGGACGGGTCCGGTGTCAGAACGGATTCCAGCAACGCATTGGTATAAGGATGATCCGGACCGGCAAACAGCGAAGATGCTTCCGCTTCCTCGACAATGCGGCCCAGATACATGACCGCCACCCTTGTTGCGAGATGTTCGACCACCGCAAGGTTATGACTGATGAACAGATAGGTCAGCCCGAATTCATTACGCAGATCCGACAGCAGATTAAGGATTTGCGACTGTACCGACACATCAAGCGCCGATGTCGGTTCATCGCAGATCACGATCTCAGGACGCATGATCAGGGCGCGCGCAATCGCCACACGCTGACGTTGCCCGCCCGAAAGCTGGCTGGGATAACTGCGCAAAACCCGTTTGGGCAAACCGACAACATCAAGAATATCGGCGGTCTGTTTGTCCCAGTCACGCGGATCGCCGACCTTGTGCACCCGTAGCGGCAACGAAATGATATCGCCAATCGTCTTGCGCGGGTTCAGCGATGAATAAGGGTCCTGGAAAATCGGCTGGATACGCCGCGCCAGATAGGATCTGTCATGGCTGGTAATGTCTTCGCCATCGACCAGAACCCGGCCCTGTGTTGGCGTTTCCAGTCCCAGCAAAATACGCGCAAGGGTACTTTTGCCACAGCCCGATTCCCCGACAAGGCCAAGGACCTCTCCCTTTTGCAGTTTCAGCGTCAATTCATCAACCGCGCGAAGATCCTTGCGTTTGCCAAAGATGCCCTGCTTGATCGAAAAAATCTTGAAAACATTTTCAAGTTCAAGAACCGGAACGGACATTATGCTTCCCCCGATTTTGGCTGGTTCATGTCATAATCGTGAACACAGCGATAAAGATGCCCGGCGGGTGAAATCCGGGCCGGTATATCGGACGCACATTGCGCGGTTGCCTCGTCACAGCGGCTTCGGAAAGCACAACCAGCAACATCACCGATAAGAGACGGCACAATACCGGGGATCGAGCCCAGATGTTCGCCAACCGCGGTTTTGCCCGGCACCGGAATGCAATTAAGCAACCCGCGGGTATAAGGGTGCTTTGGCGCGGTAAAGACTTCGGCAGCACTACCGGCTTCGACCATTTCACCGGCATACATGATGGCGACCTTGTCCGCGACGCGGGCCACCACGCCCAGATCGTGGGTGATCAGGATCATCGCCATGTTCAATTCACGCTGAAGATCCTTAAGCAGGCGCAATATCTGGGCCTGAATGGTGACATCAAGCGCGGTTGTCGGTTCATCCGCAATGATCAGATCAGGTTCGCCCATCAGGGCCATGGCAATCATAACGCGTTGGCGCAGACCGCCTGAAAGCTGGTGGGGATATTGTTTCATACGGTTGGCCGCCGCCGTGATCCCGACCTTTTCCAAAAGTTCGATGGCGCGATCACGCGCAACCGACTTGGGGACCTTGCGGTGAAGCAAAAGGGCTTCCGTCAGTTGATCACCAATCGTGTATGCCGGATTAAGCGAGGTCATCGGCTCCTGAAAGATCATCGAAATCCGGTTGCCGCGCAGTTTGCGCATATCCCGATTGGATGCGGTTTGCAGATCGACACCTTCAAAATCCAGAACCTGCGCCGAACGTTGCGCCTGCTTGGGCAGAAGCCCCATGATCGCAAGCGATGTCAGGGATTTGCCACTACCTGATTCACCCACCACACACAGGGTTTCACCGCGCTTCACATCGAAATCAATGCCGCGCACGGCATGCAGCGTTCCGGCCGCCAGCGGGATATCGACCGTCAGGCCGCGAACAGAAAGAATGTTTTCCATGCTGATGCCCCTAGTTGCGGTTTTCAGGTGCGGAAACGTCGCGAAGACCATCGCCCAGCAGATTGATCGCCAGAACAAGGATGAAAAGCGCGACACCCGGGATGGCAATCATCCATGGCTGGAACAGAAGCATCTGCTTGCCTTCCGACACCATTAACCCCCAGGACGGTGTTGGCGGCTGCACCCCGAGGCCCAGGAACGACAGGGCCGCTTCAAGCAGGATGGCATGCGCCATTTCAAGCGTCACGATCACGATCAGGCTGTTGGCGATGTTCGGCATGATTTCGCTAAACAAGATGCGCTTGGTCGAACAGCCGATGGCCTTGGCTGCCGTGACATACTCCATCGATCGCAATTGCAGCGTGGCAGATCGCATCACAACCGCGAACCGATCCCAAAGCAAAAGGCCAAGAACCGTGATCACCACCTGAAGTGATCCGCCAAACAGCGCCACCACCGCCAGCGCCACAAGAACCACAGGCATGGCAAGGCGCACATTGATCAAAAAGGTGACACAGGCATCGACACGGCCACCGAAATAACCGGCTGCAACCCCCATGCTGGTGCCGATAATGCCGGAAATCAGGGCCGCAATCGCCCCGATGGCCAATGAAATGCGCGCGCCATAAAGCAACCGTGAAAGATAATCCCGCCCCAGATGGTCGGTACCAAGGATGTTCTCCCAGCTGCCTTTTGCATCCCAGACGGGCGGGATCATCCGATGCATCAAATCCTGCTGATACGGATCATAAGGCGCCAGAAGTGGTGCAAAAAGCGCCATCAGGAAAATGGTCAGAAGCACGATGGCCCCAAACATCAGCCCCTTGTGACCAAGGATTTTGGTCAGCAAAATCTGTCGTGGTGTCGGCCCGCTCAGGACTTCAGCTTCAACCTTGGGCGCCACTGTGTTGATGGTTTCGGTCGTGTTGGTCATGTCAGCCCACCCTCATGCGCGGGTCAAGCCACGCATTCAACAAATCCGACAGGAAGGTGAAGACGATATAGAACATCGAAAACACCAGAATCAGGGCCTGCACGGTTGGCAGATCGTTACGACCAATGGATTCCCATGCCAGATAGCCCGCGCCATGCAGGGCAAAGATCGATTCAACAACAATCGATCCACCCAGCATGAAGCCCATCTGCACGGCGGCCAGACTGACAACCGGAATGATGGCATTGCGAAGGGCATGCTTGAACATCACCCTGAATTCACCCGCCCCCTTGGCGCGTGCGGTGCGGACATAATCCGCACCGAGCACGTCAAGCATCCCGGCCCGGGTCAGGCGCATGATGGCGGGCATCGCGTAATAGCCCAGAACAATGGTCGGCATCACAAAGTTCTGCCAGCTATCCGAACCGGAAGGCGGCAGAAGGCGAAGCTTGATACTGAACAGGACAATCAGGACCAGGCCAAACCAGAAGCTTGGCATGGCCTGCCCCATGACCGAAAGGAACAGGGCAATCCGGTCAATAATGCTGTTGGGGCGAACGGCGGCGGCAACACCCAAAGGCACAGCCGTCAGAAGCGCAAAGGAGATTCCGCAGACGCCAAGCAACATCGTGACGGACAGGCGTTCGGCAACCAATTGTGATACCGGCAGCTTGAAGTAATAGCTTGTGCCGAAATCTCCCCTGATCGCATTGAACATCCATTCGCCATACTGAACGACCCATGGTCGATCAAAGCCGTAATATATTCTTACAGCTTCGATATCCTCGGCATTTGCCGTTTCACCCGCAATAGCCGCCGCGGGATCCCCCGAAAGATAGAGAAGCGCGAAGCTAAGCATGGAGACGGCAAGCGTCACCAGCAAGGCCAGGCCAAGCCTTTTTAACGTATATACCAACACCGTTCTGAACCCCTGATCCGGAGGATTATTTCCAGCTCATCTGGAAGAAGCGCGGAATAGCATCCGTGGTCGGTGCATATTCCAGATCCTTGGTGAACACGTAGTTCGAGTTATAGGAGAACAACGGCAACCAATAGGCTTCCTCGGCAATACGCTTCAGGGCTTTGGCGTAGTATTCCTTGCGCTCGTCGGGATCGACGGAACTGTCGGCAACATCCAGCCATTCCTTGACCTGCTCGTCACGTGCGCTGTCGAGACTGCCGAGCTTGAAATACTGGCTGACGATCGCCGACGCATCATTGATCGAATAGGATCCCCATGTCTGGAACGACATCGGTACTTCGCCCTTCATGTTCAGTTCACGCAGGGCGGAGTATTGCAGAAGCTTGAAATTGCTTTTGATGCCGACCGCTTCGAGATAGCCCAGCATGGCTTCGGCATATTCACGATCACGATAGGCATAGAAGTCAATTTCAAGTCCGTCCGGATAACCGGCTTCGGCAAGAAGCTGTTTGGCTTTTTCAGGGTCATAGTCATAGAGGGTAACGTCCTGTGCGCAACCGAACTGCGACGGGAAGCACGCCGAATTGACGACGCGCGATTTTCCCTTGAGCATCGAGGCAACGATGGCTTCGCGGTCAATCGCATGCGAAATTGCCTGACGCACAAGTTTGTTGGTGAACGGGTTGTTTTCACCGCTGCGACCGGCGGCATCAAAGTCAAGATATCCAATACGCATGGTGCTTTCGTTGGCAACCGTGAATTCACCCATCGCGCCAAGGCTTTCGGCCTGATCTGGCGGCACCTGCCAGATCCAGTCCAGACCGCCACTGAACAGTTCGGCCGCCTGCGTGTTGAAATCGGGAATGGTGCGGATATCGAGACGACCGATATTGGCCTGCCCCTTCGGGCTGTCCTTGTGATAATTTTCGTACTTCTCCAGCACGAAATGCTTGCCCGGCTCGACCGAAACAACTTTGTAAGGACCGGTCCCTACCGGATTAAGTCCCATGCCGGTCGGACCGGCTTCGGCATAATACTCGTTGGGGTAAATCGACACCGGCCCGGCAAGATATTCAATCGCCGCCGGGAATGGAGCTTTCAGATGAATGCGGACCTTGAACTGGTCAATCTTCTCGGCACTTTTCATCCAGTTGACGTTGCGCTGGGTTTTAACCCCGTTCTTTTCATCCGCAACCCAGTTCACGGTCGCGACCACATCGTCAGCATCAAAAGGCTCGCCGTTGTGGAAGGTAACGCCCTGACGAAGATTGAATTCAAGGGTTTTGTCATCAACCCATTTCCAGTCCGTCGCCAGATTGCCCTGATACTCGCCGGTATAAGGATCGCGGTAAACCAGCCCGTCCCAGATGGAACGTTGCAGGATGACGCCTTCACGCGCCGAGTTGAAATAACTGTCGACATTTTCAAGTTCTTTGGAGAACGCGACATTGAGGGTATCGTCAGCTTTGTTGGCAGCGGCTGTTCCAGCAGCGGCCATGGCGAGGGCAAAGATTCCAGCCCCCTTAAGGATCTGTTTCATTATAGCCTCCTGATATGAATGTCCCGCTTCACAATATTTGCGGCAAGACACATTAGATGTATTTAAAACACCTTGTATTATATTATAATACAGCGTACTGTATATAACTACGATAAGGCAACTGGAAGCAGCATGTCAACCAGCACGTTTGCCATTAAAAAAAACGAGGAAATGCGACCATGACGGATGCCAAAGCCCGGCAGCAGGACACCCTTTTTGTCACATCCCTTGAAAAGGGCATGCGGATACTCGAAGCTTTTTCCGAAGATAAAACCGAACTTGGCCTGGCCGACCTTGTAAAGGTTACCGGTCTTGAAAAGAGTGCGGCACAACGATATGCCAACACACTATACGAGCTTGGCTATCTGGAAAAAAATCCTGAAACCCGCCGGTTTCGGCCAGCCGTCAAATATCTGGAAATGGCATACAGTTATTTGTGGGCCGATTATCTGGCACAACTGGCAATGCCACGCCTGATCGACCTGAGCCGCCAGACATCCCAAACCATCAACATGGCCGAGCCAATCGGAACCGACATTATTTATGTCGTGCGCATGCCCAACCACCGCACCAATTTCGGGGCTTCGGCGATTGGCAGACGGGTGCCTGCACTTGTCGCATCTTCCGGGCGCGTCATCCTGAGTCGCCAGTCCGATCAGGCCATCCGTGACGCGGTAAGCAATTGGCCAACCCGGCAATACACCCAGCGAACAACGATGGATCGTGGTGCCATACTCGACAATATCCTGATGGCACGCGAAAAGGGATATTGCACCACACAGGGGCAGGTTTTACCCGATGAAGTCAACGTTGCCGCCCCGATCTGCAGCATTGACGGAATACCGGTTGGCGCCATCCATTGTTCTCTGCCATCGATCCGCTGGACCATCGAACGCGCAGAAGCGGAAATTGCCCCGCTTGTTGTTGAAGCTGCCCAATCTATTGTGCCATCAAGATAAACGGCGCCGACATTTATAGCAGAAGTGGTTACGTTGGCAGGATCAGTCTCCGCCCTTGGGGCTTCGCCAGCTTCGCAAATAACCTTTCAAACAGGCATTGGCCTGTTTGCGATCTTCCAATCCACATCCACCTGGCAAACGAACATTAAAAA
>NZ_JAGHQQ010000006.1:0-186812 GCF_017744215.1 Thalassospira sp. A3_1 | reverse complement strand
CGACCTATCGGTGTTAAACGGGCATTCTTGTGCATGTTCATTCGGGCTTGCCTCCAAGGATGGTTGAAGCGTGGTAACTCCAGTCTCCTCGGTCTGGCCCGAATGGACAACCTGTTGAAAGCTCACAACTAGAGCAATCGCAACACGCTGAAAAGCACAAAGAAAAAAATGGCGATCCCTGCAGGACTCGAACCTGCAACCTACAGATTAGAAGTCTGTTGCTCTATCCAGTTGAGCTAAGGGACCGCTGTGGGGGCCGGTTGGTGCCCCGGGGCAAAGCATTGGACGCCTGCCCGGCATGATATCTTTTCAGTCTTTAACGTCTTCTGTCAGACGAACGGGGCGGAAACCGCCCCGATGATGGTGATCGACCGTCTTGGTGGCCGAAAGATCAGACGACGCGTTTGAACGCGAAGTTGTCGGCATAGGCCTGCACCCGGCGGACGCGCGATTTCGGCTGTTCGATATCGGCAATCAGCTTGTGACGGGCGGCAAATGCCTGCGCTTCTTCAAGGGTATCGAAATACATGCGCACCTGGCCACGGGTATCGGTCGATCCGATCCAGCCCATAAGCTGATCGGCAACCTTCTTTGCACCCGGTTCAAATTCCATCACCCAGTGCTTGGTCGCGGCACGACCGGACTGCATGGCGTTTTTGGCAGGTTTGTAAACACGGACCTTCATCGGGACCCTCGTCTTGACCGTCGGATAAGATGACAACAATGCGGGGCTCTCTAACACCCGCTGTCTCTTCATCTTTTACACCTTTTGCCGGCACATGAAAACGTGTCCGTATGGCAAAAGGGAAAAATGGTCGGGAAGGCGAGATTCGAACTCGCGACCCCCTGCTCCCAAAGCAGGTACGCTACCAGACTGCGCTACTCCCCGACGCGGATGTGGATTTAGCACCATAATTCCGGGTGGGCAAGACCGCATTATGCGTTTTTTGCCCGGATTGGAAATAAAATGCAGGTCAGAAACCAAAGGCCGCAGAGATCATCTGCGGCCTTGCTATTGCTGATTGAGGATCGCGTGGCCGCAACGGGCCTATCACGGGTGCCGCTACTATGTCTTAGCGCGGCAGCCCCTCGACCTTTTCGCCAACTTCAAACCCCAACCGGTCGGCCGATCCGCCATTGAGTTCCAGAACAAAGCGCACCGGCTTTGGCCCCGGAATGATGGTTTCGGATTTCGGCACGGTGCGTTTTTCAATTCCGACAATCACGCCATTATTGTCGATAAACAGCATATCAAGCGAAATGAAGGTGTTCTTCATCCACATCGAAATGTCGCTGGCACGGCCAAAATCAAACAGCATCCCGGCATCTTCGGCCATTTCGGTGCGGAACATCAATCCGCGGGACCGTTCATCGGGCGTTACCGCCATTTCAACATTGAAAACCTTGCCATCCACCAGCAGGCGCGATCGTTCAAACCCTGTTGCCTTTGCATTCAGCCCCGCCATCACGGCAGCACTGATAAAGCAAACGACCAAGGTCATTTGAATGAACGATTTCATAACCCATACCCCTTCAGTCTATGGACGCGTGTCCTGACTTCGTCACGTATGTCCCCGCCGCGCCACGGATCTCTAATGCTGGTCAGCATTTTTTCGTCCGGCTGCTTTCCACGGCTATGTGCCCATTTTATGGCACGCAGGATATTTTCCGCTGTGACGGATAACACAGGGGGTATTTCGATTTCGTTTACAACCGCCCACACCCCGGACCAACAGCGCGCAACCCCATAAGGATTATATCCTCCGCCCCCCAGTACAAGACATCTGGGTGCCATTTTGATCATGGCCCCGACCACGTCCCAAATGGCCTGATTTCCCAGCATCTGTCTGGATAATGGATCTTCTGCTAATGTATCACAACCGCATTGTAAAACAATGGCTTGTGGTGAAAATTGCTGCGCGAGTGGCAGGAAATACTCGTTCAGGACATAGCGCATTTCATCGTCATTCATGCCGCTTGGCATCGGCAGGTTACGCGCAAATCCCCCCGCAATATCATCGATATGCCCGGTTTTCGGCCATAGCCCTTCTTCATGCATGGACACGGTCAGAACACGGTCATCATCGGCAAATGCAATCTGCACACCGTCCCCGTGATGGGCATCAATATCAAGGTAAAGCACGCGATCCAGCCCCGAATCGAGCAATTCAAGTATCCCCAGAACCGGGTCGTTGAAGTAACAGAAACCCGATGCCCGGTCGCGCAAACCATGATGCGTACCCCCTGCCGGGTGATGGATGATGCCACCATCCGAAATCAGACGTGCGGCCATAATCGATGATCCGGCCGCCGTCGCCGGACGCCGGAAAATTTCCGGATAGATCGGATTGCCGTTTTTACCCAATCCGTATTTCACCATCATGTCTTCGGGCAGCATCCGGTCGCGTTCGGCCTGTGCGACGGCGGCGATATAGTCGGGATCGTGAAAGCGTGCCAATTGTGCGGGCGTCGCCACCGGCCCGATCAGATAATTATCCCCATCGACCCAGCCCATCGCATGCACCATATCGACCACCAGCGACACCCGCGGGATCGCAAGCGGGTGTTTCGGCCCGTAACTCGACCCGCGATAAATCTCGGCCGCGATCATGCGCGGACGGATATCATGGCGTCGTTGATCGGGATAATTCAGAACAGGTTCATCAGATGGCATCATGACCATTCATGGTTCATTCGGGCATCGCAGGATTGACGCGCAATCGCATCCGCGCAAGTCTTGCGATCCAACGGTTATTCTTAAACGTCTCTTTTTTATTAAACGACGAGCCGCCCCATGCCGATCAAAAACTATGCCTTTCTGATCAAGGCCGACGGATATCCGGTGCGGGGGACGCAAACCACCCTGCCCGGCGATGGCTTCACCACCCATATCTTTGCCGCGTCAAATATCGCGGCCCTGATCGTCGCCGCACAGGGTTTTGCCGAGGACGGGATAGAAGTCATTGAAACCTGCGGCGGCTTTTCCGATACGGATTTTGATGCGGTCGAAACGGCACTTGATGGCCGCGTCGCCCTTGGCCGCGTAACGTTTGACGCCGCCAATCAGGCCCTTCTGACCCGTTTCATGACATCACCCTGACCGCTTTTAATTAGCCATCACCGCCCCAAAACAGTCGGAGCCCCCCGTGCCCCAAAAAACCTCAAAACGCCGCCGCCTTTTCGCGGGGCTTGCGATCCTGATCATCGTTATTGTCATTGGCGCTGGCTTTGCCCTTTCGGGGCTTGCCGATTTTGATCTTGAAGGTCGCAATATCCGCCTTGTCGAATTTGACGATCACGGCAACCGGCTTTCGGGCACCCTGATCCTGCCCGATGGTGCGGCGGCCGACACGGCCCCGATTGTCCTTCTGATCCATGGCGACGGCCCGCAGGACCGCTTTTCAAATGACGGTTACCTGCCAATGATCAATACACTGCTGGATGGCGGGATCGGTGTTTATAGCTGGGACAAGGCAGGTGTGGGCGACAGCACGGGAAACTGGCTTGATCAATCCATGAATGATCGCGCCAACGAGGCGATGGCCGCCTTCGCCGCCCTACGCAACCTTGATGGCAATGAAAACCGCAAAATCGGTTTTCTCGGTTTCTCGCAGGCCGGCTGGGTCATCCCTGATATCGCCAACCGCCTGCCCGATGCCGCCTTTCACATCCTGATCGGCGCGGCGGTCAATTGGCAGCGGCAGGGCACCTATTACATGCGCACGCGGCTTGAGGCCCTTGGCACCCGGCCCGATGAAATCGCCATGCGCATTGAAACCGCGCATAATATGGACAACCGGATTTTTGGCCCCGACAGCACATATCAGGACTATCTCGCCATCCCCCATGATCAGGAAGTCATGGCACAGGACCGCTATGAATTCGTCAAACGCAATATCGGATCGGACGCCACCGGCTCGCTAGAAACATTCAAATCCCCCCTGCTTGCCCTCTGGGGCGAGGATGATCTGAATGTTGATCCGGCGCATAACGCGGCGATCTATCGCAAACTTGCCCTGCCCAACAATCCGCTAAACAGGGTCGTCACCCTTCCCGATGCGACACATGGGCTGCTGCGCGCAGGCCTGTTTAATTATCAGCTTGCCGATCAGATGCCCGACATCGTCAAACTGGCCTTTGTCGTGATGGGTCGCCATGCCTATGCCCCCGGCGCGATGGATCACATCACCACCTGGATCAAACAGGTCACGCAAATCCCGTAACCGTTGCGGTAATCGGCTTCAAACTTTGCTCATTACAACCATATGTAGATAATGATAAGCTAATGAGACATGCTAATAAACGTACACGATTAACTGTTTTTGTTTTTCCTATTCGATAAATAGATAACTTCCCTAGACAATAACTCTATCCTAGAGAGGGACAGTAACCCCATGAATAACATAGCTATTTTAGCAGGAAACAGTGAATACAAACACCTAAACCCATTAGCTTGCTGCTTGAACGATGTCGAGAAGATATATCAAATATTAAACTTGTCTGAAAAATACCAGAAAATACATAAAATAAAAAACAAAACATCTTCTGAAACAAAAGATAAAATTAGAGAAATAATAGAAGAATCAGGAAAAATTGACGAAATATTATTCTACTTCACTGGTCATGGATATTTCAACCAAGACGACTTTTATTATTGCCCTTCAGATTTCGAAATCAAAAGGCCAAATGAAACAGGAATATCCAACGATGAGCTACACATACTTATAAAGCCAGCCAAACCTGAACTAATTGTTAAAATCATTGATGCATGCAATTCTGGAAATCAACTCATCAAGGGAGATGCTTTTTCAATTAAAAACACCTCCTATGATATTAAAAATATAATTCAAATCGCTTCATGCTTGTCGTCTCAATCTTCACTTGCCGGGATACCTCTCAGCTTTTTCACTCATCATTTTGTTGAAGCAACAGTATCAAAGAGCGAAGGAGCAGTTTACTACACCGACATCATTGCGTCCCTGCGAGATAAATTTTTAGAAAATGAATTTCAAACTCCGCACTTCACGTCCCAAGGAACAGGACGAGAACAATTTATTGATGATGTCAGAAAACTATCCTCCATCAGAGATGAGTTAATTAACGAAAAGATTGAAACCGACAATATTCTAGAAAACACAGAAATAGATATAGTTGATCAACTAACAAAAATAGAAGACTCTATCGCAAATGAAGAAAAATCAAACAAATTTATATCAAAAATATTTTCAGAAACAAACGAAAAATTAAAATTTAACGAGAAAATAACAAAACTGTACTCAATAAATGAAAAAGAATACAATGACTACTACATGGACAACTGCAAAAAATTCATTATACAGATAATAAACTCTGAAAAGCTCAGCGATAATTTAGTTACGGCGCGTAGATATTGGGAAAAAGACGGAAATCGACCTTGGGAAACAACAATAGGGGCTTTTTTCGGGGACCCTGATGCGAGAGAGAAATTTCAATTGAGCATCAATTGCTCTTTAGGGACTGTTCAAACGGTCATTACTTTGACACCGAAATTCCGAACATTAAAAGAAATTAGATTAGTAATCTCCACAATTCCCAGTATAAAACATTGCTATGTTTTTGAAAACATTACGTTCCATTCCTTAACAGACTGGGATCGATACAGCGAACATGGAAATGTAGTAAGCCAACGCTGGTTCCGGTTGGGATGGAACGAGGATACATCACTTACCACCGCCGAGATTTGCAATAATTTAAACCAAGAAATTCTTGATTATATTGAGAAAATTACAAACAAAATGATCGAGAATTAATTTACTCCCTCACCCCACAGCCGCCCGGGGCCGAATGATCTTGCCGCTTTGGCGCTGCTCGAACAGGTGCGCGATCCAGCCTGCCATCCGCCCGACGGCAAAAATGCCAAGCCCGGCACCTTTCGGAAGATCAAGTTCACGTTCCAGCAACGCCAGCCCGAAATCAAGGCTAGGATATTGCCCGGTTTCATCCGTCACCCGGTCCGCAATCCGTGCCCAGAACGCATCCCCCACCTGCCCGCAGCATTGCATGATCGCACGCGTACGCGGATCACCATCGGGGTAAAGCGGATGGCCGAAACCGGGCGGCACGCCATCCTGCACCGGATCAATCTTGCGCTTTTCCACCCGGTCCATCCATGCCCGGCAGCGCGGCGTTAACCCGCCATGCCGACTGCCCGATAATGTCGCCAACCCCGCCAGCAACGACGCCGGGATACTCGCGCCTGCCGATGCCGCCACCCGCACCGCATAGGCCGACGCATTCAATTCATGATCAGCACACAGCACAAGCGCACGGCGCAGCAAATCCATGGCCTCCGGTCGTTTTGACCACGCGCGCGCCAGCATCACATGGATCGGACTTTCACCGTCATCACGCACACCTGCCGCCGCCAAGGCCGCAAGCCGCATCAGCTTCGCCGCCACCGGGCGACCATCCCCGGCGGGGTGGTTTGTCACCTCGCCCGCCATCATCGCAATCATCCGATCAAACGGGGTGGCGTGATTGGCCGGAATGAAATCCGGGGCGCGACACCGACCCTGATCGACCCGCAACCCCGCCAGAAGAAGCGCGGCATCTTCAAGCGTCATGGTATCAGACAGCCCCACCGCATCCCTGCCGCGATAGAAAAACCGGCCATCGGCAATGCGGGTGATTTTCGACACCAGTATCGGTTCGCCCCAGTCAATCGTCGATGCCGCCACCGATTGCCGCGACCGGCCGCGTTTTTTGCCCGCGATGATTTTGCGCACATCGCGATGGTCATAAAGGCTTTTGCGTGCGTCCCCCGGATGGGCAATGGCGCGCACGATCCCGCGACTGACATAAGCATAAAGCGTATCGCGCGATATGCCGGTCGCCGCACAGACTTCCTGTGCCGACAGCGTGAAAAATGCCGTTTCGTTGATCGGGTCATCAAGATTTTTCATATTGATTATCTTGATCAAGATTGACGATTTGTCCAGCCCCGCGTGATCCTTGACCGATCAATCCCCGGCCCCGCGCCACCAATGCGGAAAAAGGAGCCACCAACATGACCGCCATGACCGACAAGACCAATCCGTTCATCGCCCCGATTACCGATGCCCTTAACGCCGCCCTTGATCTTCCGGGCGGCACAAACGCCCTGCCCGATATCAAGATTACCGGCACGGACGCCCTGCCATCCTTCTTTGCCGTCACTGACCTTGCGACCGCGTCCATCGGCATCGCATCCGCCATGATTTCCCGCTATCGCGGTTTGGCGACTGGCGATCTGGCGGGTGTCACCATTGATCAACGGCTGGCATCGAAATGGTTTGATATGACGATCCGCCCGATGGGCTGGGAACTGCCGCCGGTCTGGGATGCGATTGCCGGTGACTATCAAACCGCTGATGGCTGGATACGGCTTCACACCAACGCCCCGCATCACCGTGCGGCCGCCCTGTCGGTTCTGGGTGATTACCCGGACCGCGAAGCCCTCGCCCCCATTGTCGCAAACTGGAAATCCGATGACCTCGAAACCGCAATCATTGCGGCGGGCGGCTGTGCCGCCACCATGCGAAGCCTGGGTGACTGGCAATCCCATCCGCAGGGGGCGGCGATTGCGGCCGAACCGCTGATCGGCTGGCAGCATCACGGCATCATCGCAAAATCCCGCCACGTTATCCGGCCGGACCGGCCTTTGGCCGGGATCCGCGTGCTTGACCTGACCCGCGTTCTGGCCGGTCCGGTCGCCGGGCGGTTTCTCGCGGCCTATGGCGCGGATGTCCTGCGCATCGACCCGCCCCACTGGGACGAGGGGGCGGTGATCCCCGAAATCACCCTTGGCAAACGCTGTGTCGGGCTTGACCTCAAACGTGCCGAGGATCGCCAAACATTCGAAAGCCTTCTGGCGGGTGCCGATATCCTGCTGCACGGCTATCGCCCCGATGCCCTGCCCGGCCTTGGTTATGACGCGGACGAACTTCGCCGCATCAATCCCGGCCTGATCGATGTCACACTCTGCGCCTATGGCTGGACCGGCCCGTGGGCCAAGCGGCGTGGTTTTGATAGTTTGGTGCAAATGAGCTGCGGCATCGCCGATTTCGGCATGAAACAGGCCGATGCGCCAAAACCAACGCCTCTTCCGGTTCAGGCCCTTGACCACGCCACCGGCTACCTGATGGCGGCAAGCACCATCCACGCCCTGCACCTGCGCAGCCAGACCGGCCAGATCACCACCGCCCGCCATTCGCTCGCCCGCACCGCCCATCTGCTCTGCCAGACCGCACAACCGACCCGAACCCAAACCATCGCCCCCGAAACCGAAAACGACATCGACCCGCATCTCGAAACCACAAGCTGGGGCAAGGCCAGGCGCATTCGGTTCCCGGCCACGATTGACGGCGTCGCACACGCTTGGGATCACCCGGCAGGCAAACTTCGAACGGCCGATCCGGTGTGGTGATGCCGCTCCAAACGAAATCCGGACGGACGCAGCGGCAAAACACACAGCCACAAACCGGACGACCCGCAGCCAGAAAGCCCGAATAAATCCCGGGCTTTCGCAAGCCCCTCCAGCAGACAGCCTTCGGGTGGCTGCCCTCACCTGTCCACCATCGACGGGGCATGGCCCGATGCTGCTCGATGCTGGCACTGTTGCCTCTTCCGGTGCCTCTTCCGGCAAATCCTCCACGGCAACTTCCGGTGATGCGGGACTTCTGGCAACGCTGGACAAACCTCGCGCTTCCACCAGCCAACAGACGTCCCAAAGCCTCGCCACCCACTCCGGCCCCTTTCAGCAACCCCACGATCACGAAGCCCGGACGAACCTGAAGCCCTCGCCATCCTCCCCAACAGACGATCCGCAAACGCCTTCAGCCTCGCTGCCCGCTCCGACTACCTCCGCCAATGGCATGACCACCGAAGCCCGGACAAATCTCGGGCCTCCAGCAACCTCGCCAACTCACACCCCACGGAACACCCACCGGCTCGTCACCCGCTCCGGCTGCGGCGACAACCTGCTCCCCCGACGTTCAGACACACCTCGGGCCGCCGCCAGCCCCGCCAACCGATGGTCCACAGACGGCCCAAAGGCTCACTGCCCATTTCGGGCTCTTTCGACGATGCCATGACCACCGACCACCGACCACCGACCACCGATGCCGGAACAAAACTCGGGCCTCCAGCAACCCTCGCCAACGGCCTCTCATCGGGCTCTCTGCCGCCTCGACGCACCTCCGGCCACGGCGGCAACCTGCCACCACGGCGTCCAGACACACCTCGGGCTGCTGCCATTTTCACCAGCAGACGGTTTTCGGGCGCACTGCCCCCAGCCTGTCCACCACCGACGGGCCGCAATCCGATGCCGCCACGACTGCCATTGCTGCCTCTTTCGGCAAATCCGGGGTCCGTTCCCCGACAAGACGCACCTCTCCCGTCATGACAAACAAGCGTATCAAAAGCGTATTAGAACCGGCGCGGAACGCCGCCGTAATGGCTCCGCCATCCGCCGCCCCATATCCTGCGGACTACTCCGCCGCCCTGCCTCAATCCTTGCCGCTGCATCCTGATCCCCTTTTTGATCCGGCCCCAAACGCAAAAACCCGCAGAGCCTGTAAGGCTTTGCGGGTTTCGGTCCGGGTGCATTTCTCCCGTTGACTTTGTCTTTATGCCACAAACAAAAGAACAAATCAAGAACTTTTTCCAATGCTTGACGTCCCGCCATGATCTGCGCATAGTCCCGTCATCTCCAGGGGGGCCGATCGTGAATCGGCTGAGAGGTTCGGTGTTGCCGGACGACCCTTTGAACCTGAACCGGTTAAGACCGGCGTAGGAAGGATCGCATGCGCAAGACAGAACCAGTGCCGAAACCGGCAACATCCCCAAATCCCCCCGTCATGCCGGGCAATACGACGCCGTTTGATATTCATCTGCGCGGTGGTCGCGTGGCCTTTAACGGCGACGATATTTTCCATGATCTTGATCTGACCCTGCCCGCCAGCAGCATCACCTGTCTGCTGGGCCCATCGGGTGTCGGCAAAAGCACATTGTTGCGCTATCTCGCCGGGCTGGTCGATGGCGAGGCGGGTGGAGATATCGCCTGCTCGGATGGCAGGCCACTTTTGGGCCGGGTTGCCTATATGGCGCAGCAGGATTTGCTTCTACCGTGGCGCAGTGTGCGGGAAAATGTCGTTCTGGGCGCGGTGCTTCGCAATGAGCGCCCCGATCTTGCACGCGCCGATGCGCTGATTGCCAAGGTCGGGCTATCGGATGCCGCCCACCTGCGCCCGGCCGAACTTTCCGGCGGCATGAAGCAGCGTGCCGCCCTTGCCCGCACCCTGATGGAAGATCGCCCGGTTGTCCTGATGGACGAACCGTTTTCCGCCCTTGATTCGCTTAACCGCATGCGCCTTCAGGACCTCGCCGCACGGGTATTGCGCGGCAAAACGGTTTTGCTGGTCACCCATGATCCGCTCGAAGCGCTTCGGATTGGGGATCGCGTTCATGTCCTGCGCGGCACCCCGGCGGTCCTGAGCGACGCCATGCTTCCGGCGGGTAGCATCCCGCGTGATATCACCGATCCGGAAATACTCCGCCATCAGGCCGAACTCCTCCGTCAGCTTGGCGCCACCGCCGAGGAACTCAACCGGGCGGAGGGAACGGCATGACGAAGACATCCCGCACCCCGTTTACCGAACGGCGTCTGCTGAAACTTGCCCGGCCTTTCATCATCATCGCCGCCCTGATCGCGACATGGCAGATTGTTGTGACCGTGACCGGCGCGCCGAAATATATGCTACCCGCGCCCTATGAAGTCTGGCTAACCCTGATCAAGCGTCATGACGTGTTGCTTGACCATGCCAGATACACGATTGCCGAAACCGTGATCGGGCTTTTTGCCGGGGCGGCACTGGGCGCCTTGGCGGCCCTTCCGATGGCGCTTTTTGCACCCGTGCGGTTCTGGCTGATGCCGATCCTGCTGGTGTCGCAGGCGATCCCGTTTTTTGCGCTGGCGCCTCTTCTGGTATTATGGCTTGGCTTTGGTCTGGGCTCAAAAATCGCCATGGCGGCCCTGATCATTTTCTTCCCCGTCACGGTCGCGTTTTTTGACGGGTTATCACGCACCGAACCGGGCTTCCTTGACCTTGCCCGCACCATGGGTGCCAGCCGCTGGCGATTGCTGACCCATGTGCGCCTGCCCGCCGCATTGCCTTCATTTGCCTCGGGCTTTCGGGTCGCAACCGCGGTTGCCCCCATCGGGGCCGTGATCGGCGAGTGGGTCGGATCAAGTCATGGCCTTGGCTATCTGATGCTGCATGCCAATGCACGGGTTCAGATCGATATGGTCTTTGCCTGCCTTCTGATCCTGTGTGCCTTTTCAATCACGCAATATTTCCTTGTCGACCGGGCGTTACGTGCGGCCTTGCCCTGGCAACCCGACAGCCTGAAACCGGCAAAATAAACCGAATTCCCCGCGAAAACCGCGGGGCAGAACATCACAAATATATCCGATATCCGATAGGAGGTTCATCCATGTCACGCCTGAAATCCATGATCACCGCGGCCACGATTGGCGCGGTTGCGATGGGAATGACCAGCCCGGCCTTTGCCACCGACAAGCTCACCATTCTTCTCGACTGGTTTGTTAATCCCGATCACGCACCGCTGATCGTCGCCAAGGAAAAGGGCTTTTTTGCCAAACATGATCTGGATGTCGAGCTGATCGAACCGGCCGATCCATCCGCCCCGCCACGTCTTGTTGCCGCCGGTCAGGGTGACGTTGCCGTCAATTATCAGCCACAGCTTCACGTGCAGGCTGCCGAGGGCCTACCACTGACCCGGATCGGCACGCTGGTCGCAACCCCGCTCAATAGCCTGATTGTGCTCAAAGACGGCCCGATCAAGGAAATCGCCGATCTTAAAGGCAAGAAAATCGGCTATTCGCTGGCCGGGTTTGAAGATGCGCTGCTTGGCACGATGCTGGGAAAATATGGCGTTTCGATTGATGATGTCGAACTGGTGAATGTCAATTTCTCGCTCTCGCCATCGCTGTATTCCGGGCAGGTCGATGCCATCATTGGCGGCTATCGCAATTTCGAACTTAACCAGATGGAAATCGAAGGCAAGCCGGGCAAGGCTTTCTATGTCGAGGAAGAAGGCGTTCCGCCCTATGACGAGCTGATCCTGACGGTGCGCAACGACAAAACCGATGATCCGCGCTTTGCGCGCATGCTGGCCGCCCTTGAAGAAGGCGTGCAGTATCTGGTGAACCATCCCGATGACAGCTGGCAGGCCTTTATCGCCGCCTATCCAAACCTCGATGACGAACTCAACATCAAGGCGTGGGCCGATACGCTGCCGCGCTTTGCCCTGCGTCCGGCCGCGATTGACCGGACCCGCTATGCCCGCTTTGCCACCTATCTCAAGGATCAGGGTATTATCGAAACCATTCCGGCACTTGATAGCTACGTGACCGTGATCGAATAATCTGCCCGAACCTTCCCCCCGCGGCACCTGATTTCTCCGGTGATGTTTTGCCGGTCAGAAGCAGGTGTCGTCATGAAGGCCGGAACCCGCCCCGGTTCCGGCCTTTTCTTTGTCCCAATCCTGACAGCGGTCCCACTTGCACAATTCCCGATCCGCGACACATTGATAGGATCAAAACAATAATCAGCCGATCAGGGGATTTGACCACGTGACGAATGATAACCGACCGCCACATCACACAGATTCCGGATTTGAAAACCGCTATCCCCTGCCCGATCTGGTCAAACGGTCATTCTGGCGTTTTATGAAACGGCGTTATTTCGGTGCTGAAAACTGGCCGAAAGCCAAACATCAGCGCGGCAAAATCCCGACCGAGGCGCCAAATCTGGATGCCATCCACAATCCGGACCCGGCACGCCTGCAAGTTACCTGGATCGGCCATGCAACAGTTCTGGTGCAATATGGCGGGCTTAATATCCTGACCGATCCGGTCTTTGCCAAACGGGCATCGCCGTTCCGCCATCTTGGCCCCGCACGCTACAGCCAGCCGGGATTGCAGATTGATGAACTGCCCAAGCTTGATCTGGTGTTGCTGTCGCATAATCATTACGACCATTTCGACGTTGCCAGCCTGCGAAAAATTGGCAATGCGCCGCGCTATATCCTGCCGCTGAAAAACGGTGCGCTGCTTGAAACCGCCGGGATCCGCCCGGATCGCTATGACGAACTCGACTGGGATCAAAGCCTTTCGCACGGGGATTTGAAAATCACCCATGTGCCAAGCAATCACTGGTCAGCACGCACCACCAAGGACCGCAAGGAAATGCTTTGGGGCGGGTACATCCTTGAATTCGCCGACGGCTATCGTTTCTATTTCGTCGGTGATACCGGCTGGAACGAACGGCTTTTTGCCGAAATGGGCGAACAATATGGCGGGATCGATTTTGGCCTGATCCCGATCGGGGCCTATGAACCCAGCGATTTCATGCGTCATGCCCACACCAACCCCGAAGAAGCCGTTCAAATCATGCAGGTGATGGGTGTCAAACAGGCGCTTGCCATTCATTGGGGCACGTTCGTCCTGACCGCCGAGCCGGTTGACGAACCGCCATTGCGGCTGGCATCGGCGCGCAGGGACGCTGGCATTGCCGACAATGATTTCATTGCAGCCCCCGTTGGGGCAACACGCTTCTTTCCCGGCAAAATCAGCCATCCGATAAACGCGGATAACGAAACGGAAGCAGCCCAGTAAAAAGATGAAGACCGGCAACGTGCAGATCGTTGCCGGTCTTTGTTAGCCGCAAAGCGCGGTCACAATGTTTGGGAGAACTGCAAACGCGTTTTCGGCTATGCGAATTGATTAGTGGTTGTGCTCGCCCCCTGCGGTGAATGACAGGGTTGCGAAATGCTGGATCAGGTCCGCATCCGCATTGTTTTCAAGCGACACAGAATGTTTGACCGCAATCACATTAAGCCCGTCATTGCGCACGGTGATATCGGCAATGCCATCCTGATCGGTTTCACCAATCAGGGTTTCGGCCAGATTGACATAGTCGGGAATGATCGCAACACCCGGCAGGGGCTTGCCATCATAAAGGACCCGGACCTTGAAATCGTCACCCGCTTCAAGTTCGGTCGGGTTGGAAAGTGGCACGATCTGCAGCGGCTGTGCTGGCAAGGCAGGGATATCGCCGTGAATATGCAGCAGTGAAACCGAATGCTTCAGATAATGGCCCGCCTGTTTTGCCCCCTCGACGGCTGATTTGGGCTGATTGACCCATTTGCCGTCCGGTCCCTCGGTATAAAAGCCGTTATCAAAATCGATCAGGACAATGGCCGCATCCTCACCCGGTACGACCATGGCATGGGTATCGCGGGCCTCGACCTTGCCTTCGCTGGCTTTGCCGTCTTCGGTCAGAACCGTAACCGATTTGATTTTGGCCGGATCATAGTCATTATCCTCGGCCCCGTGACCATAGATAATTCCATATTCATCCCAGCGCTGCGCAACCCAGACGCCGTGCGCATTGGCGATTTGTGCCGCCCCGAAAAGAGCCAGACCAACACCGACGACCGATGCAAATTTCATCATGAACCTCAAATTAAATGTTACGTTATAACATAACATTTAATTGCATGAGAGATACCCTGCGTCAAGACCGTTTAAACGGCCCCGACATTAGGTCATTCCTCGTCCAGATAAAATCAGACCCGCGTACGCGGCTTGCGAATGGTGCCATCCTCAAACCGTGAAAGCTCCATCCCGGCAAGGGTAATGGAGGGCTTCCCGGTTGTGATCCAGTCCGCCAGCACCTTGCCGACCACCGGCCCCATGGCAAATCCGTGGCCGGAAAAACCGGTGGCGACAAAGAAATGTTTGGGATTGTCGAACTGATCGATCACCGGCACCGCATCTGGGGTGACGTCGATATCGCCAGCCCACTTGTCGACAACGCCCACCTGTTTGATTTGTGGGAAGACCTTTTGCAAATTGGCCATCGCGTTCTTCACCCGCACTTCGTATGGCTGTGCCTGATTTTCGCGGCGACCGATCAATGGCTGCTTTGATGCCGCAGAACCCGGCAGGCGATCGACCAGATCATCAACGAACCGCCTGTTCAGATGGAATTTGAAGGTCGCCCAGTTGGCAAACAGGCCCGGCGCAAAATCGCGGGCATATTTGAACCGGCCCAATGTCAAATCCAGATCGGTCATGAACTCGTCGGCGATATTCATCGAACCATCGGCACGCTGACGAAACGCAAGACCGGATGCCAGCGTTCCGGCGGCCGAAATATCCGGCACCGGAGTTGTACGGATCACCGTACCGCGCGTGGTTTGCTGCGGCAGACGGCGGCCGAATTTGGCGACGAATTTATGCGTCGCGGCACCAGCAGCACAGATGACATATTTGCATTTGATCTCGCCACGCTCAGAAATCACCGAACTGATTGCACCGCCACTCGTTTCAATGCCAATGGCACCGCAGCCCTCCGCGATGACCGCACCAAGTTCACCAGCACGTTTTGCGAGGGCAGGGGCGGCCTTTTTGGGCTCCGCCTGCCCGTCAGAGGGCGTATAAATCCCGCCGACACCGGGGCGCGTGATGCCCGGTGCGATCCGGGCGACACCCTTGGGATCAAGCACCTGCGTTTCGATATCAAATCCTTTGGCGTCTTCGATCCATTGTTCGAATTCGCCCATTTCCGCATCATCGCGGGCAACAAACATGACCCCGCCCTGCCGCCACTCCAGATCAGCGTCCAGTTCCTTTTCAAGCCCCTGCCAGATACGATTGCATTCGATCATCAGGGGCAATTCAACCGGATCGCGGCCCTGCTGGCGAACAAAACCCCATGCCCGCCCGGACTGATGCGAGGCGATGGTATCCTTTTCCAGAAGGACCACCTTCATGCCTGCCTTGGCAAGGTAATAGGCGCTGGAAGAACCGTGAATCCCGCCGCCGATGACGACGACATCGCATTGTTCGGGAAGGTCAATTTGGGGGGCGTTCGGTGTGTGGGGCATTTGAATGGGTCGTTCTTTTGTTTTCGTTTTGGGATGTGGCGCGTTCCACGTTATGTTGCGTGGCAATAAATGACAACAAAATCAGGTGCCACCATGTCTGCCGATAACAAGAAACAGCAACCTGCAACCATCACGGCCCAGGCCTTGGGCTGGGTCGAAGAAACCACCCGTTCGGTTACCCCGCCGATCTACCCATCGACCACGTTTGAACGCAATGCCGATCTTAGCTATCACGATGGCCGATGCTATACCCGGACCGACAACCCGACCTATGATCAGGCCTGTGCGGTTCTTGATGCGCTGGAAGGCGGCGCACAAACGCGGCTTTTCGCATCGGGCATGGCCGCCGCGGTTGCGTTGCTGCATGCACTGTCGCCGGGCGATCATGTCGTCGCGCCAAGGGTGATGTACTGGGCACTGCGCAGTTTCATGCTTGATAGCGGTGTGCGCGCCGGTCTGACATTTGATTTCGTTGACAATGGCAACACAGCCGATTGGGTCAGCCATATCAAGCCGGGTAAAACAAAAATGGTCTGGCTGGAAACGCCCGCCAACCCGGATTGGCAGATCACCGATATCGCGGCCGTTGCCGACGCCGCGCACAAGGCCGGTGCGATTGTTGCGGTCGATAATACGGTTGCCACGCCACTTCTGACCCGCCCGATTGAACTGGGTGCTGATATCGTCATGCATTCGGCCACCAAGTATCTGAACGGGCATAGCGACGTTCTGGCAGGCACCCTGACCACCGCAAACAAGGACAGCGAATTCTGGCAACGGGTCTGCAAGCAGCATGCAGGCGGCGGTGGAGTTCTGGGCGTGTTTGAAGCATGGCTGCTTCTGCGTGGTATGCGCACCCTGTCAATCCGTGTCGAACGGGCCAGTGCCAATGCGATGGCGATTGCACGCCATTTCGAAAACCACCCCGAAGTCGCACAGGTCCAGTATCCCGGACTTGAAAGCCATATCGGCCACGACATTGCCAAACGCCAGATGAATGGCGGCTTTGGCGGCATGATGTCGATCCGGGTCAAGGGCGGTGGCGCGCGGGCCGTGGATTTCCATAATCAGTGCAAGCTGTTTAAACGCGCGACATCACTTGGCGGGGTCGAAAGCCTGATCGAACACAGATCGTCGGTCGAAGGCCCGACAAGCCCGGTGCCCGATGATCTGTTGCGTTTGTCTGTTGGTATCGAAGATATCAATGACTTGATCCATGATATTGAAACCGCCCTGGATTTGAGTAAATAAAGTCGGATTCTAAATCGGCCAATCAATGGACTGGAAATTCCACGCGTGATGAAAACTGCGTTTCGTGCCCGCACACGATATTGTTTCAAACCGTCATTTTCACTGTGTCTTGCCGCAACGGCAATGATCGCGGCGACGGAATTTCCGGTTCGGTCGGCACAGGCACAAGCCACCGGGCCAAGCCAACCGGCAGGCATTCGTGATATTCCCGATGCCGATGCCCTGCCACCGGCCCCTGGACTGATTTTTGATATGGCCGGACAGCGCTATGTCATGTTTGACGACATGGTTTCGCGCCTTGCCGGGACCCGTTTTGTCCTGATTGGTGAAAAACATGACAACCCGATCCATCATCATCATCAGGCCCAATTGGTCCGCGCGCTAAGCAAACGCGAAGACAGCAAGCGGGCGGTTGTCTGGGAAATGTTTAACAGGGATCAGCAGGAAAGCCTCGATCAGGTGTGGCAGACTGTATCCCCCGATGAACTCGGCAGTGAAATGAATTGGGGTGAAAGCGGCTGGCCTTCCTGGCACGACTATGCCCCGATTGCCGAGGCAGCCCGGGAAAACGGGTTATCTATGGTTGCTGGCAACCTGCCCCAAAATGTCCTGCGCCCCATGATCAGCGAAGGTATAAGCGCCCTGCCGATAGAGCTTGCAGAAAAGCTTGCATTACCGCCCCTGCCCGATGACATTGCCGCGCGCTTTGATCAGGAAATTGCCGAGGGCCACTGCAACATGTTGCCCAAATCGCAACTGCCTGCTTTCTCGCTTGTGCAGTTTGCCCGCGATGCGTCGCTCGCACGTGCAATGATCGATGCAGATGCCGACAAAAATATCGACGGCGCATTCCTGATTGCCGGTGCCATGCATGTTCGCGACGATATCGCCGTGCCCTATCACCTGCGTCGTTATTCACCAGATTTGACCGATAATGACATTGCTGTCGTCATCCTGGTCGAGGCCGACGATCCGGGCGAAAACCTTCCGGGGGTGAATGATTATGCCCTGCGGATGGGATCGGAAGATATTGCGGATTTCATGTGGTTTACCAATGATCTGCCACGCACCGACCCATGCGAAGACATGAATATTGGCCAATAATCATCTGCAATCGTGTGCAATCGTGACGATTTGATCGGTTATTTAATACGGCGGGGCAACCAGTCAGTGGTCGCGACCGGCTTACCCTTGTGCGACCGCATGACGCGCGGGCGGACGACTTCCTTTGCCTCGGGCGTGGTGGCACTTTTGCGGACAGAGGCATAAAAATCGACCATCACCTGAAACGGGATCAGCGTCCCCGGTGCCTGTTTATAGGCATCAAGATAAGGTGGATGATTGCGCACGGTTTCGCTGAGATGTTCGACCGAGTGATGGCCGAACTGCGACCAGATGCTTTCAATGAAATGCTGCGTTTTGGGATCAACCGATTTAAGCCGCACGTCCGGACGGCTTTCTTCCATTACTGCATAAACATTGGGTTCAATCGGACCGATATCGTCAGCAACAAACACGGCGGGCATCAACATCCGACCATGATAATTCGCACCGTAGTAGGCCTGTGCAA
Source organism: Thalassospira sp. A3_1 (assembly GCF_017744215.1). Lineage (NCBI taxonomy): Bacteria > Pseudomonadati > Pseudomonadota > Alphaproteobacteria > Rhodospirillales > Thalassospiraceae > Thalassospira > Thalassospira sp. A3_1. The sequence goes on along the minus strand of NZ_JAGHQQ010000006.1, from coordinate 167,998 downwards.
GATACAGCAGACGATGAAGCTTTTGCGGTTGCAGATATTCGTTGTCGTTCAGCGCATGATCAATCAGGCGAAAAACTGCTTCGAAAACGGAATTGAGGACCGGCTTGTTCTGCATATCAGATCCAGCAATGGAAACGCATGATCAAGCCGTGATCATAATGCCGGAAGGACGGGACAACAAGGATCGGTAAAGAATGTTTTCAATTTTGAAGAAGGCTCGGGCCTGTCGCCCGGCATATCAGATATAGGCGTCCACCCGCGTACCGCGAACACCAGCTCCATGCACGACGGCGTTCACAACCGCATAGAACGAGGTCCCGCTATTCACACTCAGATCAAACGGGATTTCCGGATCAAGGAAACTTGCGAAATCGATATCGCTGCTTTCAGACGAAATCGCCCCTTCGCGATCACTGGCACGACGGGCGGCGGAAAAACGGCTTTGCTCCGCGCGCTGGTCTTTCTGCTCACCTGCGCTACCCTGACCGGAATTTCTGCTGCCCTTGCCATCGATATAGGCATTGAACAGGATACCGTCATTATCGGGGTCATAGGTGTAATGTTCGCTGGGTGCCTGAACCTGGGCATTGCGGTCAACCGTCGCCATACCGCGCGCACCAGCGGCTGCAAGTCTGCCATACTGGCTGACTTGACTGACGGACTGGTTATTGACGGCAGGTACGACCATTTTCCTCTCTCCAGCCGAAACCGGAACATATTACAGCATCATTCAACCGTAAGATTATATCCCAATTACGACCCAAAAGAGACAAGAATCGTCATTTTTCAAGGTTCAGAACCGGTTTTGAGGCATCAATCGCCTTCAAATTCGACCTGATGGAAGACATCGACACCACGATCACGGATTTTTTGCGCCCCGCCGATATCGGGAAGATCGATGATGAAGGCACAACCGGCAACCTCACCACCCGCCTTTTCAATCAGATCAATCGCGGCAAGCGCCGTACCACCCGTCGCAATCAGGTCATCCATCACCAGAACGCGCTGACCGGGCTTGATTGCATCGGTGTGCATTTCGATCACGTCCGAGCCGTATTCAAGTTCATATTCGACTTCGATGGTCTCGGCCGGAAGTTTGCCGCGTTTGCGGATCGGAACAAAACCGACACCAAGGGCGACCGCCACGGCCGGACCAATGATAAAGCCGCGCGCCTCGATGCCGGCAATCACGTCGATCTTTTTATCCTGGAATTCGGCGGCAAAACCGTCGACCACATCGCGCAAGCCGTCTGCATCGGCAAACAGTGTTGTGATATCGCGAAACATGATTCCCTTTTTCGGGTAATCGGGAATGGTACGGATCAGCGATTTGATCGACATGGGAGAACTCCGGTCGAGGTTAACCTGAAAAACAAAACCGCCATCTTTAACACCAGATGGCGGTTTGAAATCAAGTATTCCGGAATATTGGCGGCAAATACCGCAATGGTCACTAGGCCGCGTGTGCCGCGCTTCGGTGCATTACAGCACCGTTGGCTGCAACAAAGTCGTTGGCAAGTTTCTTGCTGATTTCGGCACGCGTCCCGCGCGGCAAACCGGTCCCGGCTGCCTGCCGGTTACCCCATACTGCACGGTAAAGGCGGTAATCATGATCATTGATCTGACCAAATACTTTTTCGACTTCCATCAAGGTCTGGACATAACTTTTGTTCATGTCAGCCATCCTGTTGCTCGTGATGTTCCGAATGACAATCCCCTTCGGAATAACAACGCCCGGTTAACCCAGCGCATCGTCAAGCAGCGATATAATCCCCTAAAGGCCGCGTCTCAACGGCAGGACGGTGACAAGATCGGGAATATTTTGTGACACCCCGCCTTAATCGGCGAAAGTGTCTATAAAACAATATTTTGGCTGAGTGAAAAAATCCGCCATTTCGCAGATACCAGGATCGTCTCAATGCATCTTTTTGTTGGCGTCGGCCTGGCGGACTTCTTCGTCCATTTTCTTTTTAAGCGCATCGGCATATTCGCCGTAAATACGGCCTTCGATAGACAGTTCGAGAAACCGGACATAGTCCTGCTGATTGTCGATTTTGGCGCGTGCAACCGGAATCACATCAAACGGACTTTCAGCATCCAGCCCGTATTTGCGGATCAGCTCCAGCATCTCGGCTGTGATCTGTTCGAGCTTTTTCTGCGCGTCCGAAAATGAAATGCTCATGATGTTTTCCTGTTCTGACAAGATCGGCTGCCCGTTATGCCCTGCCCTGCGGCCTGTGACAAGGTTCCGCTCCGCACCCGAACCTATACGATCAGACAGCAACCTATCCGAATAAACCTGCCCTTGCCTGCGGTCACTTGAGACAAATCAAAGACCCGCAAGCCACATACCCCGATGCTCCGTGCGGGACAGTTTGATACGGATCGACGACAGATCAACAGGTCGTCGGTGGTCCGTCATGCATGCATTTGCATTATCCGATCGGGGATCAGTGATGAAGTTGTTATCGGCTTTCAATGCCATGGGCATTCGCAAACGCTTTATGTGGGCGTCGGCCTTCGGCGTGACGTCAACCGTGATCATCGCACTTGCCATGATGATGTTTGCCGAAGAAAAGGCAATGGATGCCAAGCTTCATCAGCTCAGCCAGAACGAACTGACATCGCTTCATGCGCTGATTGTCAATGTCATGGCCGCCCGCCCCGATGACTCCGATGACATCGGGATCGATGTTTTCAATAACTGGTTTGAAAGCCGCAATCTGGATTACCCCGGCGAGCTGTGGTCTGCCTGGGGGCCAACGACAATGGCCTACATGAAGGAATATGGTGACAAGGACCTCAAAACACCGCGCGATGCCATTGATCAGGAAGCAATTGAAACAGGTGAAACCATCGGTCGCTATACTGACGACGGGACCTATCGCCTGTCTATGCCGATTGTTCTGGGCGTGACCAAGGGGGCCGAGCGAGAGGTTTGTTTTAGCTGCCACGGTGCTATGGAAGCCGAAAAAGGTGACGTGATTGCCGTTCTGTCATCAAGCCTTTCGGTCGCCCCCGAACAGGCAAAAACCAATCAGATCCTGATCAGTATTGTGATTGGCGGTATCGCGATTGCGATTGCCACCATCTTTGGTATGCGGTTGCTACTTTCCAAAATCGTGACCGAGCCACTCAGCAAGCTGGGCTCGGTCATGACCGATCTTGCCGACGGCAAAACCGATCTCGTCATCCATGATCTGGACCGCAAAGACGAAATTGGTCGCATGGCTCAATCGGTTGATGTGTTCCGGACCAATGCGATTGCCAAAAAACGTATGGAAACCGAACAGGAAGCTGCGTCACGCAAACGCGAAGAACGCATGCAGACGCTTGAAAAACACATCGGTGGTTTCGAAAGCGTGATTGCCAATATTGTCGGCTCGGTTTCGACTTCGGCAGATCGCATGCAAAGCACGGCCCGTGCACTTGTGGGGGCCGCCGATCTGGCCAGCAAGAGTGCCACCACAGTTGCCGCCGCATCCGAAGAAGCCACCGTTAATGTCCGCACAGTGGCCGATGCAGCGGAACATCTGTCTCATTCCATCACCCAGATTGGTGACCAGGCACACCATTCAACCGAAATCACCGCCGAGGCATCCCGCGAAGCCGAAGCTTCCAGTAAAACCGTTGCCGGTCTTTCCGAAGTCGCCGGTCGTATTGGCGAGATTGTCGAACTGATCAGCGACATTGCCGGGCAGACCAATCTTTTGGCGCTGAACGCAACCATCGAGGCCGCCCGCGCGGGCGAAGCAGGCAAAGGGTTTGCCGTAGTCGCCGCGGAGGTCAAAAACCTTGCCAACCAGACGGCCCGTGCCACCAGTGAAATTTCCGAACAGATTTTGGCAATTCAGGAAGAAACCGGCAAAACAGTCCAGTCGATGGACGATATTTCCGATGTTATTTCCCGCATCACCAACATCACCAACACGATTTCCGATGCGGTACGTGAACAGGCCGACGCCACGGGTGAAATCGCACAGAATGTCGAACAGGCTGCCATCGGCACACAGGAAGTCAGCAGCAATATCGAACGCGTCAGCGATACGGTTGCGGAAACCGATAAGGCCGCCCATCAGGTTCTCAAAGTTGCCGAGGAACTCGGCCAGCTATCAACAGAACTTCGCAGCGAAGTCGATAGTTTCCTGATCAGTATCCGGTCAGCCTGAACACAAAATATACTTCAATCCAAGCCATACGCCCCGCGCCGTCCCGTACGGTTGCGGGGTTTGTGTTTTTTGCACCTTGTAATGACCGCAGGAAGGACAAAATTAAATGGTTACAGCATGTTATGAAAAAATATGGCTTCCGTGAACGGCTAGACACCAATTTTAACCTGACGGCAACGGCTTATATGTCTATTCTGTCAAAAAAAGAGGTTCAACTCTTTAAAGTTCTAAATGGGTTGGGGGTATTCGAGCGGTTCACGCTTGGAGAAAATAAAAAACGATGTCGTTTACGACAATTTTGGGGATTATGGTCGGACTGGGGCTGTTCATTGGCTCAATTTTCATTTCGACCGACAATTATTTTGTTTTCATAAGCCTGTCGAGTGCGTTGATGGTTATCGGCGGCACATTGGCAGCGACCTTTATTGCCTATGAAGCGCGCTATGTTCTGCTCGCGCTGAAACTTATCTTTAAAATCTTTCGGGCACCGCAAATGGGCCGTGGCCAACTGACCGGCGAAGTCGGCCGCGTGGTCAAATGGGGCTATCTGCTTCAGAAAAAAGGCATCAACGCGCTGGAACAGGAAGCACAGCGTGTCGGCAAGGATGAGCCGTTCCTGGGTTGGGCGATGGAAGTCGTGATCACCGGATATAACGGTGATGAAACCGCCGAAATGCTTCATAATGCGATTGAAAACGCGTTCAACCGTAATCTGGTGCCGGTTTCCATCCTGAAAAACATGGCAGGTGCCGCACCGGCATTTGGCATGATCGGGACATTGGTTGGTCTGGTGATCATGCTTGATAAAATGGCTGACGACCCAACACAGCTTGGTGCGGGTCTTGCGATTGCGCTGATCACGACGCTTTACGGGATCGTTGCCGCCCGGTTCTTTTTCATGCCGGCCGCCAGCAAAATCCAGCAGCGTGAAGAAATCATGCGGTTTCGCAATTATCTGATTGCAGAAGGCCTGATCATGCTGGCTGATCGCAAGGGACCGCGCGCGATCCAGGACAAAATGAATTCGTTCCTTGATCCGGCAATCCATTTCAATATCGACAAGTCTGCCAAATAGCAGCGGCAAGATGTTTTTGAAGACAGGAGGCCATGATGGCCCGGCGCAAGTCACCCATGGGGCAACGCAAGGACGAACCGGTCGACGAAGACTGGATGGCGACCTACGCGGACGCAATCACGCTTCTGATGGCATTCTTTGTCATGCTGGTCAGCTTTTCAAAGGTTGAAATTCCTCTGTTTGAAAAGGTCCAGTCCGGTATCGCAGAACAGATCGGCAAGCGCGATATTGTGCGCCCGACCCAGGTCCTTGAAACCGACCTGAAGGATGTCGTCTTCAATATGTCTATGGACAGTGCTGTCAATGTTTCGACAGATGATGAAGGTATCCTGATGGAACTTGGCGGCGGTTCATTCTTTCATCCCGGTTCGGCCAATCTGACACAGGATGCCGTACTTTTCCTGAAGGATGTCGGTGATCTTTTAAAGGAACCCCGATACCTTGGCTTTCAGATCGAGGTCACGGGGCATACCGATGACAGCCCGATTAGCACACCACGCTTCCCGTCAAACTGGGAACTGGCAGCCGGGCGGGCCATTGCCGTTGTCCGTTTTCTAACCGCCGTCGGGGTTGATCCTGACAGTGATCGCATGCGGGCAATTTCCTATGGCGATACCAAGCCGAAATTGCCAAACCGTGATGACGACGGCAATCCGATCGAGGAAAACCGCGAAGCAAACCGGCGCATTGATATCCGCGTATTCCCCAAGTATTCGCGCGTCTTCTGACCGTTTATCGGCCAAGCTTTCCCTATTCGATCACGACAACCATTTCATCGCGTGCGGCAAAGGTATTTGACCACTGGGAACGTGCCTTTTGCTCAATCACGGTCATTGCCCCATCATTGTGATCGGGATCATGATGAAAAAGGGCAAGGCGTTTGGCATTTGCCGCACGGCATAGCCGAATACCTTCCTGCCAGGTTGAGTGCCCCCACCCGACTTTTGCCGGAAACTCTTCGTCGGTGTAAGTACTGTCATAGATCACCAGATCGGCATTCTGAATAAAGTCCAGGATCACCTCATCAGGTTGGTCGGGCACATGTTCGGTATCGGTGACATAGCAAACCGACTTGCCAGCATATTCGACCCGATAAGCTGTCGCACCATTCGGGTGGCGCAACGGTGCTGTCCGTATCACAATCCCGTCGGCCGGGTTAAGGACAGAACCAACCGGAAAATCTTCGAATGTCAGCTTTGACTTCATTGCCGATAACGGTACCGGAAATGTCGGGTCAGCCATCTGGGCCGAAAACACGCGCTCAACCCCGCCCTGCTCCGTCAGGTGCCCTGCCAGAACATGGAACCGTGCGTCCGGATTATAAGCCGGGACAAAGAAGGGAAAGCCATTGATATGATCCCAGTGGGTGTGGGTCAGATAAATGCTGGCCTCTGTGACCTTGCGCCGGATCAAATCCTTGCCAAGGTTTCGAATACCGGTACCCGCGTCAAAGATCAGGGTCTGATCTCTGATCCGCATTTCGACACAGCTGGTATTGCCGCCATAAACAACATGATCGGGCGACGGACAGGCAATGCTTCCGCGAACTCCCCAGAACTTGACGTCAATTGCCATTCACTGCCCTTCACATCTATCTGCGGCCATCGCCAGCGGGAATGCATAAATCAGGTTGAAATATAACACTCATTTCGGACAAGCCAATTGTCCTCGTTCTATTTCTAATCTCTGATGAAAACCGCTGTACCAATCTCTGCGCCGAAAACCTGATCCGCCCGACCGCAATTCACGGCAATTTCGCAAAGCCCGATTGAATTGCGATAATGAAATCCATGTCCAAGTTCAACATCGGAAAACGTCCGTGCGGGCGAAAGCAACTGCCCGTTAATCAGAAGCGACAGGCTACGATTCTGCCAGCCCGGTGCGGCGACAAGCCCTGTCATCAGGTTACCGTATGTGTCGACATAAATGATTTCCGAAAGTTCGTCAGGCCAGCTTTGTGCGGGAACATAGCGCTGTGCTGGATCAATATCGGCTAGCGCGACCGGCTCTCCCTTCGCAATCATACAGGCGACCGGGGCAAAAATATCGCGCCCGTGAAAGCTGGCCGATGTGTTCGCAGGATACCAGTTGATAACTTTGACACGACATTTCCTGGCCCGCCGGATCAGGATTTCAAATAACCCGTTATCCGGCCCGACAAATAATACACCGTCGCATTCAACAACAAGGCCGCGTCGTTGGCTGCCAACACCGGGGTCAACAACACAAAGAACAACGTCGCCGGGATGAAATTCGCGTGAAAGTGCCGCCAGAAGATACGCCGATGCCTTGGGATTACGATCTGGCGCATCCACCATCAGATCGCAAACCGTTACATCAGGCGCCTCGCGATGAACAACCGCGCGCATGGCCCCGCTATAAGGGCCCGTTACACCAAAATCGCTGAAAATCAGGATCATGTCGGATGTCCGGTCAATCGGAAAACCGGCAGTAAATAGCCGGTTCAGATCAAAGACCGGGTAATATGTTGCCATAAAGACCCGGCCTTTAAAGTATGGTTATTTAACCTCGCAGAACTGCCCGCTACGTTTCAGTTCTGCACAAATCGAACTGGCGGAACTATCGCTAAGCCCGGTTGCCATCAGTCGGAAATAGGTGCCCTTGCCCGGAATGGTTGCCTGTGTCACACCATGCTGAAGCGATGCAAGCTGGGTATAGCGTTGCGCCAGAATTTGCCAGCCGCGTTCAGCCTGTGCCTGACTGCGATAAGATGCCAGATGCACGCTTTTGCCGCCTGCGGTCGCAGCTACCGAACTTGCCGCCTTCGGTGCCGCCGCCATCTCGCCGCCGGACTGGACCGCGCGACTTTCACCGGTCGCAACACGACGAACCGGTTCACCGGAGCTCAGCGTCGTAACATTTGCCTGCGCCGGTTCAACTATTGCGGCCTCGATGGCATCGCGCTCGCGCTTGAATTCATCGGGCGTTACCAGTTTCATCTGCGACAAATCCTCGATCCGCGCGATCTGGCGGGCGGCATCCATCAACCCCTGTGGCGCCGGGGGCGGTGTTGCACGCTGGCGCGGCTGCGCAGGCAGAAGTGCATCAAGAATTGTGGTGCGCTCATTAACATGTTCCTGCACCGTGATGGCACCAATCTGAAGCGCACGGTTCAACTGGTTCAAACGCTGCTCGACCTGTGCGCTGTCGGGGGGCGGGTTATCCAGAAAGGCCGCCGGTGCCGGCTGGCTCATTGGCAGAAGTGCACCCAAATTGGCCGAACGGCGAGCCGAATATTCTTCTGGTGTGACAAGACCTGCGGCCTGCAAATCACGCATCGTCGCAAACCGTTTTGCAATGGCCTCGTCACCGGCACTTAATGCCGCACCAGCAGGCATATCTGCCGTGCGCACGCGTGCTCCTGCGCCCGCAACCATCGGCGTTGCAGCCAAAGCATTTGATTGCGCGACCATTGGTTGGGTTGCTGTACCAAGTCCGGCCGGTGCAGTGGCAATCTGGTCGTTGATGCTAAGCGAACCCGGAAGGCCACGCTGCAGACGCATGAGATTGAATTCGGCAGCATCCCGCAACGGGCGCGGTTGCGTCCCGCTGGCGGTTGTCATCAAAACCGTTCCGGGCGGGTTCATCGCAATCAGCGTATCATAGCCATCACGTGCCCGATCCGCCCGGTTGGTGTTCTGGTACAAAACGGACCGCCACAAAAGTGCATGTCCGTCCTGGGGATTCTTGCGCAGCGCCTCGTCAAAGAATTTTTCGGCCGACGCATAATCACCGGTCGCCAACTGCTGCAATCCATTGGCGGTGTAATTTTCATCGGTAAACGACGTTGCCTCGTCCCAGAAATCCTGATCAAGCAGTGGCGCACAGCCAGACACCCATGAAACCATGCCTAGAACGGCAAGGCTTCTGCCGCCGATCCTCAGCCAGTCTCCGGTCCGCATTGCGGATACCTTCATGGTGCCAACCCCCTATTATTAAAGACAATTCAGGGAGCATGTTTCGCAGCCTGTCGTCAAGTCCAAGGCGCACAGATCAATCTTTTCCCTGATTGTGGTCCAGTCTGCCCGATGGCTGCGAACAATTCGTTAAAAGCATTTTCCAAACCCGGAAACTATGCGATAGGACATGTCCAAAATATAATTTGTAAAAAGATACTATATACCAGATGCCCCCTGTTAACGCGGCATTCAGGGACAATATGGTTTGATAGATGGTTCCATACCATTGTATGAATTCACAATATCAGGAATTAATCCTGTCTCTGTCGGGGAAGAATATTGATTGAGCCGAAACAATATGGCCAACAGGCCCTTCAGGAATACCTGATGCTTGACTATGTCCAGCGCCTGGAAACCCGTAAATTCGGGCACCGTGCTGTTCATATTCATTTGTCACGGCTTAAACCCTTCCACCGGCGGGACTATCATATTCGCGTCGCGACCAATACTTTCGAAAGCTATGTAAAGCTTTATGTCGGCCGTATTTTCGTACTGAGCAACAACGACCTTCTGTTCATCTGGAAAGACAAATCGATTGCCGATGTCGAGCCGGCTGTTGATACCCTGCGCTATCTTTTCCGCGATGATCCGCTATCCCAGGACGAAAGCGAAGAAACCGGCTTTTGCACATGGTACAACCTGAATACGGAATTTCAGGAATTCCTGCTTCTTTGCCAGCACCTTGATGAACGCGCCAAAAAACTGCAGCAAAGCAACAACCTGCGTCCGGTGCAAAAACCGATTGATGCACTAAGCCCGATCAATGCGGAAAATCTGGCACAGCTCGAAGACACCATTCATTCAGCCGACCTTTCCGAACATATCCGTCAGCAACCGGTTTGCGTCTTTGCCCGTGCCGGGTCGAAGGAACTGCATCCGGTTTTCGACGAGTTTTTTGTCTCGATCGCCGATCTTCGCAACGCGATAATGCCCAATATAGACCTCGCATCAAATCGCTGGCTGTTCCAGCACATGACCGAAGTACTTGATAAACGCATGCTGAACTATCTGTGCAAGCGGACTTTCAAGACACATGCCACTTCGTTCTCGATCAACCTTAATCTCGAAACACTGACATCCCGTGACTTCGAGCGCTTTGATGAAGTTGTCCGCAAAAAATGGCCCGGCAATGTGATCCTTGAGCTTAATCAGGTTGATCTGTTTTCGAATCTCGAAACCTATTTGCGGCTGCGCGATGAATTCCATGAACGCGGCTATCGCGTTTTGATCGACAACCTGACTGTTGAAGCCCTATCGTTTGTTGATCGCAAAAGCCTTAAGGCCGATTTCATCAAGGTCGCCTGGCGCGAAGAAATGACCGATAACGTCATCCGCAAGAAATACTCCGAAATGGACAATCTTGTGAAAAACTCTGGTCGGGAGCGCGTGATCCTGTGTCGTTGCGACAGTCCGACCGCAATCAAATTCGGCCAATCGCTGGGGATTACCCTGTTCCAAGGTCGCTATATCGACAATATGATCGCCCGCCAGCGCCGGGCCAAACGCGCGGCCGCCGCCCAGAAACGCTAACCCGCCCGATCCTGACAATTCCTGTCACCTGACCGCTCTGTCCCGCGTTTCTCCTCTTGGCAGAACGGGAACAAAAGCGGTACAAATAGGCATGATCTATGCGCTTTGCCCCGATTGCCATCACAAATGGCGCTTCCACGCAGACCGGCCGCTTGCCAAAAGCGGCGAAGGGGTCTATGTGTCCTGCCCTGTCTGTGGGGGAAAACGCGGGATTGCGCATGCGGAGTTGCCCGATCTTCGGGTCGGCCATCTGGATTGCGACGCCTTTTATGCCTCTATCGAAAAGCGCGACCGGCCTGAACTGATTGATCAGCCCGTCATCATTGGCGGCGGACATCGCGGGGTTGTTTCCACCTGTTGTTATGTTGCACGCAAATTCGGCGTGCGATCCGCGATGCCCGCCTTCAAGGCGCGGGAATTATGTCCGAATGGCGTTTTCCTGAAACCCGACATGGCGAAATATCAGCGCGAGGGATACCGGGTACGTGACATGATGCGCGCCATAACCCCGGACATTGAACCGCTTTCAATTGACGAGGCGTTTCTTGACCTGTCCAACGCGCAGGAAGCGCATGGCAGAACAGCCGCTGAATGCCTGATCGAACTTCAGGCTCAAATCCGGCGCGATGTCGGCATCACGGTTTCCATCGGGCTTTCCTACAACAAGTTTCTGGCCAAGATCGCATCGGACCTCAATAAACCGTTCGGCTTTTCAATGATCGGCGCGGCAGAAGCCGTATCGTTCCTTGCCGATAAACCTGTGCGAATGATGTGGGGCGTTGGCCCGGCGATGGAGCGCAAGCTGCGCGATGATGGCATCACCACCATCGGACAGATGCAGGAACTTGATATACATGCCTTGCAGGGCCGTTACGGCAGCATTGGCAAACGGTTCTTCCATTTTTCGCGCGGGCAGGACAATCGTCGGGTCGAACAAAGCAGCGAGCGTAAAAGCCTGTCATCGGAAACCACCTTCAACGAGGACATTTCCGACCTTGATGAGCTGGTCGATATCGCCAAGCGCCTGACGGCGCGTGTTGCCAGTGACCTTGCCCGCAAGGAAATCGCGGGCCATACCGTTGTCCTGAAACTGAAATCAGCGGATTTCAAAACGCGGACGCGCAACATGCGCCTGACCTACCCGACATTGCGCGAGGATCTGATCCTTGAAACCGCCCTGACGCTTTTGAAAAAGGAAGTTGATGGCACGCGTTATCGCCTGCTGGGTGTTGGCGTTGCCGATCTTTTTCCGGCTGATACAGCCGACCCTGCCGATCTGTTTGGCGAAGCCGAAGAAACCGCCCCCGTCGAACTGATCGAGGATAACGGCGAAAGCACCCTGCCCCCGGCCCGCCTGATCCCGCAAATCCCGCGGCCGACGGCAGAACAATTGCGCGAAAGCCTGACACGGCGGTATCGCCTGCATAAAAAAACATCGCGCCAGCATCGTTTCGGGTTTTAGCGTTTCAGTTGCTTGATTGGCTAAAAACGAAAAATGCCCGTCATGAACCGAACGAGCATTGCAATCAGGATAATCTTTTTGGAAGAAGATGGCGTCCCCTAGGGGATTCGAACCCCTGTTGCCGCCGTGAAAGGGCAGTGTCCTAGGCCTCTAGACGAAGGGGACGCAAATCGCGGTGCGATCTTATGTATGGTCTGCTTTGGTGGCGTCCCCTAGGGGATTCGAACCCCTGTTGCCGCCGTGAAAGGGCAGTGTCCTAGGCCTCTAGACGAAGGGGACACAGTCACCAAAATGCAGTCCGTGTTAACGAGTGGCGTCCCCTAGGGGATTCGAACCCCTGTTGCCGCCGTGAAAGGGCAGTGTCCTAGGCCTCTAGACGAAGGGGACGCAGCGCGTTAACGAGGCCGGTTTTTAGCGATTGGGTCGGGTAAGGTCAAGCGCGTTTTTCGCCGCTGTGAAGTTTTTTTTAATCCCCCACCTTAAATAGGGCGATAACACGCCAAAAGCCGGGAAATCCAAGCATCCTGTTTAACCACAAGGATCATAGCCCGATCCTTCAATATCCCTGTTCAACATATATGCTAATGCATACCCGCCACGACAACCGCAAAGGCATCCGGCACAAAAACGTTTGAAATCAATTCGCCCGCTTGCGCGTACCCATCCAGAAGGCCGCCCCGGCAATCGCAAGACAGATACCAAGGAAGGCAAACATGACACGATAACCTTCCGTTGCGCCCGGCTCAAACCGGCCAATGATCACACCGGCAATCCCCTGCAGGACAAACAGCCCGCCAAAGGTCGCCAGATTGACCGTGGTCAGGGCACGGCCAATCAGATGTTCGGGCACAGCCGCGCGCGATGCGGCATAGTTCAGCGTTGCACAGCTCCCCAGAAGCCCGTGCGCGACCATCAGGACCGACGCCAGCCAAAGGGCCGTCGTCCCCAGCAGTGCCTGCAACAGGCACAGCACAGCCGCAATCAGAACGGCAAAGACGATCAACGGATGCGCCGCCCCGCCCATCAGACGCGAAAGCTGCCCATAGGCGGGCGGCCCGATGATCATGCCAATCGTCATCACCAGAAGGACGTTGCCGACATCCACCGCCCCGAGATGGAAAACATCATGCAGGTACGGCCCGCCCCAAAGCCCGCGTACCGTCAGGATCGCCGGATAGCTGAAAAAGGCGACACCGACCAGAAACCAGACCTGCCGGTTCTTCCAGACAGAAACCATGCCGCGCAAGGCCTCGGTCACGGTTTCGCCCTTGCGGGAATGGAAGCTGTGGTTTGGCGGGGCATCGCGCACCATGGTGAAGGTCAGGACGACTGAAAGTGCGCTGAGCACGGCAAGACCATGATAAACCTCGCGCCAGCCGCGCAGCTCGATCAGGGCCGCCAAGGGTGTTGCCGATGCCAGAACGCCCAGCAGGCTGAAGGCCACGATCAGCCCGGAGGTCGCAGCAAACTTTTCCGGGGCTACCCACCGCGATGCCAGCACAAGTGCCGCCATAAAGGCCGCTGAACAGCCAAGACCAATCACCGCCTGCCCGATCATCAACCCGGCCACACTATGCGCATTGGCAAAAATCAGGACACCGGCAACGGTGATGACCATCATCACCCCATTGGTCAAACGCGGACCGTACCGGTCCAGCATCACACCGACCGGAATTTGCATCAGGGCAAAGGCAAAATGGAAGCTGCCAGATATCAGGCCAAGTTCCTCGGGCGAGGTTGAAATTTCGATCCGAAGCGATTCCGCCAGCAATGCCTGTGCGGAACGGAAAAACTGGCTAAGCGAAAAGGCAAGCACCACGGGCGCCAGGATCCATAAAAAGGTTCCAAGCCCATACGACGGCTGCTTTGGTGTTTTTGTATGATCATTCATGATGCCAAATGGCATAATCCGATCACAAGATACCCGCAAGCCCCCGCACGATATATCGGGGTGTATTGCCGTGATACGTTTCGTAAAATGGCGCAGAGGGGTTCAGTTCAAGTTCTGTCGCGGTCAACGTGTCATAAGGTTGATATCGCCATCCGAAAGCACTTCGGCCTCTTCGCTGGGGATTATCACGCCATATTTCCGGCCAATCTCGGCAAACGTGCCGTCGCCTCGCAATTCATCAAGCACCCTTTGCCACGGCGCAACAACGAAATCAGGCGTTTGCGGCGAGAATGCCAGATAAAGCTCGTAAGTTCCCAAGCCGATAACCGGCTCGATTTCCGAAGGATCAATTTCGAATTTGCGGCGCTGGTGCTCCATCACCAGATCGGATGCTTCCCAAAGGTCGATACGGTCACTTGCCAGAAGCTGTAACGCGTTTCCTGGCGTATAAAGGGATGCCAGATTTTTGAAACCCTTTTCATGCAATATCCGTTCGGCGGCACCGCCCGCCTGCACACCGATGGCGGCAACTTTGCGGGCATCTTCCAGCCCCCGGATATCAAGATCGCTGTCGGTCATTTTATAAAGCCAGCCCCGGGTAACGATAATCGGCCCGACCCATTTATATTCCGGCTCGCGTTCCGCGGTTCGCACCATGGAAAAGACGGCCGTACCGGGCGTATCATCCACAATTTGCAGGGCCCGCTTCCATGGCAGGATTTCAAATTTTCCGTCATGCCCCAGACGCCGGGCCATCTCCCTGACCACATCAGCCCCAGCACCGGCCAAACCGGTATCGGTGGTGTAATTAAAGGGGGCAAAATCTTCGGTATATATTCTGACGGACCGCGCAGCTTCCATCGCCGCCTCGGCCTGAGGGGCAGCAAACATTCCCCGCGACCAGAACGCAACAATAACAAACACAACGATCACGACGACACGCCGCAAGATCGTGATGCTCCGCCGTTCCTTTGGTTGAAAGAATATACCTGCCCGTCGCATGTGTTTCCCTGTCAGCCATCAAATGCAAAAAGCCGCAAAGAAGAAACTTGCAAGACCGAAAGAATACGTCGTCACATAACCTGTTTATTCAACATGATAGTCCGACATGTTGATTGCCAGTGACGTCGTACATATCTAGACTCGGAGGGAACCATCCATTTGGATATGAACATCCTTTCGCGTGACGCCATTCACATCACGCGCGAGCACGATTACGCCCCAAAATGGTAACAGTCTAAATTTAGAACATGTTGATGTAGTATGCTGTCATCGATTCTTTCGGCGCCCACTCTTCGCCGATCCCCAAGTCCGAACAACAAAACCGAGCCACTTGGTTAAAAAAGCCAGTTAAAGTTGAACATGAGCAAGATTTATAACGAAAAAATTCGATATTCAACTAAAAAATTTCGACAATCCGGTTTTTCGCGGAAAACGGGTAGCGACACTTCACAACCTACAACATCCAGCGTGCAGCATGGATAGGCGGAATACCCAAGGTCCCCTGCCCGTACTTGATAGCGCGCTGGGGGATCGCATTCGCCAGGTCGTTGAACTGTTTGATCGCAAAAAGGATGCCGCCCGGATCGCGGGCATCATCCCCGAACAGTTAAACAGATGGTGCCAGGCACAATCCGAACCCCGTTTTGTCGGGATTGCACGCCTCGCCATTTCCAAAGGCATTCGCATGGAATGGATTGCAACAGGCGAAGGTCAAAGCACAGCCGGGGCGGAATTGCCTCCTGACGAGCTTGAAACAGCATCATCGCCAAGCTGTTCCGATCCGGTCGAACGCGAAGTACTTATGGCCATTATCAGCGGATTTCTGGCTGCCGAAGGCATCTCTAACAGTCCGCAAATCGCCCATGACATCATCACGGCCTATGACCAGATTGTCGGCGACCTCGAAAATAATCGAGATAACAGCAAAATGGCGACCGTCCTGTCTCAGGCCATCTCCATCATTCTTGGACGGCAGCAGCAACGTCTTGCAGGCGACACCAAGAATTGATTGGCGCGATGACCGGTTTAAGTGACCGTTTTCATCGGGCTTTTCATTGTCCCGGTGCAAGGCTTCCGGAAAAAGGTGTGGTCTGATCTGAGACCGCACCATATTGCGCCATGATTCTGGCAAACTGGCCATTCGCGACGACAGCATCCAGTGCAGCTTGCCAGATTGTAACCACTCTTTGATCGGTATCACGGGAAAATGCCAGATAGAGGCCGCTTGAACCGAACGAATAAACCCGACGGATCAGACTGGGAGCGATACCGGTATCGGCAAGCTGGCGGTGCAATTCAATATCCGATGAAACCAGCAGATCAATTCGCCCCGCGGCAAGCATCTGTAACCCGACTTCCGGATTGTGCAACGGTTCCAGATTGACCATGCCATACTGACGAAGGGCGATTTCGTCTGCCCCTCCGGCTTGCACACCAATCGCTGGCACATTGCGGATATCGTCAAGCGATCTCACCGGGTCGGGATGATCGGCAAATTCATAAATACCCGCCTCGATTTCGACAATCGGGCCGACCCATTGGTAAAGGTCTTCGCGCTGCGATGTCCGGGTCATGGAAAAGGCCGCAATATCCGGGTCAGCTTCAAGACGCAGTATTACCCGTTTCCAAGGCAGTGACTGGATCGGTTTGTGATAACCAAGGTGGGCTGCCATCGCACGGACAACCTCACCGCCAGCTCCCAGAATTTGGCCGTTTTCGGTATAATTGAAAGGTGGATACTCTTCCGTCAGAAGAGTAATGGAAAGTGCGTCGGCTATCGCACCGGGGGCCTTTAAATCATCATGATCGGCACGCGCTGTTTCCGGCAATACAGCCCAAAAAGGCACCAATATCAAAGCAGCCAGCCGCAGCTTTCCAAACACCAATCCGTAGAATGAAACACGGTGCAAAATTTCGCCGCCCTATCGCACTAAACCTATACCTTCGCGCATATAATCATACCAACGGATAGTACAATGCGACGAAGCTGATCAGGTAGCAGGACCTACTCCAAAACGGGTAATGCAACATCATCGATCATAAGCTGCACACCTTCGCGCCCCTGCCAGCTATCGCGCCGCAAATGCCCAAGGATATGCAGGGGACGCCCACCGTGCTTCAGAAGGGTCTGGCCCATATCATTATCAAGGCAACGGAATGCGATGGCCTTAAGCCGCCCCTTGCCGTTGCTTCCAGATAAAATGCAGCGCACGTGATCAGCGCCCACCACATCGGCCTTGACCACCCGGCATTCCGGGAAAACAAAGCGCGGTTCGGCATTGCCAGCGCCAAACGGGCCAAGTTTTTCCAGGGCCTCGATCAGATCAACAGTTGCCCCCATCGCATGCAGGCCACCATCAACCGTCATGGTGGGGCGAATATCATTTTCAGCGATGATTCTGGCAAACCGGGTTTCAAGAAATTCCTCGAACGCATCGCGTTTTTCCGGATCAAGGGTGAAGCCTGCTGCCATTCCATGCCCGCCACCATTGATCAGAAGACCCGCCTGACGTGCGGCAATAATCGCAGCCCCAAGGTCAATTCCACGTACCGAACGCGCCGATCCCTTAAACACGCCATCAACCATGCCCATCACAAGGGCGGGCACGTGATAGCGATCCTTTAGCCGGCTTGCGACAATGCCGATCACACCAGGATGCCAGTCCTCCCCACCGACCAGAACCATCGCACCGACCTTTGACTGGCTTTCGACCGCACTGATCGCCTGATCAAGCACGATATCCTCGATCGCCTTGCGTTCACGGTTATATTCGTCAAGCTTGCGCGCGATATCGAGCGCCTGCGCGGGATCATCACCCGAAAGCAATGTGGTCCCCAGGAAAGATTCCCCGACGCGCCCACCAGCATTCACCCGCGGCCCCAGCATGAAGCCAAGATGATAGGCACTCGGCGTTTCATTGACCCCGGCAATATCGGCCAATGCAGCCATACCGATATTGTGGCGATGGCGCATAATCTTGATGCCCTGTGTCACGAAAGCACGGTTAAGTCCGCGCAACGGCACCACATCGCAGACAGTGCCAAGTGCCACAAGATCAAGCCAGTTGCGCAAATCCGGCGGAAGGATGCCCGACTGTTCCAGCCAGCCGCGCGACCGCAATTCGCGCAGGATCGCAACCGACAGCAAAAAGGCAACACCCGCTGCGCACAAATGGCCCAGGCCGCTTTCATCATCAAGGCGGTTCGGGTTCACGACCGCAACGGCGGGCGGTAATTCCGGCTCGGCAGCATGGTGATCAACGACGATGATCTCGATTCCGGCTTCCTTGGCATCGGTCAGCGGCACATAGGCCGTCACCCCGCAATCGACCGTCAGGATCAGATTGGCGCCACGGCGCTGCAAATCCAGCAAGGCCGAACTGTTGGGGCCATACCCTTCTTTCTGTCGGTCCGGGATATGAACCACCACATCGCGTCCAAGGGCCGCGAACAGGCGCTTTAACAACGCAGTGCTGGTGGCACCGTCAACGTCATAATCACCAAATATCGCAATATTTTCACCCTTGATCACTGCATCGGCAATGCGTGAAGCGGCCTTGTCCATGTCCTTTAAGGTCGATGGATCGGGCATCAGATCGCGCAGGGTCGGGTTCAGGAAACTTTCGGCATCATCCAGCCCGATATCGCGGGCGGCCATAACACGCCCGACGACTTCGGGAACGCCAAAACGCTGGGCAATGGTGATTGCCAGCCGGTCATCCAGATTGCGTTCACGCCACCATTTACCGGTAACGGATCGCTCTATCCCCAAAAATGTCTTTTCTTGCGCATGATCTGTCATGCCCAATGAAATAGCGTAATACGGGCCGCGCTTAAACCGGATAATTTACTTTGAAGCGCAGCAAATCGAATTCCCCGTCCACGTCAGCCCCGCGGATTATCCCGGCACCAACGCAAAACATTTTCGGCATCCTCGGCAGGGGCATCAACAGGATAGAAAACTTTGCTGATACATCCGTCATCAATGATCATGGTCAGGCGTTTAAACAACCGCATGTCATCAGCAACGAAATCGGGCATCGCCATCGATTCCTTGAACCGGTGATCGGCATCGGACAAAAGCGCAAATGGCAAGTGCAGCCGTTCCGCCGCTTCCTTTTGATAGTCGGTCGTCTGGCTGGAAAGCCCGAACAGGTGATCCACACCAACAGCCGACAGTTCCTTGGCATGGTCACGGAACGAACAGGATTGCGGCGTGCATCCCTTGGCACCGGGCATTTCATCCCAGCCCGCGGGGGATGGTTTGTCAGGTGCGGCTGTGCGGGGATACGCATAAACTACCGTGCGCCCACTCAGGGTCGCAAGATCAACCGGCTGATCATTGGTTGCCGCCAACGCAAAAGAAGGCAGGATTTGTCCCGTCAGCCGTTCAACAATATGTGCATCACTTTCCGAACTCATTGATCATCCTCCCTGAAACAGGTCGCCGGACTTTATAGGTCGGACAATACCCAACCCTTCATATCCTGAAGATAGGCGTGATCAATCCGCGAAAAAAGAAGCGACGATTTCGCATTGTGAAAAACATGCGCCTGCCCGCAATCTCTTGCATACACGCCAAAGCTGTGCAGACTGCCGGGATAAACAAAAAACGGATACGCGCAATGGATCATAGAAAAGGATTGCGGATCGGACTGACCGTCCTTTCCATTCTGGGCGCACTGATGGCAGCCCCGCTTGTCATGTTTTCGCCGATGATATTCGATGCACCGGGATCGGACGAAAACAACCTGACCTGGTTTCTGTTTTTTGCCGTTCTGGCATTTCCGGTACTGTGCCTGATGGGCGGCATCCTGCCATGGATTTTAAAAAATCACCCGAAATCGCTTTGGCTTTACGGGCTGGGCGTGATCGGGTTTGTCCTGATCACGGTCGCCGTCATCCTGCTTGAAACCCAATGCCAGGGCAGTTTCAGTTGCTAGAACGCAAGACTGATCAAACAATGCCTTCATCGGCTGCAATCAATGCGAGACCGTGCGCAACCGACAGGAACGGCTGGCCTATTTCGACCCGTTCCTTGCCAAAACCCTCTTCAAACAGGCGACGCACGGCCGGGACATAAGAAGTACCGCCGGTCATGAAAACGCGCGAAACCTCGTGCGGCTGAATGCCTGCCTGCTCAAGGCAAAGCTTTGCAGCCTTTTCAATATCGGCAATATCGGGCGCAATCGCGGCTTCAAAATCGGCACGTGTCAGGCGTTCCTCGATCTCGACCCCGGCATGATTGAATTGCAGGATCGTGCTTTCCGCACTTGAAAGCTCTGCCTTGGCTTTTGACACCGCCTGATACAGGTGGAACCCAAGTTCTTCTTCGATGATCGTTACCAGATCTTCGATATCGTCGGGCTGTTCGGCGGTCCGGATCAGGCTTCTGATTTCGTTGATCACCTTGGGCTGGCGCATCATCGATAGGTAATGCCAGCGCGAAAATGCGGTGTAATACTGGCGCGGTACCGGAAGTGCGGCGCCCATCGTGCGATATTCGCTGCCAAAGCCAAGACGCGGCCAGATGGCTTTCCGGATAATGCGGTAATCAAAACTGTCGCCCGCAATGCCAAGACCGGTATGCGAGAGCGCCTTGACCCCGCGAATGCCCATGCCCGGTGTAAAGCGGATAACCGAAAAGTCACTGGTACCACCGCCAAAGTCGGCGACCAGAACGGTTTCGGGCTTATCAAGCTGCCGACCGTAATAGTAGCTTGCGGCCAAGGGCTCGAACACCATCGCCTCAACCTCGAACCCGGCCTGCTCATAGGCCGCCCGCAGGCGCATTTCGGCATAATCGTTATCAGGATTTGTTCCGGCAAACGCAACCGGACGCCCGGAAATCACCCGATATCCAAGGCCCCCAAGGCTGTATTGCGCGTGATGATGTATCTGGGTCAGGAACGTCGCGATCAGATCCTCGATCGTATAGACATTGCCGAAAATTTCGGTGCCTTCGAAATCCTTGGATGCCAGATAGGATTTGATCGACTGGATCAATCGGCAATCCTGACTTTCCTTCAGATATTCGGCCATGGCAAACGGCCCGGAACAGCTTTGCAGACTGATCGGCGCACCGGGTGCGGTCAGTTTCTGTTCTTCCCAGAAATACAGGATGGTTCGATAGGTATCAAAACTGTTCTGACCAACCTCGAACGTTGCCGATTGCACATTGCCGTTGCTATCGGCAACGGCCAGTACCGAGTTGGTCGTACCAAAATCAAGGGCGATAATCTCGGACATTTGTCGGCTCCGGCAAAGGCATTTCATTTTCAAGGGGGCGGAGGATGTAACCCGGACAGCCCCAGCCCGCAAGCAATAAACGAAAAAAGGGAGCGCAAAGGCACTCCCCCCGTTTTCGCAATCCGCCAAAGCGGATTATTTGTACCAGATTTTCCGGCTGAAATCGTGAACCGCACGCACATAGCGAACCGTGCCCGACTGCGAACGCATCACGATGCTTTCGGTTTCCGCACCATTGGCGAAACGACGAACACCGCGCAGCATCGCCCCGTCGGTTACACCGGTTGCAGCAAACATGACATTGCCCTTGGCAAGTTCGGTCAGTTTGTATTTGCGGGTCAGGTCTTCGATGCCCCATTTCTTGGCGCGTGCGATTTCGTCATCATTGCGGAAAACAAGACGCCCCTGGAACTGGCCACCAATGCAACGAAGGGCAGCCGCCGCCAGAACGCCCTCGGGCGCACCACCGGTCCCCATGTAAAGATCGATACCCGACGTTTTCTGCGAGGTTGCGATAACGCCGGCAACGTCACCATCGCCGATCAGCATGATGCGCGCACCGGCTTCGCGGGTTTTCGCAATGATTTCCTGATGGCGTGGACGGTCAAGAATGCAAACCACCAGATCGGAAACATCGCAGCCTTTTGCCAAGGCAAGGCTTTTCAGGTTTTCAGCCGGGCTGGCATCAAGGTCGACAACATCGTCGGGCAAACCACCGCCAACGGCAATTTTATCCATGTAGGTGTCTGGTGCGTTCAAGAAACCGCCCTTTTCCGCCATGGCGACAACGGCCAACGAGTTGGGACCACCGGTCGCGCAGATGGTTGTGCCTTCAAGCGGATCAAGCGCGATGTCGATTTCCGGGCCTTCACCCGAACCGACCTCTTCACCGATGAACAGCATCGGAGCTTCGTCGCGTTCGCCTTCGCCGATCACGACAGTACCGCGAATGTCCATGCTGTTCAGGGCATTGCGCATCGCGTCCACGGCGGCCTGATCGGCGGCCTTTTCA
The DNA here is from genome assembly GCF_017744215.1 of Thalassospira sp. A3_1. Taxonomy (NCBI): domain Bacteria; kingdom Pseudomonadati; phylum Pseudomonadota; class Alphaproteobacteria; order Rhodospirillales; family Thalassospiraceae; genus Thalassospira; species Thalassospira sp. A3_1. The sequence continues at coordinate 145,628 of NZ_JAGHQQ010000006.1, read as the reverse complement.
TCACCGCGCCCCATAAGCCCGGAACAGGCAAGTGCCGCGGCCTCGGTAACACGAACGGTTTCAAGCGCGAGATTTCGATCCATAACTTCATCCTCGTCGTTAACGCGGGGTCTGGGGGCCCCGTCTCTTTGTTTCCCGGCGCGTCCCGTTTTGCCCGGGACTTATAATTACGCCTCGCGGTATTATACCTGCGAGGCGCATATGTCTTTTTTTTGTTTTGTTACGAAGTAAATCCTTCGATCCGCATCAGGACCGGCGGCTGCGAATTGCTTTCGAATGCCGAAATGTCGGAAAGCGCCCCGGACATCGCCGCTTCGCTGGTTTCGTGGGTCACGAAGACCACCGGAACAACACCACCCTCGGTCTCGGCCCGCCCGTGCTGGATCATGGACGCCATCGACACACCATGCTTGGCGAGGGTCGCGGTGACCTCGGCCATGACACCGGGGCGATCCCAGACCATCAGGCGCAGGTAATAAGGCCCGACATGCTTTTCGAGCGAGGCCCGCACATTCTTTTTCAGGCGATCTGCCGGAACACCAAACACCGGTGCATTGCGCCCGGCTGCAATATCAACAAGGTCGGCAACCACGGCCGATGCCGTCGGGCGTTCCCCCGCCCCGCGTCCCTGCAGGACGACCGGGCCAACATAATCACCTTCAAGCACGACAGCGTTAAACACGCCTTCGACTTTTGATATCTGGGTGCTGCGATCGACAAGAACCGGCGATACGCGCTGTTCTATGCCTTCCGGAGTCTGCTTGGCAATCGCCAGCAACTTGATGCGATATCCAAGTTCCTCGGCCAGTTGGATATCAAGTGCTGAAACGCTGCGAATACCTTCAACCGCAATCGCGTCAAAATCGACTTCGACCCCGAAGGCAAGGCTGGTCAGAATCGCAAGTTTGTGTGCGGCATCGATACCATCAACATCGAATGTCGGATCGGCTTCGGCATAGCCAAGCTTCTGGGCTTCGGCCAGAACATCGGCAAAATCACGCCCCTGTTCGCGCATGGTGGTCAGGATATAGTTACATGTTCCGTTCAGGATGCCTGTTACGCGGGATATGGCATTACCTGCCAACCCTTCGCGAAGCGCCTTGATCACCGGGATACCGCCAGCAACGGCCGCTTCATAGGCGATGGTGACATTGTTTGCATCGGCAATGCGCGCCAGTTCGACGCCATGCAGGGCAATCAGCGCCTTGTTCGCGGTGACGACATGCTTGCCGTTTTCAAGGGCGGCTTTGCAGACGTCATAGGCAATGCCGTTCGAACCGCCGATGGTTTCAACAACCACATCGACATTCTTGTCGGTTGCAAGATCACGGGCGTCTTCGTACCAGGTAATGCCTTCTGTCGAAAATCCACGGTCCCGAGTTCGATCGCGCGCCGATACTGCTGTGACAATCATCGGGGAACCGGAACGGTCCGCCAGATTGTCCCTGTGTTCGCTCAGCAGTTTAACGGTTCCGGCACCGACCGTACCAAGGCCTGCCACACCGATCTTTACGACGTTTTGCACGATAACTCCTCATGCCGTGGTTGGATTTGCGCATAGGTGACGGAGTCTTTTACAACATCCGGTGCGCACACAAAACTTCGCCCGGGACATGTCCCGGGCGAAACATAGAATGCTTTATCGAATATCAGACAGATTTCTTCAACAGTTCACGTGCAGATTCTGCATCGGGATATTTCTGGAAGAATGCCTTGATGTTGCGATTGGCCTGCCGGATGCGGTGCTTGTTTTCAACAAGGGCGATACGAACATGGCGATCGCCATACTCGCCAAAGCCAAGACCGGGGGCCACGGCGACACCTGCTTCCTGCAAAAGAAGCTTGGAGAAATCAAGCGACCCGAGTTCCTCGAACGCCTTGGGAATCGGCGCCCATGCAAACATGGTTGCCGCCGGGACCGGAATATTCCATCCGGCACTTTGCATCCCCTCGATAAAGATATCGCGACGGTCACGATACAGATTGCGGAATTCCTCGACACAATCCTGCGGGCCGTTAAGCGCCGCGGTCGCCGCCACCTGGATCGGGGTAAATGCACCGTAATCAAGATATGATTTGATACGGGTCAGCGCATTGATAAGCTTCTTGTTACCGGTCGCAAACCCGATACGCCAGCCCGCCATCGAATAGGTTTTCGATAGCGAATAGAATTCAACGGCAATCTCCTTTGCGCCTTCGACCTGAAGGATCGAGGGCGGCGGATTGCCATCAAAATAGATTTCCGAATAGGCGATGTCCGACAGGATATAGATTTCCTGCGCCCGGCAGAAATCGACGACTTCCTTATAGAAATCAAGATCAACCACCAGCGATGTCGGGTTGGCCGGGAAGTTCAGAACAACGGCACTCGGTTTCGGGACCGAATGTTTCACCGCGCGGTGTAGTTGCTCCATAAAGCTTTCGGCGTTGAATTCGCCCTGCTCGTCATGGCCAATCGGGATGTGACGCAATGCCGCACCGGCAATGATGAAACCGAACGCATGGATCGGATAGGACGGGTTGGGCACCAGAATGATGTCACCCGGGCTGGTGATGGCAGCGGCAAGGTTGGCAAGGCCTTCCTTGGAGCCCAACGTCACAACGGTTTCGGTTTCCGGATCGATATCCACCCCGAAACGACGGCCGTAATAGGCCGCAAGTGCCTTGCGCAGTCCGGGGATACCGCGTGACATCGAATAACCATGCGTGCGCGGGTTCTGGACGGTTTCAACCAGCTTGTCGACAATATGCTGTGGGGTGGCCGGGTCCGGATTGCCCATGCCGAAGTCAATAATGTCCTCTCCCGCTCGCCGCGCCGCCGCTTTCATCGCATTTACTTCAGCAAATACGTATGGCGGGAGGCGTTTTATGCGATGGAATTCCTGGGACATTATCCTACATCCTCGTCACTTTGCCGATTTTCGAATTTTCTGCGAAAACCGGATCGTCGAATTGAAAAAAATTGCGCGCCACACGACAAAATGCGGGTGGCGCGCCGTACAATTCGAAGGATGTACCTTTTTTAGGATCAATAATCCATAAAGATTTCAACACGACGGTTTCCGGCCTCACCGGCAGGAACGCCTTCATAATAGCGCGGATCCGCCGATCCATCGGCCCCGACAAAGATCGCGTCAGGGTTAACACCGAGAGACACCAGTTCCGATACCACCGCCGATGCGCGCCGTTCCGAAACCTGACGGTTGATCGCCATGTGTTCTTCAAGGCTCATATTCGCGGTACGCATTGATGCATGACCGATAATCCGAAGGATCCCGCCCGTCTGACGCCATGCCTGGGCAACCTGGCTCAGGACATTGTTATCCGAGCCCGACAGGTTAGACGAACCGTGTCCGAACTGGATTTGCGCAACCTGGACTCCGTTGACGCTTGGCCCCAGCGTATCGACGGAACGAACGCCAAGACGTGCGGCCAGAACCTCATTCGCGGTTTCAGCATAAGGCATGGCAGAATCGGACAGATAAGGATTGCCGCCCCCGCCAAGCTGGCTTTCATCGACAATCACCGACCCGTTATCGGAATAAACCGAATAATCGAATGCCTGCGCCTGTGCTGCTGGCCCCGAACCCGGGGTCGGTTCATTCGCAAAGACACCTTCACCCTCGGCGAGGCGCTTGTGGTACTGATCCATCACCGGATCGCCGGAAGAGGCCGGGGCAGAACTGGTCGAAGACGCGGCATTACCGGCCTCCGCAGCAACAAGTGCAGCTTCTGCTTTGGCAATCGCAGCACGATCTTCATCGGTCATTTCGGGCGATGAGGGAGCAGCAGGTGCCTTTTCTTCCAGCACTTCCGGCTTTTCAGGTACGGGGGCCGGCGTCGGTACCGGTCCCGAAGTCGGCGCCTTGGCATTCCATTCATCCGCGATTTTCGAACCCGATTGCGCCGATGTTACAGCACTCCCCGTCGCCGCCCCGGCGGCACCTGCTGCTGCCGCGGTTTTGGTTTCAGCAGCCTTGGCTGTGGTTTCAGCCGATTTCTGCATTTCGGTTGCGGTTGACTGCGCTTCGGCAGCCTGTGCTTTTGGTTCTGCCATTGCACTGCTGCTAACCGCCGTCGTTGGTGCCGGGGTGATTTCCGGCTGATCGACATTTGCGGCACTTGGCGCCGGTTCAGGCTGAAGCGCGTTGACCGGCGGGGTGCTTTGACGGCGGCCCGACTGGGTATATTGCGCATTCGCCCGGTCCGCAGCAAGCCCGGCAACAAGCGCATCACGTTCCGCATCGCCGGTAACAACCGGCTTGGCGGGTGTATCAGCCAGACGCGGGTAATCTTCGTCTTCACCCGGAATCGGCTGATCCGATTTGGCAGCAGTTTCATCTTCGCCGTCAAAGGCATCACCAATCGATTTGCCCCACTCGACCGGGTTGATCGCATCAGGGACCGAAGAACAGGCGCCCAGCATCAGCACAACAGCAAGCGCTGATCCGGCATGCAGCAATGGCCGCAATTTGATTTTCGCGGACCCGTGCTCCGACCACCGCCATGTCGTCGATTTCAGAACGCCCATTTGATTTCGCTGCTCCAAACTATGTTTTGTGTGACGTTGCCGTTGAAGATTGCGACAAATCCGTCACCTTATAATTCTTGTATTACCCCTCATCAGCGGGCTAGGCTAAGACCATGATAAGCTTGGGATCAAGCAGAGTTTCAACCCGACACGCTGTTTGAGGGCATTGGATCATAAAACGGGAAAATGATTGCGATATCGCAAAGATCGAATTTCCTGCTTTATGTTCCTATGCTCAGGCGGCCGTATCATAAGGGAATGCGCCATGAACGATCAACAGGCCAAAGAAACCGAAATTCATCTTCCTGATCCCGAGGAACTGTCATCTGCTATGGCAGAAATAGCCGAGAGAAGTCAAAGACTTGTGTCTGACTTCCTTGCCAAACAGGCAGAAGATCCGGAAATTTCCGATCCTGATCCGCTCAATATCGGCTCGGCCTTTGTCGAACTGACCACCCATATGATGCAAAATCCGACCAAACTGGTCGAAGCACAAATGGATCTGTGGCAGCAATATTATATGCTCTGGCACAATACGACGATGCGCATGCTGGGGCAGGAATCGGAACCCGTCGCATCCCCGCAAAAGGGTGATCGCCGTTTCCGCGACGAGGCTTGGGAAAACAACGAATTGTTTGATTTCATCAAGCAATCCTATCTGCTGTCATCTCAATGGATGCAGAATGTCGTCCATAATGTTGACGGGCTGGATGAAAAAACAGCCCAGAAGGTCGAGTTTTATACACGGCAGTTTGCCGATGCGATTTCGCCGACCAACTTCATGATGACCAATCCGGAAGTTCTACGCGCCACTATCGAAAGTGGCGGCGAAAACCTTCTTAAGGGGCTTAGCAACCTTCTGGACGATCTCGAACGCGGCAAGGGCAAGCTTCAGATCAAAATGACCGATCTGGATGCTTTCAAGATCGGCGAGAATGTCGCAACCACCGAAGGATCCGTGATCGGCCGAACGCCGTTGATGGAATTGCTGCAATACAAACCGGCAACAGACAAGGTCGCGAAGCGCCCGCTGATGATCGTGCCGCCATGGATCAACAAATATTACATTCTTGATCTGCGTCCCGAAAATTCCTTCATCAAGTGGGCTGTTGATCAGGGGCACACGGTGTTTGTCCTGTCCTGGGTCAATCCCGACAGCAAACTGGCCGAAGAAAGCTTTGAAGATTACGGGCGCGATGGCGTGCTGGCAGCACTTGACATGATCGAAAAGGCCACCGGCGAAAACGAAGTCAATGCAATCGGTTATTGCCTTGGCGGCACGCTTCTATCGGCGATGCTGGCCTATATGGCCAAGGTTGGTGACGAACGGATCAAATCGGCAACCTTCTTTACCACCCTGACCGACTTTGAAAAACCGGGCGAACTTTCGGTCTTTGTCGATGACGAACAGATCGAAAGCCTTGAAAACCGGATGTCAAAAGAAGGCTATCTTGACGGTCGAGATATGGCGATGTCGTTTAACATGCTGCGCGCCAATGATCTGATCTGGTCGTTCGTGGTGAACAACTACATGCTGGGCAAGGACCCCTTCCCGTTCGACCTGCTGTACTGGAATTCCGATTCGACCCGGATGCCCAAAGCCATGCACAGTTTCTATCTGCGCAATATGTATAACAAGAACCTGCTGCGCGAACCCGGTGGCATTACGATTTTGGGTGAAAAGATCGACCTGCGCGATATCAAAATTCCGGTCTATTTCCTGTCCACCCGTGAAGATCACATCGCCCCGTGGCAGGCAACCTATGCCGGAACGCAACTGATGTCGGGTCAGGTGAAATTCGTCCTTTCGGCGTCGGGTCATATTGCCGGTGTGGTTAATCCACCCGCCGCCAAGAAATATTGCTACTGGACATACAACCGCAATCCCGCCAATCCCGACGACTGGATCGCCAAAGCCACCCAGCATGAAGGATCATGGTGGATCGACTGGCAGAACTGGATCAGCCGCCGTTCGGGTGGTCAGGTCGAAGCCCGCAAACCGGGCGATGGCAAGCTTAAGGTGCTTGGCCCGGCACCGGGTGAATATGTCAAAGTGCAGCTTTCCTGATTATCCGTCATAACTGGAATTTCCGGCCCGCCCGAGATGGCGGGCCGTTTCTTTGGCCCTAAGGACAATAGATATCATGCCTCAGAAAATCGGCTTCCTTGGCGCAGGACGCATGGCATCAGCAATGATTTCCCGCCTGCTGGAACAGGGTTATCCGGTCAAGGTCTGGAACCGCAGCCCGGAAAAGATCAAGCCACTCGTTGCCAAGGGTGCGACTGCCTGTAACACGCCAGCCGAAGCTGCAAATGATGTTGACGCCGTCATTTCCTTCATGGCCGACGATATCGCTGCCGAAGCCGTCTGGCTCGGCGAAAATGGTGCGCTTTGCGCAATGACACCGGGCGCCCTTGCCATCGAATGTTCCACCCTTTCACACGGCTTCGTCCTGGAACTCTCAAACAAGGTCATGACTGCGGGCCGCCTTTATATCGATGCGCCGGTTACTGCTGTTCCGGCACAGGTCGCGGCAGGCCAAACAATGTTTTTGATCGGTGCGGAGAAAGTCGCCCTTGAACAGGCTCGCCCGATCATGGAAGCCGTTGCGAACCGTATCGTGCATTTCGGCCCTGTCGGATCGGGTACGGTCTATAAGCTGATGAACAACCTTTTGGGCGCGGTCCATATTGCTGCCGCCGCCGAACTGGTCGCGGTCGCACAAAAGGCAGGGCTGGATGGTAATCTGGTTGCCGATGCATTTGCCAATGGTGCCATCGCCAGCCGGGCCGGTGTCATGACAATCCCAGGCATGATCAGCGGCAACCATAACGAAGGCATTCATTTTACAACTGCGTTACGCGCCAAGGATGCCGGTTATGCCATGTGGCTTGCCGATGAACTTGGCCTTGACCTGCCAGTCGGCCGATCTGCGACCGAGATGTTTGATCGCGCAATCGAAGCTGGATTTGGCGACCTTGCGCAAAGTGCGGTGCTGGAAACAATTCGCGGCAGGTAGGCCTATTTCTTCTTGGCCTTGGCAGCGGCTTCTTCCTGCTCGGCCAGAAGCGGCTCGTATCGCGCATCGGTCAGCGTTTTAAGAAACGCGACCAGCGCATCAATGCGCTTGGTATCAAGCGCATCTCCCTGCTCCAGCTCTTTAAGGGAAATGGTTTCGGGGACCTCGGCATCACCCCAGGGCTGTTTGGTTTCCGGGTTAAGTTGGGCCGATTTCGCGCGGCTGTTATATTTGTTGTAGAATTTGATCACGGTCCGCAGATCGGCAAACACGCCGTTATGCATATACGGCCCGGTCACCGCGACATTGCGAAGCCCGGGCGTTTTGTATTTGCCCTTATGCGCAACATCATCAATCGCCGGATTATCCAGAAGCCCGTTATCGGTAAAATCGGGGTCCTTGTTATTCTCGTTGCGTACCGCCACGTTCCGCGGCACACCGATATTGTGATATTCGTAATTGGTGAATGTCTCGCCCTCTGCCGTCGGTGACGTTTTTAGCTGATGGCACACATTGCAATTAGTGAATTGCTGCGAGAAGAAAAGCACACGCCCCAATTCCTCCTGCGGCGTCATTTTGTATTCCCCGCGCAGGAACCGGTCATATTTTGAATCAAATGGCGAAAACTGATCAGTACGCTCGAACGCGGCAATCGCGTCCGTCATCGCCGCATAAGCACGATCCGTATCATTCCAGACACCGTCACCAAACAGCGCCTTGAAGCTTTCAACATAATCATCATCTTCCTGAAGACGCGCGACAACGGTTGCCTTGTCGGGCATGCCCATTTCAACCGGATTTAACGGTGGCCCGCCTGCCTGCTCTGCCAGATCCTTTGCGCGTCCATCCCAGAACTGCCCGCCAACCGGCGTTCCGTCCTCCTTGAAATGGAAATCGGGTGCGAACTTGGCATAAGCCGCCATTGGTGCATTGCGATCGCCAAGCGAGCTGCCATCATCGCCAAGCGAAAAGGCGCCCTTGGCTATTTCGCCACGCGGATCGCGGAATGCGGTTGTCGGTTCATGACAACTTGCACAGGCCTGCGTCCTGTTTTTCGAAAGATTGGTATCGAAATAAAGCGCCTCCCCCAACGCTGCCTTATCGGCAAACGGGGAGGTATTGCTTGCCAGTTCGTTCAGCAAGACAGCAGGCGGTTTTTGCATCTGTGTCGGGATGCCATCGGCTGCCTGTGCACTGTTCATCCCGCCATTGCTGATACCAGCCATCAACATCGTGGTTGCGAAGACACAACCAAGGCCAAGAAACCTGCGAACAGGAAAGCTGGAAACAGACGGCAAGACAGGCATATTCGATATCCGGCATTCAATATTGGCCGCATTATCGCGACCAATAATCACTTACAACATCCTAATTGCACCCTGCCTTGATAAAGGTCAATGGTCCCGGCCGGATAATTCAGCTCAGATAGCAACCTTGGGGCGGCGCCCCATCATCGGCAACAATTGTACTCCGATGATCGCCGCAAGGATCACCCCGCAACCGGCATATTCGGCGGGCGCCAGTCGTTCACCAAGGAAGAATGCCCCTGCGATTGCGGCAAATACCGCCTCCGCACTCATGATGATCGCGGCATCTGCGGCCTCGGTATAATTCTGGGCCACCGCCTGCAGGGTAAAGGCGATCCCGGCCGACATGATCCCGGCATAAAGGATTTCAAACCCGGCATTGTGGATATCGGCAAAGCTGAAAGTCTCAAGCATGCCGCCCATCGCCATGCCGAAAATACCGGTAATGAAGAATTGCACCGTCGCAACCAGTGCCGGGGCGTTGGTGCGCGTCACCATTACACCAATCATCACCACCTGAACGGCCCAGAAAAGCGCACTTCCCATGACCCAGAAATCACCGGCCCCAAGCGCCGACAGGTTACCGCCACTCAGCAGATACGTGCCGAAAACACACATCACGCCCCCCGGCCAAACCGACCAGTGGGGCTTTGCCCGAAATACCATAAAAGCCAGAACCGGCACCAGCGGCACATAAAATGCCGTCAGAAAGGCCGCATTGGTGACGGTGGTATCCATGATGCCGATCTGCTGAAGGATGCTGGCCAGATACATCGAAACGCCGGTAAAGATCAGGCCAAGCTTGTTAGCCCTCGAAAGCGTGCGTCCTTCGCGCTTCATTCTGCGCACTTCACGAAGGGCAAACGGCAACACCACAAACGTCCCCAAAAGGAACCGTACACCGGTAAAATATTGCGGGCCGATATTGTCCATGCTGGTTTGCTGGACGACAAAAGTCGTACCCCAAATAAGGGCAACAAAAACGATTACGGCATTCGCCTGCCAACGCGTCATTTCCCGGTTCCGTTTTCTGGTCGCCGGGCGTGGTGGCGCGCGGCAGGTTATATGTTTTTATGGATATCTGAATTGCTTGCTAACGCAGGGTCCTGACACAGGCAAGAAGTTCCTTGGCGTTCGACAATCGCAGTTATCATTCAGATTTCAGGTCATCTGGAATTGTCACACGATATTCCTGCCCAAGATCGGCATAACGATCCGCGGAAACTTTGAAAAATTCTATTTCTTCCTGTGTCAGGTCACGCACCTTGCGCGCCGGAACACCGGCCCAAAGTTCCCCCGCCGGAATACGTTTCCCCGGTGCCAGAAGCGCCCCTGCTCCAAGCATCGCCCCCTGCTCGATCACGCAACCATCCATGACAGTGGCACTCATGCCGACGAAACTTCTGTCTTCGAGCGTGCAGGCATGGATGACAGCAGAATGGCCGATGGTCACATCGTCCCCGATATAGGTGCCGAACTTGCCCTTGGCGACATGCACCATGGTCAGGTCCTGAATATTGGTGCGCGATCCGATGCGGATTTCATGGACGTCACCACGGATGACACAGCCAAACCAGATCCCGGTTTCCGCCCCGATTTCAACATCGCCGATGATTGTTGCATTCGGCGCGATAAAGGCCGTTTCATCAATGGTGGGGCGCACCCCGCGATAGGTCAGGATCATGGTCTGACGACCTTTCAATTGTGGGATCAGTTTTGACTGGCTCTACACCTGCCCCTTACCGGGACAATAGCGGCATCTTGATTTGACAGTTTAAATTCTAACATGTGGATATGGAAACCCCGTTCTCATCCAAATCATGATCATGCCAGCACATCGGAAATTTGACCTCCCAAAACGCCCCAGACAGCTTGTCGGCTTCATTCTGCTGGCTGCGATCATTATTGTATGTGGTGTCGCAATCTCCAGGGATGCCCGCGCGCAGTCAGAACCTCTTCGTCAGGGACAATTGCGTGCCGCTTTTTCGGTATGGGAACCGTTTGTGATTGATGACGCGTCGGGACCACACGGGATCGATATGGCGATCCTGACCGAACTGTCGCACCGTATGGGCAAGATTCTCGTGCTTCAGCCCTGCCCGTGGCGGCGGTGTCTTAAAATGCTTGAAGAAGGTGATATCGACGTTCTTTCAAGCTTTGCCTACACAGCCGAACGCGAAAAATTCGCGTTTTACATCAAGCCCGCCTATAGCCGTGTCAGCCCGGTATTTTATGTCCGACAGGGCAAGAACACCCAGATATCACAATATAACGACCTCAAAACGCTTGCAGTCGGCTCCGTGGTTGACTCGCGCTATTTCGAGCCATTCGACAGCGACACATCACTGAACAAATTCGAAGCCAGCAGCGAAATGCTACTGCTGCGCATGCTCGAGGCAAGCCGTGTCGATGTCATTGTCGGGTCCGACGCCAATGTCGATTTTGAAATCCGGCGCAACAACCTTGGAGATATCATTCGCAAGGCCGATTTCAGACCCGATCATCACAATGACATTCATATCGCAATATCGCGCAATTCCCCGCTGATGAGCCAGACAGACCAGATATCGAAGATCATCACCGATCTTCGCGAAGAAGGCTTTATTGCCAGGGTGCATGCCCGGTATTGGCCCGCCAGTGACGATGCGAAATATCCGGACAGCCCCAAACCGACGGAATAGCTGGATTTTTAAAATCTATCGGGCAAATCGCTTGGCCCCGGCAACACAGGCAACCACGCCGACTGTCACGACGATCATCAAGCCACCAACCGGCTCGGCCAGAAGCAACCCTGCCAGCAGCAGACCAAAGAATGGTTGCAGCAATTGCAACTGTCCGACCGCCGCAATCCCGCCCAGGGCCAATCCGCGATACCAGAAGAAAAACCCGATCAGCATGCTAAACAGCGAAACATAACCAAGACCAAACCACGCTGGAACACCAATTCCGGCAAAGCTATCCGGCAAGGTCGCAACACAAAGCGCAAGCATCGGCACCAGCGAAATCACCAGCGCCCAGCAAATCACCTGCCATCCGCCAAGACGTCGGGACAGTTTTGCACCCTCGGCATAACCAAGCCCGCAAACGATCACCGCCCCCAGCATGTAAAGATCGCCGCGCAACGACCCGGCATTGCTTTCAATGGCAGCAAAGCCGGCGACAAGTGCACTGCCAAGAACCGAAAAAAGCCAGAACACGGCCTTTGGCCTCTCACCACCGCGCAACACCCCGAAAATCGCCGTCGCCAATGGCAGCAACCCGATAAACACAATCGATCTGGCCGAGGTGATATGTTCAAGCGCAAGGGCGGTCAGCAACGGAAAGCCGACAACAACCCCACCTGCCACCACCAGCAACGACATCCAGTCCGATGCCTGTGGCCGGGCGGTTCGCGATGCCAGCAACAATATCGCCGCCAGCAAACCTGCAATTGCCGCGCGCGCAACGGTCAGAAACAGCGGATCAAAATCCATCACTGCAACCCGGGTAGCGGGTAACGACCCGCTGAAAATCAGGATACCGATCATCCCGCTGATCCAGCCACCACTTGTCCGTTGCACTGCAATTGCCATCAAAACCTCCGTCATGTTCGAAGGTTTATCTATCGCTTGCCAGCCGCACATCGACCAGACACAATCAAGTACAATTCAAACAAACTGTACTGATTACAGGAGCAATACAGTGGCGCCTGACGGATCACCAAAACAGTCGGACAACGGAACACTTGTCGCCCGTGTCATGGCCGTAATCCGCGACCGGATTGGTGCACGCAATCTGCTTGCCGGGGATCGCCTGCCCTCGATCCGGGGGCTTGCGCGACAGATGAAGGTGTCAAACTCGACCGTGGTCGAAGCCTATGACCGACTGGTGGCCGAAGGCATGATCGAGGCCCGCCGCGGATCTGGTTTTTATGTGTCGGGTCACACCGCACCGCTTTCGATTGCCCAAATCGGCCCGAAACTGGATCGGGCCATTGATCCGTTCTGGGTTTCGCGCCAGTCGCTTGATGCCAGGCCGGATATGATCAAACCTGGTTGCGGCTGGCTTCCGGCGGACTGGATGCCTGAAACAGCCATCAGACGCGCGCTTCGCAATCTGTCACGCGCTGATGATGCCACGCTCGTCGATTACGGCACACCGCTTGGCCTGCCCGCCCTACGCCAACTCCTGTCGCGCCGAATGGGCACCTATGGCATCGATGCCGATCCCGGCCGGATCCTGTTGACCGAGTCCGGGACGCAGGCGATTGATATGCTGTGCCGGTTTCTGATCGAACCGGGCGATACGGTGCTGATCGATGATCCGTGCTACTTCAATTTTCAGGCATTGCTGCGCGCGCATCGCGCCAACATTATCGGCGTGCCCTTTACCGCCAATGGCCCCGATATCGATGCCTTTGCCCGGGTTGCCGCCACGCACAAGCCCCGCCTCTATATTACCAATTCCGGGCTGCACAACCCGACCGGCGCGTCACTGTCGCCGATGGTCGCCCATCGCGTTTTGAAAATTGCCGAAGAACATGACCTGATCATCATCGAAGACGATATTTTTGCCGATTTCGAAAACACCCCTGCCCCAAGGCTGGCAGCCCTTGGTGGGCTTGACCGGGTTGTCCATATCGGAAGCTTTTCCAAAACGCTTTCGGCCTCGGTCCGGTGCGGCTATATCGCGGCAAGTTCCGACTGGATCGAAGGCCTGACGGACCTCAAGATCGCGACGGGATTTTCAAGCCCGAATTTTTCGGCCGAACTGATTTTCTCGGTCCTGAAGGACGGCACTTATCGCAAACATATGGACGCCCTGCGCGACCGGCTGACGCGGACCATGTCCGTCACCGAAACCCGTCTTGGCGCGCTTGGCATCACACCGGCGATCAGACCCGATGCCGGGATTTTCCTGTGGTGTCACCTGCCCGCCCCCATCGATGCCGCAACACTTGCCCGCGATGCGCTGGCCGATGGTGTGGTTCTGGCACCCGGCAATGTTTTCAGCATCTCGCAATCGGCCGGAAACCTGATGCGCTTTAACATCGCGCAATGCGAAGACGATCGTGTTTTCACCGTTCTTGAACGGGCGATCTCAAACGCATGATGCGGCCACGAAAAAGGGGCGCACCCAGACCGGACACGCCCCTTTTTACAGGATGCTGTCGCGCGATTACGGGAACAGTGGCTCGATCTCAAGCCCCATGGTTTCCGGCAGGCCCAGCATGACATTCATGTTCTGAACCGCCTGCCCCGATGCGCCTTTCACAAGGTTATCCTCGACCGCAACAATGATCACACGACCCGGCACGCGATCCTTGACCACGCCAATCAGCACATAATTCGACCCACGCACATGACGCGTTTGCGGCGTCACCCCGAACGGCAGAACACGTACAAACGGCTCGTCGGCATAACGTTTTTCAAGGGCGGCCCGAATGTCATCGGCCGTGGTGCCATCGGTCATTTTGACATAGATGCTTTCAAGGATGCCGCGGCTCATCGGCATCAGGTGCGGTGAAAAGTTCACCACAACATCCTGTCCGGCGGCCCAGGCAAGACCCTGCTCGATCTCGGGTGCGTGGCGATGCCCGCCGGTGCCATAGGCGTGAATGCCTTCGGTGACTTCGGCATACAGAATGCCTTCCTTGGGCGAACGGCCCGCACCAGTCACGCCGGATTTGGCATCAATGATGATGTCATCGGCATGCACCAGTTTCTGTTCCAGAAGCGGCGTCAGCGAAAGCTGCACCGGGGTTGGATAACATCCCGGATTGGCAACCACGCGCGCCTTTTTGATCTTTTCACGGTGCAGTTCGGTCAGGCCATAAACGACCTCTTTCTGCAAATCCTGCGCGGCATGCTCCGCCCCGTACCACTCCTTGTAGGTTGCGGCATCGAACAAACGGAAATCCGCCGACAGATCGACAACTTTGACATGGTCCGGCAGACCGGCAATCACTTCCTGCGTCGTGCCATGCGGCAGCGCGCAGAAAATCACATCGACCATCGACCAGTCCGCATCCTCGATCCGGATCATGGTCGGCAATTTCAGATGGGCAAGATGCGGGAAAACCTCCCCGAACGGACGTCCGGCGCGTCGGTCTGCGGTCAGCAGGGTGATTTCGGCAGCGGCATGGTGCGCAAGAATACGAACCAGTTCCGCCCCGGTATATCCGCTGGCACCGAGAATTCCGACTTTGACCTTAACGTCGCTCATTTCAAATCTTGCTCCTATAGGCTCACCCTGACCTTCATGGTCACCGGGCGCGGTTAACGGGCGGATGTTGGCAAACAAGCCCCGCAGATGCAAGCCTTTAGGCGGCTTTTCCCCTGCATCCCCGGATCGGGACCCATGCAGTGATGACATGCATCACATCGGCCCCGCGCAATTACACCCACGATCACGCCTACGATCACGGTCGCCGGGATTTGCGAACATTGGCCGGACAGGCGCGCTTATCCTCGGGCAGCACGGTATAGAACCGCTCGATTTTCTCAAAACCCGTCGGGGCTGCCACCGGGTAGTCCGAAACATAACGATGATCCGAAAGGCCAAAATCGCTGGCCTTTAACCCGGATCGTTGCTGCCAGATCCGGCGATGGGTATCCGATAACGTGATTTCGGGATCATCAATCAGGAAAATCGCATCGCGGGCGATCCGGTCGTTATATTTATGCTGCGACGGCAACCATGCCGCCAGCTGACGGCGCAATTCGCCGGGGCTTGGCACATTGCGCGTCCGGCTGGCGAAATTGACCATCTTTGCCGACAGATCGGAAACATTGCCAGGCGGTGCCATGCCATGGGTCGCCATATCAATGAAATAGGCCAGATCAATCTCGGTCGGATCACGACCGATAACAGGCTTTAGCGCAGCATAAATTTTAAAAAACCGGGCGATTTTTCCGCCATCGGCATTGGCTGCATCATAAACCCGGCGATAGGCACGCTGTACTTCGGGCAATGCGCCATATTGTGCAAACCGGGCGGTAAAATCGGCCCGGCGTTTTGGATCAATCCAGATCGCACACAGGATATCAAATGCACTTTGATTATTGCCCAGCGCCAGACGATGCATCGCATCGGTATGCGGCCCAAAGACGGCATTAAGCAGGCCGGGACTGGCACGTTCAGCGGCAAAGATAATCTGTTGGATTTCCGCCCCGGCCCCGGCGGTTGCCCCACGCGGCCCCCAAGTCAGATAGGCATTGGGATCATTGGTGTAACACCACGGATCGCCTTCCAGATACCGCTTACCGCTCCGCGGGTTGCGCGACTGGCAGAAATTGAACTGAATCGCGTCATAATCCGTGCCCTCAAGCGCAAAGGTCAGATGATTGGCCCGCGTGATCGCGTCGGGAAAGGGCTGCTCTGCTGGCATCAACAGTTTCCACAAACCGACCGTGATCGCGCCGGGGTTCCCGGCTCCGATGGCCGCTTTAACGCTTGGATCAAGGCAGGGCTGCAAATCCATGATCGCACGACGCGTCTTGTCCCCGACAATACCATCCGTTGCCCCATAGGCAGACGTACTGCCACGCTTGCAACTTGCCGCGGCAACAAACAACCGGCTCTGAAAATCGGCAATCGCACCGTATTTCCCCAAAACCAGCGGTCGGTCTTCGAAACGGTATAAAACCTGGGACAAATTCTGTGCGACTGCATCAATGGGCATTGCACCGGCAAATAACCCTGCCGCCAGCCCAAGGACCGGCAGCAGGATTTGTTTAAAGCGCAGCAATCTCTCAGGCCCCGTCACGGGCGCACCTCATTGACATGAAAGCTCTCTGGTCAGCTTAACCGGGCTCGCCAGCAACGCCAAGCGATACGCCCCATCTCTCTCAAACCCGATGGCCTCATAAGCCTTCGCAGCCGCCGGGCTATCCGTTGACAGCACCGCACGAGTTACGCCGCGCGCGCGAGCCGCCAGAAGCGTTTTGGCGACAAGGATACGCGCATAGCCGTTGCTGCGATGCTCAGGCGGCGTCCAGACCGGGCCGATCTGGACCATGTCGGGCAGTTCGGCGTTGAACCCCGAAAGACTGACCGGAACGCCATCAACGACAAGCGCCCACATATTGCGGTCATTAAGTGCATGGACAAGGCGACTGGCGATCCGGCTATCAAGGGCTGGTGTATCCTCTCCGCCCAATGCCTCGATCTCGTAGGCGCGCAGCCAGCGCAGAAGCGTATTGCGATCAATCCGTTCCGCATCCACCATCTGGAAGCTGTCCGACCGCACATTTTGCGGCAGGATCAGGTTGGCAAGATCAAGCCGATAGAAGGCATCGCATGCATTGATGGCAAATTGTGCATTACCAAATCCAATCAGGTCGATCACGTCCTGTGCCTGATCGGCCGGGCCAAAGAAACCGGCCACCGGTTGTGCATTTTCGGTACAAAACAGGTCAATCAAACCACGCGGCACCGGTTTACCCCCGGTTTGCACAAAGACTTTTCCGTTGCCGAATATCGTCAAAACCGCCGTCACCGCACCATCGCCGGAAACTTCGCCGTAATAGCAGCCCGAAAGCGGATGATGACGTCGGTTCATGCCGATTTTTCGCAAATTGCTGCGCAGGACCATGCTGGTTTCGGCATGGGTTGCGAGAAATGCGTCAAGAGCATGAATATCGTCATCTTGCAGCTTTCTGTACTGCATATCGGGGGTCCCTTTCTTTGGGCTTCAGGTAAGTGCCAACCTTCCGAATTGGCATAAAAAAAGACCGCTCCATTAGCGGCCCTTCACATATCGCAAGGTAATCCAACAGAGGTTCAAACACTTATGTCTTGAAAGCTCGTCGCATTGTTCCAACCATTGGATGTCACCTTAAATTCAAAAAATCTCTCGTCGATGGATTCTTATTATCACAACCTTCCGAATTTTCGATCCTTCTTTTTAAAATTCTTTTCCAACCACAACATCATCCTGAGTCCGGAATACGGAAACAGTTTGGGCCCTGCAAGAAGCTGATTTTCAATTCGGTTTGCGATAACCTCCGAAACTGGTATTACCATTACCAAGCGCATTTTATTCGGAGCTAACCTCATGCCAGTGATCACCTGCGTCGAAGACCTGAAACGTATCTATAAACGTCGCGCACCGCGCATGTTTTACGATTACGCAGAATCCGGAAGCTGGACCGAGCAGACATTCCGTGAAAACACCACCGACTTTCAGGATATTCACCTCCGTCAGCGGGTCGCGATCGACATGGCCGGGCGCTCGACCAAAAGCCAGATGATCGGTCAGGATGTAGCCATGCCTGTCGCCCTTGCCCCGGTCGGACTGACCGGCATGCAATGTGCAGACGGCGAAATCAAGGCTGCCCGCGCGGCTGAAAAGTTCGGTGTCCCGTACACATTGTCGACCATGTCGATCTGTTCGATCGAGGATGTCGCCGAAAACACCTCCAAGCCCTTCTGGTTGCAGGTTTATACGCTTAAGGACGATGATTTCATGAAGCGCCTGTTTGATCGGGCGAAGGCCGCCAAATGCTCGGCTGCGGTCATCACGGTGGACCTTCAGATGCTCGGCCAACGCCACAAGGATCTGAAGAACGGCCTGTCGGCACCGCCCAAGCTGACCGTCAAATCCGTCGCCAACATGATGACAAAGGTGCAGTGGGGGCTGGGCATGCTTGGCACCAAACGCCGCTTCTTTGGTAACATCGTCGGCCATGCCAAGGGGGTTGCCGATCCCTCATCACTGAGCACCTGGACCGCCGAAGCGTTCGATGAATCACTTGATTGGGACCGTATTCGCGAGTTCCGCAAAATGTGGGACGGGCCCTTGATCATCAAGGGGATCATTGATCCGCGTGACGCGCTGGAGGCCCTCAATGTTGGTGCCGACGCCATCATTGTTTCCAACCATGGTGGCCGCCAGCTTGATGGCGCCCTGTCCTCAATCCGTGCATTGCCAGCCATCATGGATGCCGTCGGGGACAAGATTGAAGTCCATCTGGATAGCGGGATCCGTTCCGGCCAGGATGTGCTGAAGGCCTTGGCACTGGGTGCCAAGGGCACCTATATCGGGCGCGCATATGTTTATGGTCTGGGCGCTATGGGCGAAGCCGGCGTAACCAAGGCGCTTGAGATCATTCACAAGGAACTTGAAGTTTCCATGGCGCTTTGCGGCCACACTGACGTGACCAAGGTGGATCGCGATATTCTGATGATCCCGCGCGACTTCTCGGATCGCTGGCAATAACGCGACAGAGACTGCTCTGCCTTTAAACGCGAAACAAAAAACGGCGTCTTTCCTTCGTGAAGACGCCGTTTTTTGTTGGTTTTACTCGGAGACAAAGCAACACCCGCAAAAAGAAAAAACGCCACCCGAAGGTGACGCTTTTCCAATAAAATCGCGAGCCTGATGCCCGAAAACGAATTAACGTTTCGAGAACTGGAAGCTACGACGTGCTTTGGCGCGACCGTATTTTTTACGTTCGACTGCACGCGGGTCACGGGTCAGGAAGCCACCTGCCTTGAGCGACGGACGCAGTGCCGGCTCGAACAGGGTCAGCGCGCGCGAGATACCGTGACGAACGGCACCGGCCTGACCGGAAAGACCACCACCGGTAACGGTGCAAACGACGTCGAACTGATCTTTACGATTGGCAACGCCGAACGGCTGGTTGATCACCATGCGCAGAACCGGACGTGCGAAGTAATCTTCGAACTCGCGGCCATTGACGGTGACTTTACCCGAGCCCGGTTTGATCCAGACGCGTGCAATTGCGTTCTTACGACGACCGGTTGCATAGGAACGGCCCTGTGCGTCGATCTTCGGTTCCGGCAGGGTGCCTTCTGCAGCAGCAGCTTCACCGCCCTGTGCGAGATCCTTGAGATCTTCAAGAGTTTTGGTGTCGGCCATTACTTAGCACTCCGCTTATTCTTGTCGTTCATTGCGGCAAGATCGAGAACTTCCGGCTTCTGTGCATCATGCGGATGCTCGGTACCGGCATAGACGTGCAGCTTGGAAAGAACCTGGCTGCGCAGCGGACCACGGGACATCATACGCTCGACAGCTTTGATGATCACACGTTCCGGATGCTCGCCATTCAGCAGCTTGTCCATGGTGCGTTCTTTGATGCCGCCCGGATAACCGGTGTGCCAGTAAAACTTCTTGTTCTGAAGTTTACGGCCGGTCAGTTTGACTTTTTCGGCATTGACGATGACGATGTGATCGCCACAATCCATGTGCGGGGTAAACATCGCTTTGTGTTTACCACGAAGACGGTTGGCAACAACGGCTGCAAGACGGCCGAGTACGACGTCTTCTGCGTCGACTACAAACCATTTGCGCTCGATGTCACTCGGTGTCGCAGTGAAGGTTTTCATAATTTAATACTCGAAAACTGGGTTCCACGGAGGGAATCGCCCCTCGTTGAAAGTCGGCGCAGTATGCCAGCATTAAACAGGAAAGCAACAGGAATATTTCGTTATATTTCAACAACTTAAATCAATAGGTATTATTTTACCACACTGATTTTCATCATTTTAGACCGGTTTTGGCCCGGTCCCATTTTCCGGTGGCATCGCATAGGTTCCGATGACATGCGCGCAAAGTGCGCCATCAACGGCAGACCGGATGTGGCATTCCGCAATCAGAAGGCGCTTGCCTGCCTTGAGGATTTTTGCCTCCGCCAGCAAATCGCCGGGCTTTGCCCCGGAAAGGAAATGCACCGTTGCCTCGGTCGTAACCGCCAGATCGGCCTTGGGTACCACAAGCCACGCCACCGCATAAAGCGCAATATCAGCCAGCGCAAAGATCGCCGGACCGCAAATAACATTGCCCGGCCGAATGTGCCGTTCATTGAACGGCAGGCGCAGCAGGGCGCGATCCCCCGAAAGCTCCTCTGTCCTGACATTCATATCCCCGACAAACGGGACTTTTTCACGCATGATGGCGTCGAAATCCGCCAATCCGATGCCGGTGCGGGGTGGCATAGCTGTCATATCGGGTTCCTCCCTGTCGCCAACCTTGGACGGATGGCCCTGTTCCCTTTGACCAACAGCCTGACATAACGTTTACGTTAACGTCAACTATTTCAGCATACCTGCCCCTTGGCATAAAGTCACAAACCACCATGTTCCGGCTCAGTTGCCGCCTTTATCTGCCAAGGATTACCGAAAGCTCGATCACCGTCATCCAGATCACCGCAACAATAACGATACCGGTAATCAGAAAGGAGCCGATATTGGGCAGCCATCTTTCCATGCCCCGCCGCCTGATGGCGAATGTATGAACGGGTAATGCAGGTCTGGCCTCCGGTGCGTTCCGTAAAATCCGACTGCCGTGATTGTCGGAACGATACCCGCCGGCTTGGCGATCATCCGCAGATACTGGAAATTCCGGGTTATCATTCGGGGCTTCGCCCGATGGCATTATTGATGCAATGAAATCGATGAACGGGTGATCTTCCGGTCCCTCGTCCGATGCCGCAACATTCGTCTTTCCATTTTTCACATCACTATCCGTATCGCGACCGGATTTGGACGACGATGCCGTCTGGTTTTTGACATGGCGGCGATGTTCCGGGCTCTGATGGTCCGATTGTGGTTCCGGGTCCTGGCCACCGATCTTCTGATCGGCAATATCGGGTTCCGGTGTCAAATCGCCCTGCCCGGGGCGGCGGCGATGAATGCCCGCAGACAGCGTTCTTGATGCCGAAGCATGATGGACACCCGATACAGGCAATCTCTGGCTTTTCATCATCGTCTCCGTTGCCAGATGGTTTGTCCGGTATGCGATGACATCACGGAACAAACAGACATGCGCAATCAACGCGACAACAGAACAGCAAGCTCTGAATATGTCGCGAGGACAACACTCGCAATTACGATACTGACAATCAGGGACGCCCCGACGCGCGGCAGATTTTTCTGCATCCAATCGGTCAGATCAAAGTCAGAACCGGCACCTGAGCCGGACCTTCGAAATCTTGGCCTGACCGGGCCACGCAGGATAACTGTGGGCTTGTCCACTTCATCGTTGGACGCCCAATGATACCGGTTTTCCGGAAGATAAACCGGGTGTCGGTCTTCCTGACCTTTTACGTCACTTTCCATGGCGACTACGGCGGTACCTCCGCCGTCTCCTGCAACAAGGGTTATGTCACACTCTGACCACCTTTCATTGCCGACATACCTTGCCGGTCAATTAAGGCCATCACCCCCTCGTCGTCCAATCTCCCCATTATCTGATCTCGAAACACCGGACAATTTCGTCAAAAGCCCGATGCCTGTCACATGGTTCATTATGCGACAATTATACTAGACGTGAAGATTTAGGCAGGTTTGAGGCAAAATGCAGGATGTATTTTCTATTGCTGATTGTTTTTGCGCTTATCCGCCAATCAGTTTGCCAAGCTCGGTATAGACCAGCACCAGCACATAACCGACCGCAATGGCCGCCACCATATAGGCACCAAGTTTCGGCAGGACCTTGTCAAGCGCCAGCGCATTGCCCCGCGCCCTTGCCTTTTTTTCGGCCTTGGCCTGCCTTGCGGATTTTCGTTTGACAGAATGTGCCTGCGCTTCCCTGGTCACATTGCGCCGCCGGGCTTCTTCCTGACTGACCCAGCTTGAACTGTTATCGGGTAAATCAATATTGCCCGATCCGGTTTTTGATGCCGATTTCAGATCATCGACGCGACCGGTAATATCATTGTGGATGTCCAGACCGGTTTTCGCGCCATCCCCCAAGCCTTCCAGATATTCGCGATATGCACTGCCGTCGGAATAATCCCCGTCCTGCCCGTCATTCTGTGGGGCCTCGGCCTGCGCCACATTCGGTCCCACCTGATGCAGGGCGACATTGCTCGCAAGGAAATGACGATTGGGCTTGGGGCGATCCCCCTGCTTCGCAGCGTTGTGAAGGTCGCCTGCCGTTACCGGTCGGCTTTTTTTCGGGGCTGCCGGTTTGGGCCCGGCCATCGCCGCCCCGGAAATATCGCGCACGGCATCGGGATCAATGGTGCTGGCTTCCGGATCATCCGGATCCACTTCCGGTCGACGGGGCTGAAGAATTTCAGGCACGTCAAAACCGCGACTTAACAACCGCGCACGTGCTTCGGCACGCTGACGTTCCATGTCCCAGTCCATGACCTCCTTGCGGTCATAGCGTTTCATTTTCGTCTTCGCGACCGGCGAAACCGGTTTGCGTTTTTCAACGATCTCCTTGGTGGTGACAAAACGACCAGGAGCGCGTCGCGGCTTACGTTGTTCGTCGTTGCTCATTCCCAATCGTCCTCACATGGGATCGTCGCCCGGCATGAAGCAGTCTTTTTGCATTTTTGGTTTTCAACAAAACCGGGACGTGAAATTCTACAACGACAATATACTGACGCAAAAGTAAAAAACCTGCAGTGCGCGCCATCACAGGGAGGCCCGAATGACCAGCAATTCCCCCACCAGCCATACTGACGCAAACGAACTTGTCCTGCGCGAGGATCAAGGTCCGGTCACGACACTGACCCTGAATGCCCCGCAAAGCCGCAACGCCCTGTCAGGGGCGATGATGGGGGCCCTCCATACCGCACTGGACAAAATCGCTGCTGACGAAACCATCCGTTGCGTGATCCTTGCCGCAAACGGCCCGGCCTTTTGCGCCGGACACGATCTTAAGGAAATGAACGGGATTTCAGCCTGTGACGGCCACGCCGCCCTGTTTTCCCAATGCAGTGCCTTGATGATGCGGATTGTGACCCTGCCCCAGCCGGTGATCGCACGGGTTCACGCTGTGGCCACGGCCGCCGGATGCCAACTGGTCGCAAGCTGTGATCTGGCGGTCGCCGGATCATATGCGAAATTCGCCACGCCCGGGGTCAATATCGGGCTGTTCTGTTCGACCCCGATGGTCGCACTTAGCCGCAACGTATCGCGCAAACACGCGATGCGCATGTTACTGACGGGTGACCCGATTGATGCGCAAACCGCCTGGCAGATGGGGCTGATTTCCGATGTCGCCGAAGATGACGATCTGATCACCGCCACCGATGATCTTGCCAAACGGATCGCATCGCGTTCGGGCATGACGGTTAAACTGGGCAAGGAAGCATTCTATCGCCAGCTCGAAATGCCGCTTTCGGCGGCCTATGATTACGCATCCGGGGTGATGACCAAAAACATGCAGAAACATGACGCCCGCGAGGGCATCGGGGCCTTTGTTGAAAAACGCCATCCGGAATGGCGCCACGAATGATTGCTTTGCCACCTGCGATTTTGCCCTCGACTTCGCAATCGTGATCAGGATTTATGATTGGATGAAAAGCACCTGAAGGAGGGTAAAGATGAATCTTGAAATCTGGCTGGCCTTCGTTCTGGCCTGCACAATCGTTCTGGCCATTCCCGGCCCGACCATCATGCTTGTGGTCAGCTACGCCCTCGGCAAGGGACGTCAGACCGCATGGGCAACCGTTCCCGGTGTGGCGCTTGGCGATCTGACGGCGATGACGATTTCGCTGGCTGGTGCCGGTGCATTGCTGGCGACATCGGCAAATGCCTTTACCGTGCTGAAATTATGCGGGGCGGGATATCTGATTTATCTTGGCATCAAGATGCTGCGGGAAAAACCGGGCACACTTGAAGACAATCCCGATGCCAAACGCAACCGGCCGTCCCGCATGTTCCTGCAGGCCTATATCGTGACGGCCCTGAACCCTAAGGGCATCGTGTTCTTTATCGCCTTTGTGCCGCAATTCGTGAATGCATCAATGCCGGTCGTTCCCCAATTCGTCATCATGACCGCGACCTTCGTCTCGCTGGCGGCGGTCAATGTTGCGATCTGGGCAATCATGGCCGGTGCCCTGCGCGAAAAATTCCGTAAACCAGCCGCCATGCGCCGCCTGACGCGTGCCGGCGGCGCGGTGATGATTGGTGCGGGCCTTCTGACCGCCCTTACCCGCCGCGCGAGCGCTGCGGTCTGACAAACAGGCTAGACGCGATCTGGCCAAGCCATTCACGGCCAATCGCATCGCGCCCGAACAGGCTGATGACTGCAACGAACAACCCGCTCAGCAGCACATTCCATGCCGGGCGCAATGGCCACATGAATTCAAGATTGGCGGCAAAAACAGCCGATGGCGGTACACCGGTCGCCAATCCGTACCACGCATATTCGATCCCTGCGGTTGCCAGCCCCGCCAGAACCGCAATTGATATCAGAACAAGCGGCGATCGCAGCGACCAGTCACGGGCATGCGCCATGCGATACAGCATCAGGGCGACAAAGAATCCCGACATCAGGGTCGCTTCGCTGACATCGATTTTCGACTGCATGAAGAAATGAAGGGCCGCAAGAACACCGATGCCATAGCTGATCCTGTGCAATCGGGTCCAGTTCTTGCCCAGCCTGCGCATCGCTGATTTGGTTGACGTCACCCCAAGGATAACAAGCCCCGTCAACGCCACAAAGCCGATGGTCAGATAAATCCGCACCAGAATTTCATTGGCAACGCGCCAGACATCCCACGACTGGCTCAGCATATATAACAACAGATGGATCACGGCATATGCAAGGGCGGCCAAACCGACCTGACGCCGGATCTGGACAAGCTTGCTCGCGCGTGTAATCCGGCGAAGTGGCGTGATCAAAAGCGAGATCAGCAACATTCTGATTGCCCAGTCCCCGCTTTCAAGGATCGCTTCCTTGACCGGAATGGTCGCCCCGCCTTCGGCAATGACCGGCCATAGAATGAAACAGCCCGGCACAAGCAGCAAAACAAACACAGTCAGTTTGAAAACCGAAAATCTGCCGGACGGATCAAGCCACGGATACATGCAGGGCACCTTTGATATTTTGCGCGTTTGGAATCATATCCCTTACTCAACCCGGTTTTTCACGCCCCGTCAGTTAAATCCGCCATCAACTTTCTGCGAGCGCCGCGGCATCACACAATCCCGACGCCAGAAGATTGCGGCAACAGATCAAAACCTTATGTATCATACAGATATAACGATGCCGTATCGCAAACCAAAGGCAGATGACATGAGCGATTTTAAGAATCCCGACGACAATGCCACCCAGGCACTGCTTGAACGCACCCGAACCATTGCACTGGTCGGCGCCAGCCCCAAACCCGAACGCCCGTCAAACGGCGTTATGAAGTTCCTGCTGTCGCGCGGCTATCACGTTATCCCGGTCAATCCCGGTCAGGCAGGTGGTGAGATCCATGGCCAGAAAGTCGTCGCCACCTTGGCCGATATTTCCGAACCGGTCGATATGGTCGATATCTTCCGCAATAGCGAGGATGCCGGTGGTGTGGTTGACGAGGCGATCGCGATAGGTGCCAAATCCATCTGGATGCAGCTTGGCGTGATCAATGTCGGTGCCGCGACCCGCGCACAGGATGCCGGGCTTGATGTCGTGATGAACCGCTGCCCCGCGATTGAAATTCCCCGGCTGTTTGCCCCGGACTGGAAAGTCGCCTGAGCAATCATTCACCGAGACAAAAACCAAAAAGGCACTGCATTTGCAGTGCCTTTTCTTTGCTCTCAGCAGGCCATCATCAGCCGCGACCGCAGATTTTCATAAGATCGGGGACAAGCCCCTGATTGCCGATAAAGACCGGCTGTACCGCGCTTGTTACCGTATAGGTGGTCGTGGCTTCGTTCACCAGCGGATCGTAAAGACCGGCCGTTTCCATAACCAGCGACATCACACCATCGGACTTGATCCGAAGTGCTGCAAACCCGTTGGCATATTCGGTACGCGCGCATTCTTTGCCAAGAATCTGATCAAACTGTTCGACCAGCGCATAACGCGGGTTTTCGACCAGATGATCGCGTTTGGCGACGGCTCCGGCAATCAAACCCGCACGGGGGATATATTTGCCAAACCGGACTTGCGATTGAACGATATATCCGTCGGGGAAATAGACCGCGACATCTTCCGCAAGAAGAATCCGGTCGCCAACAACCTGGCCGGACCGCAGCAACGCCTTGATTCGTTTACCGGGAATTTCGCCAGAGAATACATTGAAGCTAAGGTATTTTCCGTCACCGCGCTCGGCAGCATACAACTTTTCAAAAGGAACCGGTGGCGTCTTATCTGCAGCTTGACCTTGCTCGGCGAAACTTCCTGAGATTACCAAAACGGCCATCGCGCAGATACCGGCACCGCGCAATGAACGGCACAAATTTCTGATCATTTTCCCCCGTCTCTCCCTTTCGCGGCTGGGATGTCTCGCAGACATTAGGTGTATTGCGCCCAATTTCAACCGTTATTCACATGCCCGACTGTGTATTTGATCGAGTTTCCATAAAAAACAACGGGGTGGCATAATGCCACCCCGTTGCCAAAGATTTGGTAAATGACCGCGAATTAGTCGATCGAGATCGTCACACGACGGTTACGCGGTTCGCGAACACCATCCGGAGTCGGGATCAGCAGTTCGCCTTCACCAACGGCCTCGCTGTCGACCTTGTCAGCCGTAACACCACGATTGGTCAGCTCGGAAAGTGCTGCGGCCGCACGACGCTCGGACAGGCCCTGGTTGTAGGTTGCCGGACCAGACGCATCGGTATGGCCAACAACGGTAACGTTGCTCATGCTCGAAGCCCACTGCTCGGCAGCGGCATCAAGAACACGCTCGGAAACCGGGGTGATGGCGGTGCTGTCAAAGTCGAAGAAGATGGTGAACAGACGCGGTGCTGCTGCAACCGGTGCCGGGGTGGCAACCATTTCAGGCTCCGCACGAAGTTCGGCCATCGCGGCTTCGAAATCTTTCCAGCACTGGCTGATCAGTTCGGTCTGCCAGCCTTCTTCGCTTTCTTCAATCCAGCAATCATAACGGGCCTGCGCAATTGCGGCAGTATCCGGTTTCTCTTCACGCTTGCCATCGTCAAGAAGCGCGATCAGTTCATCACGAACTGCACGTTTCTGTGCGATTTCTTCGGCGTCAAAACGCCAGTTGGCCGGATCTTCCGGAAGGATGGTTTCGTTTTCAGCGACTTTGCCTGCTTTCTTCGCAAAGAAGTCGGCGTCGAAGAAATCGTACCATTCGTCGGCTTCACGCTGTGCGTAGGCGATATATTCGGCTTTAAGCGCCTTGCCAAATGCGGTGGTCGGCTCGGCACCGGTCACGGCTTCATTGACAGAGCTGCCATAGGTCAGCGGGTTACCACCGTACATGACGGCCGTACCCGAATTGTCGACACTGCTACACGCGCTAAGAAGGGCGACGCCCCCGATAGCACAAATAAAAGACGGACGAAGCTGCATGTTTTTGCCCCTATAGTTCAGGTTGTTATTCAGTAACCTACAATATCACCAATGATGGTCATATTATGTCTCTAAACGACCGAAAATGCGAAAAGTTCCATGACATTAGGTTCAAGTGGTATTTTGAGGTCACTTTTCAAGATCGCCTAAACCTGCGATGCTACCAGTTAATACGGTAGTATGATTAAACTAGACTACAACTTTGGCACCGAGCAAGCGAGGTTTAAATGATGGAAACAGATATGGCGACAATTGCAGAGATGCTGAAAGCATTTGCGCTGGGGTTCGGACTGGACCTGCTTGGCGCAATTCTTATTCTGATTGTCGGCTGGTGGGTTGCCGGTCGTGCGGCAGCATTGGTTCGTCATTCTCTCAGAAACGCAAAATTTGTCGACACGACGATCAAGCCGCTGGCCGCAAGCATCGTACGCTATGTGATTCTGATCATTGTCCTGATCGCAGTCCTGTCGAACTTCGGTGTGCAAACCGCAAGCATCATCGCCGTTCTGGGTGCCGCCGGTCTCGCCATCGGTCTGGCTCTGCAAGGTACATTGTCCAATATTGCCGCCGGTGTAATGATCCTGGTCCTGCGTCCGTTAAAGGTCGACGAATTTGTTGAAGCAGGTTCCGTTTCGGGCACGGTCGTTGAAATCACCCTGTTCACCACACTGTTTAAAACAGCCGATGGTGTGTTTATTTCCGCCCCGAATTCGCAAATCTGGAACAGCGCGATCAAAAACTATTCGCGGAATCCGACCCGCCGTCTGGATATCAAGGTTGGTATTTCCTATGACGATGATGTCGATGCCGCACTCGACTTCCTCAAAAATCTGGTCGCAAGCGATCCACGCGTCTTGAAAGATCCGGAACCCATGAGTTTCGTTGCGACCCTTGGCGAAAGCTCGGTTGATCTGACCGCACGCGGCTGGACCAATACGGCGGACTTCTGGGCGACCTTCTGGGACCTCAGCCGCCGCTCGAAAACCGAACTGGAAGCTGCCGGTTTCTCGATTCCCTTCCCGCAACGCGATCTGCATATCAAGGAAGGTGCCGAAACGGCATCAACGGTCGCTCCGGCCAAGTCTGCACCTGCCACATCGACCCCGGCGAAAAAGCCCGCAGCCCGCAGCACGGCAGCCAAACCGGCAACCAAGACAGCCGCGACAAAAACCGCCGCGACCAAATCCACGGCTGCCAAAAAACCCGCAGCCAGCAAATCAACAACCACCAAAAGCTGATTTGTCATAAAAATTTGATCTGCCAAAGGCGGCCCCACCCGGGCCGTCTTTTTTTATTTTACGCAGCCCCTCCCAATCGTTTTCGCGCGTAGTAGCCCGCTGTTACCCGCTGATCCCCGCCATGGTCTATAGTTTCAGGATCACACCAAACGGGAGGATAAAATAATGTCAGCGAAAAAAATCCTGATGCTCGTCGGCGATTATGCCGAAGATTACGAAACCATGGTTCCGTTCCAGACCCTGCTTGCCGTCGGTCATTCGGTTGATGCCGTCTGTCCGGACAAAAAGGCCGGTGACACCGTTGCAACCGCCATTCACGACTTTGAAGGCGATCAGACTTACAGCGAAAAACGCGGTCACAATTTTGCGCTGAATGCCGATTTCGCAAAAGCCCGCGTCGAAGATTACGACGCCCTTCTGATTCCCGGCGGTCGTGCACCGGAATATCTGCGCCTGAACGAGGATGTCATCCGTCTGGTCCGTGACTTCAACGATGCGGACAAGCCGATTGCCGCCGTCTGCCACGGTGCGCAAATTCTGGCCGCTGCCGATATCATCAAGGACCGTCGTGTATCGGCCTATCCGGCCTGCGCCCCCGAAGTACGCCTTGCTGGCGGGACCTATGCCGAAATCGCGATTGATGATGCCTGCATCGATGGCAATCTCGTCACCGCCCCGGCATGGCCAGCCCATCCGAAATGGCTGGCCGGGTTCCTGACCTTGCTGGGTACCGAAATCACCCACTAAGGTGTTTTCGCGCAATCACCGATTGCGTTTCCGGGCCATATGCCGGACCATAAACCTGTAACCGACCACCGGCGTCATATCGCCGGTGGCAAAACAGGAGAGGTCGTCATCATGTGTCAGATCTATTCCGGCACCGATCCCGAACTTTATCAATCTGTCAGTCGCTCGCTTCGCATCAATGGCATGGTCACGAGTGTCCGGCTCGAACAACGCTTCTGGCAAATCCTTGATGAAATTGCCGCCGGCGAAGGGTTCAGCACACCGCAATTTCTGGGAAAACTGCACGACGAAGTCGTCAGCCAGCGCGATGACATTCCCAACTTCGCATCGCTTCTGCGCGTGGTCTGCACCGTCTATCTCGAACATCAGGCGGGGATCGCGGTCACGCCGGAAACGACAAAACCCGCCAGACGTCTGGCGGGCTGATCAGTTTTTTCGGTGTTGTGGTCTGTCAGTTAAGCCAGGACGCAATTTCGCGCGTGCTGAAACCGCCACTTGACTGCATGGATGGCACGCCAGGGCGCCTCAGGGCCGGTTGTTGCGGCTTGATGATCGCGTTGCGGCTTTGCAAGCCTGCCGCTGCGCCATAATCCAGTGACGAGCCACCAAACCAGTTTTTTGACGTTTCCGGCACGTCTGTTGTGGCCGTTTTTGCCCGTGCCTTGCTTTCGTATATCCAGCGCAATTCCTGTTTCAGGGTCTGGTATTCCGGCGTATCGGGGGCAGAGTTAACCTCGTTAACAATCTGCACCTTGACCATCTGCGGAAACTTGTCGAGCCGCTCCAGCAGCATGAATTTCACGCTTGGCCGCACTGCATCCGAACGCATCAGTTTCATCACCAACCGGCGATAAATATCGATCCGCAGATTGCCATGCGACGCCAGCTCGATAAATTCCTCGACGAATTCACGGGCCGCCATCTTGCCATCAAGAAGGGCGCGCAAATTGCCCGCCATCGCCCGGCGATAGGCTTCGCGAATTTCAACAACATGGTTGCTTGCGCGATTGCGCACCAGCTGGAAGGCTTCCGGACTGAATGCATTGCGCGACAACAGCTTGGCGCAATCCGCCACCAGCTCGTGCTTGGTTGCATCCGATACGACTTCAAAAACCCCGGTAATCAGTTCCTTGCATTTGGCGTGCGGTCCCATGCGGATCGCCGCGGCCAGGGCCATCGGACTTTCCGGGTCCTTGGTCGCAATCACGGCAAGCGCAAGCGGATCGTCATACTGCATCAATGCCAGATCATTGCTCAGCAAATGCTCCGGCATCAAAAGGCGCTGCTGGGAACCCGCCCCCATAACAGTCAGTGGTTCACCGCTAAGATAATTGTCTTTGATGGAAAGGGCATATTTCAACCCGTCGTAGGAGATCCCGAGATCCTTGCGCATCCCGTTTATTCTCCCTTCGGCCCCTGGGGTCGTTCATCCGACAGGCGGCGTGTACGACCAGACTTTTCCGGACTACGTGACGATGTCGCACCCGCAGCACGACCACGTGGTCCGGAAGGCTGAAGCTCGTTGAAGAAATCGATATACCAGTCCATATCCGTCGATGCCATGGCATAACGGCCGCCCGCAGCCGGACGCTCGATGCTGTCTTCGGGGATTGCGGCACTCATCTGCAAAACGACGGCCGACGGGGCTGACATCCCCGCACGCCACGCCAGCGCGGTGATCGCGCGTGCGCTTCCCGAATCAAGGATTTTGGAAACGATTGCCGCAGGCATCTGCGCATAATGCGCAAGGCTCTGAACCACAAGCGCGTCTTCATTGCGCGACAGCGCATCAAGAATGTAATGATCAATGGTTACCGGCTCGGCAACGCCGCCCTGCTCGCCCGCGTCATCCTGCATCGCATCGTCAAGATCATGCTCGGACGATACCGGTGCCGTGCGATTCACGATACGGTTTTCGAACTTTGCCTTTTCAATGCGCTGGCGCACCGACTGGCGCATGGCACGCGCCACTTCGGCCCGCATACGGCCCCGTTCAACCAGCGTATCAAACAGCGACGCCAGAATGAAATGCGCCACACGGCGTTGTGCCTGGCGTGAAATCTTGTTGCGGCCATCCATCATCTCACCAAGCGGTGTTTTGCTGGATGTCTCTTTCTTGCTGCCGAACTGCGGCGTCAGGGCAACCACATTACGCGGCGCATCATCCGATGACAGCAACCGGTTCAGCAACCCGCCCTTTTCCTTTTCCGAACGATCGCGCGCAAGACGTGCCTGTGCGGCGGCCTCCTGTTCGGCTTCAAGTTTTTCGGCCGCGGTCTGAACGAATTCGCCGCGCCCGCGCAGAATATCAAGGAAATCCGCATCGCTCAGAAGTTCAACATATTCCCCAAGCGACACCCGGCCAATCGCCGCAATATCCTGACGCAGACGCATCGCGGCCTGGCGGGTCATATAGGGGGTGTGGCTCAGTTCCTGCTCGATCAGGGCGATGACCTGCGGGCGATAACAATCTGCCATATTGCCGATTGCGGTAACAAACTCCTCGACCATGTCGAGGCGCTCGGACGGGCTAAGCTCGCTCAGATGGCGCCGCAGGCGGCGCGCCACATCCATGCGGACATCGCTGTCAAAATCAGGCTGGCCGTCCTGATCCTCGTCATCATCGACAAGATCGGCAGACATGCGCGCGGCATAATCGATGCCGCTTTGGGCTGCCTGATCATCAGAATCTTTTTTACGCGGGATTCGGGCTGCACGCGAATTTGCCTGCTCCGCCGCGCCAAACTCGTCTGGCGCGATGCTCCGGACCGTTTCCGCCAGATCACGAAGCTTGGCCGCCGACTTGTCGTCAAGCGCACCGTCATCCTTCGATTTCTGCCGATTGAACATCCAGTTCAGCATTATCGCAGCAATTCCCCTGATCCCCTGCCTTGCGGCATATCGGCGCCAACCCCTTGCAACACCGACGTTTTTTATCTGGCCTTGGATTGCTTATAGCAAAGCAATCCTCCCCAAACAACAATACAAGAGCCAAAAACCTTTTAAACTCATGGTCATGGCTCAATCCCCGCAAAACACGGAGATATATCCCATAACACTCTGACTATTACGGCAAACACTCAAAAAAGCATTAACAATACAGTCCACTATCCGGCGATATAACGGGCTTCCCGGTTTTATTCATGCATCGGCATAAAAAACGGGCGGCATATTGCCGCCCGTCCCGTTTTATCGCGCAATGGCCTGATCAGTTTTTCGATGTCAGCCACGCAATGCGCAGAATATTGGTAGCCCCCGGCGTACCGAATGGCACGCCAGCCGTAATCACCAGCGAATCACCGGTGCCCGCAAATTCCTCGCGCTTGGCGACTTCGCAGGCAATGCCGACCATTTCGGCAAAGTTGGTGGCATCACGGGTAAAGACCGCATGCACGCCCCAGCAAAGCGTCATGCGACGGGCTGTCTGAATTTTCGGTGTCAGACCAAGGATCGGAACTTCCGGCCGTTCACGCGCCGCACGAAGCGATGTCGATCCCGACGTGGTATAGGTCACCACCGCCTTGGCACCAATCGTACCGGCCACCTGACGGGCCGCCGCACTGATCGCGTCCGGTGCGTTATGTTCGGGGTCCGGACGGTTGGCATCGCGCAGACGATAATAAAGTTCGTCCTGTTCGACCCGGATCATGATCCGGTCCATGATGCTGACGGTTTCGATCGGATATTTGCCAACCGCACTTTCCGCCGAAAGCATTACCGCATCGGCACCATCATAAATGGCGGTTGCAACGTCGGATGCCTCGGCACGGGTCGGTGCCGGGTTGCTGACCATCGAGTCCAGCATCTGGGTCGCGACAATCACCGGCTTGCCGGCTTCGCGGCAGGCCTTGATGATGCGTTTCTGCAGGATCGGAACATCTTCCGGCGGGCATTCAACGCCAAGATCGCCACGTGCGACCATGATGATGTCCGAAAGGGCGACGATTTCGTCAAGATGTTCAATCGCCTGCGGCTTTTCCAGTTTGGAAACAATCGCCGCACGACCATTGATGATCTTGCGTGCTTCGGCAACGTCTTCGGGACGCTGGACGAAGGACAGTGCGACGAAATCAACACCCATCTCAAGACCGTAATCCAGATCGATGCGATCCTTATCAGTCAGGGGGGACATCGGCAACATCACGTCAGGCAGGTTAACGCCCTTGCGGTTCGAAAGCGGACCACCGGTAATCACCGTGCATTCGGCCGACTTGCTATCACATTTTTCCACCCGCATGCGCAGCTTGCCATCGTCAAGCAACAGGTTCGCACCAGGCTTGAGTGCTGCGAAAACTTCGGGATGGGGCAACGAAACGCGGTTTTTGTCACCCGGCTTTTTGTCCATGTCAAAATGGAAGGTGGCACCGGCTTCAAGTTCGATCTTCTCGTCGGCAAAAGTACCGCACCTGATCTTCGGGCCCTGCAAATCCATCAGCACGCCAATCGGACGGCCAAGCTTGGCCTCGACTTCGCGGATTGTTTCAAAACGCGCCTGATGCTCCGCATGCTCACCATGCGAGAAATTCAGCCGGAATACATCAACACCCGCCTTGACGATCTTTTCCAGAGTTTCCGGATGCGAGCTCGCTGGCCCCAGGGTTGCGATGATCTTCGCCTTACGTTGTCGGCGCATCGGCTATTACCTCTTGTTTTTCGGTTTCCATTGGGTCTCTCCGCTTCGGCCATAGCTTCCCGGCGAGGCGTCGAGACGTCCTGATTTTTTTCTGGGGGTAACCCCTTAATAGTCAATCAAGCCCTGTTTGAATAGGGACTTTTCGCCAAATGCCTTTACAAAAATGTGATTTTTCGCTGGACAATTACAAGCAGGCACTCCTTTAAAGAAGCAGTGCAGCATTTCAAAGCTGGCCGCCGGCCCTGCCCGGCAATCGCATTGGCACCCACGCGATAGAAACAGCGCGCAGACAGATCGGGGACCGGACAAATGAGCAAATGGCATCATCGTTTTCTGGGACTGGCATCCCATATTGCCGAATGGTCAAAGGACCGCAGCACCCAGGTCGGCGCCGTTGTCATCGGCCCCAAAAAGGAAATTCGCGCCGTCGGTTATAACGGTTTTCCGCGCGGCGTTGACGACAATATCGAAAGCCGCCATCAGCGCCCGGAAAAATACGCCTATACCGAACATGCCGAACGCAATGCGATTTATAATGCCAGCTACACCGGTACATCGCTTGACGGGTGCGCGCTTTATGTCACCCACTTCCCGTGCTGCGACTGCGCACGCGCCATCATTCAGGCGGGCATCGCCGAGGTCTTTGTCGATAAAAGCAAACTCACACCTGATTTTCTGGAACGCTGGCAACAGGACATGATCATCTCGACCGAAATGTTTGGCGAGGCAGGTGTCGCCGTTAAGGTCATTGACGAAGAAGGCACAACCGAACCCCTTCCCGATGCCGTTCCGGATCATTCGTGAACGCCCCCTTTTAATTTTGTCCGCTCGCCCAATATACGGTGATCCGTGGGATTACGAGCACGAGCAAAAAGAACGTAAACGTCGTTTGTTCAATACCTGCACAAGGTTAGGCGTCAGTATTTGTCAGATTTTACTGCTGATAAAACACCGCTTTGGCCTTGCCGCTAATCAGACAAAGGTATAAGCATTTAGTACCACGGTAGTACGATCATCACGCAAAAAAGGTCCTGACCGGAACAAGGACCGGGATCGTGACGACGCACAGGATAGAAGGCCGGATGAGCGCAAAGATCGATTTCAGTAAAATCAGTTTTCTGGTCGTCGACGGCGACAAGATTTCGGCCCAGGTAGTCTTCGATACCCTTTCGTATCTTGGTGCGACAGCCGTACAGCGTGTGCGATCCCCGAACGATGCGTTCGAGGTTCTCCGAACCCAGCAGATTGATATCATCGTTACGGAATGGCGCCTGCGCGGGATGGATGGTCTTGAATTCCTTGATGTTCTCAGGAATTCCGTCAATTCGCCCAACCGCTTTATTCCGGTAATCATGTTGACGGCACATTCGGAGCAACGATACGTCACAACTGCGCGTGATCTCGGCATTACGGAATTTCTTGCCAAACCGTTCAATGCCAAGGCACTTTACAGCAGACTGGTATCGGTCATTACCCGTCCGCGGCATTTCGTGAATACCGGCACCTATTTTGGTCCGGATCGCCGCCGCAGACAGGTCGCCTTCGATGGGCCCGACAGACGGAGCCCTGATGATTAATGACCCATTATGATTGGGGGACCGGAGCAATCGTGACGCCCGAAAAGAAAAAGAAAAAAGCCCAGATCATTCCGCCTCAGACGGATCTGAAGCGGCGTGCGGTCAATTTCGTCAAGGGCTTTGACATCAATCTGTCCCCTGAACAGCTCGAAGAACTCGAAAAAGTCGTTCAGCGCAGCACCGAGACTTTCGTTCGCGATATCGGCAAGGAACTTGCCGATTGCCGGAAACTCGTTGTCGAGGCTGTCAGCAACAATTCAAAGGCACCGGCCGCACTGGAAAACAGTGCCGACCTCGCCTATTCGGTCAAGGCACTTGGCGGCACGTTCCAGTATCCGCTGATGACGCAAATTGCAAAATCGCTTGAGATCTTTGTTGCGGACCGGACGACTGCCAACATGAAGCAGCTTCTGGTCATTCAGCTTCACATTGATTCTCTTTATGTCATTCTGGCAAGTCGCGTCACTGGGTTTGGCACCACCGTCGAACAGGCAACTGTCGCCGCCCTGACAAAGCTTGCCGAACGCTACGAATTGCCGCGCGAATAACCGGATTTTCGGGATGCGGTGACAGCCCGCCATCGGCAGCACATTTCAATTTCACTGCGCATCCCTGCCCCCGTTTATTACCGGGAAAATCATCTGCCTGGCCGCATTCCGGTCGTCGTCAATGGCGCGGTCGATATGCGCATCAATCCGTTCCAGCCGCTCGGTAATATCGGGCAGACGATCCATGATCCATTGCCGGACATCATCATTGTCCCCGGTCAATGCCGCATTCTGCCCGCTCCACAACAGCACCAGACTGCGCACGATCCGCAGATCGCACATCGCCATCTCGCCCGGACGGGTCGAATACGCCGCCTTTGATGGCTTCGTCGCAAGATGGGTCGCCAAACCGGCGTCTATGTCGTCAAGCACGGCAAGGATCGTATCGGTCATCAGGCCCCCGCGTCGGTTATCCACCATCAGGGCCCCCGCCCCGTTTTTGAATCATCCCAAACTTTTACATCTGCTTGCCCGCCTGTACTTTGATCAGCATCAAACAGGCCGCAACACAATCTGCCACCACCCAAGGGATACATTTTACACGACACAAAACGCGCCATGGTGTCGACATCCAAAAAAGTGTCGAACACGATCAAAAAAGGTCTTGCGCCCCCTCGGAGCTGCTGTTAGAAACCGCGCCACACACCGAGCGGGTGTAGCTCAGTTGGTTAGAGCGCCGGCCTGTCACGCCGGAGGCCGCGGGTTCAAGTCCCGTCACTCGCGCCACTTTCCTCCTGATGGAAAGTTCAAAAAAGACGCCACGGTTCGCCGTTGGCGTTTTTTTGTTTCTCATCCCCTTTTTCGTATTGAACTGACATGCCTACGAGCGACTTGGCGTTCATCGCTCATGCGCGACATGTTGCAAAAACAGGCAAGTCGATTTCCCAATCCTGTGCCGCGCGAAAACGGCATCTCCACCCCACCGCCCAAGCACTCCGGCACCCGGTTTTCAACGCATTTGCAAAGCCCCCTTTACCCTGACCAATCAGGGCTTCATTTTTTTGAAAAAAGCCCTTGCCAGACCGAACCACCCCTTATATAAACCGCGCCACACCAAGCGGGTGTAGCTCAGTTGGTTAGAGCGCCGGCCTGTCACGCCGGAGGCCGCGGGTTCAAGTCCCGTCACTCGCGCCACTCTTTTTAAAGAGTACGGAAAGTCGCTTTAACAGCGGCTTTTTTTTGTGCCTGAAATCTGGCACCTTCTCATCCCAAACTGCTCTCCGAGCCATCCCCGATCCAGTCGTCACAACCGACACGAGAACAGGCAAGATACCACATAATATCTTGCGTGCTTTTTAGGCATTCCTGACCGTCTGGTCATTGATTAATCGTATAATTTATGCTTCGCTCTGCAGGTTCTAGTCGAAGATCACGCAGGTCGCCCCACTTAGAATGGCCTGCTGACCCAACAAACAACAAAACGGGAGGCGCAAAATGCGCAGACTGATCGCAGGGCTGGTTCTGGGAACCGCACTGGCTACCACGCCAATGGCCGCACAGGCCGAAACACCGAAAAATGCACTCGTCATGGCGTTTGCCATCGACGATCTCATCACGCTTGATCCGGCCGGGATGTTCGAATTTTCCGCTCTGGAATATGCTGGCAACACATATGATCGTTTGATCGGCTTCGATAATGACGACGTCTCGAAAATTTACGGTGTCGTCGCCGAAAGCTGGGACGTCTCCGAAGACGGCCTGACCTTTACCTTCAAGATTCGCGACGGCATCAAATTCGCGTCGGGCAATGACCTGACCGCCGAAGACGCTGCCTTCTCGCTGCAACGTGTCGTCCTGCTTGATCAGTCCCCGGCCTTCATTCTTGGCCAGTTCGGTTTTACCGCCGATAACGTCAAGGACAGGATCCGCGCAACTGACGAAAACACGCTGGTCATGGAAGTCGATCAGCCCTACGCACCAAGCTTCGTGTTGTACTGCCTGACCGCAGGCGTCGGTGCCGTTGTCGACAAGAAAGTCGTTCTTGAACATGAAAAGGACGGCGACCTTGGCGCAGAATGGATGAAAACCAACTATGCCGGTTCTGGTCCGTTCGCCCTGAACAAATGGACCCCGGGTGAAAGCCTCAGCCTGACGGCAAACGAAGATTACTGGGACGGCGCACCGGCCATGAAGCGCGTCATCATTCGCAACGTCAAAGAAGCCGCATCCCAGCAGCTCCTGTTGCAGAAAGGCGATATCGATATCGCGCGTAACCTCGAAGCCGATCAGCTTGCCTCGGTCAAGGGTGACGAAAACATCAAACTGCTGTCCAAAGGCAAAGGCGCGCTCTGGTATCTTGGCCTGTCGCAGAAAAACGAATTCCTGTCCAAACCGGAAGTTCGCGAAGCACTGAAATATCTCGTCGACTATGAGGGGATCACCCAGACCATCATGGCGGGCCGCGCTCAGACCCATCAGGCATTCCTGCCCGAGGGTTTCCTTGGCGCCTACAACGAAAACCCCTACTCGCTTGACGTCGAAAAAGCCAAGTCGCTGCTTGCTGACGCAGGCCTTGCCGATGGCTTCAAGGTGACCATGGATACGCGTAACACCACGGCAGTGATGTCGATGGCACAGTCGATCCAGGCGACCTGGGCACAGGCAGGTATCAATCTGGAAATCATTCCGGGTGATAACAAACAGACCCTGACCAAATACCGCGCCCGTCAGCACGATATCTATATCGGTCGCTGGGGCCCGGATTATCAGGATCCGCACACCAACGCCTCCACCTTCGCCTGGAACCCGGACAATTCCGACGATGCATCGGCCAAGCCACTTGCATGGCGCAACTCCTGGAATCCGGGTGACATGACCGCCGAGGTCGATAAGGCCATTCTTGAACGTGATGGCGAAAAACGTGCTGCAATGTATGTGGACCTTCAGAAGAGGGTTCTCGAAAGCGGTCCGTTCGTGATCATGTTCCAGGAAACCGAAATCGCCGCGATGCGGGGCAATGTGAACAATCTCGTCCTCGGTCCGTCGTTCGATAACAACTATTATCGCTTTGTAACCAAGGACTAAGGAGACAACGGTCGAATGTTCGCCGTTACTCGAAAGGCATCGGACGGGCGCAAACGCGCCCGTCTCTTTTCCCGCACCGGCGCAAGCCTTGTGCGGATCGTCTTCTCGCTGCTGATCACATTTATCGGCCTGCTGCTGGTCACCTTCCTGATCGGGCGCGTTCTGCCCATTGACCCGGTTCTGGCCGCCGTTGGCGATCATGCTTCCGAACAGGTCTATCAGCGCGTCAAGGAAGAAATGGGCCTGAACCTGCCACTTTGGCAGCAGTTCTTTGTCTATATCAGCAATGTGGTTCAGGGTGATTTCGGAACGTCGGTCCTGACGTCAAACCCGGTCCTCGAAGACATCAAGCGCGTCTTCCCCGCCACACTGGAACTGGCCACCCTTGCCACCATTATTGGTGTTTTCCTTGGGGTTCCGGCCGGTGTTTTTGCCGCGATCAACAAGGGCAAATGGCCCGACCATATCGTGCGCATTATCGGGCTTGCAGGGTATTCAATGCCGATCTTCTGGCTGGGCCTGATGGGGCTTCTGGTATTTTACCTGAAACTCGACTGGGTTGCCGGCCCGGGCCGTCTGGATGCCTTCTATGTCGATTTCATTGAACCGACCACGGGGCTTATGCTGATCGATACCCTGATCGAAGGCGATATGGATCTGTTCTGGAACGCCGTTTCGCATATCATCCTGCCGGCCTCGATCCTCGCCTATTTCTCGCTGGCTTATATCGCGCGCATGACACGTTCCTTCATGCTCGAACAGCTCAGTCAGGAATACATCCTGACTGCGCGGGTCAAGGGTATCTCTGAAACCCGGATCATCTGGCGTCATGCCCTTGGCAACGTCATGGTGCCGCTGGTTACCGTGATTGCGCTGTCTTATGCCAACCTGCTCGAAGGATCGGTTCTGACCGAAATCATCTTTGCCTGGCCGGGACTGGGTCTTTACATCACCAATTCGCTGCTCAATGCCGATATGAATGCGGTTCTGGGCGGTACCGTCGTCGTGGGTGCGGTGTTCATCGGGGTCAATATGCTGTCCGATGTGCTCTATCGCCTGCTTGACCCGCGCGCACGGAGATAGGTCACCATGAATATCTCAAGCACCACTGCAAAACCCGGCCTGAAACAATGGCTGACATCCGATACCCCGCAATCGCGCTGGCAGGCAAAATGCGGTCGCGCATGGCTGGGCTGGCTTAAATTCACGGAAAACAGGCTCGCCATGATCGGCCTGTCGATCGTGCTGGCCCTGATCCTTGTCACCATCTTCGCTCCGCTTCTGGCCCCCTATGACCCGCTGGCAGCCGATCTTACCAACCGTATTCAGTCCCCCAGTGCCGAACACTGGTTTGGCACCGATCAATTGGGTCGTGATATCCTGTCGCGTCTGATTTACGGCGCGCAATACACCCTGATGATCGTGGCTCTTGTGGTGATTACCGCGGCCCCCGTCGGGCTTCTGGTCGGAACAGCCGCCGGGTTCTTTGGCGGCTGGATTGATGCGACATTGATGCGCATCACCGATATCTTTCTGGCCTTCCCGAAACTGATCCTGGCGCTGGCCTTTGTTTCCGCATTGGGACCAGGGATCGAAAATGCGGTTCTGGCCATAGCACTGACCGCATGGCCACCCTATGCCCGCATTGCGCGCGCCGAAACCATCACGGTCCGCAAATCCGACTATATCGAAGCCGCCCGTTTGCAGGGTGTCTCGAATATGGGTCTGATCCTCGGCCATATTACCCCGATGTGCATAAGCTCGCTTGTGGTGCGCGTCACCCTTGATATGGCAGGCATGATCCTGATTGCGGCGGGTCTTGGCTTCCTTGGCCTTGGCGCACAGCCGCCGATGCCTGAATGGGGGGCAATGGTGTCCGAAGGCCGCCAGTTCCTTCTGGAACAATGGTGGGTATCGACCGTACCGGGGCTCGCGATCTTTATCGTCAGCCTTGGATTCAACCTGCTGGGCGATGGCCTGCGCGATGTTCTTGACCCACGCGGAGGTGACTGATCATGACCACCGACACCCTTCTGTCTGTCAAAAACCTCGCCATTACCTTTTCGACCTCCAAGGGACCGGTCCATGCCGTGCGCGGTGTATCGTTCGATCTTGGGCGTGAACGGCTTGGGATTGTTGGCGAATCCGGCTCGGGCAAGTCCCAGACCGGGCGCGCCATTCTGGGCCTGACGGCGGCGAATGGCAAAATCACCGCCGATCAGATGCAATTCCATGATCTGGACCTGCGCAACCTGTCCAAACGCGAATGGCGCAAGGTCCGCGGTGCCCGAATCTCCATGATCATGCAGGACCCGAAATATTCACTAAACCCTGTGATGACCATTGGTGATCAGATCATCGAAGCCTACCGCGAACATCACAAGGTCAATGCGATTGAAGCCAAACGCCGTGCCCTTGATATGCTGGCCGCGGTTAAAATCCGCGATCCGGAACGCGTGTTCAATTCCTACCCGCACGAAGTCTCGGGCGGGATGGGCCAACGCGTCATGATCGCCATGATGCTGATCCCCGATCCGGAAATCCTGATTGCCGATGAACCGACATCAGCCCTTGATGTCACGGTACAGCTTCAGGTGATGGCGATCCTTGATGATCTGGTGCGCGAACGCGGCATGGCGCTGGTTTTCATCAGCCACGACCTGCATCTGGTCTCAAGCTTCTGCGACCGGGTTCTGGTCATGTATCAGGGCCATGTCGTCGAAGAAATCCGCGCATCCGAACTGGATCAGGCCAAACACCCCTATACGCAGGGCCTTCTGAACTGTCTGCCTAAAATGGATGGCAATCATGCCGAACTACCCGTCCTGACCCGCGAAGCCAGTTGGGCGGAGGCCTGAGATAAAAATGACTGCCATGATTGAAATCACCAAACTCAATGCCTGGTTTGATGACAACCACGTCCTCAAGGACATCGATATTTCGATCCGCGCCAACGGATCATTTGGTCTGGTGGGCGAGTCAGGATCGGGCAAATCAACCGTCCTTCGCACCATCACCGGCCTTGTTGATGACTGGGAAGGCAACATCCTTGTGAATAACAAGGAACTGACCAAAAAGCGCGACAAAACCTTTTACCGTCTGGCGCAAATGGTCTTTCAGGACCCGTTCGGATCGCTTCATCCGCGCCACACGATTGACCGCATCCTGACCGAACCGGTCAATATCCACAAACTCGGCAATTCGGATGCCCGCGTGGTCGAGGCGCTAAAACAGGTCGGGCTCGATAATTCCTTCCGCTTCCGCTACCCCCATCAGCTTTCCGGCGGGCAGCGCCAGCGTGTCGCGATTGCCCGTGCGCTTATTCTCGAACCGAAAATTCTGCTGCTCGATGAACCGACCTCGGCTCTTGATGTCTCGATCCAGGCCGAAGTGCTGAACCTGCTAACCCGATTGCGCAATGATCTGGGCCTTACCTATATCATGGTCAGTCACGATCTCGCCGTGGTCGCCCATATGTGCGACGATATCGCGATCATGAACCACGGCCGTATCGTCGAACGCGCCACCGCGGGCCAGCTTGCCGACGGCAAACTGGAAAACCCCTATTCGCAGCAGCTTTTCAAGGCCGCCGGGGGATATGACCGCGCCGTCATCGACAGTTTCGTGGATTGGGACTGAACACCGGCCCCGCACGCGCCAGAAGAACCACGCGCCAGAAGAACAAGGGACATCATGAACGTCACCACCGCCCCGCATACCCCCGCCACCCCGTCACGCCATCGCCCCGCCTTCACGTGGGATGCGCATGCCTGTCTGCCGCTCGATCCCAAAACACCGATCAGCCTGCTTGATAACTATGTCGCGGGCGATGTTGACTATGTCTGTGTCAATGTCGGCATGGATATGAATTCCGTTGCCCATATCCTGCGCGTGATTGCCGCCTTCCGGGCCAAAATCGCCGCCCACCCTGACAAATACATGCAGATCGAATGCTTTGATGATCTGGCAATCGCCAAATCAAAGGGCTTGCTGGGGGTTGGTTTCGACCTCGAAGGCTCGGTCATGTTGCAGGACATGCCCGAAATGGTCCCGGTCTTTG
This sequence comes from Thalassospira sp. A3_1, assembly GCF_017744215.1. Classification (NCBI taxonomy): domain Bacteria; kingdom Pseudomonadati; phylum Pseudomonadota; class Alphaproteobacteria; order Rhodospirillales; family Thalassospiraceae; genus Thalassospira; species Thalassospira sp. A3_1. The sequence continues at coordinate 101,727 of NZ_JAGHQQ010000006.1, read as the reverse complement.
CCAAACTGGGCGTAAAGCAGATCCACTTTGCCTACAACCGCAACAATTCGGTGGCCGGTGGCTGTCATGATGACGATATCCCGCTGACCGCGCTGGGTCATGCCATGGTCCGGGCTGTTAATAACGGCGGCATGATCATGGATTGCTCGCACACCGGTCGTCAAAGCAGCCTTGATATCATGAAGGCATCGACCAAACCGGTCGTCTTCAGCCACGCCAACCCCAAGGTGCTTGGCGGGCATGAACGCTGCATCGATGATGAACAGATCAAGGCCTGTGCCGATACCGGCGGGGTGATCGGCATTTGCGGCTTCCAGCGCTTCATCAAATCACCCAACGCCCCCGAAGTCCCCGACATGATCCGCCATATCGACTATGCGGTAAAACTGGTCGGCGTGGACCATGTTGGCATCGGCCTTGATACGATGCCCAGTGTCGCGGGCACCAACGACTTTCCCGATGGTGTTGACCGCGCCTATTACTGGCCCGCCGAACGCGGCTATGGCCCCAATGCAGGCGGTGCCGCCGTATTCGATCCGAAAAAGCTCCCCGCCCTTGCCGACGCCCTGATCGCCGGGGGCTACAAACCCGACGACGTCGACAAGATCATGGGTGAAAACTTTATCCGCGTGGCAAAGGAATGCTGGACGGCCTGACCCGCCCAGCCCATTGCCCTGCCCCGTTGCCTTGTCGTTTTCTATACGGCAAATGTTTGCGTCGGCCAGGTTGCTAATGGTAGGATAAAGTAGGATCAAAAGACGAAAGATCACCTTATGATCAAAAAAAGCATCACGGTCACCGAAACGCAGGAAGCCTGGATTCAGGCGCAGCTTTCGACCGGTCAATACGCATCCGACAGCGAGGTCGTGCGCGAAGCATTGCGTGAAAAACAGATGCGCATGGCAGAAATCGAACGCATCCGCAATGCCTTGAACGCCGCCGAGGAAAGCGGTTTTTCCTCAATGGATAAAGAAGATATACGCGCGAGCGTCAAGGCGGACATGAAGCTCAAATGACCGCGTATCGTCTTAGCAAACTTGCAGAAGACGATATCAGACGCTTGTATCGATACAGCATTGAAACTTTCGGGCAGCAACACGCAGACATTTATTTTGACGCCCTGTTTGAACAGTTCGACAAAATCGCGCGGTCGCCCGCCATTTATCAGGCTGTCGATGATATCCACCCCGGATATCGTCGCTGTGTTTTTGCAGCACACACCATTTATTACCGTATGGACGGCAATATCCCTTTGATTATGCGCATTCTGGGTCGTGAAAACCCAGATTTATCGGCGGTATAACGACGCCCCATTTCCACGCGTCATTCCCGCGAAAGCGGGAATCCAGACTTGACGCAACGACGGTTTCCGGCTCGGCACCTCGCACCGTCCGGAAACCCTAATTTGCCTCTTTAAACCGCAACCTCATCCTTGCGCACCGGGCGCGGACGGCCTTCGGCGTCAATCGCGACAAAGGTAAAGGTTGCCTCTGTCACCTTGATGCGCGGCGGCTGGTTTTTGCGCAGCACCCAGCTTTCAAGATGCAGCACCATCGATGTATTGCCAATCCGTTCGATATCGCCATACACGCACACCACATCGCCGACATAGACCGGGCGATGGAATGTCATACCGTCAACCGCGACCGTGGCAACGCGTCCCTCGGCGATCTGGCTTGCCATCACCCCGCCCGCGATATCCATCTGCGACATCAGCCAGCCGCCGAAAATATCGCCGCTCGGGTTGGTGTCGGCGGGCATGGCAAGGGTTCGGGTGCACATGTCGCCGCGCGGCATGGTGTTGTCGGTACCATGTGTGGTCTCACTCTCATTTGCCATCGGGCTTACTCCTGTCTGGGCGCGCCATTCACGCGGGCCGATATTTTTATTGGACCTGACGGTCTCGGTTTTCGCGACAAGTCTGGCACCGTTTTCTGCGCTGCCACAACGAAATTATGATCTCTGGCAAGACCACTGCTTGCATTCACGCCCAAAAAACATTTTTATGGGTCGCATCTGAAAACATATGATACTCGTTAAGCCTAAAGGCATCCAACCCCGTAAAATCAATCAACAGATATGCGTCGTTGGACCTTGTTTTAACATAATAAAGAAGTTGCGTTCCGGGGCATGACCGACCTTTTCGAAGATTCAAACCAATCGACCACAAACGCCTATTCCGCCAAGGATATCGAAGTTCTCGAAGGCCTGGAGCCTGTGCGCCGCCGTCCCGGTATGTATATCGGAGGCACGGACGATGCCGCACTGCATCACCTGGTTGCCGAAATCCTCGATAACTCGATGGACGAGGCCGTCGCCGGCCATGCCGACTGGATCGAGCTGGAACTCAGAACCGACAACACCGTCATGGTGCGCGATAACGGGCGTGGTATTCCGACCGATCCGCATCCGAAATTCCCCGATAAATCAGCCCTTGAAGTCATCCTGACCACGCTTCATTCCGGCGGCAAGTTTTCGGGCAAGGCCTATGAAACATCCGGCGGTCTGCATGGTGTGGGTATGTCTGTGGTGAACGCGTTGACCGACAAATTCCGGGTCGAAGTCGCACGTGATCGCAAACTGGTGTTTCAGGAATATTCCAAAGGCACCCCGCTCGGTCCGCTTCAGGACGGCGGTGCGGTCAATAACCGCCGCGGCACCACGGTCATCTTCCGCCCCGATCCCGAAATTTTCGGCAACCGGGCAAAGCTGAAACCCGCCACGATCTTCCGTATGGCGCGCTCCAAGGCCTATCTGTTCAAGGGTGTTGAAATCCGCTGGTCGGTCGATCCGGAATTGCTGACAAGTGACGATCCGACCCCGCAGCAGGAAGTCCTGAAATTCCCCAACGGGATTCTCGATTACCTGAACATGACCATCGAAGGGCGTGATCTGATCACCGAACGTCCGTTCGCAGGCGAAGCCAAGTTTTCCGAAAGTGCCGGTCGCGTTGAATGGGCTATTGCATGGCCGGATGGCGGCGAAGGCTACTTCCATTCCTATTGTAACACCGTCCCGACCCCGCTTGGCGGCACGCACGAAGCCGGTTTCCGCTATGCCCTGACCAAGGCGATCAAGACCTATGGCGACATGGTCGGTCAGAAAAAGGCCGCGGCCATCACCGCCGAAGACGTCTTTGGCGGCGGTTGTATCATGCTCTCGGTCTTTATTCCCGATCCGCAGTTCCAGGGCCAGACCAAGGAAAAGCTTGGCACCGCATCGGCCACCAAGCTGGTTGAAACCGCGGTTCGCGACCATTTCGATCACTGGCTGACCGGTGATACCGAAAATGCCAAGCGCCTGCTTGAACGCATCATCCTGCGCGCCGAAGAACGTCAGCGCCGCAAGGAAAAGAAAGAAACCAAACGCCAGTCGGCAACCCGTCGCCTGCGCCTTCCGGGCAAGCTTGCCGATTGCTCACGTTCCATCGCCGCCGGAACCGAAATCTTCCTTGTCGAAGGTGACTCGGCAGGTGGTTCCGCCAAACAGGCACGTGACCGTGAAACACAGGCCGTTCTGCCGCTGCGCGGTAAAATCCTTAACGTGGCGTCCGCGACCCGTGAAAAGATGATGGCCAACCAGGAAATCAAGGACATGATCGAAGCCTTTGGCTGCGGTTCCGGTTCCGATTTCCGGCTTTCCGACCTGCGCTATGAACGCATCATCATCATGACCGATGCGGACGTCGATGGCGCGCATATCGCATCGCTTCTGATGACCTTCTTCTATCAGGAAATGGCTGGCCTGATTGAAAACGGCAATCTGTATCTTGCCATGCCGCCGCTTTACCGCCTGACACAGGGCGGCAAATCCATCTATGCGATGGATGATGCGGAAAAAGAGGTTCTGCTCGATACCGAATTCAAGAACCGCGGCAAGGTCGAGATTTCCCGATTTAAGGGTCTGGGTGAAATGCCGCCCCCGCAGCTTCGCGAAACCACAATGGCGCCGAAAAAGCGCACCTTGCTGCGCGTCTGCCTGCCCGATGCGGCCGAACCCGATGCCCGTGGCCAGACCAAGGATCTGGTCAACCGCCTGATGGGCAAAAAGCCGGAGCTCCGCTTCCAGTTCATTCAGGAACATGCCCGCTTTGTCGAGGATATCGACGTCTGATCGGATTAAAATTCTTCATCATCAAACCCGGTGTCCTGCACCGGGTTTTTTGTCCCTGACAGCCTGACAAACAAAGCGGACACATAATGATGACCCACAATTATGCCGCCATCCTCCAGGATATTTCGGACGCGATCCACCAGACCGATTTTGCCGATGCCCGCAAGGTCGACTATATCCCCGCCCTTGCCAGTGTCCCGGATGATCACTTTGCCATGGTTCTGCGCACCGCAGGCGGAAACGAACTTGCCATTGGCGAGGCCGACCTGCCCTTTTCCATCCAAAGCATTTCCAAGGTCTTCGCCCTTGTGCTGGCCCAGCGCGCGCACGGCGATGACTTATGGAAAGCCGTCCGGCGCGAACCATCCGGCTCCGCCTTCAATTCCCTGATCCAGCTTGAACAGGAACACGGCATCCCGCGCAATCCTTTCATCAATGCTGGGGCGATCCGTGTTGCTGATCTGATCGCATCACGCTACGCCAATCCGGACCGTTCGGTGGCCGAATTCCTTGGCCAGCTTTGCGGCAATCCCGGCATTCGCGTTGATAACGATGTCTATCTGTCCGAGGATCAGCACGGTGATCGCAACCGTGCCATTGCCTATCTGATGAAAAGCTTCGGCAAACTTGATAACCCGGTCGAGGACGTCGTGCGCGCCTATTTCAAGCAATGCTCGGTCGCGATGACCGCCCGTGAAATGGCGCGTGCTGCCTTCTTCCTTGCCAACAAGGGTGTCGGCATTGATGGCCGTACCGTGATCGCACCCGGGGAAACCAGCCGCATCAATGCGCTGATGCTGACATGTGGCATGTATGACGGGGTCGGTGATTTTGCCTTTACCGTCGGCATTCCGGCCAAAAGCGGGGTTGGCGGTGGCATCATCGGCGTCATTCCCGGCGAATTTTCCGTCTGTGTCTGGTCGCCACGTCTTGACGCACGGGGTAATTCCGCGGCCGGTATCAGGGCGCTTGAAATGCTGATCCGCGCCATCGGACGATCCGTTTTCTAAGCCGGACAACAGGCCGACGCCCAGCCCTAAAGGAGGTCGTCTAGAATCGATAGTGCAACCGCACACACCCTCGATCAAGCGCCTGCGCACTGATCAGCGTCGGGCTGGTGCGAAATCCCGTCATTGGGAAAAGCTGTCTTCCACCGCCAAGCATTTCGGGCATGACGTAAATTTCGATTTCGTCCAGCGCCCCGCGTTCCAGAAATGCCATCTGCAGTTGCCCACCACCCAACATCCAGATATCCCCGTCATCAAGCGCACGAAGCTCCTTGATCAAGGCATCGACATCACTGCGCACTTCAATTTCCGCAACAGGATTCTCAATCGGACGCGATGTCACAACAATCACTCGTTGCATACCGTATGCCCAGTCTGATGGCTGTCGGGCAATGAAATCATAAGTCCTCCGCCCCATCACAACGGTACGAATGCGCTTGAGAAACTTGTTATAATCATGATCACCAAGTTCCATGCCGTCATATGCAAAAAGCCAATCAAGGTTGTCATCCTGATCCGCAATCATTCCGTCCAGACTGCTGGCGATATATCCAAGAATTCTAGCCACGATGAATTCTCCATTGATTTATAAATAAACATACATTTATAAATATTTATGGCAAGAAGCAAGACGATTCCCGATGATCAGGTGCTCGACACCCTTTTTGAAACCCTGCTGGAAACCGGCCCGGCCGGGCTGACTTTTGCACGAGCGGCAAAATCATGCGGCCTGTCCCCGGCAACACTGGTACAGCGATATGGCAATCGTGATGCACTGGTTTTGGCTATTCTGCTACGCGCATGGGACCAGCTCGATACTGAAACCTCCACTGCGGATATGCAGGAACCACTAACACCAGACGGCGCCATCGCCCTTTTGATGCGCCTGATGCCGCCCGAAACGGCAGAACGCGATACCACTGACGGCCTTCTTTTGCTGCGTGAAGATATCCGCAATCCGATACTGCGCGAACGCGGGGCCGCATGGGGACACCGCCTTGCCGAAATACTTGGCCGCCGCCTGTCGGACAACCAAGAAGAAGGCAAACAGCTTGGCTGGCAAATGGCAAGCATCTGGCAAGGTGCCCATACATGGTGGGCATTTACGCGTGATCAGTCGGCCGATCACGCCATCCGGACGGCCTTGCGAGAATGGGTAACACGAGTCATCAAATAACAAATCTCAAAACCCGACATGTTGGCCGGGTTTTGAGATTGATGTCTGGCTGTTTATCACTTCCGCAACCACGGCACATAGCGCGCCAGAACCTCATCATGGCGGATAAAGTGATGCCAAATGGCGGCAATCACATGCAACACGACCAATGACACCAGAACCGGGACGAAAAATTCGTGAATTTCCTCGCCCCCTTCATGAAGCCATTCGATCCGCCCCAGATCGGGTAATGAAAACAATCCGGCGACCGAAAAACTGCGCCCCGATGTCATCACCGCCAAAAGCCCGGTGACCGGCATCGCAATCATCACCAGATACAGCAAACCATGCGCGATGCGTGCCATCATTTTCACGATACGGGGATCATCGCCCACCGCCACCGGGGATTGGCGCAAGATCGCCCAAATGCGCGGCAGGAAAAGAACCAGCACCGAAAGCCCCAGCAGGGCATGATATCCCATGATGGCACCCCGTTCAGAGCGCGGGAAATCTTCCATGACCTGACCAATGACAAAGGCACCGATGATCAGAAGCACCATGATCCAATGCAGTACCGGAACCGACCAGTGCGGCCATCGCGAAATTTGCCTTTCAGAGATAACAGACATAATTGTACCCTCATGACGGAATATGACGAAACTGATCCCGTCCAAACTTTAGGTGCAAAGTTTCGCAAGGGTTTGTCGCATCTGTATCAATTTGTCGCAGACCGGAATTTTATCGCCCCACACCCGTAAGGAGACCCCATGAGCCCCCTTTCCAACGCTTCGAAACAATTGTCTCCGCGCGCCATTTTGCGCGTGCTTGCGGGCCGCGTTATGGGAAGTGCCTTGTTGCTGGCGGGGTGCAGCAACATGACCGTGGTTGAATATCCGAACTATCATGTTGCCGAAGTCGAAAGCTTCAAAACCTATGGCGCGCCAAGCCGGATCATGATGGTCGAAGTTCATGACAGGGAAAACCTTGTCACCCCGGAAACATGGGCATCTGCACTGTCCAATCACGGTTATCCGCCACGTCTTGATTTCATTACCGATGCCGGTGATCTCGCCCCGAATCAGACCCTGCGCGATGGCTATCGCGTCGTCGTTGCCGTCAGCCCATCGCAAACAACCATGGGCGAAAAAATGTGTACCTCGCCCGAGACTACCGATTATCCCGCAGACACAACCCGTATCCCGGTCCGAATCGCATTCTGTGCGGGTGACAGCCCGATCTCGGAACTCCGCGCGCACTTCATAAAAGATGAATTCAAACAACATCTTATCGAAAACGGGGATACAATTATCTACCAACTGTTTCCCCGCTATATCCGTGATGACGATGACCATCGATGCGGCATGAGGCGCGCGGACTGCTAAACCAAAAATAGCAATTGGTATAAATCCCGCCGGATCACACTTGCTCTTGCTCTCCATTCCGGGCAACCTGTCTTCAACTACCCACAAGGGTAGGCATCAGGCATGAAAATAAATGCCGATAAAAACAGGGAAGACTACTCGAATGGGGAATGACCGTTGCCAGAAATGGCACGTAATGGCGGATTGCGCGCGCCCATCTGGTTGCCTTTGGCACTGGCTGGCGACCCTGAAATGAAAAACAGGGTAAACTTGAAGTCTTCTGTCCTGTCTGTGTGGCCTTTGATCCTGCCATATCTGCGTGGCATGGTTTGCACCGGATTTATCATGATCATGGCATGCGCCGCGGGGCCGGGTTCGGCGGCGATGGCCAATGACAATCATCCCGATCCCGTCAATGCTTATGACCTGAGCCTGACCATCCTTGCCGATCAGGAAGCCTTCCCGCAAAGCTATCAGGTCAATGGCCATGCCAGTGGTGCGCTTTATGACCTGCTGCATGATTTCAGCAAACTTCAACAGATCGACATGACCTTCCAGAATTTGCCGCTGAAACGCGCACTCGAAGACAGTCATAATAACCCGGCCGGGTTCATCGGCATTCCCGGAGACACCAAAACCGGTGCCTTCATCTTGTCGGATGGCATCAGCACCACAAGCCTGCATGCGATCACCCTCAAACAACGTGATCTGGTGATCAAACGCCCGGCCGACCTTGACGGCCTGCAGGTCTCCATGGCGCGCGGCCTGCAACTGCATGGTCAACTGGCACGCCATCGCGACGAGGGACGCTTTGACGTCATCTGGTTCAACTCGATCCGTCAATCGATTGCCCTGCTGCTTGCCGGACGGGTTGATGTCGCACTGATCTATTGCGGCTACGCGCAAAGGGCATCGCTAAAGCAGGTTACCCATTTGACCGATGATGAAATTGCCGCATTGTCGATCCACCGCACGCCGCTGATGAATACGATCAATCGCCTTGCATTGCCGGCAAGCCCCGTCAACGCACGCCTGATACGACGCTTTAACAGCTACCTCGCCAGACAGCGCAGCAACGGCGCACTTGAAAAGCTCTATGCGCAGTATCTGACCGATGAAAATACCATCGAAATGGTTCTAAGCGATACGCTTGCTCCGTCCGACACCAGGATATCAACACCCTAGGTAACAAGTTCGCATAAGGCATCGGCAAAGATGTCGGGTTGCTCAAGCGGGACATAATGCCCTGCCCCGGCAACATCAATCATCGTCGCACCGGCAATACGCGCCGCCATTTCATGATGCGATGCCGGGCTGATCACCCGATCAGCCTCCCCGACCATCACGGTGCAGGGCATATCAAGTTCCGATAACAGCGCCATGCTGTCCGGGCGGTTGGCAACTGCCGTAATCTGGCGCCTGAACACATCAACGCCAAAATCCTCTGCCATATCCGAAAACAGGCTGATCAGTTCCGCATCATGGCGATGATCGGGATGGAGCATGTCATCAAGCATCGCGTCATTCACCCCCTGAAACGGCAGGCTCCGACCGGAAATCCGTGCGAGTAACAAGCGACGCCTGCGCATCGCCGGGTCATCTTTCGTCGCCCGCGTATTCACCAGCATCAGATGCGAAACGCGCCTGCGCGCCATGCGCAGGATTTCAAACGCGACATACCCGCCCATCGACATCCCCACCAGCGCAAACCGGTCTGGCGCCTGATCAAGAACGGATCGCGCCATCGCCTGCACATCGTCCTGCGTATCAAGCGGGGGAATGATCGGCATGATTGCCGGGCATGGTATCAATCTTTTGCGCGCGGCCAACCGGTCAAGAACCGGCTGCCACATCCGCTGATCGGCCAGCATCCCCGACAGAAAGACGACCGGAATGACCGGTTTGGGCTCCGCCGTCATTTGATCAGCGCGCTCAGTTCCTTGAATTCCGGGGTCCCCGCCACGCGCAGCCATTCAAACATAACGCTTTCCCGCGTCACGATTTTCGCCCCGGCATCGCGCATCCGTTCCAGCCCGAAAATCTTGTCATGGATGCTGCGCGATGTCACCGCATCGGCGACCACATAAACCTCGCGCCCGCGATCAATCAGTTCCATCACGGTCTGAAGCACGCACACATGGGTTTCCATCCCGGCAATGACGATCTGATCACGCCCCGGTGTTTCTTCGATCTTTTCCATGAAGCCGTCGGCCGGCACACTTGAAAAACTGACCTTGGAAACAACATTGCCGCCATCGGCGGTATCGGATGCCTTCATCATCAGATCAAGGATCGCGGGGGCCGTATGGCCAAGCCCCTTGGGATATTGTTCGGTGACAATGACAGGAACATTCAAACGGTTGGCGCATTTGACAAGAAAGCAGCAATTCTCGACAGTCTGGTCAGGGTCCTGACAGGCCGGATAGAGCTTTTCCTGAACATCGATAATCACCAGACTTGCACGTGATGCGTCCATCAACACCGTTTTTCTCCCTGTTTCATTATGTATTTCACCAGATTACGCTTCCGGTCTGTGGCAAACAAGCCTCTCGCACAGGGTTAAATTGCCTCTTTAACCCTTTTTTGAGGCGTTTTTCTTGACTTAATTAAGGCTTCGCTTTACGACGCAAGCTGCTTTATCGCAGCGATAATCACATCATAACGCATTCTATTGCGGGAAAACGAACCATATGAATTTCGCCGATCTCGGTCTGAGCGAAGATATCCTCAAAGCCGTCGCAGACGCCGGCTATGATACCCCGACCCCCATTCAGAGCCAGGCCATTCCGTCCGTCCTGATGGCACGTGACATTCTGGGCTGTGCACAGACAGGTACGGGCAAGACAGCCAGCTTTACCCTGCCGATGCTCGATATTCTGCATCATGGCCGTGCGCGCATGCGGATGCCCCGTTCGATCATTCTCGAACCGACCCGCGAACTCGCGACCCAGGTAGCAGCAAACTTCGACACCTACGGCAAATACATGTCGTTGTCCAAGGCGCTGATCATCGGCGGGGAATCCTTCGTCGAACAGCAGAAAATCCTTGAAAAGGGTGCCGACGTCATCATCGCGACCCCGGGTCGCCTGATCGATACCTTTGAACGCGGCAAACTGCTTCTGTCGGACTGCAAACTGCTGGTGATCGACGAAGCCGACCGCATGCTTGATATGGGCTTCATTCCCGACATTGAAAAAATCGTCAATATGCTGCCCAAGCAGCGCCAGACGCTTTTCTTCTCGGCGACCATGCCCAAGGAAATCCGTCGCCTTGCCGACAAATTCCTGTCCAACCCCAAGGAAATTACCGTTTCCCCGCCCTCGACCATGGCGACCACGGTGGAACATAAACTCCTTGTCATGGATGAAATGGACAAACGCGAAGCCCTTCGCAAACTTGTCCGTCAGGAAAACGTCAAGAACGCCTTCGTGTTCTGCAACCGCAAAAAAGACGTCGATATCCTGTTCAAATCGCTGACCAAGCACGGCTTCAATGCCGGTCGCATGCATGGCGATCTGGTCCAGAGCGAACGCACCGAAACGCTTGATAAATTCAAGTCGGGCGAAATCACCCTGCTGATCTGCTCGGACGTGGCCGCACGTGGTATCGACGTTGCCGATGTCTCGCACGTCTTTAACTTCGACGTGCCCTTCAACGCCGAGGATTACGTCCATCGTACCGGCCGTACCGGTCGTGCCGGCCGCGCAGGCAAGGCCTTCATGCTGGCCGTGCCCGAAGACGGCAAACTTGTTGCCGCGATCAACAAATCCATCAACATGGACATTCCGCTGACCGAGCTTGAAGGCATCGAAACCCTTGAACTTGACTTCACCGGCAAAAAACGCCGCACGAAGAAAAGCCGCAAGGCACCGGTGCGTGACGCCTCCCCGCGCAATGATCGTCCGGCACGCAACAGCAACCGTGACGACCGCGCTGAACGCGACGCCAAAGCCGCTGCCCCTGCCCGTAACGAGCCAAAGCAGGATGCACCGGCACAGCCGCCACGCGAAAATGCGCCACAGCGCGATACAAAGCCGCGCAATGATCGTTCCAGCCGCCCGGCCTATCAGGACCGTGATCGCAATGCAGGACGTTCATCGTCGCGTCGTGATCGGGATGATCGTTATGACCGTGACGACAAACCGGTGATCGGTCTTGGCGATCACGTTCCGGCCTTCCTGCTGACCCCGGTTCCGGCATCAAGCCTCGGCAAGCCACGCGCCGACGAGGTCGAAAAGAAGGCACCGGCCAAGAAATCACCGGCAAAAGCCACGCGCGCCAAACCAGCCCGCACCAGAACGTCCCGGGCCGCCGCCAAGAAAGAAGCCCCGGCACCCGAGGCAAAGGACGAAACGGTCGCACCTTCTGCACCAGTGGCAACTCCGGCTCCGGTAACGGAAGACGCCCCGGCCAAGGAAGAAAAGCCAAAGGCCGCCCGTCGTCCGCGCAAAAAGGCTGCTCCGAAAAAAACCGCCGCGAAGAAGGCTGAAAATGCCGACGCCGCGCAAAGCGATCCCGTGACCAGCGAAAGCTGATTCTGGGAAACCTTCCGGGTTCTGAAAATCAAAAAGGCCGTCAGAGAAATCTGACGGCCTTTTTGGTGAATATGATGATCGACGCAGGCGGTTAAACCGCGCGGAACAAGCCGGTCGAACTCGGCTTTTCCGGGCGGCGCTTGCGCATCAGTTTCAGCATGGTCTCAATCGAAATCGACAGCAGCGTCGCATGGGTGATTTCCTCGATCTCGTCCATCACCAATGACAATGCCGCACCGGCATTGGTTTCCTGCACAATGCCGCTTGTCGGGCCTGCCCCGACCTCTTCAAACAGCCTGACAACATCCAGAAGCGTCGTGCGCTTGGCATTGCCACAGAAACGATAACCGCCACCGGCCCCGCGGACCGATTCAACCAGCCCCGCCCGACCCAGATCGCGCAGGACCTTTGCCAGATGGTTGGTCGAAATATTGTATCTCTCGGCGATTTCGGATGCCGAAAGCTGCCGGTCGGTATCCTCGGCCAGTTCCAGCACGGCATATAATGCGAACAGGGTCGCCTTCTGCAAAGACATCATGGCGTTACACCCCTTCGTCCATATCGGTTTCAAGCTGGATAAAGGGTCCGGCCATCATGCCCTGTGCGCGGAAGAACGACATAAGGTCGGTCGCATCGCGCGGGATCATGGTGCGGATCTTGGTCACACCGGCCTTGCGGAAACAGCGGCAGATTTCCGTGTAAAGAATGCTGCCGATCCCGCCCATGCGCAAATTCGGCTCGACGCTGACGGTACCGACCCAGCCACACGGGACCGAGTTGAATTCCCACGACCGGACTTCACCGAAAATGCAGCCCAGAAGCGTATCGCCTTCTTCAGCAATCAGGAAAAACCGGGAATCCTTCCGGTTGCCATAACGGGTGAACAGATCATCCCAGTAATCGGGCTTGCGAAGGCCCGTTGTGCGATCATCAAGATCGACAACATTGGCAAGGTCATCTTTGACTGCCGGACGAATATTGATTTTATGCTCGCCAATCGTGACCAGGTTATATCCCGGTGTATCTTGCGCAGCGTCCACCTCGTAATGCCTTTCTTGTCCTGCAGGTTGGCAAAACCCCAACCCCCCAGCTCCTGACAGGAGAATACCCATAGTAAAAATACGTAAATTGGTACGATTATACTACACTGTCATTACCACGCGCGGCAACGATAAGTTCCGCCGCAGGTGCGAACAAAGCAAAGCAATGCAAGGATTTGAACCACATAACCCCGATATTTGTTCTGTGCAAGTCCTAACGTTTTCGGCACTGCAAACCAGACTATCCTGACATGCCCCGCAACCGGGAATTTCGCTTTCCTCTGGTCCGACTTCAAAATCACAATCTGTTACCGTAAAAACATCGCGCACGGATCACGCAAAGATTGACAGGAACGCGAAGTCATGGCTTATCGCGCAGCATGATTTTTGCGCTGGCGGGTAATTTATGCAAAGCCCGCAATGCTGCAAAATCAACCCGGATCACAATAATATCTATCGAGTACAAGGAGTGGGGCACGCCATGGCGCGCAACGGTTTCGACGCAATTGATCGCAAAATTCTTCGCGAGATTCAGGAAGACGGGCGTATCTCGATGGTCGAACTGGCCGACAAGGTCGGTCTTTCCGTCTCTCCCTGCCTGCGTCGCCTGCGCAAGCTCGAAGAAAGCGGCGTGATCCGTAAATATGTCGCCCTGCTGGCCCCGTCACATCTGCGTCTGGGGGTGAATGTTTTTGTCACCGTGTCCCTGACCCAGCATGACGAACCGTCGCTGCGCCGTTTTGAAACCGCCGTGCAGTCCCACCCGGAAATCGTTGACTGCTACGCCATGGTCGGCAATCAGGATTACATGATGCGCATCGTCGTGCAGGACCCGGCCGCCTATCAGCGTTTCCTGTCCGAAGTCATGATGAAGCTGCCCGGTGTCGCCAATATCAAATCAAGCTTCACCCTGCACGAAGTCAAAAACAGCACCACCCTGCCCGTACCCGAGGCATAAGGCACCCCATATTCCGGTGCATATGAAGGAACTCCGCCCTAAACCGTGGCCCCCCGGCGATCGGGAATGATCGTCGGAAACAGCACCGCAAGCGTCACCCCACGCAGCAGGAAAAACGCGTTAAACGACGCCCACAGCAGATGGTTGCTGTCCACCACCACCGCCCCCCACGCCATCCCGGCATAGATCGCAACGGACAAAAGCATCATGTTGCGCCAGTGCTTGGTCTGCATCGCGCCCAGAAATACCCCGTCAAACTGAAAACCAAGCACCCCGGTAATCGGCAATATCACCGCCCACAGCAAATAGCTGTATGACGCCGCGCGGACTTCCGGGATCGACGTCAGGCCATCAATGATCCACGGCCCGGCAAGGCCAAAGATCGCCGCCATCACCACCGCCGATGCAATCGCCCAGATCGTTGTCTTGCGCACCGCCCACAGGAACTGTTTGCGCCGTTCCGCCCCATAGGCCTGCCCGACAAGCGTTTCCGCCGCATGGGCAAACCCGTCCAGCGCGAATGACCCGAACATCAGGAAATTCTGCAAAACCGCGTTGGCTGCCAGCGTCACCTCGCCAAAGCGGGCGGAAAAACTGGTAAACAGGGCAAAGGCCGATGTCAGCGCCATGGTGCGCACAAAGATGTCACCATTGATCTTCATCAGGCGCGCCAGTTGGGTGCGATCAAAAATACCGATCCCGCGCCACGTCCCGCCAAGCCGTTTGAGATGCGGTTGCATCAGGAACCAGCCCAGCATCACACCGGAATAATCGGCAATCACGGTTGCCCCGGCAACCCCTTTGACGTCCCAGCCAAAGCCCTGCACAAACAGGATATCCAGAACCATGTTCAGGCTGTTTAACACCACCTGGAAAATAAACACCGCGCGCGCGTCGCGCATCGCCAGTAACCAGCCCAGCATGCAGTATTGCATCAATGTCGCGGGCGATGCCCAGATGCGCACATGGAAATAATCCCGTGCTGCCGCCTCGACCGCCGCGGTCGGCCGGATCAAGGCCATTGCAAGCTCGATGATCGGCCATTGCAGCACCATGACCGCAAGCCCCGCCGTCACCGCAATCAGGGCCGCCCTGGCAAAAACCGTCCTTACCCCGTTCGGATCACGCCGCCCATAGGCCTGTGCCGCAAGCCCGGTGGTCGCCATGCGTAAAAAGCCAAAACTCCAGAACACATAGGAAAAAATCAGCGCCCCGACCGCGACCGCGCCGATGTAATGCGGACTGTCCAGATGGCCGACCACTGCGGTATCAACCGCCCCCAGCAACGGAACGGTGGCATTGGACAGGATAATCGGCAGGGTCAACGCCAGAACGCGTCGATCCCCCTTGCCGACCCAGCGGCGCGTACGGCTCACACGGGAACTCGTCGGGGAACTCATCGGGGCCTCGGAAAATCTTCTTCGGATGGGGCGAATTCCGGATCATCCGGAGGACTTCTTGTGACACAGTTTGCACAGGTGCAAAAGGCACCTTTGGAACCGTTATGCATCAAAGAATCCACATTGTGGAATACCATCCACCCCTCATTCACCCTTTAGGCGATTTTTCCTGATCTGCCCGACCTCCTCAAAACCCGCCAGGCATGCAAATTCATGTCATGATTTTTTCACAATTTCCGACAAATGACTGTGAAATCGCAATAAATTTGTGACAGGAATTTCGACCATTTGGTCATGATTGCTGCCCAAAATACTATCCCAATGAATAGTTCGCCGTCGCAAAATCATGCTTTATTGACAGAAATCCTGATCAATTCTGGCTATACCGGGCCAATCATCCACAAAGTTATCCACAGGCCATATTACAGACCATATCACAACGTGGATCATGGCCCTCTTCCGTCATTTACCTGCCCGATACATCACCCGCCGGGTATTTGTCCGACCAATCTCCCCTTTGGCCCCATACAATGCGGGGCAAACCGATCCTTTACCGCTTCATCGGGGAACAGTGTCGCGATCAAATTGCTGCCACTGAAAACTGCCAGATATAAAAAGACTGGCCGTTGCGACGCAGCATTGCTAATCAGGGACAAAGACAAACGAAGGGATCTGACATGACCGCCGAAACCGCATTGAACGGACCGATGCTGCCGGCCGCATCGGGAACGACCAAAAGCATCGTGATCCTGCTGCATGGCTATGGCGCCGATGGCAATGACCTGATCGGGCTGGCACCACATTTTGCCCGTGCCCTGCCCGACACCGCGTTTTATTCGCCCAATGCCCCGTTCCCGTGTGAAATGTCGCCGTTTGGGCGGCAATGGTTCAGCCTGGCCGAATATGATCCGGAATTTCTCCGTCGTCAGCCCGAAACCATGTCGGGCGCGCTGCGCGCCATGGCCGAGGGGGCAGCGAAAAACTCCGCCTATATCGACCGCTTCATCGATACCCTTCTGGCCGAACATGACCTTTCGGCAGACAAACTTGCCCTGATCGGCTTCTCGCAGGGCACGATGATGTCGCTGCAAACCGCACCGCGTCGCGATCCGGCTCTGGCCGGTGTCGTCGGTTTCTCGGGCGCGCTTCTGGGCGACGAAGCATTTGCAAGCGCGATCAAAACCAGACCGCCGGTTCTGCTGGTTCATGGCACCGCCGATCCGGTCGTCCCGATAGAGGCATCGCGCCTGGCACTTGATACGCTGACCGCCAACGGCTTTGAGGCCGAACTGCACGAACGTCCCGGCCTTCAGCATGGCATCGACGAGGAAGGCATTCTTCTGGCGATGAAATTCCTGCAATCGCATCTTGGCTGAAAACGCCCGGAAATTCCGACACACCGCCCGACACCTGCCCTCACATCGAAGGCAGGTGTTTTCGTATATGATGTTACAGGATTTTTTCTGCACCTTATTGAAAGACCAACAGCCCACCCCAAAGTATAGTAAATCTGTCTGGACAGCGGCAGAAAGCCCGACAATCATATTGTCGGGGCATCTATACATTCGGTGTGGGTCGGGAGAAATCATTACATGCTGCAGAAAATCAAAATCGGCTACAAGATCGCCGGTTTGTCCATCGTGGCCCTGCTCGGCCTGATCGTCATTTCATCCTTCGAACTTATGGGTTTGCGCACCACCCTGCTTGAAGACCGCAAGGAGAAAATCCGCGCCATCACCGAATATGCGGTGTCGCAGGCCAACGATTTTCAAAAGCAGGTCAAGGCGGGCGAACTTGATCAACAAGCCGCAATCGACGCATTCTACAAGGTCGTTTCCGCCGGCAAATATGACGGCGATATCGGTTACTTCTTTGCCCTGACCAAGGACAATATCATGGTCATGCACGGTGCCAACCCGGCACTGGTCGGCAAGGATTTCACCTCTGTCCAGGACCCGAACGGCGCTTACTTCATTCGTGATCTGGTGGCAGCCGGCAGCAACCCGAATGGCGGTTTTTCATCCTATCACTGGCCCAAACCCGGCGAGCCAAAGGAACTGACATTTGAAAAAATCTCCTTTGCGCATCCCCTGCCATGGGGGGCCATTCTTGGCACCGGCGTCTATATCGATGATGTTGAGGTCGCCTTCTGGGATTCCGCGATCTGGTTCATCACGTTAAGTTTGGCGATCATTGCCCTTCTGATGCTGACCGGTTTCTGGATCGGACGCGATATCACCAATGGCCTGCGCAAGCTTTCCGAACGCATGACCTACATTGCCAATGGCGATCTCGACGGTCATATCGAAGGTCAGGACCGTGGGGACGAAGTCGGCGACATGGCGCGCACCGTTGTGGCCTTCCGCGAACAGGCCCGCGAAAACCTGCAATTGCAGCAACGCCAGAAACAGATGGAAACCGAAGCCGAACAGAAACGCCGCAAGGACGTTCTGGAAATGGCAAGCAGTCTGGAAAATCGGGTCAAGGGCCTGATCCAGTCGATCTCGGCCTCGATCTCGGACATGAAAAAGGCGACGGCAAACATGCAGTCCGCCACCGAAATGAACAGCAAGCTGTCCGGTGCCGTTGCAACCGCCACCGCCCAGACATCGGGCAACGTTCAAACCGTCTCGGCCGCGACCGAGGAACTGACCGCATCGTCCGATGAAATCGCCCAGCAGATCGCGCGTTCGGCCGACATTGCCAATCAGGCCAATGACGAAGCCACCCGCACCAATGAAACCGTCACCGGCCTTGCCGACGCTGCCCAGAAAATCGGCGATGTCGCCAAACTGATCGGTGACATTGCCGAACAGACCAACCTTCTGGCCCTGAACGCCACCATCGAAGCCGCCCGCGCAGGCGATGCCGGCAAGGGCTTTGCGGTTGTCGCAAGCGAGGTCAAAAACCTTGCCAACCAGACCGCCAAGGCGACCGAGGAAATCAACCAGCAGATCACCTCGGTCCAGAATGAAACCGGCGAGGCGGTTGAGGCCATCCGCCGCATTTCCGAGACCATCGCCAAGGTCGCCGACAGTTCAACCGCGATTGCCGCTGCGGTCGAGGAACAGCACGCTGCCATCGGCGAAATCGCACGTAACGTCGAAGAAGCCGCCAACGGCACCCGCGAAGTGTCCGAGCGGATCGAAACTGTCAATGACAATGCGGGCAAGGTTTCATCAGGCACGACCCAGCTTGCCCAGACCGCCGAGAAACTCGTCGCCGAAGCCGTGTCGCTTGATCAGGCCGTCGAAAGCTTCCTTGCCGATCTGCGCAAAAACGCAGCCGCCTGATACGACTGCTGCGCCAAAATGAGAACAGCCGCCCGGTTGGGCGGCTGTTTTTTGTTCATCGGACTATCGGACTATCGGACTATCGCGCTATCGGCATCATGACCGGGTCGCATCAATATCAATGCGGATGGTCACATCATCACCGACCTGGCTGGTGTCGCTCCACTGGCCCTGCCCGACGCCGAAATCCGTCCGCTTGATCGTCACCGTCCCCTCGGCTTCCGCCTCGTTGCCCTCGATCTCAAGCGTAAAGGGCAGAACGACTTCCTTGGTCACATCCCGGATCGTCAGATCAGCCGTCGCCTCATACTGGCCCGGCGCGATTTCGCGGAAGGATTTGGTTTCAAACTTTGCAGTCGGCCACTGCGCGACATCAAACCAGTCTGCTGAAATGATCTGGCTGTCGCGATCGGCATTTTCGGTATTAACTGATGCAATATCAATCAGGACGCTGACTTTCGACCCGGCAAGATCATCCGGCGAAAATACGATATCGGCGGTGAATTTATTGAACTCGCCCTCGAAATCCGCACCAAGCTGGGTGCCAGCAAATTCGATATCGCTGTCATCGGTTTTGACCTGCCACTGATCGGCGGCAAAGGCCGGGGTGCAAATGGCCATCACCGGTACAATCGCCGAAGCGCGCAGAATGTTTTTAAACAAAGACGTCATGATCAATTTCCTTTCCCCGTCCCCGGAAGCATCCGGCGGAGCGTCGCATCGCGATTGATGAAATGATGTTTGAATGCCGCTGCCACATGCAGCCCGACAAGACCGACAATCACCCAGGACAATATCCAGTGGGTAAAGCGAAGCTGTTCATAAAGCACCTTGTCCGGCCCGACCAGATCGGGAAGCGTGAACAGGCCAAAGACACTGACCGAAAAATTCGCCGCCGACGACATCAGCCATCCACTAAGCGGCATGGCCAGCATCACGGCATAAAGCGCGAAATGCGCCAGTTTCGCCGCCTGACGTTCCCATGCCTTTTCACCCAGTCCTGCCGGTGTCTGTTCGGCCAGACGCCAGATAATGCGCAAAATCGCCAGGAAAAGGATGGTAACACCAATCGATTTATGGCGTGAAATCCACGCCAGCTTTTCCAGCCCCAGCGGCAAAAGATCCATATACCAGCCAATCGCAAACATCGTGGCAAACAGGATCGCCATCAGCCAGTGAAAGCTCTTGGTCACCGGACCAAAGCCCGTTTGCGTACTGCGAAGCGCCATATGTGATCCTCTCAGGACAAAAAACACCAAACCGGCAGGACAATCACATGCCGCCGCCGGTTTGTCAGTATCGTTATTTCTGCTGCAGGAACTCGGTCGAAATCTGCAGTTCGACTTCGTCGCTGACAGCCGGCACCAGATAGTTCATGCCGTATTCCGAACGGGTCACGGTGCCGGTCGCGCCGAAACCAAGAACATGATCGCCGGTCATCGGGTGATCGCCTTCACCGGTCAGGGTCACGTCCAGAACCAGTGGCTTGGTCTGGCCCAGAAGGGTCAGGTCGCCGGTGATGGTGGCGGTCTTATCGCCGGTCATCTCGATCGAGGTGCTTTTGAACGTTGCGGTCGGGTTCTGTTCAACATTCAGGAAGTCGGCGGTTTTCATATGGTTGTCGAGGCCCTCGACACCGGTATCGACCTTGCTGAGGTCAATCGTAATGATCGCCGACGATGCCGCCGGGTTTTCACGATCAAGCGTCAGTTCGCCGCTCGTGCCGCCAAAACGGCCCTGGAAGTTGGAAAAACCAAGATGGTTGACGATGAAGATCACGCTGGTATGGGTCGGATCAAGCTTATAGCTCTCTGCCGCCTGTGCCGAAACGGCAGCCCCCGAAAGACCCGCTGCAATCGCCAGAACGAAACCGGCCTTCTTGATTGACGTAAACATTATGCACATCCCTTGTTTAAAAATCGTTCGACGCGAATTGCCGCATCGCAACAAAACTGGAAAAAGGATGACAGCACATGCCCCTGGCCTCAAGCCGGACAGCCCGCAACACTCATTTTCCCCAGAGGAAACAATAAACGCCGTTTGCGCCTTATTTTATCCAAAATGAGAACGCACTGATATCAGAACCAAAATCGATATACTTTCCGACAAAATCCCCGGTTTACCGGGCACAGGCGCATCTTTCCCATTGCGAATCCCCTGCATGACGTAACGTCAAATCATCTGATGTCCCACCGTCACAAATCATTCCCCAAAACAATTGTGGCCGACGCACTGTGCATCGGCCAGCATTTGGAAACAATCTTGTGCGGGAATATCATTCTGCGGGGGCGGGTTGCCCCTGTTCGACGGCCCCTGATCCCTGATCATTCGGATCAATGCATTCCTTGACCCAAACGTCATAAACCGGATGCTCAAGCCCCGAAAGACCCGGTGTTGACGCAAACATCCAGCCCGAAAACAGTTCGGCAACGGTGTTTTCGG
The DNA here is from genome assembly GCF_017744215.1 of Thalassospira sp. A3_1. Classification (NCBI taxonomy): domain Bacteria; kingdom Pseudomonadati; phylum Pseudomonadota; class Alphaproteobacteria; order Rhodospirillales; family Thalassospiraceae; genus Thalassospira; species Thalassospira sp. A3_1. Next base: position 80,422 of record NZ_JAGHQQ010000006.1, on the reverse strand, counting down.
CATCTTCACGCTGGTCGGAAATTTCAAGGAAACCGGCACTTTCCGGGCGCTCTTCCGGCGGGGTGCGATAGCAGGCATCAACCCGGATCGTAAGGGTGCCGAATTTCGCCGTCTGGCCCACCGGCACCTCAAAGGTCGAAATGCGGGCGGTGATTTTATCCAGCCCCTGAAGCTGGGCGATCTCGGCCGGGCGATAATCCAGCGCAAAGGCAGACGTCAAAGCAGCCACAGAAACAACCGCGGCAACCGCAGCGCCAAACACTATCTTGGTTTTCATGAATAATCAGTCCTGATCGTCTGGCTTGCCATAAGGATTGTGCAGCTCTTCAACAACGCTGCGCATCACCTGGCGGAACTGTTCCTCGTCGCAACCCATCAGCAACGCGTCTTCCATTGCTTCCTGCATCATTTCGCGCAGTTCGCCGAAATTCTCGTTCAGAACCTTGATCTTCTCCACGCACGAAAGCGGCGCCCCTTCGGGGTCCTGCCATGTGGGAAAATTCCTGTTCATGCTATCGGACTTGCTCATCAAGCGGCTCCGCTGCCTTTCGATCTGATCAGGATATCGGTGTCGATATCACGTTACGCAAGCTCTCAAAGATACTTCGCGGCAAACTGACCGGTAAAACCGGCAAAATCATGGCCGGTTTCATACCCGCCATTTCGGCCCGGTCACCAGACTCGCGACCCGGATCAATGCCTATTCGGGGCTGTCCGAAGAACTGCCACCAGAATTACCACCAGAACCACCGCCGGACGAATAAATCACCTGCCCGATCAGTTCTTCGAGGTTGACCGACCCTTGCGTGTATTCAATCTCGCCGCCCGGGGCCAGCATATCGATATCCCCGCCCGGCTCCAGCGATACGAATTTACCGCCCAGCAATCCGTCGGATGCGATTTTGGCCGAACTGTCCGCAGGCAGTTCCACATCGGAACGCACCGTCATCTTGACCACCGCCATATAGGTCTTCGGGTTCAGTTCCTGTGCCGTGACCGAGCCAACCTTGACACCCGAAATCCGCACATCATTGCCCACCGTCAGGCCATCAATGCGGTTGAAGCTTGCCGAAAGTTCGTATCCGTCAACAGACTCGATGCCCGCCCGGGAATAGGAATAGGACGCAAAGCCTACCGCCACGGCGATTACGGCTGCCCCTGTAAGGCTCTCGATCAGTCTGTTGCTCATGGACCTTATCCGTCTCTGCTATCTTGTTGATCTGCATATTGTCGCGTGCGGGCCGAAAAAACAACCGGCTCGGGCACTTCGGTGCAAAAACGCGGTAGAAACACAACCGGGCGCCAACATATTGTCGCGCCCGGTTGCAGAATATAACGATTCCCGATCAGCCTTCCGGCGACCATGCCTGATAGTCGCCAGTCGCCTTGGCGCGCTGGCCGCCACTATATTCATGGCCTTTCGGGCGATAGGCATGCTTGGTCCCGGTCAGGTTCGGCAGGTGATCTTTCTGCCACTCGTAACGGTCTTCGGCCTTTTCCGACAGCGGCGCATCAATCGTGTAATGCAGCCATGCATGCCATTCAGCCGGAACCTTGGAACCCTCGGTAATACCTTTATAAATCACCCAGCGCTTCGCACGGCGACCATTGGCGGCTTTCTTTTCGGTGTAATAGACATTTCCAAAACGGTCTTCGCCGACGCGTTTGCCATACAGCGCGGTAAAAATGCGGGTCCCGACGGTGGCCATGTGTGGTCTCTCTCCAGATCTGGTTCTTCCGCCTTTGGCGGCGCGCAGACAAAAGGCCCGTATTTGCAAAGCGGTGTTTGCTGGCGGGCCCTGATTTTGCGGCCTGTGTCCGGCGGTCAATAAGGACCTTATATGTCGTGATGTTGCTGCAAAGTCAATGTTTCAGACAGGTACAGATACCGCATTTCCCGCACAGGCCCCCGCAAAGCCGGGGCAGACACACAATATGGGGTATGACTCCGCGAAAACACCGCCAAAACAACCCACAACCACTTGTGTATGCCCGACTCATTGCAACACAATCGTCACGCGGTCTTGTCCACCTGTTTATCCACAGCATTCCAAGGTTATCGGTCCTGCATATACCCTGCCCGGCTTGAAAATTCGCGCCGGATAAAAACAATGATTTTCATATAAATATCAAAATGTTATCAGACATCCTCGTGCTAGAAACATCTCCGAAACGGCATTGCCTGTGCTTGGCGCTGGATTTCAAATGCAAACGGCGTTAGCTTTGTTTTGCGTTGTGGGGGTCATCTCGTCCCGGCACAAGATGTAGTCCGAGTCTTATGGACTTGTGATGGCCGCACCATCGCCAGAAGCGCAGTATTCCGCGGGCTTGCGGGGCGTTTAAACAATCTTAACGAGATTTTCCAAACATCAGATATGCGCGACATCGATTGAACCACTACATCTAGTGATAAAAATCGCTGTCAACCACAAAGTTTGGTGGACTACCCCGAAATTTTGGCCTTATAGTCTTGGCCACGGACCGGATGGTTCCAAGGGGGGACCACCACCACAGATTACAGATTTCCGTTCGCCCAAACATGGCCATTTTATAAAGGCCAGGGGGCAGCGTATGAGCGTTGAGCAAACTATATAATGTTCAGGCCGTGTTGGTGCTTATGCGCACGACATCAAGTCTGACCAAAACGGAGCAGACCATGCGGATCAGCAGAAAGTTCACCCAGGAAGGTGTCAGCCCATACGCCGACATCGATTTTCGTAAGTCGTCCTGCGTTATCAAAAACCCCGACGGCTCGGTTGTTTTTGAAATGAAAGATATCGACGTCCCGTCCTCCTGGTCGCAGGTGGCAAGCGACGTCCTTGCGCAGAAATACTTCCGAAAGGCGGGTGTTCCGGTCGCGCTGAAACCGGTCAAGGAAAAGGACGTTCCGTCCTGGCTCTGGCGTCAGGCACCTGACAAGTCCAAGCTCGAAAAAATGCCGAAAGAAGGCCGCTACACCAGCGAAACCAGCGCCACCCAGGTCTTTGACCGTCTGGCTGGCACCTGGACCTATTGGGGCTGGAAAGGCGGCTATTTCGATGCCGAATCCGATGCGCAGGCTTTCTTCGATGAAATGCGCTATCAGCTTTCCCACCAGATGGGTGCGCCGAACTCGCCGCAATGGTTCAATACCGGTCTGCATTGGGCCTACGGCATTGATGGCCCGGCACAGGGTCACTCCTATGTTGATTTCAAAACCGGCGAACTGACCAAATCGGCCAGTGCGTACGAACATCCGCAGCCCCATGCCTGCTTCATCCAGTCGGTTTCCGATGACCTCGTGAACGAGGGCGGCATCATGGATCTCTGGACCCGCGAAGCACGCCTGTTCAAATTCGGCTCCGGCACCGGTTCGAACTTCTCGAACGTGCGCGGCGAAGGCGAAACGCTTTCGGGTGGCGGCCGTTCTTCCGGCCTCATGAGCTTCCTTAAAATCGGTGACCGCGCTGCGGGCGCGATCAAGTCGGGCGGCACCACGCGCCGTGCGGCCAAAATGGTCGTGGTGGATATCAACCACCCGGACATCGAAAACTATATCGACTGGAAAGTCATCGAAGAACAGAAAGTCGCGGCCCTCGTCGCCGGCTCGAAACTGGCCGAAAAGCACCTGACCGAGGTTCTGGCTGCCTGCACCAACTGGGACGGTGCCGCCGATTCCGAGGATCGCTTCCTGCCGCGTGCCAACCCGCAGCTCAAAGAAGCCGTGCTGGCCGCCCGTGCCGTGATGATCCCCGATAGCTATATCAACAAGATCATCGAATTCGCCCGTCAGGGCTTCACCGAAATCAGCTTCAAGACCTACGACACCGATTGGGACTCCGAGGCATACCTGACCGTTTCGGGTCAGAACTCGAACAACTCGGTTCGCGTCTCGAACGACTTCCTTCAGGCTGTTCTTGATAACGGTGACTGGGAACTGATCCGCCGTACCGATGGCAAGGTTTCCAAAACCCTTGCCGCCCGCGAATTGTGGGACAAGGTCGGCGAAGCCGCATGGGCCTGTGCCGATCCGGGCATCCAGTACGACACCACGATCAACGAATGGCACACCTGCCCGAATTCGGGTCGCATCAATGCGTCCAACCCGTGCTCGGAATATATGTTCCTTGACGATACGGCCTGTAACCTCGCCTCGCTGAACCTGATGAACTTCCGTTCGGATGATGGTGGCGTTGATGTCGCGGCATATGAACATGCCGTGCGTCTCTGGACCGTCGTTCTGGAAATCTCGGTTCTGATGGCACAGTTCCCGTCGGATCGTATCGCCGAACTGTCCTATCGTTACCGCACGCTTGGCCTTGGCTATGCCAACATTGGCGGCCTGCTCATGAGCATGGGCATCCCCTATGACAGCGACGAAGGCCGTGCGATTGGCGCGTCGCTCACCGCAATCATGTGTGGCGTTTCCTATGCGACCTCGGCCGAAATGGCGTCCGAACTCGGTGCCTTCCCGGGCTATGCCGATAACGCCAAGGAAATGCTGCGTGTCATGCGCAACCATCGTCGTGCCGCACATGGCGAACAGGAAGGCTACGAAGGTCTTTCGATCAATCCGGTGCCGCTGGTTGCCGCCGATTCTCCTTATGCCGAACTTCCGGTTGCCGCCCGCGCCGCATGGGACAAGGCACTGGAACTGGGCGAAAAGCACGGTTACCGCAACGCACAGACCACCGTTATCGCGCCGACCGGCACGATTGGTCTGGTCATGGATTGCGACACCACCGGGATCGAGCCGGACTTCGCCCTTGTGAAGTTCAAAAAGCTTGCTGGCGGCGGTTACTTCAAAATCATCAACCGCACCGTTCCGGTTGCACTGGCAACGCTTGGCTATACCGAACGCCAGATCCGCGACATTGAAAAATACGCGGTCGGTCATGGCACCCTGGTGGGTTCGCCCTCCATCACCCATGACGATCTCAAGGCCAAGGGCTTTGATGATGACGCGATTTCGAAAATCGAAGGCGCACTTGCCAACGCATTCGACATCAAATTCGTCTTCAACAAATACACCTTTGGCGAAGAATACTGCGTCAAGCAGCTTGGCCTTGATGCCAAGGCACTCAACAGCATGGACTTTGACATGCTGGCCGCCCTTGGCTTCGACAAAAAGCAGATCGAACTGGCAAACACCTATGTTTGCGGCGCGATGACGCTGGAACAGGCCCCGCACCTACGTGACGAAGACCTTCCGGTATTCGATTGCGCCAACCCGTGTGGCCGCATCGGCAAACGTTACCTGTCGGCTGAAAGCCACATCCGCATGATGGCCGCGGCACAGCCGTTCATCTCGGGTGCGATTTCGAAAACCATCAACATGCCGAACAATGCCTCGATCCAGGATTGCAAGGACGCCTATATGCTGTCTTGGCGTCTCTGCCTCAAGGCAAACGCGCTCTATCGTGATGGCTCGAAGCTCAGCCAGCCGCTGAATGCCGCCCTCGTCGAAGAAGACGATTACGCCGATCAGCCGACCGCAACCAAGGCGGCCGCTGTTTCCGAACAGATCGTCGAAAAAATCATCGAACGCGTCATTCGTGGCGACCGTCGTTCCCTGCCGTCGCGCCGCAAGGGTTACACCCAGAAGGCCACCGTCGGCGGACACAAGGTCTATCTGCGCACCGGTGAATATGAAGACGGCAAACTTGGCGAAATCTTCATCGACATGCACAAGGAAGGCGCTGCTTTCCGCTCGCTGATGAACAACTTCGCCATCGCGGTTTCCATCGGCCTTCAGTATGGCGTGCCGCTTGAAGAATATGTCGAAGCCTTCACCTTCACCCGCTTCGAACCATCGGGCATGGTTTCCGGGAACGACGCCATCAAAATGGCAACCTCGATCCTTGATTACATGTTCCGCGAACTGGCGATTTCCTATCTGGGTCGTAACGACCTCGCCCATGTCCAGCCGTCCGACGTTCTGCCGGACGCCGTTGGCAAGGGTGTCGCCGAAGGCGACCTTGGCGAGGAAGCCAAGGCCGAAGACCGCGCGATTGAAACCATCCGCAAGGTCGCATCCAGCGGCTTCGTCCGTCGCAACCTTTACGTTGTTGACGGTGGTGCGCCGGTTGAAGAACGCGTGATCATGAAGGCCACCGGCACCGATCATGCCCACTCGCATGATCATGGCCACAGCCATCAGGCGGAAACCGCCAGCATCGCAACCACCGCTGCCCCGACCAGCAGCGAAACCGCGATCCTGAACGCCAGCGAAGAAGTCATGTCGGCAACGGATGCCAAACTCGACCGCATCCGCGAAGCCCGCATGAAAGGCTACGAAGGTGACGGATGCCCTGAATGCGGCAACTTCACCCTTGTGCGCAACGGCACCTGCCTTAAATGCGACTCTTGCGGCAGCACCACGGGCTGCTCGTAAGAGCCCCGACACGACCGCAAAACCGACTTAACAAAAACCGGCCGGGATTGATTTCCCGGCCGGTTTTGTTTTTCCCGTTTTCTTTGGAACCTACCGCATCCGCCCCAAAAGACTGCGCCCCAGCAAAACCGCGACACAGGCAATGCCGGCAATCAGAATGCCGATACTGCCCCAGCCAAACTGCTCGGCCATGGATCCCGCAATCGCCGGGCCAACCATCAGTCCGATATTATTGCCCTGCATGGCAAAACCGATGGTCACCGCGACAAGCGCGCTTCGCGGTGCGGATCGCCCGGCGGCATCAAAAACCACAACCGGGATGAACCCGCCGACGAATGAAAAGATCAAGGCCGCAGGGAACGGCATCAGAACCGAAATCCCGTCGATCAGGATACCGGCACTGCAAACCGTCATGACCGCAAATGCCGTCATCAGGATACGCTGCGCCTGATATCCCCGCGCCAGCATCACACCGCAAACGATGTTCCCTGCCGCCCCGGCCAAAACAATCACCGCGCCCAGGACACCCGAAAGTTCCGGCCCGATCTGCATGCCTTTGGACAAAAGCATCGGCAAAAATCCGAACACGGCAAAATAACACGCCGTATAGGCGGCAAAGATGCCGCCCAATATCCACGGCGCGCCCGACCGCAACGCCCAGCCAAGGTCATCGCCAATTGCACGATGATCAAAATCATCCCTCAGATCAGCATCGGGAATGGCGCGCATATACCCGCGCAACAAAACGGCATATCCCGCCAGAAGCACCGCATTGCCAAGCCACAATCCGCGCCACCCGATCAGCCCCAGCACCGGGGCCGCCAGCATGACAAGACAGATGCCAACCGGCATGAAAGTCGCCCAAAGCGCCATGGCTTTTTCGCGCCCGCCATGGCGCGTGGCCGCTGCGATCAATGTCGGGGCGGCAACAATCAGCAACAGAAAACCGATGCCCTCAAGAACCCTTGATGCAAGGATGATAGCGAAAACAGGGCTCACCCCGCCAATCGCCGATCCGACCGCCTGCATCAGAAGCCCCGACAACGCCATGCCCTTTGCGCCAAACCGCCCGACAAGCAGGCCAAGCGGTGCCGCCGCCAGCGCACCGACAAGCGCAAAGGCCGATAACAGCCAGGACGCACTCGCCAGCCCGACGCCAAGGTCATCCTGCAAGGCCGTCATGACAACCGGCACCTTGCCGACCTGGAATGCCGATACGATGCCCGCACCGACAATCACCGGCACAACGAAACGGCCAATTGCCACCGTTCGCTGCCGGTCACCGACCATGTTCATCATGCACTTCGGGCTTTAAGCAGATGCCGCCCTTCGGAAAGCGCAATTGCGGTCCGGGCCACATGCTCCCCCTGGAACCGGGCGCCGTCCAGTTCGTTTTCCGACGGGCTTCGATCCCCGCCCTGTCCGTCATCGGCAATGGTCGATGCCCCGTATGGCGAACAGCCGGTAACTTCATCCATCCGCCCCTGCCCCTTGAAGGTATAAGGCAGTCCGACAATCACCATGCCGAAATGCAATAACGGGATATGGGTCGATAAAATCGTTGTTTCCTGCCCGCCATGCTGGCTGCCGGTCGATGTAAAGACACTGCCAACCTTGCCGACAAGCTTGTCCTGCGCCCAGATCCCGCCCGCCTGATCCAGGAAGTTTTTCATCTGGCTTGCCATATTGCCAAACCGGGTCGGCGTGCCAAAAATGATCGCGTCATAATCGGCCAGATCGGAAACCGTCGCGACTGGCGCTGCCTGATCCAGCTTGTATCCGGCACTTTCCGCCACGGCATCCGGCACGATTTCGGGCACGCGTTTGATATCCACAATCGCCCCGGTTTTGCGCGCGCCCTCGGCAACCGCATTGGCCATGATTTCCATATGGCCATAGGACGAATAATAAAGCACCAGAACCCTTGTCATGACCGGTCTCTTTCAAATTGTTGCGACAGGGTTCCCTGCATCGCACAGCCATCCATTCGAAATAAGTGGCAAAAGAACGATCAAAATGTTCTAAAATATCGATCATGCTGGATGGATTGACCCTTGATCAGATGCGCGTTTTGATCGCTGTTGCCGAAACCGGAAGCTTCCGGGCTGCGGCAAAGCGGCTTGGCCGCGTGCAATCAGCGATCAGCCACGCCATCGGCAATCTTGAAACCGAACTGGGGATTTGTCTTTTTGACCGATCCGGGCACCGCCCCACCCTGACAGTCGAAGGCCAGGCCCTGCTTGCGGATGCCCGTGCGGTTCTTCTGAAAACCGATGCGCTGCGCGCCCGCGCGCGCGGCATGGAACAGGGTGTGGAACTCGAACTGCGCATCGTGGTCGATACGCTGTTTCCCCTGCCCGAAATCGGTGCGGCCCTTCTGGCGATGCGAAATGCCTTCCCCACCGTTTCGGTCAATCTCTCGGTCCTGCCGCTTGGCGGTCCGGTTTCTGCCCTTGATCAGAAGAAATGCGATCTCGCCATTACGGTCGGCGAGGAATTCCGCAACCCGCATATCGAAGCCGAGGCCGTCGGCACAACCGCAATGATTGCCGTGGTTGCCGCAACACATCCCCTGGCACAGGTCATCCGGGGCGACACCCTTTTGCCCAAAACCGCCCTGGCCGAACATCTGCAAATCGTCATCGAAGACCCGACCCCGCTTTCAGACGGAACCGATATCGGCGTTTTATCGCCCGGCACCTGGCGTGTCGGCAGTCTGGATGTCAAACACAGCCTTATTCTGTCCGGGCTTGGCTGGGGCCGCATGCCGTTCTGGCGAATATCGCAGGACCTCGAAGACGGCCGTCTGATCCGCGTGCCCGCCGCCTCCTTCGGAAAGGACGGCGAAACGCTACTGCACTGCTATCTCCTCCATCGCACCGATCAGACAATGGGCCCCGCCGCCCGCCTGCTGCGCCGGGAAATACTGGCACGAACACAATCCAATCTTTGAATTCCTTGGGCTTCCCCCTAATCTGTGCCGATAAATCAGTTATCGCCCCGATTAACGGAGTATCCCGTGTCCGCCGCCATCACGCCACCGATCACTGCCAACACCGCCCTCATCGTCCTTGATGTGCAAAAGGCCATCGACGATCCGAAATGGGCGTCAAAAAACAATCCCGGCTATGTCGATAAAATCGTCGATCTGCTGGCGGGTTTTCGGGCAGCAGGCCTTCCGGTGATCCATATCCGCCATGACGAACCCAATCCCGCCTCGACCTATCACACCGATGGTCCGGGCAACGCGATCAAACCCGAAGTCGCCCCGCTGCCCGGCGAACCGGTCATTGCCAAAAACGTCAATTGCGCCTTCATCGCCACCGATCTTGAAAAATACCTGCACGATCATGGCATTACGCGTCTGATCTTTACCGGTGTCGTGATCCACAATTCGATGGATGCCTCGATCCGGGTCGCCCACTGTCTGGGCTTTGACGTCATCCTGCCGCTCGACGCTACCACCGCGATTGACGTCACCGACGCCAAGGGTATCCGTCACGATGCGCAAACCGTGTTTGACCTGTTTGCCGCGGTTCTGGGATCGGAATATTGCACGCTTTCGACCAGTGCCGATATCATGGCCCGACTGCCAAATTCAGGCGCCTGATCATTTCCTGACTTTAATTATTCATGTTTTGGAACAACTTCGCCAAAGCCGCGTTGTGATCTCTGTTACACACGTCCCGCTTTCGGGACACGAGCAAACGCAAACAAGAATAACAGGAGCCCCCATGCCTATCAGTCGTATCGCAGGAATCGTCATCTGTATCATCGGCATCGCGCTTTTGGTTGTTGGCTTTAACGCGTCTGAAAGTGCGGCCGATCAGTTGTCCGAAACCTTCCTTGGCCGTTATACCGACGAAACCGTCTGGTATCTGATTGGTGGTGCTGCGGCTGCCATTGGTGGCTTTGTCATGATGATGTTCGGCGCCAAGGCCCGCTAATCCTTCCTGATCCGGGCGTTGCCATTGTTTCCCCAAACCGCACTTTCACGTGCAATGGCAACACACTGTTGACGAACGGTGACTGGTCAGGTGGCCCAAACAGGCACATATTCGCAATTCATGTTTTGTGAATGTCGAGGTGCCCCACCATGACCAGCCCCGTTGCCAACCGCATTTCCAGCCCCGTTTCTGCCGCCCCGGATGGCAATCTCGCGCCGGTCTTCATCTCGCACGGATCACCGATGCTGGTTGCGCGCCAAAGCACCCCGGCCTTTGATTTCTTTGCCCGCGATCTTGGTGATCTGTTCGATGGCGCACGCGCCATCCTGATCGTCTCGGCCCATTGGCAGACCGCGACGCCGACCATCTCGACCGCGGCCCGCCCGGAAACCATCCACGATTTTTACGGCTTCCCCAAACCGCTTTATGACCTGCATTACGATGTCGCGGGTGATCCCGCACTGGCATCCGAAATCGCCGGTCTGATCGGGGCAGAAACCGATGCCGCGCGCGGCCTTGATCACGGCGCATGGATGCCTTTGATCATTGCGCGCCCCGGCGGCGATATCCCGGTGTTTCAGCTCTCCATGCTGGGTCATGGCAGCCCGGCGGATCATTATGAGTTGGGTAAAAAGCTGCGCGGTTTGCGTGATCTGGGTGTTCTGGTGGTTGGCAGCGGGGCGATGACCCATAATCTGCGCGCCCTTGACCGTAACGAGGGTCCGATTGATCCGTGGGCGCAGGAATTCACGAGCTGGATGCTGGGCAAACTGGGCAGTCACGATATCGATGCCCTGCTTGATTACCGCGCACAGGCCCCCTATGCCGCGATGGCCCACCCCGAAGACGATCACCTGATGCCGTTTTATGTTGCCCTTGGGGCTGCGGTGGGGGCGGCGGGTGATGATTTCGTGCCCGAAACCCTGCATGACAGTTTTGAATTCGGCAACCTTGCCATGACGGCACTTCGCTTTGACGATCCCCAAAGCATCCAGCAAACGGCCTGAACGAACATATTCAGACCAGAACAAGAAGGCCGGGAGACGTCATCTCCCGGCCTTTTGTCTAGAACATCAGGCGAATGCCCGTGACGATATAGGTTGCCTCATAATCCTCGCCGTCATGTTTGGCAAAATCGGCGGTATCCCCAAACTTTCGTTCATAGGCCACACCGACATAGGGTACGATTGCGCGATCAATCAGGTCATAGCTCAGCCGCAAGCCGATCTCGGCACTGGAAATCCCCTTGCCGATCTCGATCTCGCGATCTTCCGAGAACGCCGAATTGATCTCGAACGATGGTGTGAGGATCAAACGGTTGGTCAGAAGCCCTTCATATTCGACATCAAGCCTTGCTGAACCATCGCCCGTCTCGCTGACAAACAGATCAGCATCGACTTCAAACCATTGCGGGGCAAGTCCGACAATACCGACCGTTCCATACCAGCGATCCGCACCATCAGGGATATCAACACGCACGCCTCCCTTGGCATCGAAAAAGTCGCTGATCGGTGTTTGCAGCACAAACCGGTTTTCAAGTTTCTCGTAACTGTCGGCATCAAGGTCACGTTCGCCCTCCCCCTGCCAGCGCAGCTTGAGTTCGTCCGTGCCGACAAAGGCATCCGCATCCCAGACAAGGCGCTTTTCGCTTTCGTCACCGACACGGTATTCAAACTGTTCGGCCTGAAACCCGTAATAAATACTGGCATCCATCGCCATACCGGCACGCGCGAACGGGCCGAGTGCCAATGCGACACCGCCGCCGATCATCATCAGATCACGTTTTTTCATGATGGATCAATTCCCGTTGCCAAGCTGTGTGACTGTCGGGCCGCCTTCAACCACGACCTTGCGAAACATGCCGGTTGCCATATGGAAACTCAAATGACAATGAAATGCCCATTCGCCCGGTTCATCGACCTCGGTTTCGGAATAAACCGTGGTGCCCGGATTGATGCTGATCGTATGTTTGACCGGGTTCCATTTACCCTGCCCCGTATCAAGGATCGACCACATGCCATGAAGATGCATCGGATGGGTCATCATGGTTTCATTGACGAATTTGAACCGGACCCGTTCCCCGTATTTAAGCCGGATAGGCTCGGCATCCTCGTATTTTACGCCATTGATCGACCAGCTATAGCGTTCCATATTCCCGGTCAGGCGTAATTCTATCTCGCGCGTGGCCGGGCGTTCTGCATAAAGCGGTTTCTGCGCTTTCAGATCGCTATAGGACAGGAACTTGCCGCCATTGGCCGCCGCCGGGATCAGGCCACTGCCGGGCGCATAGAACGGATCGGCCTTGTCGGTCATGCCCATGGCGGAATGATCTATACCGGCCATATTGGAATGGTCCATGCCCGGCATCGAACCTTGCGATCCGCTGTCGGTGGACGCAGCACCATGATCCATACCGGCCATATCACCGTGGCCCATATCCCCATGCGCCATGCCCATATCGGCCATGGTCAGCATCGGTGATTCAGTCCGCAATTCCGGCATCGTGGCCCGCATTCCTTCGCGCGGGGCCAGGGTGGCAAGGGCATAGCCAGACCGCCCCATGGATTCCGCCAAAATCGGATAGGCCCTGTCATCCTTTGGCTGAACAATCACATCATAGGTTTCGGCAACCGCAATGCGAAACTCATCAACCTTGACGGGCTGCACGTTATTGCCATCGGCCTGCACCACGGTCATTTCAAGCCCCGGAATGCGGACATCGAAATAGGTCATCGCCGATGCATTGATGAAACGAAGCCGCACCCGTTCTTCGGGATTGAACAATCCGGTCCAGTTCTGATCGGGTGACATGCCATTGATCAGGCCGACAAAGCCCTGAACATCCTCGATATCGGTCCGCATCATCCGCATGGAACCCCAGTCACCGCGTTCCGAAAGCGTTGCGCCCAACCCGTTCTTGCCAACATCATCGATAAAATCGCCAAGGGTGCGCTGTTTGCGGTTGTAATAGTCCGGCATCATTTTCAGATTGCGCAGAATGCGATCACCGGAATGGGGATGCTTGTCTTTCAGAACCACGACATATTCGCGGTCGAATTTGAACGGCTCGCGCTTTTCCGGCTCGATAATGATCGAACCATAGGCCCCATCCGGCTCCTGAAAACCGGAATGGCTGTGGAACCAGTAAGTCCCGCTTTGTTTGACCGGAATGCGATAGGTGAATGTTTCACCCGGTTCGATCCCCGGGAAACTGATGCCTGGCACCCCGTCCATCTGATAGGGCAGGATCAGGCCATGCCAATGGATCGAGGTAGCCTCTTTCAGATTGTTGGTGACGTTGATCACCGCTTCCTCGCCCTCCCTGAAGCGCAAGGTCGGTCCGGGGGATGCCCCGTTATAGCCAATACCCGTTGTCTTGGTATCGCCTGTATCGATGGTGACATAATCGACCGTCAGGTCATAGGTCGCCGCCTGGCTTCCCGTCGACAGGGCAGCCATCGCCAGCGCCCCGGCAAGGACGCCTTTGATATAGTTGATTTTCATTTTATGGATTCCCAAAAACTTGCGGAAACGCCAGAGGCCTCAGGGACGGCAAGGCACGGCCCCCCGCCTCTGGCACTTCAGACCAATCGGCTTATGACTTCAGACGGACTTTGCCCATCATGCCGCTTTCATAGTGGCCGGGCACATTGCAGGCGAATTCAAGCTCTGCATCCGCCGGGAAGGTCCAGATGATCTCGGCTGTTTTTCCGGGTTCAAGAAGGACGCTGTTGGGATCGTCATGTTCCATGGTCATGCCATTGCCCATATCCATCTTCATTTTATCCGCATGGATCTTGTCCACATCAAGCGCGCCATGCTCCATCATCATCATCATTTCTTTCTGATGGCTGGCATGCATGGCGGCCGTGCCGATATTGAACTCGTGAACAAACTCACCCTTGTTTTCGATCTGGAACAGGATGGTTTCACCGGCGCTGACCTCAATGGTTTCCATATCAAAGAAATTGTCTTCCATGACGACCTTGATGGTGCGGGTAACGTCGGCAGCTTTGCCCGGCGTGCCGATTTCGGCGGCAACCGAACCATGGCCCTGACCGTGGCCCGGGCTTGCAAATGCGGCCAAAGGTGCCGTCATCAGCGCACCGATAACAGAGGTCGAAAGGGCAAGACGGGTAAGAAAATTCGATTTGACGTTGGGCATATCATGCTCCTGAAAATAATCGTCAGAATGATTGCCGTCGCCGCACAAACACGTATGCGAACTGCACTGATCCCCGAAACGGGCGAACAGACGACGGCATTTAAGACAAAGACGGGATTATTTTCAGGCGCGCGGCGGCTTGTAGCTGCCATCGGCCTCAATCGAAACGAACGAACGCTCCGTGATCCAGAATGCAGCTTGTGAAACCACAAGCGTGACCGATGCCGGACCGGCCAGCTCTTCGACAAACGGCCCGCAGACCGTCATACCGCAAATATCGGCATGGGATGACAACGGATCGTGGGAAATCGGCTGGGCCATCTTGTCCATATCGCTAACCATGCCATGATGGCCCTCACCGCCATGGCGGGAATGCGCCTGCACGTTCCCGCTGACCGACAGCAAAACTGTCAGGCTCATCAGGATCACAAGTGTGCAGGAAATGAAACGCATCATGGCTTCCGGTCAAAAGTTAACGCTCAAATCGTTATTCCCGGAGGCCAATAACGTCAAGCGGCAATATTGCGGCACGCAGCATATCCTTATATTTCAAAAGATTAGGCGCCCTTGTTATTGTTCACTCTGGTGATTACGATCATTTTCAGACATCAACCTCGCAAGACGGAATGCCCCATGCTTACGCAAGATCAGATCACGCTTGAAATCAGCACCACCGGACAGGGCCTTGTTGAAATCACCGATCAGGTCCAGTCATGGCTGCAGCAAACCGGCATCAAAACCGGTCAGATCACCATCTATTGCCGCCATACCTCCGCCAGCCTGACGATCCAGGAAAACGCCGATCCCGATGTGGTGCTTGATCTTGAAACCTTCTTTGCAAGACTGGTCGAGGAAAACCCCAGCCTCTATCGCCACACCGCCGAGGGGCCGGACGATATGCCCGCCCACATCCGGGCTGCGCTGACCGATGTATCACTGACCATCCCGGTCACAAACGGTCGGGCGGTTCTGGGTACGTGGCAGGGCATCTATCTGTTTGAACACCGTCACGCCCCGCACCGCCGCCAGATCACCCTGCATCTGATCGGGGAATAAGCCCGGCTTGCCGCCTTACGCCGCCATTTCCGGCCGACGCATCCAGATGCCGCGCACCTGCACCTCAAGCATCTCGCGAAGGGTTGCGCACATATCCTCGCAATCGAAATTCTGCGCGCTGACATGCTCGTGCACCGTAAACAGGAACAGCGCCATCATGGTTTTGTAAATCTGGTCGGGATCAAGGTTCGGATTGATTTCACCGTCAAGCTGCGCGTCCTCGACAAGGGCGCGGATCGCGGCAATCAACCCGCTAGTGCGCATCAGATCATGCACCGCCCCCTTGCGCGGGGAAAACACCATCTGCTGCAAAAGAACCTGCCACATGCCGGGCCTCAGCGCGATCTGGGCAAAGCGGTGCGATGCGATATGCATCAGCTTGTCCACAAAACACCATTCCGGGTCCATGGTATGAAGCGCCTGCGCAATCGTTGCCGCCATCTGCTCGCCCACACAGCTGATCAGCAATTGTTCCTTGGTCTCGAAATGGCTGAAAATTGTGCCCTCGGCCACACCGGCCCGCTCGGCAATCATCCGGGTCGATGTCTTGTCAAACCCGGTCTCGCAAAAGCATTGCCGCGCGGCTTCAAGGATGTTTTCACGTGTCTGCTCGCGCTTGGCCGCCCGACTGTTCACACCGGTCTGCATAAGACATCCCTTATTTAATTGAGCACACTCACTGAGTAAACTCAATTAACCCTGATACCAACTGCTGTCAATTGCCTGCTGTGCAGACTGCTGCCCTAACGCGCCTCTGCCGCGCGGAGCCTGCGACTGTTCCGCAGCCCCAGATAACTGTGTATCGCCAGTGTCGCGATCACGATTGACCCGCAAATCAATGTCGTGCTGCTTGGCACCTCGTCAACCACCAGCCACACCAGAAGCGATCCGAAAATCGCCTCGTTCAGCATGATCAGGCCCGCCTCGGCCGCCGGGATTTTCTTGGCCCCGGCGGTAATGAACAGAAACGACAGCGGCAACACCACACAGCCCAGCAGGATCAGCCAAAGCGGATCAAGCGGCTCAAGCGCCATCGGGCTGGCGCTTGGCACCATGATCAGGGTCGCCAGAAACGCGCCCACCATCATCGCACGCACCGCATCAATATGAATGCGCGTACCCACCACGTTGAAATAACACGCCATGCAGATCGCAGTCCCAAGGGCCAGAATATCGCCAAGCGTATTGGCCCCGCCAAACCCCGCCCCGACAATCGCCGCAAGCGAGACAAACACCACAAGTGACGCAATCCATGTCCGCATCGCCAGAACGCGCTTGAACACAAACACCGCAATCAGAGCCGATAACAACGGCGTTGCCGCAATGATCACCAATGTATTGGCTGCATCGGTATTGCGGATCGACAGGATGAAACACGCACTCGTCCCGCCATAAAACAGCCCCGCCAGCATTTCATCACGGGTCGGCATCATCGCATGGCGCAATGACTGGCGGCGGCGCATCCCGCGCCAGAACGCGATCAGGGCAAGTGTGGATCCAAGGATCAGCAACCGCCAGAACGCGGTCGTCATGTCATCGGCCTTGACCAGCCTGACCAGAAGCGCATCCGGGCTGATGATCAGAACCCCGATCAGCACCAGCCACGCACCGTGCAAATCGGCAATTTTAAACCGTCCTGATCCCATTTCGTCCGCGTCCCCTGATTGTTTTATGCCACCCGTTTCGGGCTTGGCTTTCTTGTGCGATGGATTGCGATCCATGACAAATCCAAATTTCTCATCAATCGATCAGCATTGCTTATGGAAGGTCGCCGCCGCACGCCATCTCATGTCACGCCGCGCCACGCCATTTCACACAAAAGAAATGGTTTTGTTTGCGCGCCAACGCCGATAAGTTGGAACCGTTTTCGCCACACCAAATCACGAGGATCAAATCCATGGCCGGAAAAATCGACGCCCGCCTTGCCGAACTCGGCATCACCCTGCCCCAGGCAAATGCCCCGGTTGCCAATTACGTGCCCTATGTCCGTTCCGGCAATCTTGTGCATGTCTCCGGTCAGATCACCATGGAAAACGGCGAACTGAAATTCATCGGCAAACTTGGCCGCGACTATCAGGTCGAAGACGGCCAGAAAGCCGCACGCCTCTGTGCGCTCAACCTGATCGCACAGGTCCGCGCCGCGATTGGCGATCTTGATAACGTCAAACGCGTCGTCAAACTGAACGCGTTTGTCAATTCCGACCCCGCCTTCACCGATCAGCCCAAGGTCGTCAATGGCGCCTCCGACACCATGGTCGAAGTTTTCGGCGATGCTGGCAAACACGCCCGCTCTGCGGTTGGCGTTGCGTCCCTGCCGCTCGGCGTTGCGGTCGAAATCGACGGTATCTTCGAAGTCGCGTAACGCCACTGATCCATCCGCCAAACCACAACCGTCATTCCCGCGCAGGCGGGAATCCATATCCCACGCTGCTTTGTGGGTCGTGGCTTCGGACCAAAATTAAGCCGGGCACATGCCCGGCTTTTTCGTTACTCGACAGTTTTTGCCAACTGTTCAATCACGGTTCCCCAGCCGTCAAAGAAGCCCATTTCCTGATGCTTCAGGGAATCTTCGGTATTTCGGTGCAGCACATGCGCCCGGTACCGTGTCCCGCTGCCTTCTGGCGTGAAGGTTATGATCGCGGTCAATGCCAGCCACGGCTCGATGGGGCGCCATCCCTCGCGCAGGACCGTCGTCCAGACAAGCCGGCTCTCGGGAACCGCTTCCAGAAAACAGCCTTCGACATGGGGCTGAAAATCTTCGCCGCCCTGGCGCATCTGTGTCTCGAACCCGCCCCCGGCCCGCAGGTTCAGCTTGATCACCCTGCATTCCATCGGGGCCGGTATCCACCATTTTTCAAGATGCTCCGGCGTGCTCCATGCTTTCCAGACGGCTGCTGGCGATGCCTTGATGAAACGCTCGACCGTCAGTTCGGACTGATTAACTGCCATCTTCGGATCTCCCGATCATTTGGATTTCGACATAATCGGCAAGGCGATCGGCCTGCGCCTGCCAATGTTTCCGCTGTTCTGAAAGCCATGCTTCGGCCGCGGCCAGTCTCTCGGCATTGATCCGGCACGTGCGCACACGCCCGACTTTTTCCGAACGGATCAGGCCATCACTTTCCAGAACATGCAGATGCTTCATGAAAGACGGCAAACCCATGTCAAAGGGTTCCGCCAGTTCCTTGACCGATGCCGGTCCTTGCGTCAGTCGGCTCAGCACCGCCCTGCGTGTCGGATCGGCAAGCGCATGAAAGGCCGCATCAAGGGATGATTGATAGTTTTCCATTTGGCGAACTATAATCAACAGTTCTCCTTTTGGCAAACTATTTTTCCCTAAAAATTCCCGCTTGACCTTACCCTTACTTGAGGTTCTATGAACGAACGCATCACGAATTCAGGAGAATGGCGATGCGTGTTTTTATTCTGGGTGGAAGCGGCCTGATCGGGGCGGCAATCGTGCGCAATCTGGTTTCGGCCGGGCATCATGTTTTTGCCCTGGCACGAAGCGAAAACAGTGCCGCCAATCTTGCCGTCATGGGCGCATGGCCGATCCGGGGCGATATCCACAATCCCGGCCCGTGGTGCGATAAACTGCCCGTCGTCGATGCCGTCATTCATGCCGCATGTGATTTTTCGGCTGATATGGGCGGGGTTGATGCCGGGATGCTGATCGAACTGCTCCGCACCCTGCATCGCCAGTCCGGGCCAAAGGCCCCCGCCCTGCCGCGCTTCATCTATACCGGCGGAAGCTGGCTTTACCCGTCAAGCAAATCGGGCGATCACATCCATGATGAAGCCACACCCTTTGCCCCGGTTGCCGGCTTTGAATGGATGGTGCCCGGCCTGACCAAAATCCTGTCCGATCCGGCCCTGCATGGCATGGTGATCCATCCGGCCACGGTTTACCGCACCGATCCGCCATCTCGCACGCGCCCGACCTTGCCGGGCGGCGCACTTCACGACATGGCACGCATGGCGCGCGATGAAAACCGCGTCCGGATTGTCGGGGATGGTTCGGTCATCTGGCCGCTGATCCATGCCGATGATCTCGCCGATCTGTACCGGCTGGTGCTTGAAAATGGCGAACGCGGCCAAAGCTATATCGGGGTTGGCATCGAAGGTATCGCGACCGGCGATCTTGCCCGCCAGATCGCCCGGACCTTTGGCCGGACTGATTGCGGGGTCGTGCATATCAGCCCCGATGACATCGCGCGCGAATATGGCGAATGGGCGCGGGGCCTGGCCCATAGCCACCGCATGACCAGCCAGAAGGCCATCCGTGACCTCGGCTGGCAACCGCGCCACACCGATATCACGCGCGATCTTCAAAGCTGTGTCGAGGTAACGGCACCCCTGCCCGTCGCCTCATGATGTGCAATCCTAATGCTTGCCGCCCACCGCATTAAGCCCGATCACACCACCGATGATCATCAAAAGGAACACCGCCTTGAACGCGCTCATCGGTTCCTTGAAAAACATCACGCCAATCACGGCGACCGCCGCCGTGCCAAGGCCCGACCACACCGCATAGGCGGTGCTGACCGGCAGGGTGCGAAGGGTGAGCGACAGCACCCAGAAACTGACGCCATAAAGCGACAGGGTCAGAACCGCAAACCGCCAGTCAGTAAACCCGTTCGACAGTTTAAGCGACACCGTCCCGACCACTTCAAGGCAGATCGCACCCAACAGATAAACCCATGCCAGCATAACCAACCCTTTCACGGTCAAAGATTTTGTGCGCCCAAAATGGCCAAAACCGCCGTGCGGGGCAAGCCATCCGTCGCGATAATTTTCGTCCTGCCCCGATCTGCATCAAACCACCCGCCAAAGCCATTGCGTATAATCTCACCTCAAGGCACATTGCGGGCGCATTGCAGCCCGACCACCAACATGCGACACTGCGCCCGGATTTGAAGCCCGAATAAAGCAGGGATAAAGACATGATCGAAACCGATATTCTGATTGCAGGCGGCGGCATCGCCGGCATGAGTGCGGCGGCCCGCTTTGCCGCCGACGGGCACAGGATCATGATCGTCGATCCCGCCCCCGCCGACATTGGCGAAGGAACCGATCTGCGCACCACCGCCTTCCTGCAACCGGGCATCGAAACCCTTAAAAAGGCCGGCGTCTGGGACGCGATCAAACCCACGGGTGCCGAACTTCGCGTCATGCGCATCGTCGATGCCGGGGGCAATGAAATGACCCCGCGCGAAACCGCCGATTTTGACGGTGCTGAAACCACGCAGGGTTTCTTTGGCTGGAACGTGTCGAACAAGGCCGCCCGTGTTTCGCTGATGGCGAAACTTGAAACGCTCCCCAATGTCGATTTCCGCTTTTCCACCACCGTCACCGGCTTTACCGGCACTGCCCGCTATGGCGAGGCAACATTATCCGGCGGCGAAACCGTGCGCGCCAAGCTGGTCGTGGCGGCGGACGGCCGCAATTCATCGCTTCGCGAATTCGCCGGGATCAAGCATCGCCGCTGGGCCTATGATCAAAGTGCGCTGGTCTTTGTCGTCACCCACGACAAACCGCATGACAATATCTCGACCGAAATCCACCGCACCGGCGGTCCGCTGACCTTGGTTCCCATGCCCGATCTTGATGGCAAGCCCTGCTCGTCCGTCGTCTGGATGACACCGGCCGACCGCGCCCGACAGCTTTACAACATGGATGACGCGACCCTTTCGGCTGAAATCACCCACGACACCATGTCGATGTTCGGCCCGCTTACGGTCGCAAGCCCGCGCGCGATCTGGCCGATGATCTCGCAGGTCCCGTCGCGCCTGATTTCGGCCCGCTTGGCCCTGGTGGCCGAAGCCGCCCACGTCGTCCCACCGATTGGCGCACAGGGGCTTAATATGAGCCTGCATGACATCGAAACCCTGGCCGACCTGATGGCAAAGGCCAAGCTCAAGGGCGACGATATCGGGGCCACCACGTTGCTCAAATCCTACGAACGCAAACAGCTTCCCAAAACGCTGGCACGGGTTGGCGGCATTGATCTGCTTAACCGCGCATCGATGTTCGAACCCAGAACGCTCCGCGATCTGCGCTATGCGGGCCTCACCGCAATCAACCGCATCGGCCCGCTTCGCAAACTCGCCATCAAGGTCGGGGTGGGGAAATAATCCCCCACTCCCCCGCCGTCACTCCCGCGAAGGCGGGAATCCAGTCCTCCGCGCCACATCCGCATAGAGGCAGAAAGAAGCGCAAAAACTGCCGCCAAACAGGTCAAACAATCAGCTTCCCATCCGGTCCGAAAAACGGATGCGGTCCGTCATACCGGTCAAGATAGGCCAGATGCGTCATCAGGCTGTGCTGCGCAGCATCCCACACATGCAAATGCATCGCGGGCGGCTCCATGACAAAGGCCGATGGTCCATCGGCGCGTAAATCAAACGCCACCTGATGGGCGACCGATGGCCCGATCATCAACGGCACCCCGGCCCAGATCGTATGGATCGGACGATGCACATGACCACAGAAAATCGCCTTGATCCGGTCACGATGCACCGAAACGATTGCCGCGAGTTCTTCCGCCCCCTCGCCCAGATTTTGCGCATCCATATGGGCAATACCGGTCCGGATCGGCGGATGATGCATGAAAATCGCGCAATCGCGCCCCGTTCCGTCCAGAAGCACATCGCGCAGCCAGTCAAGCTGTGCCTTCCCCAGAACGCCACCCGGCTTGCCCTCGTCAAGCGTATCAAGCGCGATCAGGCGCAACGGAAAATCATCGACAACATAATTGACGAATGCCGTCGTCCCTTTGACCGGGGTTGCATCAGGGAAGGCCGCGCGAAGCGGCCCGCGCCGGTCATGGTTCCCCGGCACCATGAAATAGGGGATCGTCAGCTTTTCAAGGATTTCCGCCACCAGCGCATATTCTTGCTGGTCGCCAAGGTCCCCGATATCGCCGGTAAACAGCACCACATCCGGGCGCGGCACCATCGCCATCACATGGGCAACCGCCTTTTCAAGCGCGCCTGCGGTATCCACCTTGCGATAGGCAAGCCTGCGGCCCGCCCCGATATGCAGGTCGGTCAATTGTGCAATCAGCATTTTCTTTGATTTCTTTCTTTTGCTTTTATGAATGGGCCGCAACAGCGGGGAAAACCGTCAGCCGGTCGGCATTGACCCGGCAATGCACATCCGCCCCGGCTTCAATGACGTCATCGGCATGGGTATCGATTGTCACCGCCTGCGGGCCAATCCCCGACACGGTCAGACGCAACCGTTCACCCAGATACGACACCGCCTCGACCCGGCCGGTAAAATGCGCCTCGTCCAGATCGCAGGGCGAAAGCCCGTCCGCCCGGAAATAAAGCTCCACCGCACCCTGATCGATAATCGCCCCGTGGCGCGGATCAAACGCATCGACCGCATCAAAAACATGGGCGCCGATATGCAGCCGCCCGTCGCGCATCTGCCCTGTCATCCGGTTGGCCGCTCCGACGAAATCGGCAACAAACGGGTTTTGCGGCTTGCGGTAAATCTCGCGCGGGGTGCCGATCTGGGCGATCTCGCCCTTTTGCATCACCACAATCCGATCCCCCAGCGCCATGGCTTCTTCCTGATCGTGGGTCACGTAAACCGCCGTAATGCCAAGCTTGCGCAACAGCGCATTGATCTCGGTGCGCAACCGCACGCGCAGTTTCGCATCCAGCGCGGTCAGGGGTTCGTCCAGCAACAATACACGCGGCTGCACCGCAATCGCACGCGCCAGTGCCACACGCTGGCGCTGCCCACCCGAAAGCTGATCAATCCGCCGGTCCGCCAGCATATCGATATGCATCATTTCCAGCATCGCATCGACGCGGGCATCACGTTCCGCGCTGGGTACCCCATGCCCCTTAAGCCCATAGGCAACGTTTTCCGCCACCGTCATATTGGGAAACAGGGCATAGGACTGAAACACCATGCCGACCCGGCGTTTTTCAATCGACTGGCGGGTGACATCATCCCCGTCAAAGCTGATCACACCGCCCGCGTCAGAAAATTCAAGCCCGGCAATCATGCGCAAAATCGTTGTCTTGCCGCATCCCGACGGGCCCAGCAAAACAATCGTTTCCCCGCCCTCGATCGTCAGGTCAAAGGGGGCCAGTGCGCGTGTGCCATCGGCAAAGGTTTTCGCACAATTGCGAAGTCTGATCTGCGTACTCATAACGTATCCTCCGCCGTATCGATGCGTCTGGATGCGCGCTTGCCCCGGTCGGCAAGTGCCTGCATCGCAATCAGCAACGGCATGATCAAAACAAAGAAAATCAGGGTATAGGCACTGCCGATCTCAAGGCGCATCGATGCATAGGCATCGGCAAGGCCGACTGGTAATGTTTTGGTAAGCGGCGTATGCAGCATCCAGGTCAGGTTGAATTCCCCGATGGATAACGTCACCACCATAAGCGCACCTGCCAGAATACCCGGCTTGGCATTGGGCACGATGACACCAAAGAACCGCCGCCAGAACCCGGCACCAAGGCTTGCCGCCCCTTCTTCCAGCATCTTCATATCCATCGCCGCCATCACGGCCGCGACAGAGCGCACCATGAATGGCAGGGTAAACAAAACATGCCCGGTCAGGATGAAAAGCCAGCTCGACCGATACCCGCTAACCCCGCCATAGGTAATCAGCAACGCCAGCGCCAATGCCAGCCCCGGTATGGCTACCGGCAGTGTCAGCAATTCCTCAAACAGCCGCATCATCCGGCTGGGCCGTCGCACCAGCACATAGGCCAGCGGCACACCCGCCACCAATGTCACCACAAGGCACGCCATCGCAATGCCAAGCGACAGCAGGATGCTTTGCGCATAAAGGTCCCAGACCTCAAACACCCAGCGCAGGGTAAGCCCCGACGATAGCCCCTTGAACACATTGACCGTCACCCCGGCCAGGGCCGACATCACCACCGGCACCACGATAAACAGGCACAGCACAATCGTCAGGCCAAGCTGGCTGTAAAATTTCCAGTCACGCCGCATGATCACGCTCCCCCACCGGTGCCCGATGTCGCACCATTGCCAACGAAAACCCGCACCGCAGCCAGAACCGCCCATGTCATCGCGCCCAACGCGATGCTAAGTGCTGCGGCCACCGCGATATTGGCGTTTCGGGTAAATTCGGTATAGATCACCATCGGCAGAACATCGATATCGGTCGCCAGCGTAAAGGCCGTGCCAAACGCCCCCATCGCGGTCGCAAAACAGATCGCACCCGACGACACAAGACCGGGCATAAGCCCCGGCAGGATCACATCCCTGACCACCCGCCATGTCGGCGCGCCCAGCGACCGGGCCGCTTCTTCAAGCTGCGGATCAAGCTTCTCGGCCGATGCCATCACGGCTAAAATCACCCGCGGGATCGAAAAATAAAGATAGCCGACAAACAACCCGGTGATCTCATAGGCAAAGACGATCTTCTCGCCCCAAAGCGCATCCGTGATTGATCCGATCACGCCCTGCCGCCCGGCCAGCATGATCACCATGAAACCAACCACCGTCCCCGGAAACGAGAGCGGCAGGGTCAAAAGGGCCGTAATCACATTGCGCCCGGCAAACCGGTTACGCACCAGAAACAGCCCGCAAATCCCGCACAGCACAAGGGCCGTCACCGTAACCCCCGCCGACATCACAAGCGTCTGGATCAGGCTTGCCAGATACCGATCATTTGTCAGGATCACGAAATAGGTCGCAAGCCCGTCGGGGCCATCCGCCACCCGCATCGCCACCAGCGCCATCGGAATGATGAAAAACGCCGCGACAATGATCAGGCCGGGCAACATCAGCAATGCCAGAATGGCCG
Organism: Thalassospira sp. A3_1; assembly: GCF_017744215.1. NCBI lineage: Bacteria > Pseudomonadati > Pseudomonadota > Alphaproteobacteria > Rhodospirillales > Thalassospiraceae > Thalassospira > Thalassospira sp. A3_1. Next base: position 55,076 of record NZ_JAGHQQ010000006.1, on the reverse strand, counting down.
GGCTTCCCGCCCCCGGTGTTGCCCGCCCGAATAAAGACGACATGAAAAATGGCGGGAAAGAAGGGCGCGAACGCCCCTCTTTGATATGTTCAACCGACGACACTTACCGCACCTCGGACAGATAACGCTCGCCAAAACCGGCCTGAACTTCGGCCATTTTGGCGTAATCGACCGGCTGGGAACGTTCATATTCCGCGGCCGGAAGGAACTTTTCGGAGGCTTCCGGCGACATCGCCGATGCAATCACCGGGCGCAGGAACGCATTGGCCCAATGGGCCTGTCCGGCATCCGACATCACATAATCCAGAACCTTTTTGCCGTTATCGGCATGCGGCCCGTTTTTCACGAGACTCATGACATAAGGAACGGCAACCGTACCTTCAGACGGGATGACGAAGGCCACACTCGCCTCGTCCTTGTATTTCGCACGATAGGCATTGAAATCATAATCGATCAGGATCGGAATTTCGCCCGACAGAACCCGCGCATAGGCGGTCTGTTTCGGCACGATCGGATCGTTTGCCTTCAGCTTCTTGAAAAACTCGATCCCCGGCGTGAAATCGTCAAGCGACCCGCCCATCGCCCGGTTGATCGCAACCGCACCGGCATAACCGACAAACGCGCTTGACGGGTCAAGATAGCCCACCATGCCCTTGTATTCCGGCTTCAGAAGGTCCGACCAGCTTTGCGGAACCGGCGCCCCGCCAAGGGCTTCGGTATTCACAAACAGGCCAATCGTGCCGGAATGAATGGCAAACCACGCGCCTTCCGGATCTTTCAGGCCGTCCGGGATCTTGTCGAAATTGGCCGGTTTGTAATCGGCAACAACGCCTTCCTCTTTGGCCTTGATGCCAAACGAAACCCCGTAATAGGCAACATCGGCAACCGGATTATCCTTTTCCGCCAGAAGCTGCGACAGCGTCTGACCGGAATTCTTGTTATCCTGCGGAACATCGATCTTAAGGTCGCGCGCAATGTTTTTAAGCTGCCCGCCCCAATCGGCCCATTCCGGCGGACAGTTATAGCAAATCGCAACATCTTCGGCGAAGGCGGGCTGCGCAGCCGCAACAGCAAACGCCGCACCCATGACAAGTTGTTTGAAACGCACTTTTGATCTTCCTATACTCGGGTTGATGAACGGCGTCGGGATGATCCTCGGATTGATCCAATGGAGTCCCCGTCGCTTAGATGATGAGGCAGCAACAAACTCTGCGGGTTTGTCTGCCCCTTGATCAGGCCGCGCAGGAATGCAAGCGCCTGCCGGCCCATCTCCTGGGTGGGTTGAACTGCCGAACACAGCTTTGGCGTGATCAGCCCACCCACCGAAATTCCGTCAATACCGCCAACCGAAACATCACCGGGCACCGATAACCCATGCGCCCGGCACGCGCTGATCGCGGCAATCGCCAGCATGTCGGTCGAACAGACAATCCCCGTGACCGCATCCGGCCCCAACAGCAGATCGCGTAATGGCTCCACCAGGTCGGTTTCACCAAACCGCACCTGCACCAGATGCTTTTTCTCAATCCCGGCCTGATCCAGCGCCCGGCAAAACCCGTCATAGCGCTGGCGCGACCGGTCCGAACTTTCAAACTGGCCCGCCACCATCACAAGCGACCGGTGCCCCTTGGCAATCATCGCGTTGGTGATGTCAAAGGCCGACTTGGCGTTATCAACACTGATCGCGGCAATGTCGGCGCGTTCCGGCTGGTTAAACAGCAACACAAACGGGATTTTCTCGGCCAGCAGCAAATCCACCACCGGATTGTTGTCTGCATTGGCAAGGGTCAGGATCAACCCATCGACGCGATTGTTCAAAAGCGCTGAAACCGCCCCCATTTCGCGTTCGGGATCGTAATTCGAGGATGTCAGAAGAACCGTAAGCCCCTCTTGATTGGCTTCCTGCTCGATCCCCTGCACAGATGTCGCAAAAACCGGGTTGGCAAGGGTCGGCACCAGAACGCCCACCGTGCGGGTATGGGTCATCTTCAACCGGCGGCCATTGATGTTGGGCCGGTAATTCAGATATCGCATCGCCGCGGTCACGATTTCGGCCGTCTCCGCCGGAACCTCGCCGGGGTAATTGATCACGCGTGACACGGTCGCAATCGAAAGACCGGATTTACGCGCCACATCGCGCATGGTGGGTTTTGACGACATACCAGAACTCCTGTAACGCCCCCACCATACGGAAATTACAAGTCAGTCTGATAACGCATTTGTTTCCGTTTTATGAATGTTTGAAACGTTTACATTGGCGGAAAACTGCCACTTCTCATATCGACCGATTGCGCCAGATTTTCCCGTATAGGCTTGCCGTTAACAGGGCTTCCGCGCCACGTCCTCCCCGCTTTGCCTTCCCCTTGCCCGGTGTTCCGGTGTAACCTCGGCCAAGACAATTCCAATGATCAGGAGCCCCCCGATGCGCTTTCCCTTTCTTGCCCCCGCAACTGCACTTGTCCTTGCCTTTGCCGTTTCGGGCTGCACGGGGAAAACCGGTGAATATGCCGGGCGCGGTGCCGGGGTCGGCGCGATTTCGGGCGCGGTCGGCGGCTTTGTGACCGCCGCGATCTTTGGCGGCAACCCGGTCGAGGCCGCGGCACGCTCCACCGTTTACGGGGTGGCTGCCGGGGCAACCGCCGGGGCAATTTCGGGGGCCGCGGCCGATGCGCAGCAGGAAGAAACCTTCAGGGCCGCCCAACAGGAAAAGCAGGATCGCATCCGCGCCAAAATCGGCGATGATGCCTTTGCCGGACTGACGGCTCTTGCCAAATGCGATCACGCAACCGCCCTGTCAAATGCCGCCACCGCAACCGGGTCACCCAATGCGGATTACGCGCTTGCCGGTTTGTGGCTCGAAGCCATCACCTATTCCGATCAGGCACGGGAAGACACCGCACGCGGCCTTTACCCCGACATCATCGCCGCCGATCCCAAAATCGATGACACCACGGGTGCCGAGGCGCGGCGTCGCGAACTCGTCGAAGGCCTGACCCGCATTCGCGGTGAATATGACCTGCCAACCGTCTGCGCCTGATCATCGCTTCCGGCCAGTAGCGCAACGGTTCAGGGGATCATCCGGTCGAACATCGCCCGGCAATCGCAAAGCGCGCCAACATCCTGTCGGCTTTTGGCCATTGCCATCGCCCCGGAATAGGATGCGATGACAAACCCGGCAAGCCGCCCTGCTTCCGCCGCCTCATCCACAGCACCATCGCGCATCAGGGCCTTCGCAATCCCATCTTGCCAGCGATCAAAAACCGCGGCACAGGCCACCTGAAAATCCCGATCCCCGCCCGAAAGCTCGTGCGCAAGATTGTTAAGCGGGCAACCGGTGACTTTGGCCTTGGCCGACAACTCTTCAATGATCGCCGTCATCACTGCAAGGATACCTTCCTTGGCGGTGGCTGCCTGCTGCACCGGTGCGATCCAGCTTTGCATCACCGCATCGGCAACCCGTTCCTTCAGAACCGCAAGGCCAAGCTGCTTTTTGCTGGGAAAATGATGCGCGAATGCCCCGCCGCTCACCCCGGCCAGATCCCGGATGTCGTTCATCGCGGTCGCGTGATAGCCCCGCGTGACAAAGGCCTCAAACGCCGCATCCAGAATGCGGTTGCGCATGCCTTCCGGGTCATTGCTGCGTGAACGCACCGGGCTTGCTGGTGATCTCTTGGACGCGCTCATCGGTGATCTCCTGACAGATTTGGGCATATCCTTTTGCCTTCCTATCCTATCGCAGCTTGACAAAACAGGACAAACATCCTGTTAATCAAAACAGGTCATTCATCCTGTTTTATAACCAAGGTCCAAAACCATGCATACCAGCATCATCGAACTGCGCCGTTACCGCCTGAAACCCGGCACGCGGCAGGCCCTGATCGATCTGTTTGATCGTGAATTCATCGAAAGCCAGGAAGCCTGCGGCATGTCCGTCATCGGTCAGTTCCGCGACCTTGATGACGCCAACAGCTTCGCCTGGCTGCGCGGCTTTGCCGATATGGATGATCGCGCCAAGGCCCTTGGCGCATTTTATACCGGCCCCGTCTGGGCGCAGCATTGTGATGCGGCCAATGGCACCATGGTCAATTCCGATAATGTCCTGCTGCTGCGCCCGGCCCATGCCACCACCGGCTTTGCCACACCCGCGCGCCCCCGCCCGGCAATAACGGACGGCATCCCGGCAACCGGCTTTGTCGAGGCCAGCATCTGCGCACTCGCCCCCGGCCGGGCTTCCGAATTCGCCGCTTTCTTTGCTGAAAAACTACGCCCGACCTTGCGCGATTGCGGGGCGGATATTCTGGCCGAACTGATCAGCGAAACCGCGCCCAACAGCTTCCCCCGCCTGCCGGTCCGCGAAGGCGAAACCGTCTTTGTCTGGCTGGCCCGCTTTGACAGCCCATCGGGTTACGCCACCTTCTCCGATCGGCTCGCCAGCCACCCGGACTGGCAAAATCATCTGGCATCCGAACTTGATCAATGGCTATGGCGCCCGCGCGAAATCCTGCGCCTTGCGCCAACCGCGCGCTCACACCTGCGATAGGGATTGCCCCTGTCCACCCATCACCCGCGCCGGGTTGCCAACAACCGTTGTGCCCGGTGCAACATTCCTCGTCACCACCGCACCCGCGCCGACAATCGCATCATCGCCGATGCTGACCCCGGCCAGGATGATGGCACCACCACCGATCCAGACATTCCGGCCAATCGTCACCGGCAGGGCGATTTCAAGATGCTGCTTTCGAAGCTCCGGGTCCTTGTGATGCTGCGCGCAGTAAATCTGCACATTCGGACCCAGCATTGAATGATCACCGATGATCACCGAAGCCGTATCAAGGATCGTGCAGCCGACATTGATGAACACATCGCGCCCAAGGTGGATATTGACCCCATAGGCACAATGAAACCGTGTTTCGATCCGCGCGTCTTCGGCACATTGCGCAAACAGCGCACGCAGCTTTGGCGCGATATTGCCGCGATCAGACGGCGGCAGGATGCTGTGTTCATGCACCGCCTCATGGGCACGTGCCCGCATGGCGTCCAATTCCGGGTCAAGGCAGCTATACCACTGCCCTGCCTTCATTTTTGCAAGCTCGCTTTGGGGCATCTCGATCCGGGGCGTTGTTGATGATGGCGGGGCTCAGACTACGCCTGCGCCTTATCTCGCGCAAACAAAGAAAACCCGCAAAAAAGAAACCCGCCCAAAAGAAACCCGCATGTGTGGGGGCACATGCGGGTCAGGTCGGCAGATCACCATAAAACGTCACAGATCATCTGATCAGGGGGGAGACGGGAAACCTGCCAATCAGTTTTTCAGGGAGGAGGCAAAAAATCGTTACTTCACCACAAGCCTGTAATTGGGCGTGGTATTAAGCGGGCAGCTATAAAGATACTCACCGGGCTCAAGCGTCACGGCATAATCCTTGGTCTTGCCCTGCAAAAGGCCGCCACCCGACACCGAAATCTTCTGGCTCAATATCTTGTCGGTCCAGTCGTAATCCTTGTCACGCAGCCAGAAACCGACCTCGTAGGGCACACCATCATTGGCCACCCGGAAAATGTAATCACCGGGGGCGAGCGTCATTTCACCAGCCTTTTCCACCCGCGCATCACCGCTTTCCTTGTTGATCGCGACGCAATCGGCTTTCTTGGTGCTGGTGTAATGATGGTTGGTGCCCTCGGGCTCCAGAAACTGGCAGGGCACCTGCGTGATTTCGATAACCTTTGGGGCGGCCTGCGACGGGGCGGCAAACCCCGCCAGCATCGCCATCGCAATCCCGCCACCCATAACAACCGATTTCAACATCTGCTTATCTCCGGATTGATCTTTCCATCCGGTGTAAACGGCTTTGTCGATAATCGGAAATCAAGCCCCGATCACAGCTTGGCGAGCAGCGCGAGAGGACCCGCCCGGCGCCACAAAACAAGCCCGCCCACCCCCGTCATTCCCGCGAAGGCGGGAATCCAGTCCTCCGCACCGCAACCTCAAACCCAACCACCGAGCCCGCAGCCCCATGGACTCCCGCCTTCGCGGGAGTGACGAACGGATGGAAAAGCCATACCCAAAAAAAACCGTCATTCCCGCGAAGGCGGGAATCCAGTCCTCCGTGCCGCACCCTCAAACCCCGCCACCGAGCCCGCAGCCCCATGGACTCCCGCCTTCGCGGGAGTGACGAACGGATGGAAAAAACATTCCCCAACCCCGTCATTCCCGCGCACGCGGGAATCCAGCCTTTCGTGCCGCAACCTCAAACCCCGCCAAATTCCCCGTCAATCCGGCGCAAACAGATCAAGGTCCAGTGTCGGCCGTTCGCCAATATCGCGCCGATGCTTGCGCAAGAATTTCGCTGCCGCCTCGCGCCCCTTGTCGCGCAGCATGGTCATGAAATCCCATTCGGCGTTGAGTTTGGAGGATTGATCAAGCTCCAGCATCACATCGCTTGCGATGCAATGCATCCGCATCGCCCCCCATTTGCTGGCTTCACACGCATGGTCGGGCATGTCCTTTCGCAGGATCGAAATCATCCGAAGCTCTTTCATCAGGCTGCTATTGAACGATACCTCGTTCAGACGATTGGCAATCTCGCGCGATGTTTTCGGCACACCGGGACGTTTGACCGGATTGATCTGCACCAAAACCGTATCATCCGATCCGCATTCGCGCACCAGCGGCCCAAGGCTCGGATTGCCGGAATATCCGCCGTCCCAATACGGCACCCCGTCAATCTCGATCGCCTTGTAAATCGTCGGCAGACAGGCCGACGCCAGCAGCACATCGACCGTGATATCGGGGTTGCGAAACACCCGCCCCTGCCCGGTTTCAACATTGGTCGCGGTGACAAAAAGCTTGGCCGGACTTTCATTAAGCGCCCTGAAATCGACGACCTCGTTCAAGATCGCGGCCAGCGGATTATCCCCCGCCGGGTTCAGGTCATAGGGCGAAAACACCCGCGCACTCATATCAAGCCACATATAAGCCAGCGAGTTTTCAAGCGACCAGTTGCCAAACAGGATATCAATCGGGCTGCGCTGAAGCGGGCTGAACCGGGCGGCTTCCGATACCGCGCGCCAGAATGTCTCAAGGTCGATCCGTGCGCCCTCATAACCACCCTTGGCAAAGCCCGACGTCACCACCGCGGCATTCATCGCCCCCGCCGAGGTCCCGGAAATCGCCTCAACCGTGATTTCCTCATCCTCAAGCAGCCGGTCAAGCACCCCCCACGTAAACGCCCCATGCGACCCGCCCCCCTGCAACGCCAGACTGATATGCTTGCGCGGCTTCTTGGCCTTGCCGTTCCCGTTGCCGTTGGTCTTGTTCTTCGCCGTCGGTTTCTTCGCACTCTCGCTCATGCCAACTCCTGCGCCATCTCACTCGCGGGCCACGCCCACCCTCATGATATGTTGCACATGCGAAGAATTACCAGTTTGGAGGGGTTAAAAGGCTATCGCTAAAAAGAACTCAGACTAAATTCGTGATTGTACGGTCAGGAGATGGTATTTTGACCCATGTGAAGGTAAAGCAGATTTATCTTTACTCCTTCCTTCAAATTCCGCAGTCTAATAGATATTTAAACATATATTGGAGCATAAAAAATGAATGGAAATGTTTTTTTATCTCACTCTAGCAAAGACAAATCACTAGTCGACCAAATTTATAAAAGACTTGATGCTTCTGGTACATTTTACGACATCAAAACAATTAATCCTGGTGGTGGGTTCACAGAGGAAATGAAGAGAGGAATCTCGGAGAGCGGTATCTTTGTTTTATTTCATTCACCAAACACCAAAAATTCTTGGGTTGAATTCGAGGTCAACCTAGCAGAAATAGAAAACATTAAATCAAAGAAAAATAGAATACTCGTTTGCCCAATAAATGGAGAGACACATAATTCTCTACCAGATTGGATGAAGTCTTACATGACAACAACTGAACAATATACCATATCTGACATATCAAGATCCATTTTACACATACTAAACAAAAATATAACACAAAACAAAAGCAAAATAGTTGGAAGAGAAGAAATACTTGACGACATTCACCTCTCGACAATACAGGCGCTACCAAAACATGGCCGACCACTACAGCACATCGTACTATCTGGAATCCCGGGGATGGGAAGAACGACTGTTGCCAGTAAAATAATTTCTCGTTCATTTTCGATGATGCGGCAAGGAGGCCCCATATTCGACTTACCGGATATGGCAGAGGCCGTAGATTTTTATATCGCGCTAAAAGAAGACCTTGATGGCATTATGTCGAAGTCCGATCTAGCAGAACAAATACAAAGATTCAGCCCCCTCTCGCCAGAAGAACAAGCCAAAGCCATCGCCCTACAGGTGGATCATTGGTCTGAAATAAATCAACCAATAGTGTTTAAAACTAGGTGGGGGCTTCGGGATAGGAGCATACAACTCAAGCCGTGGCTCAATGAGTTTTTTAGAATCACGACAGAGCAAACAGGCTTGAGAGTGATATACGTTTCCGAGAGGCGCCTGCCAGATGACGAAATAGCAGGAAGAGCAAATATCGCTCAGTTTGCAATTAATGAAGTATCCCAAACAGCGATTCAAGTGCTCTTAAATAACATAGTCACTCCAAGGTACTATGACTCTCAAAAAGTAGAGATATTATCGAGATTGATTGGGGGCCATCCTGCCACCGCACATCATACAGCACTGTTATTAAACGCAGGCCGAAATGCGGATACATTAACAGCAAACCCTGACCCAATTATGGCTTTTCAGGCAAAAGCATTAAAATCTATTTTTAGCGGAGAAATACTCAACGAAACGCAAATAAAAATAATATCATTACTAGGTGTATTCCCGAAACTTTCTTTCAGAATGATCCATCAAGTACTTGAAATAGAAGAAAAAACCCTATCAAACGAGATATGGGAGCTAATTGATTTTTCATTACTCCAATCAGTAGACGCAGAATACTTTAGCTGTCCTGATATGGTAGCAACTCATTCCCGAACTAATCTACAGAGCTTTTCTCAACCTTTACTTATTAAAGTAAGATCAAAAATAGAAGAAAATATAGAACACGGAGAAATGGACTCTCAACTTGTTAGTGCGTTACTCATTGCCGCGATAGAAACATCAGGAGAAATACCTGAGGAATTATCAAACCTGCTAACAAGCTCTTCTCTTCTTGCTATTGTCAGGAGCCAATTTGATCGGGCAAGGTCGATAAAAGGAAATAACAGGGAGGAATTTGCCTCAATTTATAAAACATCTAAACTAGCGATGACAATGAGAGTATCTGATGATGCTATTGAGCAAATATTATTTACCGGGGGAGATAGTGCAATTAGGGCGGGAATTTTCCCAAAAGACATCATAGATTTCATGGAAAGAAACGCCCTTCCCAGTGTTTACTACTTGAGAGGAAGTTACGAATTTCATGTTAGCAGAGATATGGACGCCGCCATTAAAAATCTGCGCCAATCCCTATCACTTAAACACTTTAAGCTGAGAAATATCCGACTTCTTGCCAAAGCTTATATTAGGAATCAAAAATTTTCTGAAGCACTGGAAACCCTAAACCAGCTTGGAAAAAACCAAATTCAACGAGAAACAGGACTTCTCATCCTTAAAATAAGGGCACTTCGAGGACTCCGACTTTTCACAGAAGCAACTGAACTTGAAGCAACGCTCAAACCCGGCGGCGATGAATACGGTGAAGTTCCATTATTTCGGGCTGGTAGATATCTTCGGGAAATGAAACTTGATCTGGCGCAAGAAGAACTCAAGATAGCACGAGATGCCCCAAAAGTGAACCAATTGAGCTGTCAATTACTAGAATGCGCAGTAAGAATTGAAGCTGGAGATGCTTCTCTACTACCTGCAACCGTTGAATTCTCTAATGCAGTTAACAGGCACTTTGACGCTTTTCAACTTCAAGCTCGACATGCTGTTGTAGAAGGACGCTGGGTTGATGCCGAGAGGTTCCTCTCACAGATAACTAGAAAAGATTACTTCGACCTACAGATTGAAAAGCGCTGCTTAGAACTAAAAATTACCGACAAAGCTATTAGCAGGGATTTGGTAGCAGTTGAAAAATGCAAAGAAAGGCTGGATGAAGTAGCAAGATTAAGTACTTCATCACCGGAAGGATATCGTGACGCGTAAGCCTTACCCTCTCCCCCCCCCAAAAAGGGACGACATGTAAGAAAAACTCACCCCCACTCAATCGCCGCAGGCAAATCCATTTTGGGCGCCTGTTCGATCACCATCGCAAGGAAGATCCGCGCAATCGGGGACAGGCTTCTGCTTTGGCGGGTGATGATGCCAATCGGGCGTTTGCGGATGGGCTCGCACAGCGGCACGAAGGCCAGTTTGCCGGGTGCGGCAAGGTCGGCCACCCTTGCTGCCAGTTCCGGCAGGACCGTGATCCCCACCCCTTCGGCCACCATCGCGGCCAGCGTGATCGTGTTGGATGTTTCGACAATCGGGCGCAATTGCGCGATCGGGTCGATCATGGTGCTGCCCGATCCGTCCGCCGCACGGCTTCCGTTTTTGGCGTCCTCCGCACGCTTGGCAAGGTTTGCCTTCGCCACCCGTTCAATCGCCCGTTCGCTGGCATTCGCCCGGCGCAAGGCCTTTTGCGCCTCGGGCAGGCCAAGGGCCGCGGCCCGCTTTATCGCAGGCGATGCCGCGACCTCCGCCGGGTCAACACCGGCATAAGTGGCACCACCAGCGCCACCAGCGCCCCCCGCTTCACCGGCAAAGCTTCCCTGTGCCGCCATCATGGCGCGTGTGCCCGATTCCGGGCCCAGCCCGACAAACGCCTGATCGGCCAGTTCCGACCACGCAATCGCGCTGCGTTTGGCAAAGGCATGGGTCGGGCGGCACAGCACCCCGAACCGGTCGGAAAACAGCGGGCTGAACGCAATATCGGGCAGGGCATGCCATTCCCCGGCAATGCCAAAATCCGCCTCGTTACGCGCCACCGCCTCATGCACCTCGCCCGCGTTAAGCTCGTCCAGGCGAAGCCGTGCGTCGGGATGTTCCCCCACAAACCGGCTGATCACACCGGGCAGAATACGGGTCAGGACCGATGGGGCAGCCGCAATGCGGATCGTCCCGCCAATGCCCTTGGACAGCGCATCCAGATCGCCAAGCGCCTCCTCAAACTCGCTGATCAACCGGCGTGCCGTGGGTAAAAACCGCGCCCCCGTGGCACTCAACGTCACCTGTCGCGTCGTGCGATCAAAAAGCGGGGTGCCCGCCACATCCTCGAACTGGCGGATCGTCGCCGTCAATCCCGACGGCGTCAGCCCCAAAACCTCCGCCGCGGCGGTAAAGGTGCCATGATCGGCGACCGCAACAAAAACCCGCATATGGCGCAAACTGATGGAAGACAGCATGTTTCATCCGCTAACTGGTTGACCGGACTGCAACACTAACGGGTAACGCGCCGATTGTGCAGCTATTCCTGCACGCACCCACGCACCCCGCCGCCAAACCGCCCCAAACCACGCCGCCCCACACCACGGCACAACACGGAACGGCAAGCCTCACCACGCCCCACCACCCCGTCATTCCCGCGAACGCGGGAATCCAGTCCTCCGTGCCGCATCCGCAAAAATCACCACTGAACCCGCAGCCCAATGGATTCCGGGTCTTCGCCCGGAATAACGGATAGGGGATGAGCTTGCCGACGGCAAAACCTCTCCCAACGACACCGGTTTTATATCGCCAAACGCTACTTTAAAGGGCATTCTGGTGCCCAACTGCACCTACGCAAAACAGAGAATGAATTCAGGGATATGACGGAAGAAGCGATACCGGCAAGACAAAAGTTGGAAGGCGAAGCAGCCCTCAAACTGTGGCGTCAAGGTCGAGACGCTTGGAACTCTTGGATTGATCAACATCCAGGCTGGGATATCAGCTTTGCCGGTGTCGATTTCTCAAGCAAACGGGACCCTAAAGGAAACCTCTCCTTCTCAGGTTACCATTTTGGCGACGGCCTCGTGGATTTTTCTTCTGCCATTTTTGGCGACGGCCTCGTGGACTTTTCTCTTGCCAAATTTGGCGAAGGCCATTTGGATTTCTCTTTTGCTACTTTTGGTAATGGCAATGTGAGCTTCATTTGGGCCACTTTCGGTAATGGCAACGTGGACTTCGCTTATACCACTTTCGGCAACGGCAATGTGGACTTCGCTTACATCACTTTCGGCAACGGCTTCTTGCACTTCTATCGAGCCTCGTTCCTAAACAGCGACGTGCACTTCCCCGGAACCACATTCGGCAGCGGAGAAATAAGCTTCCGTCAGGTGAAGATCAACAACTTAAACTTTAACCCTGAATCCGTTGAATTAAGACATATTCAAGCCAAAGAATTATCAATCAAAGGCCGAGCTATTTTCGCCCTTCCCTCCTCTGCCTCTAGTTTAAAATCCTTCAATCTGCACAGCGCATCTTTTGACGGCCCGCTTACTCTTCAAGGTAATCTAACCATCATCCCGGATCTGCGCGCCACCCGATCCTCACATCAGGTCGAACTCAGCGACCTGAATGTCAAACTCCCGCGCATATCGCCGAAACTTGGTTGGCCCCCAAAACTCTCCCGCATGGCAGAAGACCCGCAGGACGGCGCACGCCTACGCCGCCTCAAAGAAATCGCCGAAACCAACAAGGACCATCAGGCCGCCCTGCGATTTTCCGCCGATGAAAACCGAGCGAAACGCTGGATAGAAACCTCTTGGTTTGGCTCGGTTCTTGACATGGCCTTTAGTGCATTCAGCGACTACGGCCAGAATATCCTGCGGCCCTTTGCCGCCCTTATCGTGCTCACCGCCGCCAGCATGGGTCTGTATAAAACACTGGCGACAGAAACATCCGCCGCCGGGTGGGCAGGTTGGGCACAGGCAGCCCTGCTATCCGCCAGCAACAGCCTACCGTTTCTCCCGCAATCACGAGATTTGCGCGAAGATGCGCTAACGGCGCTTTATGGCACGGACCCCGGCTCATGGGTCAATGCCCTCATGATCACCCAAGGCGCGCTCAGTTTCATCTTCCTGTTCCTGATCGGCCTTGGTTTGCGCAACCGGTTCCGTCTGTAAGGCGCGGCACGGTCAATCCCACCACCCCGGTCATTCCCGCGCAGGCGGGAATCCAGTCCTTTGTGCCGCATCGACTAAAATCGCCACCGAACCCGCCGCCCGATTTCACTTCGCGGAAATGTCGGGACGGGAACGGGCCAGAGTTGGAGACAGGACCAGAATCAGGACCAGAGCCCGGGGCGAAAATGTGGCTCAGACAGCATAAATAAAAATCATATGATAAGACTTTTATAATTTCCCGCACCGACAGCGCCTCAAAGCTCTGAACGCCGCAGGTTTCCTGATGGATCGGGACCATTTGCGCGCCAGAACGGCGGTATAATTTATACCAAATCCATTTTAATCATATAATATGACTTTAACAAAACCGACCCCGGAGCCCTTTTTTGCCCCCTCGGCACGGTCGGCATGCGGGTTCCGACCGGGTTGAAAAATCGGATTATTCACTAAAAATGAATAATCCTTCGGAATTTTAAATTTGTCTATTTAATCCACCTCCTGTCAAATGGGTCAAATGACGCCGCCCGCGCGCCGAAAAAGAGACCAGAGAGACATCATGACCGCGCCCGCCCCGACCGCCAGCCCGACCACCAGATCAACCGCCAGATCAACACCCGCCCGCCGCAGCTTTTCCCGGCTCAACCGCCTGCCGGTTCTGACCCCGGACCGGTCGCTTGACAGTCTCACACTTGGTTTCCTCAAAACCCTTGAAAAAGAAGGGAAATTTGCCGGTGAAATCCATGCCGATTTCCCGTCCCGCCTGATCAATGCGACCGATAACAGCGTCTATCAGGTGATGCCAACCGCCGTCCTGCAGCCCAGAAACCGCAATGATATCAATGTGGTGATGGAACTGGCCGGGCGCGAGGAATTTAGCGAGGTCAAAATCACCCCGCGCGGTGGCGGTACGGGCACCAACGGCCAGTCGCTCAACAACACCATCACCCTTGATACATCCAAGCATCTCAATAACATACTGGGTTTTGACGCCGAAAAAGGGCTGGTCCATGTCGAGCCCGGCGTGGTGCTGGACCAGCTTAACGCGTGGCTCAAACCGCATGGTTTCTTCTTCCCGCCCGCCGTTTCCACCGCCAGCCGGGCGACCATTGGCGGCATGATCGGGTCCGATAGCTCCGGCAAGGGATCGCGGATTTATGGCAAAACAAGCCATTATATCAATGACATGACCACGGTTCTGATCGACGGCACCGATTTCCGCACCCATGCGATGAGTGCCGCGGACGCCGCCGAAATCATGGCGCGTGACGACCGCACCGGTCGGCTTTACCGCAAAATCCACGATGAAATCATGCCGCGCCGGGATCAGATCAACGCGATTTTCCCGGAAATGAATCGCGGGCTTACGGGCTATAACCTCAAGGAAGCCGTTTCAGATCAAGGGGATATGAATTTAAGCTTCCTGATCGCCGGGGCCGAGGGCAGCCTTGGCATGGTCAAGGAAATCACGCTGCGTGTCATTCCCCTGCCAAAGCACAAGGCGGTCACGGTGGTGCGTTATGACAGCTTTGACAGTGCGCTTCGCCATGTCGGCACCCTTGTGCAGTTTGACCCGGTCGCCATCGAAAGCATCGATGACAAGGTCATGGAGCTGGCAAAGCAGGATGAAAGCTGGCATCTGCTGGGCAAACTGCTGGGGACCGAGGATAGCACTGTGCCGACCCGCGGCTTCAATGTCGTTGAATTTGTTGGTGAAACGCCCGAAGACGTCGCGGCAAAACAGGCTGAACTGCGCGCCCATCTTGAGGCCACCCCGGATGCGGATTACGCCCCCATCGGCTTTGTGCAGGCCACCGATCCGACGCAGATCGCCGCCATCTGGTCAATCCGGGCGAAATCCGTTGGATTGCTTGGCAATCTTGAAGGCAAACGCCGCGCGACCCCCTTTGTCGAGGATACCGCCGTTCCCCCCGAAAACCTTGCCGATTTTATCGCGGAATTCCGCGCTTTGCTCGATGCCGAAGGCCTTGATTACGGCATGTTTGGCCATGTCGATGTCGGCTGTCTGCATGTCCGCCCGTTGCTTGATATGTGTGACGAGCAGGACGAAGCGCGCCTGCGCCGTGTATCGGACAGGGTCGTTGACCTGACCAAAAAATATAACGGCCTGATCTGGGGCGAACATGGCAAGGGTTTTCGCGGCGAATATTCCCCAACCTATTTCGGCCCTGAGCTTTATGATGTGCTCAAGCGCATCAAGGAAGCCTTTGATCCGGAAGGACAATTAAACCCCGGCAAGATCGCATCCCCCTATTCGAAAAACACCCCGATCACCGCGATTGACGAAGCCCCGATGCGTGGCCAGCTTGACCGCCAGATCGAAGACAGGCTGCGCGATGAATATCTCAACGCGACGCGATGCAACGGCAACGGCGCCTGCTTTAACTGGGACCTGATGGATGCGATGTGCCCGTCCTACAAGGTCACGCGCGACCGCGTTCATTCGCCCAAGGGCCGGGCGGGCCTTGTCCGTGAATGGATAAGGCAGCTTTCGGTCGGCACCGATCCGCGCAATCAGGACCTCGCCGTGATCAATGCACGCGATTTCTCGCATGATGTCTATGATGCCATGGCCGGTTGCCTGTCCTGCAAGGCCTGTGCGGGGCAATGCCCGGTCAAGGTCGATATTCCGGAAATGAAATCACGGTTCCTTGAGGCCTATCACACCCGCTACAAACGGCCGGTAAAGGATTACGTGATCGCACAGCTTGAAAGCATCGCCCCGCTGATGGCAAAGGCGCCGTTGCTTTTCAATGCCCTGCAATCCATCCCGCCGATGCCGTGGATTTTCAAAAGCCTGATCGGCCTGACCGATTTGCCGAAACTCAGCCGCCAAAGCGTGCGTTCGGCCCTGCGCAAACGCGGCATCGGCCCGTTCAAACTGGCCGATCTTGAGGCCCTCTCCGATGCGGATCGCGCCAAATCCGTGGTGCTTTTGCAGGATTGCTTCACCAGCCACTATGACATCAATGTTTTCATCGCCCATATCGACCTTCTGCAGAAGCTCGGCTACCGCGTTTTCGTGCCGCCCTATCGCCCGAATGGCAAGGCCTTGCATGTAAAGGGTTTCCTCAAACGCTTTGATTATCAGGCAAAGCAAAACGATATCGTCTATGGCCGACTGGCCAAAACCGGTGTACCCCTGATCGGGATTGAGGCCAGCGTGACGCTGACCTATCGGCAGGAATATGCCCAGCGCCTTGGTACGGATCGCCCGGATTACCGCGTGCATCTGTTTCATGAATGGCTGGCGGGCGAGATCGCCGAAGGCCGCCTCACGCTGCCCGCAAGCGGCGGGAATGCAGGGGGTACGGCCCCGGCAACCCTCTTCCCGCATTGCACGGAAAAAACATCGATCCCCGATGTCAGCGTCAAATGGCAAAAGATTTTCGAAGCCTTCGGCATCAAACTCGCGACCGAGAAAACCGGATGTTGCGGCATGGCTGGCGTTTACGGCCACGAAACCCGCCATCAGGAAACATCCCGCGCGCTTTATGACCAAAGCTGGAAAAAGAAAGTCGATCAGACGGGCCTGGATAACATGCTCGTCACCGGCTATTCCTGCCGCTGTCAGGTCGCCCGCTTTGAAGGGGCGAAGCCGAAACATCCGGTGGAGTATCTGACCGAACTGGTCTGACGGGTCGACTGATCCACCATCACAGGAACGGCAGCAAATTCCGGATGTGATCCCCAAACGCACTAATCGCCGGGCTGCGCGCGGTGTTTGACGTCACAACCTGCAAACCCAGTTGCGGCAAGGCGGGCATCGGGGATTTGAGGATGTAAAGGTCCGCCGGGACGGCTTTTTGCATCATCACGCTGATCGCAAGGCCGGACCGCGCCACCGCGATCAGGCCGGTCAGGCTGTTGCTGGCATAGGATATTTTATAGCGCATCCCTGCGTCATCCATCGCATCACAGGCCGCCTTGTGATCCATGGCGTTTGAGGCCGGCATCGCAAGCGGAATGGCACCATCGGGGAAATCGTGGAGTTCCAGCGTCGGTTTGCTTCCGACCCAGGCAAGCTGTTCGGTGCGCACGATCTTGTGCCGGTCATGGATTTCCGGGGTCGAGGTGATCGCCATATCGATCTGGCTGGCATGCAGCAGGCGGTTCAATTCCGGGCTTGGGGCCGATACCACCTTGATCTCGACATCCGGGTGGATGGTGCCAAAGCTTTTAAGCAGGGCCGGGAAAAACGTGATCAGGTAATCCTCGGGACAGCCAAACACCATCGAGCCATGCAAGCCCTTGTCGGAAAAGGCCGAAACGGCCTCGTCATGCAGGCGCAAAATCCGTTCGGCATAGCCCAGAAACCGTTCCCCCGCCCCGGTCAGGCTCACCCCGCTGCCGCTTCGGTGAAACAGGCTTTGGCCCAGCGTTTCTTCAAGCCGCTGGATTTGCATCGTCACGGTTGACTGGGTGCGGCCGACCTGAATGGCCGTGGCACTCAGCGTGCCGGAATGCGCGGCCCGCACAAAGGTCGCAAGCAGTTTGAGATCAAGCAAAGTCTGCATCGCCGCACCAGCACCATATCAATTTTTCCAATACTAGAATGCCATAACTATCAATTTTACGGCTTTCCTGCCAGCAGATACCATCAGGATCAGCCAAAGACACAGGCATGCAGGGAGCCCATCATGTCACGCAACACCGATCCGAAATTCTGGGATGCCGCCAAAAAACACCTGATCCGCTATGGCGGCACGTTTGAGCCCGCCATCATCGAACGCGCCAAGGGATCGTTCGTCTATGACGCCGATGACCGCCCTATTCTGGATTTCACATCCGGGCAGATGAGCGCGCTTCTGGGTCACGGACACCCGAAAATCGTCGAAACCGTGCAAAACCAGGTCGAAAAAGTCGCCCATCTGTTTAGCGGCATGCTGTCCCGCCCAGTCGTGACATTGGCGGAGCGTCTGGCGGAACTGGCACCGGGGCTGGATCGGGTTTTGCTGGTTTCCACCGGGGCAGAGTCCAACGAGGCCGCGATCCGGATGGCAAAGCTTGTCACCGGCAAACACGAAATCGTCGCCTTTTCCAAAAGCTGGCACGGGATGACCGGCGTTGCCGCATCGGCAACCTATAGTGCCGGGCGCAAGGGATATGGCCCGGCGGCCGTCGGATCATTCGCCATTCCCGCCCCGAATGCGTTTCGCCCGCGGTTCAAACATGCCGATGGGTCGCTGGACTGGCAGACGGAGCTTGATGACGCGTTTAATCTGGTCGATAGCCAGTCGACCGGCAATCTTGCCGCCTTTATTGCCGAGCCGATCCTGTCATCGGGCGGCATGTTGCCCCTGCCCAAGGGATACTTGGCCGCCCTTAAACAGAAATGCGTTGAACGCGGCATGTTGCTTATTCTGGACGAGGCCCAGACGGGCGTGGGCCGCACCGGCGATATGTTCGCCTTTGAACGCGATGGCGTGACACCCGATATCATGACCCTGTCCAAAACCATCGGCGCGGGCCTGCCGCTTGCCGCCGTCATGACCACGGCCGAAATCGAAGATGCCGCCCATGAAAAGGGCTTCCTGTTTTACACCACCCACGTGTCCGACCCCCTGCCCGCCGCGGTCGGTGTGACGGTGCTTGACGTGGTGCGTGACGAGAAACTGGTCGACCGTGCCCGGACATCGGGCAAAAAGCTGTTTGATGGCTTATCAAAGCTCAAAGACCGCTATGACTGTATCGGCGATGTCCGCGGGCGTGGATTGATGCTTGGCGTTGAAATCGTCAAACGAGGTGCGGACGGCCTGTTCAGGGAACCCGATCATGATCTGGGGGCCGCGATTGCGACCGGGGCGTTCAAAAACGGGCTTAGCATGAATATCGTCAAGCTGCCCGGCATGGGCGGTGTGTTCCGCATCGCGCCGCCGCTGACGATCAGTGACGCGGAACTCGACCTTGGCCTGTCGATCATCGCCAAATCAATTGATGGGGCATTGTCGGGCCACTAATCGCCCCTTCCTCGTTCCCAAAACAAAAGCCCGGCTGATCCCATAACCAGCCGGGCTTTTATCGTATCGGATGTCTTCGGGACTAGCGCGTCAGCACTTCGGCAGCTTCGCGGGTGCGCTTGACCGAGCTCCCGACCCCGCCGGAAATCGAGCGGATTTCGTCAAGCCGCCGGGCAAGTTCATCGACCGAAACGGCCATTGTCTGCATGTTTTGCGACACGCTTTCGGTCACGGCACTTTGTTCTTCGACCGATGCCGATATGCTGGTGACACTGTCGCGTGCCGTTTCGATCGAGCCGCGAATGGTTTCAAGCGAGTTGACAACCTCGTTTGAAATTTCCTGAACCCCGCTGATTTCGGCTGAAATCTGATCGGTGGCCTTGGCCGCCTGATTGGCAAGGTTTTTGACCTCGTTCGCAACCACCGCAAAGCCTTTACCCGCCTCGCCTGCACGAGCGGACTCAATGGTTGCGTTAAGCGCGAGCAGGTTGATCTGCCCGGCAATGCCCTGAATGACCTCGACAATGCCCGTCATGGCCGCGACCACATCGGCCATTTTCTGGGTCGACTGGTTGGCACTGACGGTCTGGGAAAAGGCCCGTTCGGTTTCATCGCGGCTTTGCGCCATGCTGCGCGAAATTTCAGCGATTGAGGCGGACAGTTCCTCGGCACTGGCGGCAACGGTCTGCACCGAGTTAGAGCTTTGCGCCGCGGCGGATGTTCCGCTCATGGCGGCCTCGTCAAGGCTTACGATGTTATCGTCAATTTCGGTGAAATTGGTATCGATCATTTTTTTAAGATCGACCAAAAGCTCCACCTGCTCGGTAATGTCGGTGGCAAGCTTGATCACCCGTTCGGGTTTGCCATTCTGATCAAAAATCGGGTTATAGGTCGCCTCAAGCCAGACCTCTTTGCCCCCCTTTGCCAACCGCTTGAACTGTGCTGCCTGCACATCGCCCTTGCGCAGGCTGGCCCAGAAATCCTTGTACTCGGTTGATTGGGCATAGGCCGGCGCAACAAACATGCTGTGATTCTTGCCGACAACCTCGCCTTCGGAATAGCCCATGGTTTTAAGAAAATTCCCATTGGCCTTAAGGATTTTGCCCGTCAGATCAAATTCGATCATCGCCTGGGACCGGTCAATCGCGGTCAGAATACCTTCATTAAGCGCGCGCTCCTTGCGGCGCGCGGTGATATCGGTGGCGAATTTGATCACCTTTACCGGCTTTCCGGCCGCATTCAGGATCGGGTTATAGGTGGCTTCAAGCCAGACAGTTTCGCCGTCCTTGCGCACGCGCTGGAAAATGCCGGCCGCGAATTCGCCCTTTGACAGTTTTTTCCAGAAATCACGGTATTCGGCACTTTGTGCATAATCGCGGGTCACGAAAACCGCATGATGTTTGCCAACAATATCGCCAAGCTCATAGCCCATCGTGGCAAGAAAATTGGCATTGGCTGTCAGGATTTTACCGTCCAGCGAAAACTCGATCACGGCCATTGATCTACCGAGGGCTTCGTAAATCTGTTGTCCTTGCTGTGACGCGCCGCCGTTCCCGAAAATATTGAATGCCATGTCAATCTGCCCCTTATACGTCTGAATGGATCACCGACCAGGAATCGTTACCCTATACAACTTTTCCTATCCTAAAGTATGAAGTCATTTCTTCAATTCAAGAGGCAAAATCGTGATATGTGTGCTATTTCACATGCCTCTCGACGCAACCCTTGGTTACGGCACACCAAACGGACGGACCGCTGGTTTATCACCGCTATTGACACCGGTTGCGATATCCCGGTTCAATCGCGCTTCACCCCGGCTCCGGAAAGGCCCCAGCCATGATCCGTCATATCGTCCTGATCAAATTCAAACCCGGCATTGACGAGGCCGTGATTAACAGTCTGTTTGACGCCCTGTCCGACCTTGGCGACCAGATCGCGGGGATGCGGGGTTTTGATGGCGGAATATCGGTCAGCCCGGAAAAACTGGAACAGGGTTTCAAGCACGGCTTCTGCATTGATTTCGACAATGAAGCAGCACGTGATGCCTATCTTGAGCATCCGACACATCAGGCGCTGGGCGCTGAACTTGTCAAAGCCGCGGACGGCGAAATTTCAGGACTGATCGTGTTTGATCTGGAGATGTGAGCAGCGGGTTTACAACGCCCCAGACAAAACAGCTCTCAGCACATGGCAAATGCACCGGTCGGTGTTTTTTCAAGCGTTGCCGGCCTTGCAAAAAAGAAACCCTGCATTTCCTCAACGCCAAGCGCCTGCATCCTTTGTGCAACAACGGCGTCTTCGACGCCTTCGGCAACAACGCGGAGGCCCAGATCATGCGACGCTTTCACAATCCATTCTGCAAACGATGATTTGACGCAATCCCCGTTTGACGTTGCGATGAATTCGCGATCAATTTTGACACCGGCGAAAACACCGGCTTCAAGAAGCTCCACCGAATTGCTTCCCGAGCCAAAATCATCGATGTAAATCGCAACACCCCGATTTTTGAGAATTTCGGCATTGGCAAGGAACGCCGGATCTTTGACGATGTCGCTATGTTCCGTGATTTCGACTTCGATCCGGATGTCACAAAGCAGCATGTCACTTCTGAAATGAAGGATTTCCTCAAGGAAGCAGTTATTGCGAATGGAATAGGGCGAACAATTGATCGAAACCGTCGGTGAAAAATCGAACCGGGACCGGATATCCCTGGACTGTTTGCGGACTTCGTTCATCACCGCTGTCGTCAGCAGGTTGATCGCCGGATGCCCTTCGCAGGCCAGAATGATTTCCTCAAGCAGGAAACGTTTCTGCAGGCTCGGGAACCGCACCAGCACTTCAAGCCCGCAAGCCGATCCTGTCTTTGCGTCGATGCGCGGCTGAAAGACAATCGAATAGCCGTTATTTTTTAGCGCCCGCATCACCAGCCCCGGCGTGATCAGGGTCCCGGCCAGATCAATCGCCCGCGTGCTTAACGCCTGTTCGATTGATTTGCGGATCAGTTCGATTGATGCCGGTTTCGACAGGATGCAGGACACGAAGGCCGTGTTGATCGCCTTGTTCATTGCCGAATTGTCAAGATGCCCGGACAAAAGTACCCGCGGGATACTTGGCGCAACACCGACCATTTCGCGCAGGAAGCGCATGCCGGAAAAACCCGGCATTGCCAGATCAGACAGGATCACATCAACTTTTCGGTGATTTTCCTTAAGCCAGGAAAGAGCCCCGGCCGGTTCGCAGAACGAAACCACATTGTAACGCCGCCCCAGGGCCCGAGTAACACCGCGCAGCATGTTTTCGTCATCATCGACAAACACGACAGTCGGTTTAAAGGGGTTAACATTGATCACGATTGCCAAACCTTCCCGATGAAGCAGAACGCGTTCACGCCATTTCGCACAGCGGATCGCCCGTTACATGCAGGAACCTACTCTGGGTCAGAATTTGAAAACATCCCCATTTGGGGACTGCATCGCACCTCCCTGTCGGTATCGTCACAAACATGACACTTCATAATTAGCGCCAGCGGCCCATAATACCTGTGGTAGAATTTCACCTTCACCATGGCACAGCGAAACAAGCATCGGGGGACGTCATGCGGATTGCTGCGTTTAACGTCGAAAACCTGTTTGACCGGGCAAAAGTCTTTAACGATGAAGACCCCGAAGCACATCGTGATGTGCTGGATGCGCATGCAGAACTGAACAAGCTGTTTGAAAAACCGGTTTATGGCGATGCCGACAAGGCACGCATGTTAACACTGATAACAAACCTGGGCATGCTGCGCGGCGACGAAGGCCCCTTTACCCGTATTCGCAAAATCCGTGGCCAGCTGATTTCACGCCCGCGCCCGCCAAAACAGCCCTTTATCAAGGCCAATGGCCGTGATGACTGGGTCGGCTGGTGCGAGCTTCGCATGGGGTCGGTGGACGAGGCCGCAATGTTAAACACCGCCCGCATGATCGGTGATGTCGGGGCGGATGTTCTGGCGCTGGTCGAGATTGAAAGCCGCCCGGTATTGCTGGCGTTTCAGGATTTCATGCGTGAAAAGGGCGTTTTGCCCGTACCCTATCGTCATATGATGATCATTGATGGCAATGACGGGCGCGGCATTGATGTCGGCCTTGCCACCCATGAAGGTTTTCCGATTGGCGAAATGCGCAGCCACGTCGATGACCTGAAACCCGACGGCGCCCCGATTTTCAGCCGCGATTGCCCGGAATACGAAATCATCACACCATCGGGCGCACAGATCATGGTCCTGCCCAATCATTTCAAAAGCAAATATGGCGGCAATGATCCGGCAAGCAAGGCCAAGCGACTGGCGCAATCGCTGGCGGTTGCGGCCTATTACAACCGCCTGATCGCCGAGGGGTTTGAAAATATCGTGGTTCTGGGCGACCTTAACGATACGCCCGACAGTGCCGAACTTGACCCGCTTCTGCATGGCACGGCCCTTCGCGATGTTTCGGCCCATCCGGATTTTACCGAGTTCGAATTCAATGCCGGAAACGGCGATCGGGGAACCGGGACGCACAGCCTTGGCAATGATGACGATAAAATCGATTATCTGCTGCTTTCGCCTGCCCTGTTTGACCGGGTGACCAAGGGCGGTATTTACCGCAAGGGCATCTGGCCGGGATCGCGCCCGGCGCGCTGGCAAACCTATCCCGACCTGATCAAGAAACATCAGGCAGCATCGGATCATCATCTGATCTGGGCCGATATCGATATCTGAGCACGGCGGTTACGATACCATCGGGCACATTCTTGATATTTTTCTAAATTGCGTAAGATCAAAGATTTAGCTTGTCGTTCAGGTCAGGATCATTCCAGACTTTATCGCGTTTAAATTGCGATACCCGATTTTTGCCGGTAGCACATCCGTTGCCAACAGCCCGGCAATCCTGTCTTGGAGGGCGGAATGAGCAAACTGCGTGTGCCTTTGGCGATCCTTGTCGTGATCATCGCGATTGCCGGGGGTGGTTATTATTACTGGCAGCAAAATCAGGAAACCCTCCCCGAATTCATCGCCAGCGGCAATGGCCGGATCGAGGCCGAAGAAGTCCGGGTGGCCACCAAATATGCCGGTCGGGTTGACGAGGTTCTGGTCGACGAAGGCGACGTGGTGCAAGCAGGTCAGGTTCTGGCGCGGATGGATACCGACGAACTTCAGGCAAGCCTTGCCAAGGCCCGCGCCGAGGTCGCCAGCGCAGAACAGGGGATTTTCGAAGCCAAGGCCGATATCGTGCAGAAGGAAAGCCAGCTTTCCTTTGCCGAGCGGCAGTTACAGCGCGCCAACGAGCTTGTCAAAAACAACAATATCGCCCGCGAACAGGTTGATCAGCGCAAATCGGACCGCGATGTGGCCGAAGCCGCCCTTGCCGCAGCGCAATCGCGCCTGACCAGCAGCGAACGCAATGTCGAGGCCGCCCGCGCCGAGCTTGACCGCATTCAGGTACAGATCGATGATTCCGTGCTTAAGGCCCCACGCAGCGGCCGGGTGCAATATCGCCTTGCCGAACCGGGCGAAGTTCTGGCCGGCGGCGACCCGGTGGTGACGGTTCTGGACCTGACCGATGTTTATATGACGATCTTCCTGCCGACCCGGCAGGCCGGTCTGGCCTTTGTCGGCAATGAGGCACGCATTGTTCTGGATGCAGCACCGGGCTTTGTCATTCCGGCCCATGTTTCGTTTGTCGCCGATGATGCGCAATTCACCCCGCGCGAGGTCGAAACCAGAAGCGAACGCGACAAGCTGATGTTCCGGGTAAAAATCCGCATCGCGCGCGAATTGCTCGAAGAACATCGCAAGCGGGTCAAAACCGGCCTGCCCGGCGAGGCCTATGTGATGCTGGCCGACCATCAAAACTGGCCGGAACGCTTTACACCAAATGTTCCCGATGACGCGACCCTGAACAAGAGCCTTCAGGAATGAGTAACGGTCCTGTAGATGGCGCAAGACTTGCCGCACGGCTGGACCATGTCAGCCACAGATACGGCCATGTCCACGCGCTTGACGATATCAGCCTTGATATCCCCACAGGCCGGACCATCGGCTTCATCGGGCCGGATGGGGTGGGTAAATCCACCGCCCTTGCCCTGATATCGGGCGCGCGCAAATTGCAACGCGGCACGGTCGAAACGCTGGGTGGGCCCATGGATGACACAAGCCACCGCAACAGCGTCCTGCCCAAGATCGCCTATATGCCACAGGGACTTGGCAAGAATCTTTACATGGATCTGACGATCCGCGAAAACCTTGAGTTTTTTGGCCGTCTGTTTGGCCAGTCGGCGCGCGAACGCAACGACCGGATCGAACGGCTGGTCAAGGCGACCGGGCTTGAACCTTTTACCGAGCGCGCAGCCGGCAAGCTTTCCGGCGGGATGAAACAGAAACTCGGCCTTTGCTGTGCCCTGATCCATGATCCGGAAATATTGATACTGGACGAGCCGACAACCGGCGTTGATCCCCTGTCGCGCCGGCAGTTCTGGGAACTGATCGAGCAGATCCGCAAAACCCAAAGCAACATGACCGTTCTGGTCGCCACCGCCTATATGGACGAAGCAGCACGGTTTGACCAACTGATTGCGATGAATGACGGCAAGGTGCTGGCAAACGGCACAGCAAGCGAGATTTTGGAACGCACCGGGGCCGATAACCTTGAGACCGCGTTTGTAAGGCTGCTGCCCGAAGAAGAACGCAAGGGTCACAAGGACCTTGTCATCCCACCCCGCACCACACATGGCGATGTTCCCGCCATCGTCGCCGACGGTCTGACGATGCGGTTTGGCGATTTTACCGCGGTCGATAATGTCAGCTTCCGGATTGAGAAAGGCGAGATTTTCGGGTTTCTCGGCTCGAACGGGTGCGGCAAAACCACGACCATGAAGATGCTGACCGGGCTTTTGCCCGCAACCGAAGGCACGGCCAAACTTTTTGGCAAACCTGTCGACGGGCAGGATACCGAACTTCGCAAACGGGTCGGCTATATGAGCCAGGCCTTTTCGCTTTATGCCGAACTCAGCGTCTATCAGAACCTTGAACTGCATGCGCGGTTGTTTCACCTGCCTGCGGACCGGATAAAGCCCCGAATTGACGAGCTTTCCGAACGTTTCGGCCTGAACGAATATCACGATGATCTGGCCGAAAGCCTGCCGCTTGGCGTGCGGCAACGGTTATCGCTTGCGGTTGCGATTATTCACAGCCCGGAAATCCTGATACTTGATGAACCGACATCGGGCGTTGATCCGGTCGCACGTGATGGATTCTGGCAATTGCTGGTGGAGCTTTCCCGTGATCAGGGGGTGACGATTTTCATCTCTACCCATTTCATGAACGAGGCGGAACGCTGCGATCGCATATCGCTGATGCATGCGGGCAAGGTTCTAATCAGCGACACCCCGGCTGAAATAACGCAGAAACGTGGTTGTGACACGCTTGAAGAAGCCTTTATCAGCCATCTGGAAGAAGCCAGCGGCATTGATGACAATGCCCCTGCCCCGGATGCATCGGCGATGCAAGGCGACGGCGAAAACGGGACTGGGAAATGGAAACCGGCCAAGGCATCGATTTTCAGTTTGCGCCGTTTGTGGGCCTATTCTCTGCGTGAAACCATGGAACTGATCCGCGATCCGATCCGGTTGATGTTTGCCTTGCTCGGCACGGCGATCCTGATGCCGGTTTTTGGGTATGGCATCACGTTTGACGTTGAAAACCTGACCTATGCCGCACTGGACCGCGACAGGACCGAAACCAGCCGCACCTATCTTGAAAACCTTGCAGGGTCGCGATATTTCAGCGAACAGCCCCCGTTAAACAGTAATGACGAACTTGAACAAAGGTTGCTGTCGGGCGACATCACATTGGCGATTGAAATCCCACCCGGATTTGGCCGTGACCTTGAAGCCGGACGTAGCCCCGAGATCGCTGCCACCATCGACGGCACCATGCCGTTTCGCGCCGAAACCATCCATGGCTATGTCGAAGGCATTCACAGCAAATATCTGAACGAACGTAGCATGCGCAATACCGGATTACCGGTTCAAAACCTGCCGGTCAGTATCGAAACCCGATATCGCTATAATCAGGATTTCAAAAGCATCTATGCCATGGTGCCATCCGTGATTGCGCTGCTGCTGATGTTTATTCCCGCCGTTCTGATGGCGGTTGGTGTGGTGCGCGAAAAGGAACTGGGATCGATAACCAACCTTTATGTCACCCCCGTCACGCAGATCGAATTCCTGATTGGTAAACAATTGCCCTATGTCGGGCTGGGCCTGATCAATTTCGTTCTGATGGTGGCGATGGCGCTGTTCTGGTTCGAAGTCCCGATCCGGGGCAATCCGCTTACGCTTATTCTCGGCGCGTTCCTGTTTGTGTTTGCCACAACCGGGCTCGGGCTTTTGATTTCGTCCTTTACCCAGACACAGATCGCCGCCCTGTTCGGCACCGCAATTGCAACCATGGTGCCATCCGTGATGTTTTCGGGGATGATGCAGCCGATTTCGTCGCTTGACGGGGCGCCCGCCGTGCTGTCGACCATCATGCCGACATCGCATTTCATGTCGATCAGTGTCGGGGTCTTTACCAAGGCGCTTGGCTTTGCCGAACTTTATCCGGAAATCCTGACACTTGTGATTTTCTTCCCGGCATTGACCACCCTTTCGATGCTGCTGCTTAAAAAGCAGGAGGCTTAACCGCGATGTTTGGCAAACGGATTGAAAATATCTATCGCCTTGGCATCAAGGAGCTTTTCAGCCTTAGGCGCGATGTCGTGTTGCTGATCCTGATCTGCTGGGCGTTTTCATTTGCGATTTACAATGCCGCCACCGGCTTTTCCCATGACCTTAAAAACGCGTCGATTGCGATTGCCGATCTGGATAAATCGAAACTGTCGCGTCAGATCGGTGACGCGTTCCTGCAACCATTCTTCAAGGCACCTACGGAAATCAGCGAAGGCAACATCGACGCGGCCATGGATAGCGGCGAATATACCTTTGTGCTGGTGATCCCGCCCGATTTTGAGAAAGACCTGATTGCCGGTCACCAGCCGGAAATACAGCTTAACATCGATGCTACCGCCATGATGCAGGCCGGGATCGGCCAGGGCTATGTCAGCAACATCATCGCCCAGGAAGTCCAGACCTTCATGGGCGGGGTTTCCGCCTATGTCGCGGCAAGCCATGAACCACCGACAAATCTGGTCACACGCTATGCCTATAACGAAAACGTCACCAGTTCATGGTTCACAAGCGCAATGGAAATCATCAACAACATCACCATGCTGTCGATCATCCTCTCCGGTGCTGCCCTTATCCGTGAACGCGAACATGGCACGATTGAACATCTGCTGGTGATGCCGCTTGATCCGTTTGAAATCATGCTGGCAAAAGTCTGGGCCAACGGGCTTGTGATCCTGATCGCAAGCGCGCTATCGCTGTTTTTTGTCGTCGAACTGATGCTTGGCGTGCCTATTATCGGCTCCAAACTGTTATTCCTGGCAGGGACGATGCTGTATCTGTTTTTTGCCACCGCCCTTGGCATTTTCCTTGCGACCATGACAAAATCAATGCCGCAATTCGGGCTCCTGTTTATCCTTGTCGTATTGCCAATGCGGATGTTGTCGGGCGGGAATACGCCGCTTGAAAGCATGCCTGAAACGCTTCAGAACATCATGCAATTCGTCCCGTCCAGCCACTTTGTCAGCTTTGCACAGGCGATCCTGTATCGCGATGCCGGGATCGATGTTGTCTGGCAGGAATTCTTGATCGTCTTCGTGATCGCCGCCCTGTTCTTCGCCTTTAGCGCCATGCGCTTTCGCAAAAGCATCGCGGCAATGCGATAGAACCGGAAAGCCCGATTATCCGTGGCGAAGCTTGAAAAACAGGATGGTCGAGGCCAGCACAAGGGTAAAACCGTTGGCAATGATCACCGGCCAGTCACCACGGATCAGGCCATAAACCAGCCAAAGCGCGATCCCCGTACACAGGATCAGAAACATCACAAGCGAGATATCCGCGGTCGAGCGCGTGCGCCAGGTACGTATAACCTGCGGCAGGAAGGCAATCGTGGTCAGTGATCCGGCAAGAAGGCCAAGGACGGTTTCAAAAGACATGATCATGGAAGGCCTCCGTCAGATCGCCCGGCCCGATGATAGCGCACCAGACCGGAACAAAACGCTCGATTGAATGCATTCAACACATAACACAACCAACTTCAAGCGGGAAATATACGGCACCGCCGTGACACGCCGGAAGCCTTGATAACCTTGGAGAATGACGGGTTTCTTTGGGCCAGAAACACAAAACCCCGCTCGGAAACCGGCGGGGAGGAAATGGTGGGCCTAACAAGACTCGAACTTGTGACCTCTCGCATGTCAAGCGAACGCTCTAACCAACTGAGCTATAGGCCCCTGTATTTGGGGAAAGATGGTGGGCCTAACAAGACTCGAACTTGTGACCTCTCGCATGTCAAGCGAACGCTCTAACCAACTGAGCTATAGGCCCTCTAACCCATCTTTCATCTGACCGGCCTTCAAAGCGGAAGGCTTGGCCAGCGCCGTTTGTGACGGCGAGGCGGTATTTAGCCCAAGGCAGAAAAAGGTGCAACCCCTCAATTGGTTTTTTGACAAAAAATCTTCATCTATGGGGGACGGGATGGATCGCTGTTGCTATGATCATCATCCAGTTTAGGGAAGATATAACAAACGACAATGAACCAGTTGCCATCGGATCTTACCGGCAGTGGACCGGCAACCGTCATCCTGCCATCCCGGCAAACCCTGCCGGTGGTGTTTGCATCGCCCCATTCCGGGCGCCATTATCCGCAGGAATTGATCGAGATTGCCCGTATTGACTCGTTTGCGCTCCGTGCATCCGAGGATGCCTTTGTCGACCAGCTTTTTGCCAGCGCACCCAAACTTGGCGCACCGATGCTGTGCGCGACATTTCCGCGTGCCTTTGTCGATGTCAATCGCGGGGCGCTGGAGCTCGACCCGCGCATGTTTGATGGCCCCCTGCCTTCTGATGCGGATATTCATTCGATGCGGGCCCTATCGGGGTTGGGATCAATCCCGCGCGTCGTCAGTGGCGGGATCGAGATTTACAAGGCGCGCCTGCCGGTCGCCGAGGCGATGCACCGGATCGATACCTATTACCATCCCTATCACAGTGCGCTTCGCAAACTGATTGACGCAACGCGTGACCAGTTTGGTTATTGCATCCTGATTGATTGCCATTCGATGCCCGGGGATTCTGTCGACAGCAGCAAAAACCGCGTTGATCTGGTTCTGGGCGATTGCTATGGAAGTTCCTGCCATCCGTCTTTGACGCGCTTTGTCGAAGATCGTGTCCGCGATCTGGGCTTTACCCCGTCGCACAATGATCCATATGCAGGCGGGTTCTGCACGCGCCATTACGGGCAACCGGAAAACCATGTGCACAGCCTGCAGATCGAGCTTTCACGCTCGCTCTACATGGATGAGGACACGATCACGCCCCATCGCGGATTTGACACCCTGCGCGAACAGATGACGCATCTGATATCGTGCTTCCACGATCTTGACGGGAATCCCTTCTGATGACCACCAGCCCCGTTTCTTCCTCACCATCGGGCAAACCGATGCCAAATGGCGACGCCTCCCTCGAGGACCTTGTGATCCGGGATGCCGAGCCAGAAGATTTTGGCCGCATCACCGAGATTTACGGCCACCATGTCCTGCATGGCCTGGCCTCGTTCGAGGAACGCGCACCGGAAATCGCCGAACTCACATCGCGCTGGCAGCATGTCCGCGAACGCGGCCTGCCCTATCTGGTCGCCGAAATTGACGGCCGGGTCGAAGGCTTTGCCTATGCAGGCGCCTATCGCCCGAGACCGGCCTATCGTTTTACGGTCGAAGACACGATCTATATCGCGCCCGATGTCGTCGGCAAGGGTGCCGGCCGCGCGCTCCTGTCCGAGCTAATCAGACGCTGCACCGCCCTTGGCTATCGCCAGATGGTCGCCGTA
Source organism: Thalassospira sp. A3_1 (assembly GCF_017744215.1). Lineage (NCBI taxonomy): Bacteria > Pseudomonadati > Pseudomonadota > Alphaproteobacteria > Rhodospirillales > Thalassospiraceae > Thalassospira > Thalassospira sp. A3_1. The sequence continues at coordinate 24,015 of NZ_JAGHQQ010000006.1, read as the reverse complement.
ATCGGCGACAGCGCCAACGTGGCCTCCATCGGGCTGCACGCACGCCTTGGCTTTCGGGTGGCAGGCACATTGCAATCAGCAGGCTTCAAACTTGGCCGCTGGGTCGATAGCGTGATCATGCAGCGCGGCCTTGGCGACGGAGACGGCAACTTTCCTGAACGTGATCCGGGACGGGAGAAATAGAGAAAACGTGCCTAGCAGAGAGGAGCATCCTCATCTCTTAGGTCAAAGTATCTTTTCTAGCTTGCGTCGAAAGCTGCATAATTTCATCAGGCGAGAGTATATTTTTGATCACTTGGTTGAAACGCTCGAGGACTTTTTCGAACTCTTCCACCTCTGCATTAATTAGCTCCATATTGATGCGCTTTCCTGCGCATCCTGAAGCCACTAAGACAAGCTCCGCAACATCCTCTGGAGTATCGGAAATCGGGAAGATAGACGCAAAAAGTAGACTAGCACCGATACTATGAAGAGTAGTTACCCTGTCAAATTTTGACCCTATTACTTTGTCAATGTCATCTTTCAGACGACTGTCAATCACAACCAAATGATTCTGACCAGACACATATCCCTCTAACCTCCTCAAGCGAAGACCTTGCCTACATAAAGCAGCATCCCAACTTTTAACAACTTCAGACGCTTTCCATTCATCCATGTCACGCAATGTCTGTATTGGGTCAGCACCAGCCTCTTCAATCAATGCCCTCCCCTCTGACAAACAATCTTTAAAAAGATAAAAAGTTCTTAGAAGGTCTAGAACCGTATCCTTGCGTTCTTTTTTATTTCGAAAATTGTTGAAGTTAACGGTAGCATTAATAACCAGCTCAACAATCTTGACTAAACTCGAGAACACTTGACCTACTCCAAGAGCAATCTACCAACTTTCTCACGCACGATGAGTAAAAAGTATGATCACTATATCTAAGAAGGAAGCCTGCTCACAACTTAGCAAAATTGGCGATAAAAAAGCAGAATCAAGCTCTTTTGTATAAGAGAGGATTTCACATCCAAAGGGAAATTTGCATTGCACAATTCCCATAAAACTGTGTTGCAGTATTTACAGAAAGAATGCTCACCCACATTGAAAACCACGTAAATCGTTGGAATTCAGGCAAAAAAGAAGGCCGCCTGTGACAGCGGCCCAAGTCTAGGGAGGAAACGTCCAAGAAACGAGCGACAAGTCGCTCGCCGGAATGCACTGCGTCCTACCGCAGCGCACAAATAGACATTACCCATTAGATCGCGCGGACGCAACACGTTTTTGACTATTTTTTTATCAAAAAAATAAATGCACTTTTTTTGATCAAAATTTCACCAAACTGACACTTTTTCGAACTGAATCCCGCCCATCTGAGGTCACTTTTTCAGCATTGCCCCCATTCCCGACGCCGGTTCATTTGTGAAAATTCGGCGACTCACAGCGAATCAGAATGCAAGGGAATAACAGAGAACCTGCGATTCCATCGATAAATTCGAAAATTCCCCCTTCGATTCCCGTCATGAGAATATGCTCAAAACCCGCAGAAACTCTCAACTTCACGGTTTCAGGAACGTTGACGCGGGAAAATACATTGGAAAACATATTGGCCGAACCGACCCGACAAAAACGGGATTCGCTTCGATACGGCATAAAAAACGGCCACAGAACGTGTGACCGGCAAAAAGGCAGGATGATTGATTTCGGAAACAGGCCTAGTTCAGGGTCTGATTGACGATCTTGCCATCCGCCCGGACCGATGATTTGACCGATACCGGTTTTGCCACCTTGCGGCCCGACAGGCCATCAGCAACGATCTGTTCGCGGTCATGACGTTTTTTGGCGTCATACATCCGCTGATCCGCCAGATCGATCAGGTTATGCGGCTGTGAAATGGCGTCTTCGATCCGTTCGGCAAGGCCGTAGCTGGCCTGCTGCGTCATGCCATTGGCAAGAGCAGCCAGACCGGGTGACATAACGCGATGCATGACATCGTTCGCACGATCCAGCGTCAGATCCGGCAGAATAACAAGGAATTCCTCCCCGCCCCAGCGGATCACCAGATCGGCACGACGGAACCGTTGCGCCAGATTGCGCCCGGCTTCCTCAAGAATACGATCACCGTAATCATGACCAAACTGGTCATTGATCTTTTTAAAATCATCAAGATCGACAAAGGCCACGGTCAGCGGGCTGCGTTTCCGATAGGCGGTTTCAAAATTCAGTCGCAGCATTTCCATGCCAAAGGCACGGGTATAAACGCCTGTCAGCGGATCAATCGCGATTTCCTGGGCGGCAACAATCGTACGGTAAAGCTGCACCGATGCCGCCATTACCGCAAGCGGCAGTAGGACCGACAGGATCATTTCAACCGGAACATAGCCACTGGCAACCGGCCCCTGCGCCCCAAAAACCAGCAGGACGAGTATGGGCGAGACCATTATCCCCGCCTCAACCAGCGTCAAAGGCATGATCGCGACCAGAACAACGATACCAAGCAGAAGGAAACTGTGCGCGGTCAGCATCTTGGGCGAGGCATCCGGATCAAGCCCGGAAAAACCGCAAAGCAGGGTGGCAGCAATCACAAGGAACAGCATCGGCAGATAAGGCGCACGTCGTCGCCATCGGGAACTGACCGCACGATTGATCAGCACCGCAATCGCAATCCCCATGACGAGGAAGCGCATGATCACGGTTTGCGATTGCCAAAAGCCATTACCAAAAGCCCCGTCCCAGATCGGGACAAGCGCCAGCAGAACGAGGGTGAAAAAAGCCGCGAAGCGTGCCGTCAGCTGGACCGATTCCTTGCGCCGCAGATGCAGCAATTCTGCATGCCGGGGCGTGTAAAGGAAATCTCGATAGCGGCAACGCAGTGGCCCTGCGAAGCGCCGACTATCTCTTCGGGGACCAGATAGCACGCGGATCAGCTCCAACTCATCTTTGCGAAGGAGCCACAGCAGCCCCGAAATTTTTATGATCGTTCCCTGATTTAACCGCCAATTCAACTATCCAGAAGAGGTGGCCGTATAAATTTGAATTAATTTTTAACTAACCGCGAGTGAAAAAATGCAAATAAGTACCTGTTTCAACACAAAGTCGAACGTAGATTCACGTCCTCAGGTTGTTTTTCCGATACACTTCACCCGCAAAACCCTAAGGCGAACTAAGAAACGTTCGCGACTCGTAATAAAGAGCAAGGTCGTTATGTGATAAAAAGAAACCGCCACACCGGAAATCCGGTATGGCGGCAATAATCAAGGCAGGTCGCAACCCTTCTGGAACAGGATCAGCCCCAAAGCGCCCGATCAGGAAGCCCCATAACACCCTTGTCAAACGCCAGACCATTTTCACGGTCCTTTGCCATCCAGAGAGGCCCGTCAAGATCGACAATGCGCGCATCGGCAGCAACGATCATGGCCGGCGCCATCGCAAGCGAGGTCCCGACCATGCAGCCAACCATGATCTGCATGCCGACCTTGGCGGCAGCATCGGCAAGCTCGAGTGCCCCGGTCAGACCACCGGTTTTATCGAGCTTGATATTGATCATGTCGTAAAGCTGCGCAAGGCGCGGGATATCGGCGACGGTATGGATCGATTCATCCGCACAAAGCAGCACCGGACAATCAATATCTAGCAGGCCATCATCCTGTCCGGCAGGCAGCGGCTGTTCGATCATTTCCACACCAAGCGCGTCGAGTTCGGCCCCGATATCTTCAAGCAGTTCAATCGACCATGCCTCGTTGGCATCAACGATCAAACGTGATGTCGGCGCGCCTTCCCGAACCGCACGAACGGATTCGAGAACGTTTTCACCGTTAAGCTTTAGCTTGAGCAACGGTGCCGATGCCGCCTTGCGCGCGGCTTCACGCATCGCATCAGGCGTATCAAGGCTGAGCGTTTCTGCCGTAATCAGGCCTTCGGGTGCCTTGCGCTCGGCAAGTTCCCAGGCACGGCGGCCAAACCGCTTTGCCTCAAGGTCCCAATAGGCACAATCAACTGCGTTGCGCGCCGCACCGGCCTTCATTGCGTCCTGCAGTTCCTTGCGCGTCATACCACGCGAAAGGGCATCGGCCTGGGCCTCGATATCGGCAATCACTTTTTCGACGGTTTCACCATAGCGGGCATAGGGAACGCATTCCCCATATCCGGTGAATTCACCATCGGTCAGGGTGACCTTGACGACATGGGCCTCGGTCTTGGCCCCACGCGAGATTTTGAACGCCCCGCGCAGCGGCCAGACTTCGGATGTGACACTTATGCGCGGCACATCAGATCTCCTGCAGTTTGTCGACGATTGGTGCAACACCGGTCCGAACCGGGTCAACACATGGCAGGCCAAACTCGGCTTCGACTTCGGCCAGAAGCTTTTTGGCCGCCACATCGTCAAGCGACTTGGTATTGATCGCAAAACCAGCAACCACGCAATCGGGGTTGGTCAGGCGTGCATGCATCAGGTTGACTTCCATCGTGGTTTTCAGGTCCGGAAGCTTGTAACCCGGCAGACCACGCATGTGGGTACGGGTCGGTTCATGACAGACGATGATCGCATCGGGCTGCGAACCATGGATCAGGCCCATGGAGACACCGGCAAACGATGCATGGAACAGGCTGCCCTGCCCTTCGACAACGTCCCAGTGATCAGGCTCGTTGGCCGGTGCAATCGTCTCGACCGCGCCGGAAATGAAGTCCGAAATCACGGCATCAACCGAAATGCCCTCGCCCGCGATGAAGATACCGGTCTGGCCGGTCGCCCGGAAGGTTGACTTCATGCCGCGCTTTTTCATTTCGGCATCAAGGGCCAGTGCGGTGTACATTTTCCCGACCGAGCAATCGGTGCCAACCGCCAAGACACGTTTGCCCGGGCGCTTTTCACCATTGCCAATTGGCAATTTGCCGTCGAAGTGACGCACATCGAAAAGTTTTACGCCTTTGGCATTGGCCGCTTCGACCAGTTCGGGAATCGTCGAAAGGCGCGTATGCAGGCCATTGGCGATATCCATACCGGCATCAATCGCTGCCAGAAGGGTTTCCATCCATGCCGGTCCGATAACGCCGCCACGGTTGGCAACGCCCAGAACGATGGTTTTGACGCCTGCGGCCTTGGCTTCGGCAATCGACATTTCCGGCAGGCCAAGATCAGCCTGACAGCCCGGAAGGCTTAGCTGTGCGACACACCATTCCGGGCGCCACTGCTTGATGCCAATCGCGGTTTTTGCAGCCAGTTCGTCCGGTGCATCACCAAGAAACATAAGATACGGATGTTCGATTTTCATTTTACCTCCTTGACCAGCGTCCAACCGCTGCCCTTATAATCTGGGGCGACTATAACGCAACTTGGTGGGAGCCATCCAGATATATGAATTGATATCTTCGACTATCCACCGAAATGTTCGCACAAAATTCGAATATCGAAACAAATAACAAAAAAACATTCTGAATTCATCGAAGACAAACCTCCTTTCTTGTGAATTTCACCGGGAAACGCCCGGAAAAAGCAAGAAAATGCAATTTTGAAGGACTGGCGCGAAAGCGTCCGACTACACATGAGTACCGATCTCAAAAAGTGGCTTTCTGACCGCAAAATTGAAGAAGTCGAATGTATTGTCCCAGATATGTCCGGGGTGGCGCGAGGCAAGGTTCTGCCAACGCAAAAGTTTTTGCGCGGGCTTGAAGCCAAAAGCCTTGCCATCCCCGAGGCAATTTTTTCCATGACGGTCACCGGGGGTTACCCGGAAGAAACCGATGCGTTTCTGGACCCGGCGGAAAAAGACGTTGTCATGGTACCCGATCCGGAAACTATTCGCGTCGTGCCGTGGTACGAAGAACCGACAGCACAGATTATTTGCGACTGTTACCATTTTTATGGCGACGAGGTGTCGATTTCGCCGCGCCACGTTCTCAAACGCGTATTGGCAGCCTTTGAAGAACGTGGCATGAAGCCGATCATTGCCCCGGAACTTGAATTTTATCTGGTGGCAAAAAACACCGACCCGGACAACCCGCTTGAACCGCCAATCGGTCGTTCGGGCCGCCCGGAACGGGCATCGAACGCCTTTGGCATTGATGCGATCAACGAATTCGATCCGCTGATCGAAGACCTCTATGACTATTGCGAAGCCATGGATATCGACGCCGATACCATGAGCCACGAGTCGGGCCCCGCCCAGCTTGAAATGAACTTCAATCACGGTGCGCCGCTTGAACTGGCCGATCAGGCATTCCTGTTCAAACGCACGCTGCGTGAAACCGCGCTCAAGCACGGGGTCTATGGCACATTCATGGCCAAACCGATGGGCAACCATCCGGGCAGTGCCATGCATATCCATCAGAGCGTCATCGACATCAAAACAGGCAAAAACCTGTTTGCCGATGACAATGGCGACAATTCCCAGATGTTCCTGAACTATGTCGGCGGCCTGCAGCGTTACCTTCCGGCTGCGATGCCGCTTCTGGCACCGAACATGAACAGCTATCGCCGTTTGCAGCCCTGGTCGGATGCGCCGATCAACATGCACTGGTCCCTTGATAACCGTACGGTCGGCCTGCGCCAGCCTAACGGTCCGGCCAATGCTCGCCGCATCGAAAACCGGATTCCGGGTGCCGATGCCAACCCTTATCTGGCGATTGCGGCATCGCTTGCCTGTGGCTTGCTCGGTATTATCGAGGAAATCGACCCGACCGCCCAGATCGAGGGTTCGGGTTATGACCGGGCACATTCCCTACCCCGCCACATCCACGAGGCGCTGGCAAAATTCCATCGGTGCAAACCGCTAAAAGACCTGTTGGGCGAAGAATTTTCGGCCGCGGTTCTGGCCGTCAAGGAAGCCGAATGGGATGCCTACCAGACGGTGATCAGCGCGTGGGAGCGTGAACACCTTCTGCTGAACGTTTGATTGAATTCTTGCGCCGGGGCATCATCCCCGGCGCAAGAATGTTGCATGATGAATGCCTAATTTTTCACTTGATGCGAAAAATGCCCAAAAATCCATCTTGTGTTTGACAAAAACCTGAGGCATTCGAAGGATATGAAGGTCTTGGAGAAAGCAATAACAGGACCTTCAAATTTTCAAACGCTGCCACATGGGAGGCTCAGCGAAATGAAATCACTTCTTAAATCTTCAAGCCTTGTTGTCCTTGCCGCAGCCCTTTCGGGCTTTGCCGCAAGTGCATCGGCACAGGAAGTCCTTAACGTTTATAACTGGTCTGATTATATCGGCGAAGAGACCGTAGCCAATTTCGAAAAGGAATATGGCGTAAAGGTCAATTACGACGTTTATGACAGCAACCAGGTTGTCGAAGCCAAGCTTCTGGCTGGCAATTCGGGTTATGATCTGGTCGTTCCGACGCTGGCCGATGCGCAGCGCCTTATCCAGGCAGGCATCTTCCAGAAAGTCGATAAATCGAAACTGGAAAACTTTGGCAATCTGGACAAGGTGATCCTGAACCAGACCGCCAAATACGACCCGAACAACGACTATGCTGTTCCTTACCTTTGGGGTACCAACGGCATTGGCTATAACGTTGCCAAGGTTCAGGAAGCTCTGGGCGACGATGCACCGCTCGATAGCTGGGCGCTGGTATTTGACCCGCAATATGCCGAAAAGCTGTCGAAATGCGGCCTGACCATGCTTGATGATCCGGGCGAGATCGTGCCGCTGGTCAACTTCTATCTCGACAAACCGGATTCCAAGCAGTCGAACGAAGACATCGAAGCCGCGATGGCCGAACTCGAAAAAGTCCGTCCCTACATCACCTATTTCCACAGCTCGCAATACATCAACGACCTTGCCAATGGTAACGTCTGCGTATCTATCGGCTGGTCGGGTGACGTTGGCCAGGCCGCCCTTCGCGCAGAAGAAGCCGGCAACGGCAACGAGATCAAATACGTGATTCCGAAGGAAGGCACGCTGATCTGGTTTGACGTGATGATGATCCCGGCCGATGCGCCGAACCCGGAATTGGCCCACAAATTCATTGATTACATCCTGCGTGCCGATGTCGGTGCAGATCTTGCCAACTATGTCGAATATGCCAGCCCGAACGAAGCGGCCATGGAATTCATCGACGAAGATCTGAAATCCGATCCGGGCGTTTACCCGTCACAGGAAGTCAAGGAACGCCTGCGCTCCAAGATCGAGCCGGGTCCGAAAGAACTGCGTACCCGTACCCGTCTGTGGACCAAGCTTAAAACCGGTCAGTAATCGATCCGGTTGATATCGAAACCTGTCAAAGGGGCGCTGCAGTCATGCGGCGCCCCTTTTGCATGACGGTGATATACGGCTGCGGCATTGTGACTCGCGATGGTGTGCGTGAAACCGCGCAAGGCACCCAGGCAGGACAGCAGGAAATGAAACCGCGAACAATGCCCATTTTCTGAACACCCCTGCTGACTTTTCCGCCATTTATCGCAACATTGGTCACAAAACGTTCAAAATATCGCACACCCCTCTTTACAGATTGTGGAATTACTTCATCCTGTTAATCAGGAAAAACCAAAACATCGGACGGCACGTCAAACGCAATCGGACTGAAAAGACCAGCCGGGCATGTCGCCCGATGTTTTGGGTATATCTCGACAACAAACAAGGGGAGAAGCTTGGTGTCGCAGGGGGCTTTGCAGAAAGCACACGAGGATGTGCACAAGACTCAGCCTTGGAACAATCCCGACGCGGTCCCGTTTATCCGTTTCGAGAATGTGACCAAGAAATTCGGCGACTTTTATGCCGTCGATGATGTGTCGCTTGATATTTACCGGCATGAATTGTTTGCCCTTCTGGGCGGATCGGGTTGCGGCAAAACAACGCTTTTGCGCATGCTGGCCGGGTTCGAGGAACCGACAGCAGGTAAAATCTTCATCGATGGTGTCGATATGGCCGGGGTCCCGGCCTATGAACGCCCGACCAACATGATGTTCCAGTCCTATGCCCTGTTCCCGCACATGACAGTTGAACAGAATGTGGCCTTTGGCCTGCATCAGGACGGATTGCCGAAATCGGAAATCCGCACACTGGTTTCCGATATGCTGGCCCTTGTGCAGATGACCAAGTTTGCCAAACGCAAACCCCATCAGCTTTCCGGCGGCCAGCGCCAGCGTGTTGCACTGGCACGATCCCTTGTCAAAAAACCCAAGGTGCTTCTGCTCGACGAACCGCTGGGTGCGCTTGATAAAAAGCTGCGTGAACAGACGCAGTTCGAACTGGTCAACATTCAGGAAAAGGTCGGCACTACCTTCGTCATGGTCACCCATGATCAGGAAGAAGCCATGACCATGGCATCACGCATTGCCGTGATGAATGAAGGCGTGATCCGTCAGCTTGGCACCCCGTTCGAGCTTTACGAATATCCCAACAGCCGCTTTACAGCGAACTTCCTGGGTCAGGTAAACCTGATCGAGGGAACGCTTGTTGATGACGATGAAAAATACGCGGTCATCCAGTCCGACGATGCCGGTGGCGAGATTTATATCGACCACGCCGTTCAGGGCCACGAAGGTGCGACACTTTGGATCGCGCTCCGCCCGGAACGCTTGCGTCTGCTGACCGAACAGCCGACCGATACGAAATACAATTGCCTGTCGGGCAAGGTCGAGGAAATCGGCTATCTCGGTGGGCTGTCGACTTACCATGTGCGCCTTGACAGCGGCTTCCGCATCAAGGTCACCGAACCCAATTCCAGCCGCCATGTCGAACCGCGTTACACGTGGGAAGATCGCGTTTGGGTGACGTGGGAGGCCGGGGCTGCTTCGGTTCTGAACCAATGAGCAGTGACAAGCCAACCCTTAAACAACGTTATGATCGCCTGATGCTCAAGCACGGCCGGGTCATTGTGATCGGCCTGCCCTATCTCTGGCTGATGCTGTTCTTCCTGATCCCGTTCCTGATCGTGCTCAAGATCAGCTTCGCCACCGCCGAATATGCCCAGCCGCCCTATAGCGCGCTGTTCACGTGGATTGACGAAGGCGTCAATATCACGATCAATTTCGGCAATTACCTATTCCTGCTTAGCGACAGCCTTTATATCTCGGCCTATCTGAATTCGATCCGGATTGCGGCGATTTCAACCGTCATCACGCTTCTGATCGGCTATCCGATGGCTTATGGCATTGCGCGCGCGCAAGGATCGCTTCGCAGTGTCCTTCTGATGATGGTGATCCTGCCCTTCTGGACCAGCTTCCTGATCCGGGTTTATGCCTGGATCGGCATTCTGGACCGCGAGGGGTTGATCAATGCCCTGCTGTTGAACCTTGGCATCATTTCCGAGCCGCTGATCATGCGCCAGACCGAATTCGCGGTCTATATCGGCATTGTCTATACCTACCTGCCCTTCATGATCTTGCCGCTTTATTCCACGCTGGAAAAAATGGATGTCAGCCTGATCGAGGCTGCCCTGGATCTTGGCTGCAAGCCATGGCAGGCTTTCATGAAGGTAACATTGCCGCTCTCCATGCCCGGCATTCTGGCGGGATCACTTCTGGTATTCATTCCATCCGTTGGCGAATTCGTTATTCCGGAACTCCTCGGCGGGCCAAATACCCTGATGATCGGCCGGACATTGTGGAACGAATTCTTTGCCAACCGTGACTGGCCGATTGCGTCCTCGGTCGCGATTGCCATGCTGCTGTTCCTTGTCGTGCCGATCATGTGGTTCCAGCATATCCAGACCAAGCAGGAGGAGAACGGACAATGACCGGCAAACGTTCGACTTTCCTTCTAAGTGCTCTGGTGTTCGGCTTTGCATTCCTCTATGTGCCGATACTGCTTGTGATCATTTACTCGTTTAACGAGGGCAAGCTTGTGACCGTTTGGACCGGCTTCTCGTTCAAATGGTATGTGTCGCTGTTTTCCAATGACGGCATGATTGATGCGGCCTGGAACAGCCTTCGGATCGGGGTGATGTCGGCAACGCTGGCATTGGCTGTCGGGACCCCTGCCGGGCTTGTCATGTCCCGCTTTGGCCGGTTCAAGGGCCGCACCCTGTTTTCGGGTATGGTTGCCGCCCCGCTTGTCATGCCCGAAGTCATCACCGGCCTGTCATTGCTGCTGCTGTTTGTTACCCTTGAACAGCTTATCGGCTGGCCGGCCGGGCGTGGCGTTACCACGATCGTGATCGCGCATACGACCTTCTGTGCGGCCTATGTCGCGGTTGTCGTGCAATCACGTCTGGCGGGTATGGATACCTCGGTCGAAGAAGCCGCCATGGACCTTGGCGCAAAACCGGCAAAGATTTTCTTTGTGATTACGCTGCCAATGATCCTGCCGGCACTTCTCGCTGGCTGGCTGCTGTCTTTCACCCTGTCGCTTGATGATCTGGTGATTGCAAGCTTCGTCGCCGGTCCTGGTTCCACCACCCTGCCGATGAAGGTTTTCTCGTCCGTACGACTTGGCGTTTCACCGGAAATCAACGCGCTCGCAACGCTCATCATCCTTGCGGTATCGGTGATGATCGTGATTTCGAGCCTGCTGATCCTGCGATCCGAACGCGCACGCACCCGATCCATGAACCAGGCGACAATCGACAACTGATCCGATGTTGCCCAAAACAAAAAGCAGCACCTTCAAGGGTGCTGCTTTTTTTATGATCCGGATGGAAAATCCGAATACAAACCCAAATCAGGCCTGATTCTGTTCCGCCATCTGCCGCAGGAATTCACGGCATTTCATGCCCGGCGCAAGGACACGCCAATAAGACACAACGGCTTCTTCGGCTGCCACACTGAAATCGATAATCAGGTTATCCAACGCGTTCTGGCGCATCAGTTCGGCAACACGATCCGGAATCTGTGACATCTGCCACATGCCAATCACCAATGCATAGGATGTACGCATCAGCTTGTTGGCATCTTCGGGCGTGATGGCATAAAGCTCGGACAGGGCATCGGCTGTACGTTTGACCATTGAAGAAACAAATCTTCGATGGCTAAGCACGGCTTCATCATCCGTCCCCTGTTCCAGAACCCCTTGTGACAGGGATGCCAGATGCAGGAACTGCTTCCGCTTGACCAGATATTGCACGAATTGCAGTGCAACGCGTGCCGAATCCCGCTCTTCGGGACGCCGCAACGCTTCCTGTTCAATCACTTCAAGATTGTTTTCAAACCACCCCTTCAGGAATCCGCGCAGGACTTCCAGAAAAAGGGCTTCCTTGCTTGAAAAATAAAGATATAGCGTGCCTTTGGCGAGGTTTGCCTTCTTGGCGACTTCGGCTGCCGATGGCAGTTGTCCGTCCCCCTCAAGGTAAAGCGCCTCGGCCGCGACAAGTATATCGTTTCTACGTTTAAGCTTTTGCTCGTGGCTACGCGCACGAACAAGACATTCGTTTTCCATAGAGAATTATTCCCCCAACATTCTCCCTGACCTTATATTAATGCCTTTTAATTCATTCAAAAGTCAAATCGCGCGGCGACTTTTGATAGAAAAAATCAAAGAAACTTTTATGTAACAAACAGTTCGCCTGTGTTTTTTGAACGCGCGATAGATGAACATTGGTCACCATATCTCAATCAAGGAACGTTTTGGCGCACAAAATCGAAAAATCCGTACAGATTTGATTCGCTGCGGCTGCGAACTGGAACGGAGAATCAGACCGGCAGTTCGGTCGTGCGTTTGACTTCGCGCAGCGTGATGATGGTCTGAACACGTTCCACACCCGGAAGCTGGGTCAGAACCTCGCTATGTATGCGTTCATAGTCGGCTGTGTTACTGTAGACCACATGCACCAGATAATCGCTTTGCCCGGCCAGCAGATAGCATTCTACCACCTCGGGCACTGACTGAATTTCCTTTTCAAAGGTTTCAAGCGCCTCGCGGGTCTGGCGCGCGATCGAGATATTGACGAATGCATTGCCCGGTTTGCCGATGCGGGCCGGATTAAGCAGCATGGTGTAACGGTCAATCAGACCGGCTTCTTCCAGAAGCCGGACACGGCGCAAACAGGCCGACGCCGACAGATTGACCTTTTCGGCCAGTTCGGCGTTGCTGATACGGCCATCGCGTTGAAGCAGCCGCAGGATCATCCGGTCACGTTCGTCCATCTGCATTTCGAATATTCTCCCTGCCTGAAGCGGATTTTTTAAAATTATATAGCATTAATACCACCAAACTCACCGATGATTGAAGGGAAATTGCCACAATTTTCGGGTATCCTGCATAGACAACTAAAAACGGGACAACCCGTTATCGCTGCCACGTTTGTCCGGGAGAAACACAATGCTTATTGGCATTCCGAAAGAAATCAAAAACCATGAATATCGCGTCGGCCTGACCCCAAGTTCCGTGCGTGAAGTCACGGCACACGGGCATGATGTGATCATCGAAACCAATGCTGGTACCGGTATCGGTTGCAGCAACGATGATTACCTCGCAGCCGGCGCAAAAATCGTCGACACCGCGGCCGAAATCTTTGCCAAATCCGAAATGGTCGTAAAGGTCAAGGAACCGCAGAAAGTCGAATACGAGCAGCTCCGCGAAGGGCAGCTTCTGTTTACCTATCTTCATCTTGCACCCGATCCCGAACAGACCGCAGGTCTGGTCAAATCCGGTGTGACGGCGATTGCCTATGAAACCGTTACCGATAAAAATGGTGGCCTGCCATTACTGGCCCCGATGTCCGAAGTTGCCGGGCGCATGGCACCGCAGGTTGGGGCTGCTGCCCTGCAAAAGGCCAATGGCGGGCGTGGCATGTTGCTGGGCGGTGTGCCCGGCGTTGCCCCGGCCAAGGTCGTTGTAATCGGCGGCGGTGTTGTCGGCACCAATGCCGCCCGCATTGCTGCGGGCATGGGCGCGGACGTCATCATTCTCGACAAGAATGTCAAACGCCTGACACAGATTGACGATCTGTTTGGCCCACGCATCAAAACGCAATATGCCACCATCGATGATACCGAGGCACTGGTCTATGATGCCGACATGGTTGTCGGCGCGGTCCTGATCCCGGGTGCCGCGGCACCGAAACTGATCCACAAGGACCAGCTTTCAAAAATGAAGCCGGGTTCGGTGATTGTCGATGTCGCGATTGATCAGGGCGGCTGCTTTGAAACATCCAAAGCCACCACCCATGCCGATCCGACCTATATCGTCGATGACGTGGTGCATTACTGCGTTGCCAACATGCCCGGCGCAGTGGCCCGCACATCGACTTTTGCGCTCAATAACGCAACCCTGCCCTTTACCCTGGCACTGGCCGACAAGGGCTGGAAAAAAGCCTGCCAGGAAGATCCCCATCTGGCCGCAGGGCTCAACGTTCACGAAGGTCGCATCACCTATGAGGCCGTCGCGCGTGATCTTGGCTACGATTACCTGCCCCTTGACCGGGTGCTTGCGTAAACCAGCTTAATCCAACCTCCCGGCGGGGCTAGTCACCCTGCCCGAGCAAACCCCGCCAGTCAGTTTGGCGGGGTTTGTTGTCTCAGGCTGTGCTAGCATTACCGAAAAGACATACGGGATGAAACAACCATGGAAATATCGATGCTGATCGGGGCGATGGTCGCGGCCGCCATCTATACCCTGACACCCGGCCCGGCCTTTTTGGCAATGCTGGGCATCGGCGCCGCACAGGGCCGCCGGGCAAGTGCCGGCTTCCTGTTCGGGCATTTTGCCGGGGATATCATGTGGGCCAGTCTGGCGCTGGTGGCGATCATCGGGTCACGCGTCCTTGATCCGATGGTGTTTGATATTCTGGCGATGATTTGCGGGGTCTACCTGTTCTGGCTTGGTGTCCGGGCCGTCACCGCCAAGCGCAAGGTCGACGGTGCGGTCAATATTACCGTGCGCCGTCCGTGGCGACGCGGCTTTATCTTCGGGATCACCAATCCCAAGGGATATCCGGTCGCGGTTGCGATGTTCACAGCCCTTCTGGCACAGGATGCCGCATCGCTTGGCTGGGACAGCATGACAGGGCTTTTGCTGGCCTCTGCCGTCGGGTTTCTGATTGCCGATCTGATCCTGATCTGGGTTGTCGGGCTTGGGATTTTGCGCCGGGCCTATCAGCGCCATGAAATCTGGATCGTGCGCGCCACCGGGGTTCTGTTTATTGGTTTTGCCGTGCAGGCAATCACGAGTGCTCTTCTCGGCCCAGAAGCAGAAGGAAGCAGCAATATACCTTATAGTATTAGGAAGAATACCAACAGTTTTTAATCAACATCCTCTTTCCTCAATAGAGATATGATCTTAAAAAATACAAAAAAGTCTAATCACTTTCCAAGGCCTCAGAAAACATAACCCGGTCTATTCCCCAGTAATCTAGCAAGCAATACAAAACACCGCGAAGATCTGCACTGGCGGTACCATGGAAAGAAGGCTTTCTTGACATAGCTAAATTTTCGAACTCTCTGGCAACATGAAATAAATTTCGAGAAACTTCATTCTTTGAGAAAAAATCAGCCAAAATTGAGGTTTTCATTTGAGCCAATTGATTTTCAACACTTATTCTAACTTGTCGTGAAATGGATGGACCGTCATTTACATGTTGCTCGACCAGCCCCATCGCGATATTCAACACCTTTCTTAAACCAGCATTCCCCCTCGATCCATAAGTAAATCCATCTTTGATCAGCGCACCACGCTCAGGCTGCTCAAGGAAAGATATTTCCTTCATGCAATAGTCAATTGCAACAGATATGAAAGAACAAACAAGATACAAACATCTAAGCGCAGTCTCTCGATGTTTTCCCCGTGTAACAGACTGCTCAGCAAAGAACCTAGCTTGCGTCAACCATTCGTTACAACTATCAAATGACAATGATTTAGCGAGAAGACTCTTAGACAGCTCCAACCTTCCCTTCCAATCTCCATCTAATTTACTTAGAGAATATTCGTTTATTCTCGAAAAGAACTCTTCATCGGATAATCGCATCAAATTCGGATCATCCGAATTGGCAAGTCTGCTTAAGAACTTTCCATCTAGAACAAGAACACCAATCTCCCGCCCAAAATCTTTGACTTCTTGACGCTTCTCTGTTGTTGCAACGATAGCGTTTGTCGCTTTTGTTGCGATACGAAGCCCCTGAACCCAAAAAATGCGTTCGATAGCCTGAGGAGTTTTCTTATTTTTTGAGTCTACTAGAGTGACTTCACGAGACACAGAAGATGTCCGACTATATAACCACAAATCTATGTCGGTAACGTCAAACCCTTCGTAAACAAATGGAACTCCACGGACGACATAGTAACCTGCTTTAAGGAAATACCCTCGCAGCAACTCCTCCATCTTAAGGCCTTTAGATAAATTACTTTGATTTTTACTCACAATCCGCCCCCTGTTCTGAGAACAGCCAGCATATCATTAGTAGCTTTGGGGCTCATTTTGGTTTGTCTCCTGCGGACGATTTCGCGGTTTGCCTCCGGCCCCTTGAATAAGGTAACGGCAGCAGTTGGCAGCGAGCTTATAGAATGCTCACTTACATCCCCTTGATTAATAGCTTGCAGAGCAAGCTCACCAACTTCTTTCTTAAGCAAACGCAACATAGGTCCCGAGCGCCCCTTCTTAGTTCCGTGCCGAACCTCTACTACTCCCTTTAATTCAAGCACTTTATAATCTTGAGCGATGGCACGAACTGGCCCAACACTCTCGCCTCTAACCAAAGCACTCAATAAGGCTTCAACCATCTGAATTTGCCCACGCTCGTAGGCGCTCTTAGTCATGCCATAGGTAACCGAGCTAACGAAAGCCTTTGCGAGATCGAAAGCGTCATCAACCATCGAACTGCTGTATTTTGAGAAAGCAGAGGGCAAGGTCAAGAATCCGACATCCTCAGTAGAATTACTGACAACGCTGATATCAAATAGTCCAATAGCCGTAACTTTTTGAAAAAGGTTTTCACCAAGAAAATGTTTTGCTGCATCAACGCTAATACACGCTTTCTTTCGCAAGTTTTCCGTAAAATCACTTAAAATCAACTGCTCATTCTCCTTTAGAGAATCAAGAACATTTTTAATTTTCTGGGTAGATTCACGACGAAATAAGTTACCATTAAATAACAGCGTTTCACTTTTACTTAGTCTTTCAGTATCGACAAATCCGATTTGCTCCGCATCAGAAAGCAATTGACTGATTTCTGGCTTCGCCAATTTATACATGTCGGCCAAATCTTCCGAAACGTCATCAGCAAGTATCGGAGATAGCGACGCGCGCTCAGCAAGCGCAATAGTGGCCGTCTCGGTTGGACTTGGAGTCAGAGAATCGAAAATGTCGGAAGTATGCTGCAATGCAGTTGCCGTTGTAACGCCAAGCACTGCAATTCCACTAGATGACTTATCAATAAGTTGCTGTTGCTGCAATACTTCAACGAGCTTAGGAAGTTCAAATGTTGTATTGATGTTGGCAGCTTTTGCCAACACCTCCAATCTATCATTATTAACTGTGATTTGTTTATTCGCTGAGATAGCTGACAGCAGTATACCGGCCTTACCCGCCAAATAGGTGTTTTCATAACCAGATTGGTTCGTAACCCCGTGTAGTTTATTTGTGTGGTGGATCAACCAAGACCCTTTTGTTTTTTTGTCCATTTCCCACCTCAGCCATCTACATCTTGCGCCCAAAAAGTAGAATTCCTAAAATCTGACAAAGAAGTTTAAAGGAACATCATTACTAGATAACACACACTATTGATCACCTAAAGCGTGTATTTATATCATTTATTATACCATTCTCTGTTGTGTGAACGGGCACTATTTTAACGTTTTGCTCATAAAGAAAAAGACCGGAGCTCCAATTCCTGCGCTCCGATCTCTTTGCTTAACTCTTAACGAAATTCGAAATCAGCTAACCACCCACCTGCGTCACATCGCGAACCGCACCCTGATCGGCACTGGTTGCAAGCGCAGCATAGGCCCGAAGGGCCGTTGTGACCTTGCGCTTGCGCGGCTTGGCCGGTTTCCAAGCATCCTTGCCCTTGGCTTCCATTTCCTGACGGCGTGCCGCCAGAACCGCATCGTCGACCGCAATTTTGATCGAACGGTTCGGAATATCGATTTCGATCATATCACCTGGCTCGATCAGGGCAATTTCACCGCCTGCCGCCGCTTCGGGCGATACATGGCCAATCGAAAGACCCGACGTCCCGCCCGAGAAACGGCCATCAGTCACAAGCGCGCAGGCCTTACCCAGCCCCATCGATTTCAGATAGCTGGTCGGATACAGCATTTCCTGCATGCCCGGACCACCTTTGGGCCCTTCATAACGGATGACAACAACATCGCCTTCCTTGACCTCACCACCCAGAACCTTGGCGACCGCCTCGTCCTGGCTTTCGCAAATCACGGCCGGACCGGTGAATTTCAGAATGCTTTCATCCACACCACCGGTCTTGACGATGCAACCATTGGTCGCAAAATTACCAAACAGAACCGCAAGACCGCCATCCTGACTGTAAGCATGCGCAACGTCGCGAATACAGCCTTCTTTTTCATCAAGGTCGAGATCATCCCAGTAACGTTCCTGACTGAACGCGGTCTGGGTCGGAATACCGCCCGGCATGGCGCGATAGAACTTTTGGACGGCTTCGTTCTTGGTGCGTTTGATGTCCCACTTTTCCAAGGCATCGGCCATGGTTTTGGCATGTACGGTCGAAACATCGGTATGGAGCAAACCGGCACGATCCAGTTCGCCCAGAATACGCATGATACCGCCCGCACGATGAACATCTTCCATGTGGAATTTCGGGTGGTTTGGCGCCACTTTCGAAAGATAAGGGATCTTGCGCGACAGGCGGTCCATATCCGCCATGGTAAAATCGACTTCCGCTTCCTTGGCGATAGCCAGAAGATGAAGAACCGTATTGGTCGAACCGCCCATCGCAATATCAAGCGCCATGGCATTTTCAAAGGCTTCAAACGTCGCGATGCCGCGCGGGGTCGCGGTAACGTCTTCTTCCTCGTAATAACGGCGCGCCAGCTTGACGGATGTGCGCGCTGCCTCAAGGAACAGTTCCTGGCGCGCGGCATGCGTTGCCAGCACCGAACCGTTACCCGGAAGTGCAAGACCAAGAGCCTCGGCCAGACAGTTCATCGAGTTGGCGGTAAACATCCCCGAACACGAACCACAGGTCGGACATGCCGACCGTTCGACAACAGCAACCTGTTCGTCCGAGATTTTCGGATCGGCGGCTTCGACCATCGCATCAACAAGGTCAAGATGACGTTCCTGACCATTGATGGTGACCTTCCCGGCCTCCATCGGGCCACCGGAAACGAAAACCGCCGGAACGTTAAGGCGCATGGCAGCCATCAGCATGCCCGGCGTGATCTTGTCACAGTTGGAAATGCAGACCATCGCATCCGCGCAATGAGCATTGACCATATATTCGACGGAATCAGCGATGATTTCACGCGAGGGCAGGCTGTAAAGCATGCCGTCATGGCCCATCGCAATACCATCATCAACGGCAATGGTATTGAATTCCTTGGCAACACCACCGGCGGCTTCGATTTCGCGTGCCACCATCTGACCAAGGTCTTTAAGGTGAACGTGGCCGGGGACGAACTGGGTAAAGCTGTTGACGACCGCAATGATCGGCTTGTCAAAGTCTTCATCCTTCATGCCCGTGGCGCGCCAAAGGCCGCGCGCACCGGCCATATTGCGGCCATGGGTGGTTGTACGGGACCGATATTCCGGCATGGTCGAACCTCTCTATCTTCGCGGGGTATTTATCATTGTCACATATTTAGGGCTTCTAGCACAGTCTTCGCGCCCAATGACAGTTTTTTGCCCGAAAATTTCGTGTTTTTGCGCCATATGGAACGAATGCTACCTGAAAGATAGCCGCCCTTTCCAAGACAGCACTTTCAATCACCGGGTTAAGTTTCGGGAATTCCACCACCTTCCCCTAGCCAACCTACCCGAAAGACCCAAAATGCTATCCCATTAGATAGGCGACGGCCTCGACCACAATCCATATCTTAATAGGTGATTATCGCCGCCAGGCGATTCTCCCACTCCCATTCTCACCCCGGCCTGCTTGCAGGCTCGGGGTTTTTTTTATGCTTTTTCCGGCGCCATCATTCTTTTTCCTGAAACGATGAAATGCTTTAAAGCAATGACAGGACGTTCCTTTTTCTGCATGCTGCCCCATATGACAGCGATCAGGACTGTCCATCTTACGAGGTAAAGCATATCAATGTCGGCCGATCTCAAGACCCTGCTCAGGCGTGGACTAAGCGCGCATGAAGGCAACCGTCCTGATGAGGCCGAGAAGATTTACCGTCGTGCCCTGTCGCTTTCGCCCGGAAATCCCGAAGTCGAACATCTGCTGGCGACTCTTCTGACCGGCATTGATCGCCACCGCGAGGCGCTTGAACTGTTTGATAGCTGCCTGCCCCGGCTTGGTGCCAATCCTGCAGTTCGGTGCAATTTCGCGATTGCACTGGAACGCGCCGGGCAGATCGAAAAGGCCATCGACGAATTCCGCCAGGCCATCAGCTATCACGGCGATTTCCCCACTGCCCTTTATCATCTCGCCCGCCTTGAAATGCCGCGCGGCCATATCGGGCAGACTGTGGACCTTCTGGGGCGGTTGCTGGGCCTTAAACCAGATCATTACGAAGGCCTTTTGTTATTTGGCGAGGCATTGCACGCACTGGGACAGGAAGAGGCCGCACTCGCGTCGCTTGATCGCGCTGCCGAGGCCGCCGGCATCACCCCCGATATGATTTGCCGTGTCGGGGATGTGTCGCTGCGGCTTGGCTATCCCGGCATGGCGCAAAACCTGTATCAACGCGCGCTTAGCATCGATCCCCGCAATGTCCCTGCGTTGCACGGTTTGGGCCGCGCGCTCTCAGCACAGGGCGATTATGCCAAGGCGATCGCGATCCTTAAAACCGCCAAGCGCCTTGCCAAGGGCAGGATAGAAATCGATCTTGAAATTGCCGATATCGAATTGCGCTGCGGCGATATCGCAAGCGCGATTGCCGAACTGACCGTTCTTGTGGAAAAACACCCGGCAAATGCCGCGGTCCACACCGCCCTTCTGGCTGCCGTTGCCAAGCTGCCTGATATCGGCGGGGTCGAATATCTTAAACAGGCCCGCCAATGGGCACGCAGCCACATGCCAGCCTTGCCCGAGCCGAACTTCACCAACAGCAAACAGGTCGATAAACGGCTTCGCATCGGATGGCTGTCACCGCATTTTTGCGAACATGCTTCCTTCGCCCTGCTGTCCAGCGTTGCTCGGCACCTTAACCGCAACGAGGTCGAACTGTTTCTGTATTCGGCCACCCCGCGCCCGGACCAAACCACCCGTTCATGGCAGGTCATGGCCGATGGCTGGCGCGAGGTTTACGGCCAAAGCCCGCTTCAGATCGCTGAGCGCATCCGCAAGGACAGGATCGACATCCTGTTTGACCTGACCGGTCCGGTCGCAAATCAGCCGATCACGGTATTTGCCCATCGCGCTGCCCCGGTTCAGGCCAGTATCGCTCCGATGACAACCGGCATCAGCCAGATGGATTATATCCTTGTCCATCATCGTGCGATCCCGGCCAAACCTGCCGAAAACAAGCTGTTTTGCGAAAATGTGCAGCATCTGGGATCAGGACCTTTCGCCTATGCCGGTGCCGATGATGCCGCGCCCCTAAGCCTCCTTCCGGCGGCAATTGACGAGGTCGTGACCTTTGGCTGCTTTGACCAATTATCAAACATCAGCGACGCCAGCCTGAACTGCTTTGCGCGTGTTTTAAACAAGATCAAGGGCAGCCGCCTTGTCATTCAGGATGATGTTCTAGGCGACGCCTTTGCCAGAAAGACGATGCTGGATCGGCTGAGGCAGGCAGGGCTGCACTCGGATCGCGTCAATCTGATTGGTACGGTCAGTCCCGAAGACAAACCCGATCTTTACGCCCGGATTGATATCGGCTTGGCCCCGTTCCCGATGATCGATATCGCGCGCTATTTTGATATGCTCTGGCACGGTATTCCGTTTGTCACGATGGCCGGAGAAACACCGGCATCCCGCACGGGCCTTTGCCTGCTATCCGATGTCGGGCTTGATGCACTGGCGGCAGAAACGCAGAAAGGCTACGTCGAAAAGGCCCTCCTTCTGACACAGGATATCAACGCCCTTACCACCATTCGGGCCGGCATGCGCGACCGGATGAAAAACAGCAAAGCCATGAGCGGCCACGCCGCCGCCCGCGAGCTTGAAGAAGCCTGTCGGGATATGTGGAAAACCTGGTGCGCGTTATGATGCGCCTAACGCGCCAGAACACCGCGCGCGAATAATTCCGAGACAGCCGCCAGCAAATCATCGGCGATAAAGTCGGCTTCTGCCGCCTCAGGCCAGGTGGTTTCCTTTGCCCCGTGCCCTGTCCGCACGATCACCGCGTGGGTTCCGGCCGCACGTCCGGCACGGATATCATTGATGCGATCCCCGATCAGAACACTGTCAGGCAGCGAAATCGCAAAATCCTCGGCTGCGGCAAGGATCATGGCCGGGCCCGGTTTTCGACATTCGCTGTCTCGGCGATACTCCTCAATCCCATCCGGATGATAGGGTGAATAATAAATCCCCTGCACTGATGCCCCCGCACGCGACAGCATCGCAATCATCGCCTCGTGCAGATCACGAAGACCCTCTTCGGACAGATAGCCACGCGCCACCGCCGACTGGTTGGTCACGATCACAACCGGAATACCGGCATCGTTAAGCTGCTTGATCGCGCTGGCGGTTCCGGGGATCAGGGCAAGATCATCAATCTTTGACAGGTAATGAACCTCTTCATTCACCACCCCATCACGATCGAGAAAAACCGCAGGCACAGGATTGCGCTGATCGCGCCAGCGCGGAGCCGGATCGATGAAATGGCGATGAACGAAATCGTATTTCCTGTGGCTCATGTCGAACACTGTATCTTGTCTAGCTGCGCCAATATCGCGCTACCATGCACCATCAGCATCCGGAATGACAAGTTTTCACGACGCAGGTTTGCGTCGACTTATCGCGATGCGGAAAACCAACTGGTATTACCATTATTCGCTTGCCCCGCGACTATCGGTCATGACAATTTCACCCGGGGCCATTTGGGCCAAGCCATCTGGGGATACTGAATTTCATGTTTGCCGATATCTTTGCCATTCTTGCACCGGTTTTCATAACCACGGGTCTTGGTTATATCTGGGCACGATCCGGCAGACATTTCGATACGGGCCTGGTGACATCCATCGTCACCTATTTTGCGACCCCCTGCCTGACCTTTGCAGCCCTTGCCACGGTCGACCTTGGTGCGGATGCGCTGGTATCAATGGGGACTGCCGCCCTTGCCGCGAACATCATTTTCGTCCTGATCGGCTGGCCAATCCTGAAAGTTTTCAAACTGGCCCCGCGGACCTATCTGCAATCGCTGGCCTGGCCGAATGTCGGCAATGTCGGTCTGCCGCTTTGCATGCTGGCTTACGGGCAGGATGGTCTGGCACTGTCGGTTGCGTTTTTTGCTGTTTACGTGGTTTTGCAACTGACCATCGGGGTGGCGTTCGTTTCGGGCAGTTTCTCGCTTAAATCGATCATCAAGATGCCGATCATCCCGGCAACCCTGATTGCAACAGGCTTCCTTGCGACCAATACCGAAGTCCCCGCATGGCTTTACAATACGACCAACCTGATCGGGCAGCTGACCATTCCGTTAATGCTGTTTACATTGGGTGTGTCACTGGCCCGCCTTCGCCCGGTCAGCCTTGCACGCAGCACCGCGCTTAGCATGCTGCGCCTTGCCATGGGCTTTGCGGTTGGCGTCGGACTTTCCGAAGTCATGGGACTTACCGGGATCGAACGCGGGGTCGTCATCCTGCAATGTTCGATGCCGGTTGCGGTGTTCTGCTATCTGTTTGCGCAGCTTTACAACCGCGAACCCGAAGAAGTTGCCGGTGTTGTCATCAGTTCCAGCTTCCTTGCCGCCATCGCCCTGCCCGGCCTGCTGTGGTACGTGCTCTAGATGTGGAACCTCAATAGGTTGTCCCGGTTTAGGCCGAGACGACTGATAGGAGTCTTGTCTTTTATCCCGCCGTGCGGTCTGTGCCAATTGTAGAGATGGACCCAGAGGGGCAGGTTTTTTGCG
>NZ_JAGHQQ010000005.1:0-269936 GCF_017744215.1 Thalassospira sp. A3_1 | reverse complement strand
CGACCTATCGGTGTTAAACGGGCATTCTTGTGCATGTTCATTCGGGCTTGCCTCCAAGGATGGTTGAAGCGTGGTAACTCCAGTCTCCTCGGTCTGGCCCGAATGGACAACCTGTTGAAAGCTCACACCTAGAGAGAGTGCGCAAGGGCCTCAGAAAGGAGCTGAAACCGTCCCAGAGCCGGACTCTCAAGGGAGACCGGAAAATCCTGCTGAAACGCGCTCACGAAGTCTCAGACCGGGAGCGCCTCATCATGGAGACCTGGACAGGCGCGTTCCCGCAACTGCTGGCCGCCTACGAGCACAAGGAGCGCTTCTACGGCATCTGGGACGCCACCACACGGCTCCAGGCAGAAGCCGCCCTGGACGAGTGGATAGCCACCATCCCGAAGGGCCAAAAGGAAGTCTGGAGCGATCTGGTCAGGGCAGTGGGAAACTGGCGCGAAGAGACCATGACCTACTTCGAGACGGACATGCCCGTCACCAACGCTTACACGGAGTCCATCAACCGACTGGCCAAGGACAAGAACCGTGAAGGGCGCGGTTACTCCTTCGAGGTGATGCGGGCACGAATGCTCTACACCACGAAGCACAAGAAGAAGGCACCGACTGCGAAGGTCTCTCCTTTCTACAAGAAAACCATCGGTTACGGACTGCCGGACTTCGCAGAGGAACTCAACTACGGAGTCGATCTATCAACCATCTGAGGGTGGTATCAGATTGATGGGGTGAAGGTGCCCCATCAACCATTAAATCCGTATACCCGAAATTATCAAGGTGAAAATAGATTTCTGGCTACCAAGTGTAAAAAGCCGACAGATGAATTTTGGGAACGGATCAGAAGAGATTTAAAGTTCTGAGTGCTGGCTGGTATGTCATTTAAAATGGGCGAGGGGTGAACTGTCTTGTATTAAAGTCAGCCTTGTCTGGTTCACCCCTCGCCCAATCAGTCAATATTGGGATGCTAGTAACTTGCTCGACGTAACCTCAGTGCATTCGCAATGACTGATACCGAGGATAAGCTCATGGCTGCAGCTGCAAACATTGGTGAGATGAGAATGCCAAAGAACGGATAGAGCAGACCCGCAGCAACAGGCACACCGGCTGCGTTATAGACCATCGCAAAGAAGAGGTTTTGCCGGATATTGCGCATCGTTGCTTCCGAGAGTTCTCGGGCTCTAACAATCCCGCTCAAGTCACCTTTGACGAGGGTGAAACCAGCACTTTCAATTGCAACATCAGCGCCCGTACCCATCGCAATTCCGACATCAGCCTGAGCAAGAGCAGGGGCGTCGTTGACGCCATCACCTGCCATGGCTACCTGATGGCCTTCAGCCTTGAGTTCCATAATTAAATTGGCTTTGTCTTCTGGGGAGACATCGGCCCGAATCTCGTCAATGGAAAGTTTATTGCCAACGGATTTTGCTGTTCGTTGGTTGTCACCGGTTGCCATGACGATTCTGAAGCCTTGCTTCTTGAGCGCCTTTAAAGCCTCCAACGTCGTGTCCTTGATCGGATCGGCTACGGAAATGAGCCCGGCAATTCTTCCATCAATAACGACATGCATTACCGTCTCCCCCATATCTCGCCGATCATTTGCTGTTTTATCAACAGCAGAATGATCGATATTGAGAGTCTGAAGGAGTTTACTATTACCTAGGGCAACCGACTTGCCATCCACCTTTCCGGTGACGCCCTGACCGGTTACAGCTTCAAAGTCCTCTGCCTTATCAAGGGACAAGCCGCGCTCCTGAGCAGCACTAACAATGGCGTCAGCCAATGGATGTTCGGATCCTTTTTCGAGCGCCGCAGCGGCAGAAAGAACTTCCTCCTCCTGATAGTCTGATTGAGCGATTACACCTGCTAGTTTCGGTTTACCCTCTGTCAAAGTCCCGGTTTTATCGACGATGAGCACATCGACCTTCGCTAATCGCTCCAGGGCCTCTGCATTTTTAATGAGCACACCAATTTGCGCACCACGACCGGTAGCGGTCATGATTGACATTGGTGTTGCCAAACCAAGAGCGCAAGGACACGCAATGATCAGAACAGCGACTGCTGCGACAAGCCCGTATGACAATGACGGATCTGGTCCCCAGATGGCCCAAGCGACGAAGGCAACTAAAGCAACCAGGATAACAGCAGGCACAAACTTGCCTGCAACCGTGTCTGCAACCTTTTGGATTGGCGCTTTGCTTCGCTGAGCATTAGAGACCATATCAACGATTTGGCTCAAGACAGTATCTTTGCCAACCCGTTTGGCTTGGATAATCAGGCTGCCATTCCCGTTGATTGTTGCTCCGGTTACATCATCATCTGGATTCTTTTCAATTGGAACGGGTTCACCCGAGATCATGGATTCATCAACTGACGATCGTCCTTCAACGACAACGCCATCGACAGGTATCTTGTCACCTGGACGAACTCTCAAGCTCATTCCGACGGTCACATCTTCAAGAGGAACTTCCCGTTCAGAACCATCATCTTCAATAATGCGGGCTGTTTTTGCAGCAAGACCCAATAACGCCTTGATTGCCGAACCGGTTCGTTCCCGAGCCCCCAATTCCAACAGTTGGCCAAGAAGCACAAGGACAACGATGACAGCTGCAGCTTCGAAA
Organism: Thalassospira sp. A3_1; assembly: GCF_017744215.1. Lineage (NCBI taxonomy): Bacteria > Pseudomonadati > Pseudomonadota > Alphaproteobacteria > Rhodospirillales > Thalassospiraceae > Thalassospira > Thalassospira sp. A3_1. Next base: position 267,321 of record NZ_JAGHQQ010000005.1, on the reverse strand, counting down.
TACACACCGACATGTCCCTGTGCGTCTCTGAAGCCATCAGGAAAAATACCCGGAGAAATCACTGCGACGACGCTAAATATATAAGCTGCGCTAACGCCCATCCCGATCAAGGTGAACATGTTGAGAGAACGGTTCACCACAGAATGCCATCCACGAACCATGAATGGGAAGCCGGACCACAGGACAACAGGCGTTCCGAGAACCAACTCCACCCAAAGAGTAACGCGTTCTCCAATCATTTCCCGGATGAAACCCAAACCAACAAACGGCCCCATCGTTAGGACAATAAGCGGCACCGTAAGAGCTGCGCCTAACCAGAATCTCTTTTTGAAATCCCGAATCTCGGGGTTTGGTGCGTCATTTTCTGTTGGCATATCCATCGGTTCCAGTGCCATTCCGCAGATCGGACAGGAACCAGGTTCGGATCGTATGATCTCTGGATGCATCGGGCAGGTGTAGCGACCCGAAGTCGATGACGAAGCGCTGTTTGCAGCAGATGTCTCTTCCTCTGAGGACAATACGCTCTCAGGAGAGCTATCGAACTTGCCCTTACATTTCTGCGAACAGAAATAATATGTCTCACTGCCGTACCGAGAGCGTGGTGTATCGGCATCCACCGTGACCGACATACCGCAAACAGGATCCGTCGACTGTCCTGATTGATCAGACATTTTGTGATTATCCTGGTGCTTCTTATGATGATGATCAGACATGGTCTGCTTCCTGCTGTTATGCTGCAATGTCACTGCGGTTTATCAATGTCCTGAGTGATCGTGACTGTGCGCCTTGGCCGATTGGTTTATCCAGTTTGACAGGAACCAACGTTCAAAAATGAACACAGCAACGATCATCAAAGTTGCAATGAGAACAATGGATGGGTCGCTTTGCAATTTCATGCCGGCGAAAACGAGCAGCACGATGATGTCAAAGACAATTGCTGTAATCATTACAAAGCCGCGTGCTCCTATTTCTTGTCGTAGGTACTTAAAGCATCCCCAGTGGATGAGCACATCCATGACCAGATAGAAAAACACGCCAAGTGAAGCGATCCGGCTTAAATCAAAAAAGATTGTCAACAGCGCTGCCACGACAACCGTGTAAACAAGTGTGTGGTCTTTGATTGAACCCGACATTCCAAAATGACTATGCGGGATCATCTCCATATCGGTCAGCATCGCGAGCATTCTTGACACCGCAAACACGCTTGCTAGCAAACCGGACGCCGTCGCAACGACTGCGAGCAGCACAGTCAGATAAAATCCGATGGGCCCCAATGCTGGCTGTGCAGCTTGGGCGAGGGCATAGTCTTTGGCTTTTATCAGTTCGTCCAAGTCAAGGCTTGAACCAACAGCAAGCGCCACGAGAATATATACGACAACGCAAATCAGGATTGAGAACGTAATCGCACGACCCACATTCTTATGAGGGCTCACGATTTCAGCACCACTGTTTGTGATCGTTGTGAACCCTTTGAAGGCCAGAATTGAAAGAGCAATTGATGCGACAAAACCGGCCAATGGAAAGCTCGCGCCGTCGGGTGATGACGGCTCGAACGAGTATCCACCAGCCCACAGCGCTGCAATTGCAAACAATGCAATGCCGCCGATCTTCAACGCGGCCATGACCATTGAAAACAGGCCAACCGATTTGTTGCCAGCTCTGTTAACAGCATATGCAAAAATTATCAGGCAAACACCCAATACCGGTATAAGAACTTCAAGCTCTGTCAGGTCAAACGCCCGCAAAACATAGGTTCCAAATGTTCTTGCGACCAAACTCTCGTTGATGACCATCGAAAAGGCCATCAGCAATGCTGCGCCGCCTGCTATGGCTCCCGGCCCGTATGCTTTTTGGAGGATCATTCCGATCCCGCCTGCAGACGGGAAAGCATTGGACATCTTGATGTAGGTATAAGCACTAAAAGCAGTGACAAGTGCGCCAAACAGGAACGACAACGGGAACCACTTTCCTGCAAGTTCGGCAATTTGTCCGGTCAAAGCAAAAATTCCTGCTCCGATCATAACACCGGTGCCCATGGATATGGCGCCAAGGAGCGAGATACTGTTTTTCTTGTATTCTGCCTGATGATCCATTCCTGCCTCACATTTGGTGTTTTTGGTACGCGATGCCGTTTGCTTCTTGCAGCTCGCGTATATAACGAATGATCCGTGCTACCTGTTCCGAACTGACCTGAGGCTGGGCTGGCATATCGCCAAAGGGCCAGTGATGTTGTTTTGCCCCGTTTTGAACAGCTAGATAGAATGCGCGATCTGAATGATGTCCCGGATTGTAGATCCGGTGTATCAGCGGCGGGCCTTGTTCTGTGCCGCTTGCATTGCGTCCGTGACAGGCAACACAGTTCATATCGAAAAGCTGGTTTCCTACCATGGCTTCCTTGCTGAAACTGGGGAGCGCAATTCCGCTATCGGTCAGTTCAAGATCTTTGATGTCATCTTTCCCGGGCAGAAACGAATTCAGGGTCATGGCGATGATCCCTACTGCGAAAAAACCGATAACCAAATACTTTGGCCAATTGATTTGTTTTTTCATTTTCTTCGGGCCTTTGTTTTATGCGTATGTATCAAATATTCGAAGACACGTGAGACCAAGGGAACTAGTCAACCCTGGTCCTGTTGCTGCCGCCTATTGATTTCGCTGAACTAGCTTGGCGATACGTGAGTTTGTCGGCTAATTGCGCTGCCATCGACATAGGTATCTGGCGACACTTCAAATTTCGAACGACAGGTGTCTGAACAGAAGTAGAATACTTCACCGCCATAAATGGCTGTTTTGGCGATGCGCGGATCGACAGTTTTATGACAAACCGGGTCAACGGCGGACTGAGGGTGCTCCCATCGGATTGCCTCAGCCTGACCGTCCGCTTGTTTCTTATTGTGGGTGTGCTTTTTGTGCCCAAACATGTGAGCACCGCAACCAAAGCGCATCATCAATATGATGAAGGCTCCCCAAAGCAACCAACTGAGAATATTTTCCATTTCTCTTCGCCATCCCATAAATACCTTTAGGTATGACTGTTCCGTCTGAAAGCAGCATGGTGCAGAACACCAAGGCTCGATCTGTACGCATGCCATCGGCAGGTGCAGAACCCAGAACAGTTATTCGCTATTTGTTCGGGAGGATCAGGATATGGGAGGCTGGAAAATCCATGACCGAGATACCGGCTGAAGGGACACTTCTTCTATCCCGTTCTGTACATGGGAAAACTCGGAAACCGGTAGGATAATCTCGGTAAGGACCGCTGATGTGGAGTGACAAGAAACCTGAGGGCAGCACGAAGCCAGGTCATGCTGGTGTTCAACGTCAAAACCATTGAGTTCTGCAGAATGCGCAGGAAAAGATCCAGTCGACGCGACTGCAATATGGGGAGCAAGCATTATAGCGCTAATCCCGACGAGCAGGATCAGTACGGCGCGTATTAGTGCTTGCTGTGCATTCATTGATCAAACTTCCTTTGGGCAGTAACGTAACACTTATGCCCTTAAATATCGAGTTACGTTGACCTACCTCAATTAAGGGGACGTTTTTTTTAACCGACTTCAGACAGAACCGTTACATCTGCAAGCCGGTTGTCCGTACTGTTGATTTCCTTTGAGATGTAAGGTTTGATTTCGGAGTATCTGACGTGAGCATCGGCTTGCGCCTGATAGTAGCGAAAGAGCTCTTTTAGCGGAGCGCCCATGTCTTTGTATGCAGTTAATACTGCGATTAGAGCCCCGAGCGTGAGATCGCCTTTTATCACCAGATACCCTCCAATTGTGTAAAAGAAGAAGGGCGTCATCTGTGATATGAAATTGTTTAAAGACTTCATGGCGAACTTGTTCTTGTGGATAGAGAGACGAAGGTCGTGAAGTCGCTTGTATGACCCGTAAATATCCCGGGCACCTGGCTGGTTATCGTTTGAGATGTTCCCTATCTTCTCGCCGAGAACTCTGACTTCCTTCAGCCGCGTTCGAGACAAAGCATTAATTTTCTTCTGGAATCTGGGGATGACAAAAATCTGAAGCGGCAACAGTGCGGTTGCGGCGATGCCCAAAACCAAATCTTGCACGAGCATGAAAGTCAGAATCGTCAGGAATGTACCGCCTTGTAACAAAGGCAGCACAATCGACTCTGCAGCATATCCAGCTACGGGCTCTACCTCCTGCACAATAACCGGAATCAATTCCCCTCCTTTGGGGGATGGCTTTCGAAAGCTGAATTTTGAAATATCAAGCCGTAGGCGGCGTGACATGTGTTCTGCCAGCGCACCGGATTGCAAATTAACCTGATATTTCAGCCAGCCATGCACGCCAATCGCCAATAAAAAAAGCAGACAGAGAGTAAGTAAAGCCATCGTTTGAGAGAACTCCATTCCTAAATAGGTAACTGGAAAATGTCCTGACTCAATGGCGTTGTTGATGATCAACTTCGGAAGCTCGAGGCTCATGTAAAGAGCCGGCAAAGAGGCCGTCGCCAGTAGCCCCAGTTTTATCTGCCGCTTCCATGAAGCTCTGAATATGTACTGCAGGAGCGCTGTTCCGCTCTTTGCCGAGGGCTTTTGAGCCTGTTGCGCAAGAACAGATCTGCGGCGTCTTAAAGCCCTGTATCCCGTCGCGCTGAGAATAATAATTAGCGCAACCGGCACCCCAAACACCACCAAATGGAATACAAGATGAACCCACCAGTGTGCATCGCTTGATATGTAGTGCGTCAAGCGATGCCCCATATCGTGGACGATTTCCATCATTGTAGTTAGGTTCCTTGAGAAGGTTCGGCAAAACAGACAGGGAGGAAAGTCCTCCCTGTCGTGTGATGCTTAGAAAAGAAGGCGGAGACCGGTTACGAGGTAAGTTGCCTCGTAATCTTCGCCGTCATCTTTTGCAAAGTCTGCGGTTTTGCCGAGTTTCCGCTCATAGGCAACCCCGATATACGGTGCAACGGCACGGTCGATGAGGTCATAGCTAAGCCGCAGTCCGATCTCTGCGCTTGAAAACCCGCGTCCGACCTCAATCTCGCGATCGTCAGAGAACGCAGCATTCAGCTCAAGCGAAGGTGTGAGGATTAAACGATTGGTCAGCAAGCCTTCATACTCAACATCAAGCCGCGCACTGCCGTCTCCGGTCTCGCTGACAAACAGGTCAGCGTCGACTTCAAACCATTGAGGAGCAAGCCCCATGATTCCAACGGTTCCATACCAACGATCTGTTGTGCTTGGCGTATCCAGACGAATACCGGCTTTGGCATCGAAAAAGTCGCTGATTGGTGTTTGCAGGACCAGTCTGTTCTCGAAGTTTTCGTAAAGGTCGTTTTTGAGATCACGCTCGCCTTCGCCTTGCCAACGTAACTTCAGTTCATCGGTGCCAACAAATGCATCACCATCCCAAACGAAAAGATTTTCCCCTTCGTCACCAGAGCGGTATTCAAACTGCTCCATTTGAATGCCATAGAAGATGTGATTGTCTGCTTTGGCAGTGAACGAGAAGGACAGGATCGTGGAAAGAACACCACCACCAATCGCGGCCAAAGTTAGTGTTTTCATTGTTATTGAACTCCATTCTCAAGTGCCGCGACGGCTGGACCGCCCTCTACAACCACTTTTCGGAACATGCCAGAAGCCATGTGATAGCTAAGGTGACAGTGGAAAGCCCATTGCCCAGGTTCATCAACTTCGGTTTCCGAATAAACGGTCATGCCAGGGTTGATATTTATGGTGTGTTTAACCGGATCCCATTTACCGTTGCCAGTATCGAGGATTGACCACATCCCGTGCAAATGCATCGGGTGTGACATCATGGTCTCATTGACGAACTTGAAGCGCACCCGTTCGCCATATTTCAAGCGGATAGGTTCTGCATCTTCATATTTGACGCCATTGATTGACCACGTATAGCGTTCCATGTTTCCGGTAAGGCGCAGTTCAATTTCACGCGTTGCAGGCCGTTCAGGGTACAAAGGCTTCTGTGCCTTCAGGTCGGCATAGGAGAGGAACTTTCCGCCATTGGCTGCTTTTGGTGTCAAACCACTTCCAGCGGCATAGAAGGGATCATCTTTGGACATTCCCATCTGAGAATGATCCATTCCGGCCATATTCGAATGGTCCATTCCAGCCATACCGTTCTCGTTACCACTGCCCATCGAAGAATGATCCATTCCGGCCATGCTACCGTGATCCATTCCCATGTCCGCCATTGTCAGCAACGGAGCGTCCATGCGTCTGGCTGGCATTTCAGCTTTCAACCCTTCTTGCGGCGACAACGATCCGAATGCATAACCCGAGCGTCCCATTGATTCGGCCATGATTGCATACGGCTTTTCAGCTGTCGGCTGAACAATCACGTCGTATGTTTCTGCAACCGAAATGCGGAATTCATCAACCTTGACCGGTTGAACATTGTTGCCGTCAGCCTGGACAACAGTCATTTCAAGTCCCGGAATGCGGACGTCGAAGTAAGTCATGGCCGATGCATTGATGAAGCGCAGGCGCACACGTTCGTTTGGCTCAAATAGTCCGGTCCAGTTTTGTTCCGGTGATTTACCATTGATGAGGCCGACGAAGCCCTGAACGTCTTCAATATCTGTTGGCATCATGCGCATGCTGCCCCAGTCTCCACGTTCAGAGAGAGTTTCTCCCAAACCGTTTTCCGAAACGTCGGAGATGAAGTCTCCGAGCGTGCGTTGGTTACGGTTGTAGTAGTCCGGCATCATCTTTAGGTTGCGCAGAATACGCGCCCCGGAATGAGGGTGCTTGTCTTTCAGAACAACGACATATTCACGGTCGAACTTGAATGGCTCGCGTTTTTCGGGTTCGATAACAATTGAGCCGTAAGCGCCATCTGGTTCCTGGAAGCCAGAGTGGCTGTGAAACCAATAGGTCCCGCTCTGTTTGACAGGAAAGCGATAGGTAAAAGTCTCGCCCGGTTCGATCCCGGTGAAGCTGATGCCCGGCACACCGTCCATCTGGTAGGGAAGGATCAACCCATGCCAATGGATAGATGTAGTCTCGTCCAGGTTGTTCGTCACGTTGATGACGGCATCTTCGCCTTCTTTGAGGCGCAAGGTCGGACCGGGCGAGGACCCGTTATAGCCAATTGCTTTGGTTTTCATATCACCTGTGTCGATGGTAACGTAATCGACAGACAGATTATAGGTTGCCGCATACCCTGCTGTTGACACAGCAATAGTGCTTAGCGCCCCCAAAAGGGCACGCCCAAGAAGTTTTCTCATTCTCATGATCTCCGATGGTTGAGGTGCGCCAGAGGCAACAGGGAGGGATTCCCTCTGGCGCGAGACCCTGCGCAGTGGTTACTGCAGGCGAACTTTACCGACCATGCCGCTCTCGTAGTGGCCTGGTACATTGCACGCAAATTCAAGTTCTGCGTCTTTCGGGAAGGTCCAGATCACCTCGGCAGAATCACCCGGCTCCAGAAGCACGCTGTTCGGATCGTTGTGCTTCATGGTTTCGCCGTTCCCCATGTCCATTTCCATCATGTCCATGTTGATTTTGTCTGCTTCAAGGGCCCCATGTTCCATCATCATCATCATTTCTTTTTGATGGTCCGCGTGCATGGCTGCGGTGCCAATGTTGAACTCGTGAACGAATTCACCCTTGTTTTCGACTAGAAAACGAACGGTTTCGCCGCCGCGAACAACAATCTTTTCCTTGTCATAGAAATTGTCTTCCATCGTGATCCGAATTGTCCGGCGAACATCAGAGATATCGCCAGGCGCTCCGATTTCGACGCCATCTTTATGACCGCCACTATGACCCGCACCCGCAAAGGCAGGTGATTGAAGACCGACAAGCGCGCCAAGAATAAAGGTTGAAACGCTAACACGACGCATAAGGGAATTCTTGAAGTTGGGCATATACATGCTCCTAATAGATATTCAGTAAGAAGGCCCTTGTCCCATGTTCAATCACGACAACAGTCTGCGCTGCTGTAATTCAGGCAAAACGCTGTTTCATTCGAGGAACAGTGATTGAACCAGGCAAAGGGATGTTCGGAAAACCTGAAATATCTCAGGAACGCGGAGGCTTGCCTCTAACGTCCAAACCTGCGGAAGTCAAAGTCAGGTCCTGATACCAGTATGTTACCGCAAGCACCGTTGGGCTGGAAGACAGAACACCTTCTACTTCTTTAACGAACGGGCCGCAAACCGCCATACCGCAAAGATCCGCATGCATGTCACGTCGATCATGTTGCGAGCTATCAGAAACATCGATCATGACGCCGTGATGATTGTCATGGCCATGTCCCGAACCTGCTTGCACACCCTCAACCCCCGACAGCAGAACTGTCATGGCTATCGCGATTGCAAGAAAGCAGGAAAGAATGCGCACGGAACGTTCCTTAGTGATGCATTGCAACATACGCAATATCGGGCTCCCCCGGTTTCGTCAAGTGGCAATATTGTGGCAAAGACAGACTATTTCACGAATTTACATCTGCTGCTTGAGCCATCAGCAAGGTGAAAACAATAGATTACTGCATTCGTCGCCATGAAATCACGTTATGCGCTACAGATGAACAACCTGTTGTGCTGAGTTATTCACTAATCTGCGGGTATGACTTGCTAACAATCAATTTATAGATGAAGCACAATCAAATCCTATTAAATGCTGCGTAACCCAACAATTCTCCTAGTCTCTGGATATGGGCACAGAGGTGCAGCAATAGGATTTACTGTAGTTCGATATAGACAGCATCGCATCCTTGGGATAGAAGTAAACCATGCTCAATCGCATCAGGTTTTTGACCATACTTTTGATAGCTGCTTTTGCCGTCGGGACAAGTTTCCAGACGGTCAATGCTGCTGTTATGGAGGTCGGGATGCCGATGGCGGAATTGGCAATGGACAATTGTCAGGATTGTTCTGGCAGCGGCGACATCATGCCGGACTGCGATATTGCGTGCCCTCAGGTATCAACTATCGCAATTTCGCCTGTACAAGTTGCAATACCTGCACTCGCCTCAGTCGAGCATTTCGGGCCGACAGGCAGCCTTACCGGCCGCTCAAACTCTCCCGATCCATTCCCTCCCAGAACCAACACTCTGAACTGATATCTCCTTAATCCGTTTTGGTTTGAGGATATCAGTGTCATGGGGCATCACCGCGATTTCTCATGACATGCTTCGTGCCCGCAATTTTTGTTGTGGGCCTTACAGCTTCTTCAGACAAGGTTGGAAATCATGTTTTCCGATCTACGGGTGCCAAAATGTCGGCTTTGGTCGGTATTTCTTGGCGCAGTCGCGACATGCACCAAAGCATAGCTTCAGCTTCACTCAACGAGCAGGCGGCAATCCGCCCCGGCCTTGAGCGTCCCGCTTTTACTGGTGCCCGGCCTCTGAAGATCAAACCTTATAGGATCATTGTGAGCGGGATTCGGATTACGTTCTGATGCTCCAACTCCTTGAGAAACTTGCATATGAAAAGAAATACCATAGTCGCGGGCTCTGTTTCCAGACGTGCGCTGCTTCGCGGTCTCGTGACATGTGCTGGCCTCTACCTGTTGCCAGCAACAACCCTTGCCGCGGTTAGTGAAAGCTCAAACAGTGCAATTGCTTTTGATAGCAATGCGCTGATTATTGCACGCGGGTCATTGCTTCTGTATCGCGATAGGGATCGAAACTGGATAACATTGCCGGAGATGTCGGCAGGTTCCATTCTCACACTTGCAACACATCCGGAACGGCCGGGCCGAGTTATTGGTGGTCTGGATACCGGCAGGATTGTTCTGTCTGTAGATGGCGGGAAAAGTTGGGACGTACGTGGGCAAGGACTGCCAAAAGCGGCAGTCACTGCCATCACAACTGCGGCGACAAACCCAGATACCATATATGCCGCCATTCGCGGTGACGGCTTATGGCAGAGCGATGATGCTGGTCAGTCATGGGTGTTTGTCATGGACCGGCCATGGTTAGCGAATGCCGAGCGAGATCTGACAGCACTGTCTTCAGTCGATCTGGCAACCGGAATGGGTGGGATCTGGCTATATGCCGGAACCGATACCGGTGTAACGCGTGTGCCGGATTGTTTCTGCCGTTGGCAGGATGTTCAGCCGGGCGATGCCATGGATGCTCTTGCGTCCGGAAAGCAGGCAACTCCCAAAGTACCCTTACCTGAGGGTGAACCTGTGAGTGCGCTGGTCAGTGCGGTATCGCGACCGGCCACACTTTATGCCGGATTGCCATCCGGAATTTGGCAATCGCAGGATGCGGGTGTCACCTGGTTAAAGCGTTCAGAAGTTATCGCAACAGCACTCGCGGTTCATCCGCTACGCGCTGATGATCTCGTAATTGTGAATAACGACGGGGTTTTACAAAGCCCAGACGGTGGCAGGACGTGGACCGCCATTGCGAACATATGATGATGGAGAAACAGATGAGAAAATTAGTGATTGTGACAGGTGTTGCGATTCTGGCTGTTGCCGGAAGTGCTGCATTTACAATGTTTGCTCCGGGAAAAGGAGAGGCGCAAACGAACGTGACAGTAGCTGGTGAGAGAAGCAAATCGATCACAATCTATCGGGACCCGAACTGCGGATGCTGTGATGCCTATGGCGAATATCTTGAGACCAATGGATATCAGGTTACCCGTGTCGATGATCGCGATTTCGACAAGCGATCCGTTGCCGCCGGTGTCCCGGAGCAAGGGCTGGGCTGCCATTTGGCCGAGATTGACGGATATGTCGTAAGCGGGCTGGTTCCCGCCGAGATCATTGAACGGATGCTTGATGAACGCCCGGATATAACGGGTATCACGCTGCCCGGCATGCCACCAAATGCGCCGGGCATGGCACGTGAAAAAACCGGGACGCTGAAAACCTATGCGTTCGGAGAGGACGGCATTGCCGTTTACGCCAATGAATGAGTGTTTTGGACAGATGATGGATAGCTCGATGATGGGTAGCCCGATGATGATGCTGATGATGGCGGGAGGCGGTCTTGTGTTCCTTCTGATCCTTGCGATCCTGATCATGAGCGTTCTCGCGTTGTTTAAATATCTACGGGGCAGGAAATGAGTGCGGTATTGCCCGGATCATTGGTCACCGGATTAATGGCTGGTGTCGGCATGGCTTTGCTGTCCGGGGTGGCGGATGCTGGATCAACGCCCGAGAATCTGACTTTTCTGGAAAAGCCGATCACTCCGGAACAGATTGCACTGGGCAACGATGTTTATGCTGAATTCTGCGCATCGTGCCATGGCGCAAATCTTGAGGGGCAGGAAAACTGGAAGCGCCGCCTTGATACCGGGCGGATGCCGGCCCCGCCACACGATGCCAGTGGCCACACATGGCGCCATAGCGATCAGGAACTGTTTGCGATCACCAAGTTCGGGGTTGGCGCTGTCGTGCCGGGGTATGAGAGCGATATGCCTGCATTTGAGGATGTGCTGAGTGATGAGGAGATCATCGCGGTACTTGGCTATATCAAGAGTGTCTGGTCGGACGAGGAACGTGCATTCCAGCACAATCTGAATCCTAAAGACAGGAGGGCGAAATGAGTGCAGTCCCCAAAGAACATCGCCCGCAAAAGCACTTCAACCGGCTGATCTATTTTCTGCCGCTTGGCATCGCCTTGATATTGGGTGTGGCCCTGGCGAAGGGATTGACTCTTGATCCCAACACACTCCCCTCGGCCCTGTTGGGCAGACAGGTCCCCGAATTTGACCTTCCGCCGGTAAAAGGCCGGATGCAAGGTTTGTCGAGTACGGATATCAAAGGTGAAGTGTCGCTGGTCAATGTTTTTGCCTCCTGGTGTGTCGCGTGCCGTGAAGAACACCCCGTGTTCATGAAACTGGCCCGCGACGGCACCGTTCCACTGCATGGTCTGAACTATAAGGATCAGCCTGACGACGCTGCAGAATGGCTCGATAGCCTTGGCGATCCCTATACGAGAACCGGCGCGGACATTAACGGGCGTGTGGCAATTGACTGGGGCGTCTATGGCGTCCCTGAGACCTTCGTTGTCGATGCAAAAGGGAACATTGCTTACAAGCATGTCGGGCCGGTAACGGAAAAAGTGTTGGCCGAGACCATTCTGCCAAGGGTCGAAAAATTGCGTAATGAGGCCTCAGGTGCCGGAACTGCGGAGGCACCTCGATGAAGAGCCTCTTGGTGTATATGAACCTGAAAGTGGGGTTTGCCGCTGGCATCATACTGGTGGTTGTTACCACATTGACCATAGTTTCGTTACGCAACGAGAAGAATGCCCCCCATCAGGCGACGGACAATGCAAGGCAGCTTCAACACCGCTCGTTTGTCATGCATGATGTTCCCCGGCCTCTTCCCGGGTTCGGGTTTGAGGATGCCGAAGGTCGGCCTGTGACACTGAGTGATTTTGAGGGAACGGTCGTCTTGCTGAATGTCTGGGCGACCTGGTGTGTTCCTTGCCGCGAGGAAATGCCAACCCTGGATGCCTTGCAGGCCGAACTTGGCAATTCGGTCTTCAAAGTTATCGCTTTGTCAATCGACCGGGCCGGAGCGGATGTCGTGCAGGATTTCTATAGCGAAATCGGCATCCGGAATCTGGACCTCTTCATCGATCCAACCATGAAAACCACGACGGCTCTGGGCATCCCCGGTTTACCGACGACGCTTCTGATTGACAGGAACGGCCGCGAGCTTGGTCGACTTGTCGGACCGACCGAATGGGCGACAGCAGAGATGATAGATTTTCTTAAATCCCACATCTACACCGATTGAGGAAGGAACTCCTATGACCGAGATACAACAAGCCAAATCCGGTAATACCTCGCTTGGGCATGACGTGGTTCATGCCGTTCGATATTACCTGAAGGGACGTCGCGGTGTATTTGTGCTGGCTGGAACTGCCCTTGTCGCTGGGCTTGCATTTAACTGGAGCTGGCTGGTTGCCGCCGGTATCGCGCCATTGCTCGTCTCCGTTCTGCCGTGCGTGGCGATGTGTGCGCTGGGTTTGTGCATGAACAAAAAGGCCTGTTCATCGCAAAAGAGCGCCAGCGATATCGCCCCTTCATCCGATGAAACCCCGAAAAACAGTCTTCCCGGCAACGAGGCCGGAAGGTCCCCGGCTGCATCAGGCGCAAATATAGCGTCTGTAACACCCCAGTCGGGACATGAGTCCACAACCGAAAGGAATGTTAGAGATGCGTAAATCAATCAAACTCACCGCGTTTGCCACAATGATGGTCGCGGGACTGGCGACAACAGCCCTATATGCCCAGGAAGCCCAAACTCCGGACAAGCAATCCCCGATGATGGAGCATGATGGCAATTCAGGCATGGGGGATATGCAGGGCATGATGGGTATGATGAAGATGATGAGCCAGATGGGGCCGATGATGGAGCAGTGTACTGAAATGATGGCTGCTATGACCGATCACATGCCGCAGCCTTCCGACAAATAACATCGTGACATGACACCCGCCCGGGACAAATACCCGGGCGGGATTTTCCACGGGATCGTTTCATGACATCGCATAATTTCAACCGGTTACGTTTCGTCCGTTCTATATTATGGGGGATGGTTGTTCTTGCTGCCCTACTCTTTGGCGGCGCATATATCTTTCAGGCTTCCGACCACAAGCAGATGTCGTCGGGGGCCGAAGGGACGGGAGAAGCCGCAATTCACTCCGATTTTTCCTTGACCGATCATCAGGGAAACCGTGTAACCGAAGCAAGCTTCCCGGGGCGTTGGCAACTTGTCTTTTTCGGCTTCACACACTGCCCTGATGTTTGTCCGACCACACTGGCCTATATGGCAGATGCGCTTGACCGAATGGGGCCTGAAGCAGACCGCGTGGCACCGTTATTCATTACTATTGATCCGGTACGCGATACGCCTGACGTCATGGCGGAATATGTCGGGGCCTTTCATCCGGCCCTGATCGGGTTGACCGGCAGCGAAAAGGATGTTGCCGCAGCCGCCGAAGCCTTCCGGGTCTATTCCGAAAAGCTGGACGACGATACCGCACCGGACGGCTATTTGATGGCCCATTCCGGGCATATATATCTGATGGCACCGGATGGCCGTTACCAGACTGTCTTTCGGGAAGGAGACCAGTCGGCAGAAGACATGGCAATCCGGGTTCTTGCGATCATGAACGGGAATACAATATGAAAAGAACCGCCATCGCCCTCGTTATGACCTTGCTGACAGCACTACCGGTTTCTGCCGAGAGCCTTGTCGAAATATCTGACGCCTGGGCACGTGCCACGATCCTGACATCCCGTCCGGGGGTGGCATATCTTACGATCACAAGTGCTGCGGCCGACCGCCTTCTGGAAATCACCACACCTGTGGCAGACCATGTGATGATACATGATGTCGTCAAGGTCGATGATGTTCGCCGGATGCGACATGTCATGGCTCTGGATGTTCCCGCCAACCGCCCGGTCACTCTGGCGCCGGGGGCAATGCATCTCATGTTGGCGGGATTGCATGAAAAACTCCGTGAAGGACAGAAGTTTCCCATGACATTGCGCTTTGAAAACGCAGGCGAGATTAGCATTGACGTCGCCATTCTTGGCATAGCTGCCGCCGGGCCGCAGGGGGAAACAGAATGATCCGGTGGTTGTTTTTGATCCTGGCGTTGACGGCCTCACCTGCTTTTGCGAATCATCCCGGTGAAGACCTTGACGAGGTGATGGCGGATAAAGAGCCATATTTTGAGGTGACAAACACCGGAAAGGTTCCAGAGATAGAACTTTTCAACCAAAATCAAGGTCGCTTTAATTTGAGCGACCTTGATGATCAGATACTTATTTTAAGTTTTGTGCCAAGGGATTGTGGTGCAGCCTGTGCAGAACAGCAAACCCTACTGGCGTCCTCTCAGGCGAGGCTGAATATTAGCCCGATGCGGGAAATGGTCACGTTCATTACCGTTCATTCCGAAGATTTTTCAGATACTCCTTCTTGGGATCTGGTGAACTGGCGGCCTGTTATGCCGTCTTCGGATATCAGTGCTGTAACTGTTGCCGATAAATTCGCCAAATTGAGCCAGCGTGACGGGTCTGCACCGATGATTCATATTATCGATCGGAATACCCGCCATGCCGGTATTTTTCACGGCACGAGTTTCAATCAGATGAATCTGATCCTTTACGTGAACGGATTGACAAACGCTGCCCACCCCCCCAAAGCCGCCTGTTGAAAAGGGGTGGCTGGATCAGTTGACAGACTGGTTCTCAAAAGTAGGAAAAGAGCCCTGAACAAAGATAGGCTTAGCACTGTTTGGTTAGCTGACCTTCCTGTTCTCTGAATACTTGGTTCCTGATTTTACGGAATACAGATTAATGCCTGAACTTTCCAATATCGGCATAATAAGCGCGTTCGCCGCAGGCCTCATCTCGTTTCTCTCGCCATGCGTGCTGCCTCTGGTTCCCGGATATATCTCCTATATCGCGGGTGGTGCCTCTCTTTCGACCAGAACGGAGGCAATCCGAGTTGGTCGATTGTCATCTCTTGGTTTCAGCCTGTGTTTCGTTTTGGGCTTCACCACGGTTTTCGTCCTTCTGGGGGCCAGTGCAACAGCACTTGGTCAGTTCCTGCTCGGATACCGGTTCGAGATGAATCTGATTGGTGGCGGCATTGTCATTCTGTTCGGGCTGTTCATGCTGGGAACGCTCCGTCCGGCGTGGATGATGCGGGAAGCGCGCTTTCATCTTGATCTGCCTGGTGGGCGTGTGGTTTCGGCATATACTCTTGGACTTGCTTTTGCGTTCGGCTGGACGCCGTGTATCGGTCCTGTTCTCGGCGCCATTCTGACCGTCAGCGCCGCGTCGGCAACGGTCAGCGATGGTATTGCATTGCTGACCATATATTCCGTGGGGCTAGGTGTGCCGTTTCTCCTGGCGGCACTGTTCACCGAGAGCCTGTCTGCCAGATTGAAATCCATAGGGCGTTTCGGGCGGTTCCTTCGTGCCGCGGCGGCCTTGATCATGATTGTCATGGGCGTGGCCATGGTGACCGGTTATATGTCCGCCTTTGCGTTCTGGCTGCTGGAAACATTTCCTGTTCTGTCGTCTATCGGCTGATCCCGCCTGTCCGGAAGAATTCTGTTGACCTTCCTTTTGCTGGATAGCGTAGCCTTTAACCTCGATATGAAGGAGGTGCAGAATAATGTCTTCCGAAACCGACCCATTGGAGCATGTCATTTTACATGCTTTCAGATATGCCTGCTGGCAGGAAAGGCTTGATATTGCCGAATTCATGCTGGCAGCACTTGAAAAACTTGATCAGGAGCATACGGACTATGTCTCCGAGGATCGTCCGTTGATGGATGCGTACCGCGATTTGACGTCTAGCCTGTAACATCGCAAGAATTGATATCTTGCTTCTTTCACTTCCGGCATTGCCGACATCAAATGCTGTTGTCCTAAGTGCATGACAGTGCCTCCAGCACAGGACATTCCGGTACGTCTTCTCCCGAACATCGTGCAGCCGTCTCCGCCAAGAGCTGTTCGATCCGTTTCAGGTCGGCGATTTTTACGCGCACGTCAGCAAGATGGCTTTCCGTACGCTGTTTGACCTCCGAGCAAGTTTGCAGCTCACCATCCATGAGATCAAGCAATCCCCGGATATCTTCAATCGAAAACCCCAGTTCGCGGGCGCGCAGAATGAACCGCAACCGGGAAACATGTGCTTCATCATACAGCCTGTAACCCGCTTTGCTGCGTGGCGGATCGGGCATCATGCCGGTCTTTTCATAATAGCGGATGGTTTCAGGGTGACAGCCCGTCACCTTCGCCAGTTCGGCACGTTTCAATAGCCTCCCGGAATTGTGATCGTCCATAAGGTCAAAACCCTCTTGAGCCTGTAGCAACTACAGACTGTAGCTTGGATCAGGAACGAGCTTGAGGCAAATCACATGAACGATATCAAACCGGACCCTTTATCGCCCGATGACGGGAAACAGGCAAAAAGAGGTCTGCTTGCGGCTGGCGGTGTGACCGGGGCCATTCTTGCATCGGCCTGCTGTGTCGCACCACTCCTGCTTCTGATGCTGGGTGTATCCGGGGCCTGGATCGGCAATCTGACGGCCCTTGAACCTTACAAACCCCTCTTCGCGACGGTGGCACTGATATTCATCGGGCTGGGGTTCTGGCAGGTCTATTTCAAGACAAAACCGGCGTGCGACGAAGGATCTTACTGCGCCCGCCCCGAATCCGCCCTGATCACCAAATCCGTCCTGTGGTTCTCAACCGTGCTGGTGGGGCTGGCCCTGACAATCAACTGGTGGGCATCGCTATTCTATTAGGAGAAATCGACATGAAACGAACAGACATTATCGTGGCTGGGGCATTTGCTCTGGGACTGGCTGCCATGCATCCGGGAGGTCTTCTTCCGACTGCGGCACAAGCAGCCAGTGCCACATCGCAGGCTGAACAAACAACCGTTTTCGACATCGAAAACATGACCTGTGCCCTGTGTCCGGTAACGGTTAAAACCGCAATGGAAGCTGTCACCGGCGTAGCGGCAGTCGAGATCAATTTCGATGCCAAAACCGCAACGGTCATCTTCGATCCATCCGTTGCCAGTGGTGAAACCATTGGGACCGCTTCGACAAATGCCGGTTATCCGGCCAGGGCGCGGGATTAGACATTGCACCACAACACCATTTTCAAAACCGGGGTCACCGGAACAATTGTTACCGCGATCTGCTGTTTTACGCCCATCCTCGTTGTCACGTTCGGGGCCTTCGGCCTCTCGGCATGGCTGGGCTGGATCGACTATGTCCTCATACCCGGATTGATCCTGTTCATCGCCTTGGTGCTTTACGGCTATCGGCAACGCAACCGGGCACGCATCTGCTGCAGCACCGATACGCAACCGGTCCCACACAAACCAGCCTCCCGGAAAGGGGAACGACATGAATGATTGCTGCACGCCCCGCAAACAGGGTCAGGAATATGATCTTGCTGTCATCGGCGCGGGCTCGGCCGGTTTTTCGGCGGCGATTACGGCCGCTGAACAGGGCGCAAGGGTCGCACTTATCGGCAAGGGGATGATTGGCGGCACATGCGTCAATGTCGGGTGCGTGCCCTCTAAAACCATGATCCGGGCCGCAGAGGCCGTGCATGGTGCCGGGGCGGCAGCGCGGTTTCCCGGCCTTGCCGGCAACGCCCATGTTGCCAACTGGCGGTCGCTGATCAAAGCCAAGGATGAACTGGTTTCCGGTTTGCGTCAGAAGAAATATATCGATCTGCTGCCCGAATATGATGGCATCAATTATCTCGAAGGGGATGTTGTATTTAATGACAGCGGTCTTCTGCTTGACGGCAAAAAGCTTGTTGCAAGAAAGACAATCATTGCAACCGGCACATCCCCGTCATTTCCCGATATTCCGGGCATTGAGAATGTCCCTTGTCTGACCAGCACAACGGCACTTGAACTTGATCAGCAGCCACAATCACTTCTCGTGATTGGCGGGGGATATATCGGTTGTGAACTGGCTCAGATGTTTGCACGGCTCGGCAGCTCGGTTACGCTGGTGACACGGTCACGGCTTCTTCCCGAAGCAGAACCGGAAATTACTGCATCGCTCACTCAGGAGTTAAGGAATGAAGGGGTATCCGTTCGCACGGGCCTCACCTATGAGCGGGTTGAACGGAAGAATGATAAAACGGAACTGACCATTAACGTTGATGGCCAGGCTGAGGTTCTTTCTGCTGAACATATCCTGGTAACGACGGGCCGTAAGCCGAATACAAACGGATTAGGACTCGAAACGGCCGGAATTGAAGTAAATTCGAATGGCGGAATTGTTGTGGACGCTTATATGCGGACAACGCGTCCCGATGTATATGCCGCGGGCGATGTGACCGGACGCGACCAGTTCGTTTATATGGCAGCTTACGGAGCCAAACTTGCGGCACTAAATGCCTATAACCATGACGAACGGACATATGACAACACAACGATGCCTTGGATTGTCTTCACCGATCCACAAGTTGCAGGAGTAGGTCTCTCCGAGGTTCAGGCACAGAAACGGGGCTTTGTGGTCAAGACATCTGTCGTACCGCTTGATCAGGTGCCCAGATCACTTGCCGCCCGTGATACACGCGGTTTGATAAAACTCATTGCAGATGAAGCAACTGACCGCTTGCTGGGCGCTCAGATACTGGCACCCGAGGGCTGTGACAGCATTCAGACAATGGTCATCGCCTTACGTTTCGGCATGACTGCAAAAGAACTTGGTGACACGATCTTTCCGTATCTGACGACCGTCGAGGGACTGAAACTTGCCGCCCAGGGTTTTGGCAAGGATGTTGCCAAACTGTCTTGCTGTGCCGGGTGATGCCATGTGGCGATAATGAGGAATTTGCAATCGTGACACCGGACCTGTTCAATCTGACCGGTCTTGCTTTTGGGCTGGGTTTGCTGGGGTTTATCGAACCCTGCACGATTGGCGCACACATGCTGTTTCTGAACAGCCAGTGCGACCGTCCAATGCGTAGGCGGATCGGAGCCTTGTCAGCATTCATGCTCGCACGCCTGTTGGTCATGGGCGGTTTCGGTGGTGTGACCGTGATGTTGGGACAACGCATGATCGGAGTTCAGACCAACGTATGGCTGGTGTTCGGGGGGATCTATATGGTCATCGGGATTGTCTTCCTGTCCGGTGCAGGCAGACGGTTGCTTCAGCGTATCCGCATAGCACCGGATGGTTGGCGGGTTACGCGCAACCCGTGGGTTCAGGGCATTGCGTTCGGCCTGAACATTCCAGCCTGTGCCGCACCGATCTTGTTTGGCCTGATGGGAGCGGCAACTGCAACAGGTTCCGCCGCGATGGGGTTCGTCCTGATGACCGTCTTTGCTCTGTCGCTATCACTTCCATTGGTGCCGTTTTCTGTCGTGCCGCGATTTGCCTCGTTTCTGGTCGGGCTTACCGACTGGATGCGCGCGCGCCGCTGGTTGACCGGCTTTGTTTTCATCGCCCTTGGCCTATGGTCAATCTGGTTCGGGCTGTTTGTCAATCTGGCAGACTGGGCAGAGGCATGAACTTGGGGAGGCGCCTCTCTGCTGATCTGCGGAAGTGATCTGTCGTAAGTGGGATGATTTATGGAAGATGGGAGACATGTGCATTAGGAGAGGCTTGGCGTAGACACCACGATTGATGTAAAAGGCTTGTTAAGAGTCTTCCTGTGTCGTGGAAGGCCCATTACGTATCAGAACCTTCTGCTTGTGTCATACGTACTGCCTGGCGAATTCTTGAAGCCGTTTGTCGTTCCATCTCGCGCATTTGAAGCAGCATTGCTGCCATCAGGTCTCTCGCCGTCCCGGTTTCCTGTTTTAATTTGGCGATTTCCTGACGCAGACTCATGATCTCATTTTGTTTTGATGATTTTGCTGTTGCCTCAAATGATTTCAGTCTCTCAAGCACTTTGGGATATTTGTACAGTGTTGTCCGGCTATGCCCGGCTTCGCGCGCAACCATACTTTTGTTGATTTTGGGTGTATTGCTGGAATTGGCTTTCAGAGCATGACGCGCGAGGAGCCGATCAATCGCCATCATGAATGCGGCTTCAACAGATGTGGGTGACATGGTTTCATTACCCGGGATTGTTGTTTTCTGCAGCTGCAGCTTCGGTGGTTTCAAGCTTGTTTAGCACCATAATACATTGTTCGAGGCGTTGTTTGCAGAGTTGTGCGAGAGCAAAGTCATCATTGGTTGTTGCCGTTTTCAGATCATCTTGCAATTTGGCCCGGCGGTCTTTCCAGAAGGGCAAATGAGTCTCGTCAAGGACAAGGTTTTGACATTCCCAACATAAATCCGGGCGTGCGGCCGACCATAGCGGCGCACTGATCACCCATCGGGCAGAGCAACCGATGGTACAATTCCCGGTTCCCTGTCGAAACAGGCAGGTTCCGAGGGATGTCTTTCCCCAGCGAATATCATGTGCCCGTATACCCGAGGTACGAACCAGTTCTTCAATATCGCGTGGGCGGTCATCTTCGGGACGGTTGTCCAGAGATTTTCCGAGTTGATTCGCAGTCTCTTTCAGTTTTCCACTGAGGGCCCCCGAGACGTTTTTTCTGCCGGCAATCATTTCGCCAATGAGAGAGACCGTTGACTGAACCGCAGCATCATCAAGGATCTGTTTCAGTTCTGGATCCGCATTTATATATCCCTGTTCCGTCATCGCCATACTGATGTGTTTGAAATGCTCCCGAAGCACCGGGAGCATGCAGCTGTCGCTTCGGATGACATATTGGGCGAAGGATTTGCGCCATTGATGAGAGGTCACAGTCCAATCCTTTACACCGCTTCTGACAAAGAACCTTCTCTGGCAGCGATTGACCCAACTTAAAGTATGGGCTTTCACATCTTTGGTCAGGCTTTTTGTTCGGCTAAAACCGACAATCAGTTCGTTGATGTTTCTTCGAGTGCGCCAGGGGGCGTACAACCTTTCGATGACAGATATTGCCTTGACCGGAACAGGAAGGTGATCACTCCCAACCGGGCGCAGTCCGGTGACCCAGGTGACCGGGCGAGGCGTTTTCGTCGTCTTGTAGATATGACCGGAAAGGTAAAATATCTCATGAAGACCGCTGGCCGACGGTTCAATTTTTATGCAATCGGGCAAGGTATTTTGTGCCAGTGGCGTATCAGAGGCTTGCAGTCCCAGCAATTCACTCACTCTGATACCCGTCAATCCCTGGATGAGGATCAGGCACGCGTCAGTCAGAGAGTTGATGCGATCCCGTAAATGCTGCCTGTCTGGTGCATGTTTTTCGGCAACCAGCAGGTCTTTGGTGTCCGCGAAATGCCGAGCCTGTAAAATGATATCCTCTGCTTCATCAAGCATGCGCAAGGCACTGGTCATTATGTGTAAAAATATGGGGTCCGGGACGGGCGGGACGGATCCCTGTTCCCTGCCTGCCAGCTGTTTCGCGACCTCGAACGCCGTCATGCCATGCCAGGGGGCGCTGCCCGGTACAGGAATTCCGGCTTTTGCCAGAACAGGGGCCTGATATCCCAAAGAAACAGGTAATGCGAGATGTTCCATAAGATACAGGGCATTGAGATTGGCTTTATCGCGTTTATCAATCAGCAGGTCATCAAGATATTGGGCGAATGCGTTGGTATCAAGCGCGCCGAAATGAGCGTAGCCGGATTTGCCCATCCAGCGGGCAAGATAATGAACCCGCCGGGAGAGCTTGCCCATTGAGCCCGGCTTGTATCTATGTCGCTGTCTTGGGTCGACAATCAATGACCAGACCAGTCGACGATGCGCGTCGAGCAATATCGCCCATTTAGGATCAACGAATTTACTGCCGTCCGGCATGATGAAATCCCAGCGTATGGTGCTGGCTGCAGCGTCGTGACCTGGCGTCAGATTGTCGAAGAACCATCTGTCATCAGACCAGCGGGAATGGCGGTTGATCCTCGTTTCCCGCAGATCTTCCGCTGCCATGAGATGATATGCTGTAGCGGTTTGTATAGGGTTCATGTCATTCGATCAGAATGGCGTGGGTTCTTTGAATGTTTTTGGCCTCATGCCAAACACTCTTGGCCGGGAACTTGCTGAGCCAATTGTTCAGGGCCTTTTGTACCGTTGACCAATATAGCCAGCGACCTGGCGGTAAATCGTGACGTGCTTTCTCAATGGCATTGTGGAGATGAAGCAGTTGTGCCAAAGCGTGTGAATTGTCGGGGATCACGGCGGCGCGAGGACATAGCGGACACTCTCCCCAGGCGGTGCAGAGTTGTCCTGTGGACTGGGATGCGAGAGGAGAATCATAGGGGTCGGTGCATTCAAACCCCGGCGTTGCGGCGCGACCTGTATTGTCTGGAATATTGATACGGTCATCGGACTTTCCGGATGTCTGGATATATCGTTCCCGTCGGTTCAAAAGATTGCCCAATGTTTCCCGTCTGCGGTGCCGGGCCGCTTCCGACACATAATGCGTTTCCGTTGTCTCTGTGCGCCAATGATTGAGAATTGCCTGCTGTGCCTTGATATCCCCGTTACTGAGTTGATTGACGATCTCCGAGATGGTGGGGCGAATGTTCGACAAGCTGAAATCAGGGAGTTGATTATCTTTCCTGAAAGCAGAAAGTGCGTTAGGGAAGGTGCAGGTTGCATTGAGATAATGATGAACCCTTCCGTAATTTCTGCCCTGAAATATGAAGAGCATATCATGGTCGGGATCGTGCTCGGCATTTGGTAGTCGTCGGGTCAGCTTTTTGACATTGTTGAAAATGGAAATCGGGCTATCAATCTCTGTGCTGTCTTGAGGATAGGTTCGGACCTGGTCTCCTCTCGCACGTTTCTTCCCGCCGACCACCCGATATCTCGGTGCCAGTTCGGCACTTCCTTTAAGTAAAGAGCTCTCCCGAAGGGCGGATTTTCGTAAAGCCAGTATGGTTTCCGGATTGAAGGCCGTCCTGATTGCCATCATCACGACAAACGGGACCAGAGCGCGCTTCGTTGCATACAGCCACGGGGCAATACCCTTGATTCCTCCGAAAAACTCGATTTGTCGTCTCCGGCCCTCGCAGTCAGCAAAGAATTGTTTGCTGTTCGTGACATAGCCATCATACTGATCTTCAATAGCTGCCAGCAGTGTCTCAAGCTTGTGCTCAGTGGGCGACGCGCCAGCCTGTAATCGTTCCCTGCCAGATTGAATGAGATGGTTTCCTTCTTCCCATTTGGTCATCCATGTCTGCATTTCTTTGATGCAGACGCGCTCAATCGTTACAAGATCGGTGATAGCTAAAATTGATCGATGAGAAACCTGCTCGTTTACGCCCGGCCAAGGGTTTGGCTTAATATAAGCATCCCCGGGGACTTTTCTTGTATATTGTGGATCTTGTTTGAGATAGCGCAACACAACACGGAGTGGGGAGATTAGCCCGGCTTTCGTTTTACTTGTAAGCTGTTGGGTGTCGAGCCAGAAAATGTACTCATTAAAAAGAGTTGTGGTCAGATCCGACAGTTCAAAATGTGCTTTTCCCTGTTCGCAAATAAAAGCAAAGAAGCGATTGAGAGCTTGAACCTTGTTGGTTTGGGTAGAGGGACCAAACTTGCGAATGTGAGAAAAAATGGCCGTAGCAAACGGGACAGACAGATATTCGGCTTTGAGCCAATCGTCACTGACCTTGATCTCTGCACTGCCGCGGTTGGATTTTGCAGTACGGGGACAGTTCAGCGTGAGTTGACACAGTTTTCCGTCAGGTGCCAGCTTTTGAATAACCCCGTATTCTCTCTCTTCTTTTTCCGGACTGGCCAGGTTGTTCCTGTCGAAGGCAGGTACCTCACCCGGGCGATGCGTGAGAAAATATCTGTCCATGCGCTTTCTAGCCATCGCGTAGGGCCTTGAGATACGTATTCAGGTTATCTGTCATAAGTGCTTCCCGAATTTGTACACTCCGCAAATATGTATTGATTGTTGTCGTTATGTGACTATGCCCAAGCAATGTTCGCAGGCTGAGCCAGGGTTCTGCTTTGCCCGCGCGAACCAGTTCAAAATACATGGTAACCGCAAAGGTATGACGGAGGTGATGAAAGCTGTGCAGGGCTTCAGGTCTGTCTGAGGGGCTGGTGGTGCCGTTTTTATGGGAAGAGCACACAAGACCGGCTTTCAGAACCGCGTGCTGAAAGTGGCGCCAGATGGAATGAGCTGTTATTGCTTCACCCGGATTTCTTTTGGCATGGGCGTGATTGACAAAAAGAGCCTCGACAGATGTTTTCGCGCGTCGAACCGCACGGGCCCGTTCTGTTTTTACGTAATGTCGCAGATCATCATGGATTATGCCCGGTATGACAACTGTGCGCGGCTTCAGGCCTTTGGTTTTATACAGAGGCAATGCGACGTTGCTGTAGCTACCATCTTTCTTGAGATTCTTGTATTGCGACAGAGTGAGGTTGGCACATTCGTCAAGTCGCATTCCTGTGGCGACAGCAAGGCTGGCAATGAGCCGGTCTCTGCATGGACGACGATCAGCTTTGTCTCCGGGGATCGAACCAAGTTCGGCGAGCACTCGTTGAAGAGCTTCGGGAGAAAATGCCTCAGCCGTTTCACTGTTATAGGTTCTCGGAAGCAGTTTACTCGTTTTGACCGTATTGTCGCCGGATTGGACATGGGTCATCCGGGTAATTGCATAATTTCGGGGTTTGATACGTTCTTCATAAAACTCTTTCGCATCAAACTCAATCAAGCCTTGTCTGGTCGCCCATTCATAGAAGTCAACTATGGTGCCGAGCCTGCGGCGTACTGTTGCAACAGCATATCGTTTACCGGTTTTAGGTGATTTGCTGCATAAAAGCCTGTCGCGATACAGTTCGATGTCATCAAAACAAGCAGCGTCCCAGTCCCTATGAAACAAGCCTAGATATGAGAACCACTCATACAGGTCATAGGTTAAAGCTGTTTGTGTGTTTCCTACCGAGGGAATTCTCGAGGACCGTACGCATTTGTCATGGAGATAGAATAAGACCGGCTCAACAATTCTGCATCCGTCATAGACAAGATAGTGGAAACCGATAGGGAGACTGTGGCTCTTCACTTGATCCCACTCGGTATCGCGGGTGATCGTTGCAGGTCGAACGATATCCGCTGCTTTGGCAACCGTGTAGTAGGGAACTGTCCGCATGCTTCCCTCATTCCAAATGTCGGGCACCGGGTTTTGTTTGTCATCTTGAGGCTGTGATATCAGACCTTACCTGCACCGCCAGCATGCTGGCGGTGCAGGTAAGGTCTGTGGGCACTGTGGCAGCTAAACAGCCATGTTAGCAAGGAAGTTTGTGTATGTGAACAATGTTAGTAATGTCATATAACGTTGCTTGATATCACCACAGACGATGGTGAAAATGTCCCGGCACTTGTCGGGCCGACCAAGCAGGGGGATATCTATGTCCTTGATCGCCGGACGGGTGAGCCGATCATTCCGGTGAAAGAGGTTCCGGCCCCGGGGGGCGCCATTCCGGAAGATTTCACCGCGCCGACACAGCCGGTTTCGGATCTTACCTTCATGCCTGAACCGCTGACGGAAAAGGATATGTGGGGCATTACGCTGTTTGATCAGCTTGTATGTCGCATCCAGTTCCATCAGCTGAAATATGAAGGTCGCTATACCCCGCCATCCTTGCAGGGGACGCTGGTTTATCCCGGCAACTTCGGCACATTCAATTGGGGCAGTGTGGCGATTGATCCGGAAAAACAGATCATGTTCGGCATGCCAACATATCTTGCTTTCACATCGCAACTGATCCCGCGCGACGAAGTGCCGCCGCGCGGTACGGAAAAGGCCAGCGAGATGGGAATCAACCGCAATGAAGGTGCGCCTTATGCAGTCAGTATGGGGCCGTTCCTGTCACCAGTTGGCGTACCGTGCCAAGCTCCGCCATGGGGCTATGTCGCGGGCGCGGACCTTCGCACTGGCGAGGTTGTTTACAAGCATAAAAACGGTACGGTCGAGGATATGACGCCCCTGCCATTGCCGTTCAAGCTTGGTGTGCCAGGTATCGGGGGCCCGATCATCACCAAGGGTGGTGTGGCGTTTCTTGGTGCGGCGGTTGATAACTACTTCCGTGCCTATGACGTCACCACGGGCAAACAGCTTTGGGAAACGCGACTGCCCGCTGGCGGGCAGTCAACACCGATGACCTACACCACAGATGACGGTACGCAATATGTGCTGATCGTTGCAGGTGGGCATGGTTCTATCGGGACCAAGGCCGGGGATTACGTGATGGCCTACAAGCTGCCCTAAGCATGTTTTGAGTATCTGCAAAAAGCGCCCGGTTTGTCCGGGCGCTTTTTGTTTGGGGCTATTCAAATCGGGAATCGCAACTGGTATTTTGCGAATTTGAGGGATGCTGATCACCCCAAACTCAACCTTTGGGTTCAAGCAGTTCGCAAAAATTTTGCTGATCTTTTGCTTGACCACAGGGCGCGCCAGAAGCGCCTTTGCCGCGAATCATTGGATATCCGGGATTGTAACGGAACTGATACAATCGATTGACGGTTTTTTATCTGTTCCCACTACATATTGTGTTTTCAATCCGGTCCTGAGCAGGCATAACCATTTTCAAACGGGCATTGGAAACGGCGATTTTGGTGATCTGGCAGACCGTCAATCGGGGCAGGATCAGGCAAGTGCCGTTTGATGAAGATAACAAACAGGAAGCGGATCGCCGCCAACGGGCGACCGTTCAGGTAAGGGGACTACAAGCATGAAGATGCTGGATGTGGTGCAGCACGAAAAAGGTGCGCGCGTCATTGTTGATCGTTCGCGCGATGCATTGCTGACCGATTTTGGCAAGGCGGTTTTGAATGACCGCTATCTGATGCCGGGCGAAAGCTATCAGGATCTGTTTGCGCGCGTCGCCAGTTACTATGGTGATAACGAAGCGCATGCGCAGCGTCTTTATGACTATATTTCAAAGCTTTGGTTCATGCCGGCAACCCCGATCCTGTCGAATGGCGGAACGACCCGCGGCTTGCCTATTTCCTGCTTTTTGAACGAGGCGGACGACAACCTTGGCGGGATTGTCGATATCTGGACCGAGAATGTCTGGCTTGCGGCGCGTGGCGGCGGGATCGGTTCGTATTGGGGCAATCTGCGTTCGATCGGCGAAAAGGTCGGAAAGAACGGCAAGACATCGGGCGTGGTACCGTTTATTCGCGTGATGGACAGCCTGACACTGGCTATCAGCCAAGGGTCCCTGCGCCGCGGATCGGCTGCGGTTTACATGCCGGTCAGCCATCCTGAGATCGAAGAATTTTCCGAAATGCGTCGTCCGACCGGTGGTGACCCGAACCGCAAGACACCCAACCTGCATCAGGGCGTTGCGATTTCGGATGCCTTCATGCGTGCGGTTGAAAATGACGAGGAATGGGCGCTGACATCGCCGAAAGACGGGCATGTTGTCCGCAAAATCAGCGCGCGTTCATTGTGGATACGTTTGCTGACGTCGCGCGTTGAAACCGGCGAGCCCTATATGCTGTTCATCGATACCGTGAACCGGGCGGTGCCGGAACACCACAAGCTGGCCGGGCTGAGTGTAAAGACATCGAACCTGTGTTCGGAAATCACATTGCCAACCGGCAAGGATCATCTGGGCGGGGATCGTACTGCTGTTTGCTGCCTGTCGTCGCTGAACCTTGAACATTACCTGACCTGGAAGGATGACACGCAGTTCATCGAAGATATTCTGCGTTTCCTTGATAACGTGCTTCAGGACTTTATCGATCATGCGCCCGACACGATGGCGCGCGCGAAATATTCCGCGATGCGCGAACGTTCGGTTGGTCTTGGCGTGATGGGCTTCCATTCCTTCCTGCAGGCGCAGAAAGTGCCGCTTGAAGGGGTGATGAGCAAGGTCTGGAACAAGCAGATTTTCGATCACGTCAAAAAACATGCCGATGCGGCATCCGAGAAGCTGGCCGAAGAACGTGGTTCCTGCCCGGATGCGGCCGAATACGGCATCAAAGCACGTTTCTCGAATAAAACGGCAATTGCGCCGACAGCCTCGATCTCGATCATTTGTGGTGGTGCTTCGCCGGGGATCGAGCCCATGGCGGCAAATTCCTATACCCACAAGACGCTTTCGGGCTCGTTTAACGTGCGTAACAAGTATCTTGCCGAGGTGCTTGAGGAAAAAGGCCGGAATAACGAGGAAGTCTGGACCTCGATCACTGTGCATGAAGGATCGGTTCAGCATCTGGATTTCCTGTCCGATCTGGAAAAAGACATATTCAAGACCGCGTTCGAGCTTGATCAGCGCTGGCTGATCGAACTGGCCGGTGATCGCACGCCGATGATCGATCAGGCACAGTCATTGAACATCTTCCTAGCATCGAATGTTCATAAGCGCGATCTGCATCAGATCCATTTTCAGGCATGGAAGAAGGGTGTCAAAAGCCTTTATTACTGTCGGTCGAAATCGATCCAGCGGGCCGAGGTGGTTGCGAATATTCCGGGGCGGGCAAAGTCGAATGACGACGATATGCCAAGCCCGGAAAGCTCGTTCGAAATCCCGGCACTGGTTGCGGCTGCCACCGCACAGGCTGCCAGTGAACCTGATTATGATGAATGCCTCGCCTGCCAGTAAGGCGGCTTGAGGGCACGGAAATTTTTGCGAGAAGTGACGATATGTCTGACGATAAAGTAATTGATCTTCTGACGGAAAACCCGGTTTACAAGCCATTCCGCTATCCTTGGGCCTACGAGGCATGGCTGACCCAGCAGCAAATTCACTGGCTGCCCGAAGAAGTGCCGCTGGCTGATGATGTCAAGGATTGGAACCACACGATTTCCGATGCCGAGCGTAACCTGCTGACGCAGATTTTCCGCTTTTTCACCCAATCGGATATCGAGGTGAATAATTGCTACATGCGTCATTATACCCGCGTGTTCAAGCCGACCGAAGTCCAGATGATGCTGGCGGCGTTTTCGAACATGGAAACCATCCATGTCGCGGCTTATTCGCATCTTCTTGATACCATCGGTATGCCCGAAGCCGAGTATGAGGCCTTCCTCCAATACAAGGAGATGAAGGATAAATACGATTACATGCAGATTTGGGGCATCGGCCCGGAAGATGAATATACTGATGAACATGGAGATTTGCGCCTGACGGCACAGGGCAAACGCAACATCGCCAAGACGCTTGCGGTATTTGGCGCATTTACCGAAGGTCTGCAGCTGTTTGCATCATTCGCGATGCTGATGAACTTCCCACGCTTCAATAAGATGAAGGGCATGGGGCAAATCGTGACATGGTCGGTGCGCGACGAAAGCCTGCATTGCGAAAGTATCATTCGTCTGTTTCGGACATTCTGCAAAGAGAACCCGGAAATCTGGGATGACGAAATGCGCAGCGACCTGATCGAGGCCTGCAAAACCATCGTCAGCCACGAAGATGCGTTTATCGATCTTTCGTTCGAAGCCGGTGCCGTGCAGGGCCTGACGGCGGAAGATATCAAGAAATATATTCGCTATATCGCAGATCGTCGCCTTAGCCAGCTTGGACTTGAAGAGCAGTACGGGATCGAACAGAACCCGTTGCCGTGGATGGACGCGATGCTGAATGCGGTCGAGCACACCAACTTCTTTGAAAATCGTGCGACCGAGTATTCCAAGGCCGCGACACGCGGTACCTGGGATGAGGCATTTTCCTGATCCCGATCACGGAATGAATATTATGCAAAAGGCCGCCTTTGGGGCGGTCTTTTGGTTTTGGGGTTCAGGGAGCAGAGAGTTCCTGAAGTCGTTTATCGACGCGTCTGATTTCTTCCAGACGCAGCTTTGGTTCCAGATTGGCGATTGCGGTTGCCGGGTCCATTTCAAGTTCGACACCGGGCGGCAGGGTCAGGGGGCCAAGTGCCGAACGGCGCAGCCAGTAATAGGCATCGGCATAATCGGGTTCAACACCCCAGCCTCGTTCAGTCATAGCGCCCAATAGAAACTGGGCAGCATGCATGCCGTTTTCGGCGGCGATCCTGTAATAATGGGCGGCTTCGACATAGTTTTGTTCTGCCCCGCGTCCGTGAAAATATTGTTCGCCAATCAAAAAGGCTGCATCGGAATTGCCGGGGGCAGCGCGAAGAGCACGCTTGAAGAACTCGGTTGCGCGAAACTGGTCATAGCGCAGTCCCCAGCCATTGAAATACATCAGGCCAAGATAGTAGATCGCATTGGGATGATTGGCACGCGCGGCCAGAGAAAACCATTCGGCAGCCTGCCGGTAATCCTTTGGCCCGGCAAGTCCACGGTAATAAAGCAGCCCAAGGGCATATTGTGCACGGGGATCGTCTTCCTGTGCGGCAACGCGCCATTGCGCGCGGGCCATTTCATAATTGCCGGCCTGATAGGCCTTGTAGCCGCTTGTGTAATCTGCGCGGGCCGGAGGTGCGTGACATGCGAATGCCAAGGCAAGCAGGCCGTATACAAAAGGGCGAATGCCGCGAACGGGCGCACGGAAGAAAAAAATGGAAAGGGGCAAAAGGCGGGACCGATCTTTAACGGGATTTGAACAGCGGGACGACTTTGCGGGCGCGTTTTTCAACGGCATCAAGAACGTTCTGGATTTCGGAGCTTTGTTTGATTTTTTCACCGCTGTGAAGTGCAACGAAATGCCCGGCATTCTTGTGATCTGCACCAAGCTTGATGACGGTGAAGATGGCCGTTTCGTGCGAGGAACGGAAGATCGAAAACATGGCCATGCCATCAAGATGATCAATGGCGTAGTCACGCCATGCACCACTTGCGACCTGTCTGGAATAGGTATTCATGAGTTGCATCAGTTCAGTCCGGTCGAAATGCACAAAGCTTTTGGCTTTGCGATATTGAGCCAGATTGAACAATGTACCCATGTCTTTCTCCGGACGTAATTTCAGAAGGCCGGGTTCGGGCATTTGTGACGCCCTTATGACACGGTAGCGCGCTTTGTCCGCAGCCTCAAGTTTGAATAGGCTGTTGGGGCAAAGTTTTTACAAATATCGTTGGAATTTCAGATGGTTGTCCGAGTTACAGGCTGCGTGATCGGGTCGGTGGCCAGTCAACGGTTTGGGTGCCGGTATTATATGGATCAGGCGTACGATAGCAGCTGACCGAGGCCAGAGTGCGATAGCAATAAAGCGGAGGTTCGGGAACCGGGTCCTTTTTGCAATAGGATTTGCCGTCAATCTTGCGGATGGTTGAGCAATCCCGGCCGGTCGAAAGGGAAACGACGTGATCGACAAGTGTTTTGTCGGTGTTGATGATGCTGACAACATCAAGGGCGATATACCATTCAACGCCTGTGAACAGATTGGTACCCGCAACGTCGGATGCGGTGGTGTCGCAGCCAGAGACCCCGGCGCCAAGCAGCGTTGCGAATAATCCAGCCAGAATGCGCTGGCGGATCATCCGTTTCGCCTCTTGACGGCTATGCGCCTTGTACAAGCTTTTCATCCTGATCTCCGTGCATCGACCGGTCACTATTTGCCCGGTGACGATTAAAATTCCGTTTCCCGAATTTACAAATGCAATCCACGTGCCGTTTTGGCCAACCCAAAAGCCCCCTTTAATGTCGAGGCAGTTTGGCCACATTTCAGCCGGTTTTACCGATTATCCGAACACAGACATTCATTCCGGTAATGGTTCCGGTTCGTTTTCAGGCATCGTTATCTGTCTCAGGCGGCAATTCTTTCCTGCGATATGTGTTTACATCACCCAAAACAGGGGGACCGGGGGCCCTTTGGGGTATGAAAACCGGACTTGCGGGATTTAATTGCGATATTGGCGGTTCCGGATGTCCAGCGGACTTGACCCCTTGCGTACTGGCGCGTTAAATCCTTGCCGGAATTAATTCTGATAAGCGGGCAGGTTGCCCGCTTTCTTTTGATCGGATTGGAGCGGTTTTCGTGGTTGATATTTTCCAGGAAGTCGAAGAAGACCTCAAGCGCGAGCGCAATGAAGCGCTGTGGCGCAAATACGGCAAATACATCGTTGGCGTGGCCGCCGTGATCGTGCTGGGTGTTGCCGGACGTGAAGGCTGGAAAAGCTACGAGGAAAATTCGCGCATCGAAAACGGTACGCGCATGGCAAACGCCATCGAACTGGCACAGGCAGGCGAAGAGAAACAGGATGCGGCACTTGGTGCGCTTGACGCGATCATCGCGGATGGCAATGCCGGTTTTGTCGCCCTTGGTCATTTCCAGAAGGCTGCTGTCTATCTGCGGGCCGGAGCAAAGGATTCTGCTGTTGCCGAGCTTGAGGCAATCGCAGGTAATAGCGACGTCGAAAAGATTTATCGTGATCTTGCCGTGGTTCAGATCGCGATGAACAATGCCGATGGTGCAAATTCAAAAGACTTGATTGCGCGTATTGAACCAATCGCTGTGCCGGAAAATCCCTGGTACTACTCTGCGCGTGAAATGATTGCGATGTTGCATATTGCTGCCGGCGAAATCGAGGCAGCCAAGCCGCTGTTGACCGAAATCGCCGATGACAGCGAAGCACCGTCGGGCATGCGTGCACGTGCGAGTGAAATTCTGAAGGCCGTTGACGCCTGATTGGCGTAATGAAAGCGGCAACCTGTTCACAGGGACTGGATCAGAGGATATGGTTTTGAGACCACGCAACATTAAATCCCTTTTGTGCGTCATGGGCATGTCGGTTGCCGTTTCGGCATGTTCCAGCTGGCTTGGTGAATCCGAAGATCCGCCGCTTCCCGGTGAACGTCTTGCCGTGCTGTCACTTGAAAGCACGGTTCAGCCGGATGTGGCACTAAGCGACCAGCGTGTGGTCCTGCCGGAACCGGAGCCGATGGTCGACTGGCCCCAGAATGGTGGTCTGCCAAGCCATGCCTTGCATCATGTCGGTCTTGAAAACGACGTCTTGCGACAGGATTGGTCGGTTGGCATCGGCGAAGGGTCGATGGATGACAATCTTCTGCTGAACCAAGCGATTGTTGCGCGCGGTGTTGTCTTTACCATTGATGCCGATGCCGTTGTTCGTGCCTTCAGTGCCAAATCCGGCAAACGTATCTGGTCGCTTGAACTGGCGAAGGACGAGGACGAAGACAGCACCCTTTTGGGGGGCGGTCTTGCGTATGAAAACGGTATTCTGTACGCGACGACGGGCTTTGCCGAGGTCATCGCGATTGATGCGCCAAGTGCGACCGTCATGTGGCGTACGCAGGTGACCGCCCCGATGCGCGGTGCGCCGACAGTCCGTGGCGGGCGTGTCTTTGTCGTGACGGTCGATAACCAGACTGTCGCACTGAATGCGATGACTGGTGATACGCTTTGGTCCCATCGTGGTGCATCAGAAGGCGCATCCTTTATCGGCGGTGCGAGCCCGGCCGTGGATCAGGGGGTTGTTATTTCTGCCTACACCACTGGTGAAATGTACGCGCTGCGTGTTGAAAACGGTCAGGTGATCTGGTCCGATGCGCTGGCATCTGCCGGGCGTACCGATGCGGTGTCGGCCATTGCCGATATTCGTGGCCTTCCGGTGATCGACAACAATCTGGTAATTGCGACAAGCAACGCTGGCCTGACCGTTGCGATTGACCTGCGTACTGGGTATCGCGTCTGGGAACTGGAGGCCGGTGGCATTCAATCACCGTGGGTTGCTGGCGACTATGTTTTCGTTCTTACCAACACAAATGATCTGATTGCCTTGCGTCGGGACACCGGACAGGTTAAATGGGTGACCGCTTTGCCGCGTTTTGTCGATCCTGAAGATCAGGAAGAGCCGATGGTATGGACCGGTCCGGTTCTGGTTGGTGATCGGTTGATCGTCGGAAACGAGCAGGGCGAAATCATGACCGTTTCCCCGTATAGCGGCGAGATCATGGGCAAGGATGAAGTTTCCGGCCCGATCACCTTGCCGCCCTCTGTTGCGGGTGACAGTCTTTACTTCCTGACTGCGGATGCCGATCTAATCGCGTATCGCTGACGGGTCGAACACAGTTTTTCGCAAAAGATCCGATCTTTTGCCTGATATGCGCGTGCGCCGGAACGGGGTAAACTGCCCCTCGGCGCACATCGCCGTTTTATAACAATGAGTCTGAAAGTCAGATGTCGCTGAAAGTAGCCATTATCGGTCGCCCCAATGTTGGGAAGTCGACCCTGTTTAACCGTCTGGTCGGCAAGAAGCTGGCGCTGGTCGATGACCAGCCGGGCGTCACGCGTGATCGCCGTTATGGCAAGGCGCGTCTTGGCCATATGGGATTCGACATTATCGATACCGCCGGTCTGGAAGAGGCGTTTGACGATTCCATCGAAGGCAAAATGCGCCAGCAAAGCGAAATGGCCTTCGAGGAATGCGACATAGCATTTTTCCTGATTGATGCACGTGCGGGCCTCACCCCGCTTGACAATCACTTTGCCGACTGGTTGCGCAAGCGCAAGAAACCGGTCTATGTGATTGCCAACAAGCACGAGGGCAAGGATCAGGATGCCGGCCTTTACGAGGCCTATGGTCTTGGTCTTGGCGATGTTGCACCGATCTCGGCCGAGCATGGGCTTGGCATGGAATTGCTGATCGATATCATGCGCCCTCATTGGGAAGAATATCGCGACAAGCAGCGCAAGGCACGGCAGGAAGGCGATCTTGCCGCCATTGATGACGATTTTGAAGATGACGAAATGGACGAGGATGATGGTTCGTTCCCGTCCTTTGAAATCGAATATGACGAAGACGATGAAGGCGAGGAAGAAGTTGTTCGCAAGGACAATTCGAAAATCCAGCTTGCGATTGTCGGTCGTCCGAATGTGGGCAAATCGACCCTTCTGAACCAACTTCTGGGTGAAAACCGTGTCATGACCGGGCCGCAGGCCGGTTTAACCCGTGACTCCATCGCGGTTGACTGGTCCTATGAAGGGCGTCCGATCCGTCTGGTCGATACCGCCGGGATGCGCCGCAAGAAGAAGATCGATGATCGCGTTGAAAAACTTTCAGTCACTGATACCCTGCGTGTGATCCGTTATGCACAGGTCGTTGTCATCATGCTTGATGCGACCAATACGCTTGATAAGCAGGATCTGACGATTGCACGCATGGTCCTTGAAGAAGGCCGTGCGCTGATCATTGCTGTGAACAAGTGGGACGCGGTCAAAGACAAGGCCGGTGTGATGTCGGCACTGCGTGACAAGCTTGATACGTCCTTTGCGCAGGCCAAGGGCATTCCGATCCTGACATTCTCGGCCCTGACCGGGCGTGGCACGGACAGCCTGATGCCGACCGTTCTTGATATCTATGATATCTGGAGCCGCCGTATTCCGACATCGCAGCTTAACCGCTGGCTCGAAGCCATTACCGAACGCCATTTGCCGCCGGTCATTTCGGGGCGTCGTATCCGCCTGCGGTATATGACCCAGGCCAAATCGCGTCCGCCAAGTTTCTTTATCAACTGTTCCAAGGCGGCAGAACTGCCCGAAAGTTATACGCGCTACCTGATCAATGGGCTTCGCGAAGATTTCGACATGCCTGGCGTTCCGATCCGCATTTATCTGCGCAGCAGTGATAACCCCTATGGCAACAAGAAGAAAAAGCGCTAGGACTTGATCGATAAACATCAAACGGGGCAGGAATGCCCCCGTTTTTATTTGGCAGCTTCCAAAAGGCGGTCAATGAAATCCGCGGCATCGTCTGACTGCCAATCGACCAGTCCCGATATATAGCCAAGAATACGGCCATCACGATCTAGGGCATATGTGATCGGCAGGCCATAAAGGGCAAATTCGGCATCCCTGGGATTATCTCGGTCGCCATAGGCTGTTTCGCCCGTCGGGTCGACAAAAAGATCAAGGTTTTGAAGGCCCAAACGGCGGTAAAAGGGAATAGCCGCCAACAACTCGTCTTCATCTATCGAGATTGGAATGATGGCGAGATCATCATTGGAATGATCATTGGCCAACCGATCAAGCGACGGCATTTCTGCCATGCAGGGCAGGCACCAGCTGGCCCAGAAATTGACCAGAACCACCTTGCCGCGATAGGCGCTGATATCGGTCGGGTGATTTCGCCGGTCATAAAATCGGGTGTTGCGTGCGATCCGTTGGGGATCAAGTTCGACAAACTGGCTGCTTTCACCCATCAGCGTCAGCGGTGATGCTTCAGTCCCCCCGAAGGCAGGTGCTGTGGCGGCAAATATTGCAGAAACGATAAGGCAGCGCAGAAATCGCATCGGGTATCCATGGCATGATCAAACCGGATATTCGGACTAGCCGTTGATGTTGGCAAAGACAAGTCAGAGCCGATCAATCCGTTGTGATCAACACCGGATAATCGGCTCTATGACAGGTATTTATAACCCTTATGCAAATAGGGGTGGGTTTAGTCGGGCGAAGCCTTCCTGAATGTAATAGGGGTAATGCGGGTAGGGCGGCTGCCTTTTGCTGACGGCATCAAGGCGGGTGATTTGATCACTGGATAGGGACCAGCCAACCGCACCCAGATTGTCGCGCAATTGCTGCTCATTGCGGGCCCCGATAATCACCGACGCCACGGTGGGGCGCTGCAGCAGCCAGTTGATGGCAATCTGTGGGACGGTTTTGCCGGTTTCGGCACTCAGTTCATCAAGCAAATCGACAATGTCATATAGATGATCTTCTTCGACCGGCGGGCCGAATTGTGCGGTTTCATGCAGGCGGCTGCCATCCGGTATCGGTGTGCCGCGGCGGATTTTGCCAGTCAACCGGCCCCATCCCAAGGGGCTCCAGACCAGTGCGCCCAGTCCCTGATCCTGTGCCAGCGGCATCAGATCCCATTCGTAATCGCGCCCGACCAGTGAATAGTAAACCTGATGGGCGACATAGCGGCTGTAACCAAGGCGATCAGACACGGCGAGCGACTTCATGATCTGCCACCCGGCAAAGTTCGATGCGCCGATATAGCGCAGCTTCCCGGAACGTACGAGGTCATCAAGTGTTGATAAGACTTCCTCGATCGGGGTGAAGGCATCAAAGGCGTGAAGTTGCAGCAGGTCGATATAATCGGTTCCCAGCCGCTTCAGGGCGGCATCGGTTGCCGTGATCAGGCGGTGGCGCGAGGTGCCAAAGTCATTCGGGCCATCGCCAACA
The DNA here is from genome assembly GCF_017744215.1 of Thalassospira sp. A3_1. Classification (NCBI taxonomy): domain Bacteria; kingdom Pseudomonadati; phylum Pseudomonadota; class Alphaproteobacteria; order Rhodospirillales; family Thalassospiraceae; genus Thalassospira; species Thalassospira sp. A3_1. The sequence continues at coordinate 229,810 of NZ_JAGHQQ010000005.1, read as the reverse complement.
GGCAGGGCAAGCTTCGTCGACAGAATAATCCTGTCGCGGCGTCCCTTGATGGCTTCGCCCAGAACCTGTTCGGATGCACCATCGGAATAGACGTCGGCACTGTCGAACATGTTCAGGCCTGCTTCAAGGCTGATATCGATCATGCGGCTGGCTTCACGGGCGTCAATTGTACCCCACGCGCCGAACAGGGGACCCTGACCGCCAAAGGTGCCGGCGCCAAAGCTAAGTGCGGGAACGCGCAAACCGGAATTCCCCAATTGTCTGTATTCCATTGTCTTCTCCGTCGCTGGAAATGGTTCATGGACGGAATATGGACAAAGAGCGCATTTTCAACTACGGATATTCTAAGAAGAAGATTTGTGAGTTGAATTCACTATGGCGCGACTTGAAACCAATCGATCCGGCGAGATGGAAGTTTTTGTGCGTGTCGTTGAGCGCGGCGGTTTTTCGGCTGCGTCGGGCGATTTCAACATGACACCATCCGCCGTCAGCAAGCTTGTCGGCCGTTTGGAAGATCGGCTGGGCACGCGATTGTTCAATCGATCAACCCGTAAGTTGCACCTGACATCCGAAGGGCAGCGTTTTTATGAGCGGGCACTTGATATCATTGCCGATCTGAATGAGGCAGAACAGGAAGCCGCAACTGCAATGACACCGCGCGGACGGTTGCGCGTGACGGCCAACGTGCCGGTTGGTCTGCACCGTCTTTTGCCGCTGGTACCGCTATTTCGGGAACGGTATCCCGATATCACGCTGGATGTGACGGTCAGCGATAAGGTGATGGATCTGTATGAGGAACGCGCTGATGTCGCGATCCGAAGTGGTCCATTACAGTCATCCGGACTGATTGCCCGCAAGCTTGGCCAATGCCGGATGGTGATTGCCGCGTCCCCGGCATACCTTGAAAAACACGGGCGACCAACGATCGTAGATGCACTGCAAGGTCATACATTGATCGGGTACAACTTTCAGCGTGTAATTCCGGACTGGCCGTTTCGGGTAAACGGGCAGGAGGTGTCTGTAATGCCGGGCGGCGTATTTGATGTTGGGGATGCCGAAAGCGCGCGTCAATTGGCCGTTGCCGGCGGCGGCATCGTTCGGCTTGCCCGGTTTCACGTCGAAAACGATCTGGCAAATGGCGGGCTTGAGCCCTTGCTGGACGAATTTTATCCCGGTGGCGGTGTCGATATTAACGCCGTTTATATTGGCGGGCGCGGGCATTTACCGGCCCGTGTTCGGGCGTTTCTGGATTTCTGTGCCGAAAACATCCGCCTGAATTGAAAAAGGCCGGACAATCAACCTGTCCGGCCTTCGCAATCTCGATCACTGCCGTATCAGTAGGCGTCGACGACTTCTGCATGACGTGTACAATCAGCCGCAGCCAGATCGACAAACACGTCAGTGATGCTTTCAGCAGTCGGGAGCGTTTCGGGATTTTCACCCGGATAGGCTTCGGCGCGCATCTTGGTGCGGATGCGGCCCGGATTGATCAGATTAACGCGTACAGGCGTTTCTTCGAGTTCCTGGGCATAGGACAGCACCAGACTTTCAAGGGCTGCCTTGGTCGAAGCATAAAGGCCCCAGAAGGCACGCCCCTTGGACGATGCATTCGAGGTCACGAAAATTGCACGCCCGGCATCGGAAAGACGCAGGAGTTTATCAACACTGCGGATCAGACGGAAGTTCGCCGTGACGTTGGTCGCATACGTGTTTTCAAACACCTGTGTATCGATATGACCGACCGGGGCAAGTTCACCCAGAAGTCCGGCATTGCCAACGACGATATCAAGCTTGCCAAAGCGTTCATAAATCGATGCACCCATGGCATCGATCTTTTCATACATGGTCAAGTCCATCGGCAGCAGTACAAGTTTCCCGCCGTCAGCCCGGATTTCGTCATCAAGTTCTTCAAGCGCACCGACATTGCGACCCAGCGCAATGACAGTGGCACCTTCGGCGGCAAAACGTTTTGCAACCGCGCGACCGATCCCGTGCGAGGCCCCTGTGATCAGGGCGACGCGGCCTTCAAGGCGCTTTGCGTCACTCATGCGGACTGCCTTTCGACAAGCTGGCTGAGTTTACGGTCCTTGTTCTCGGCCTGATGATCGACCAGACGGATCGGGTAATCACCAGTGAAGCAGGCATCGCAGAAGGCCGGACTGTTATTGTCGCGTCCCGGAAGACCGGCTGCGCGATAAAGGCCATCAATGGTGACAAAGGCAAGGCTGTCGACACCAATGATCTTTGCCATGCTTTCAATGTCGTGATTGGCCGCCATCAGTTTTTCCTTCGACGGTGTATCAACACCATAGAAGCACGGATTGGTGGTCGGCGGGCTTGCGATGCGCATATGGACTTCCGCAGCACCGGCTTGACGGACCAGATCGACAATCTTGGTCGAGGTCGTGCCGCGAACAATGGAATCGTCGACCAGAATAACGCGTTTGCCCTTAAGCTTGCCGGGGTTGGCGTTGTGTTTCAGCTTCACGCCAAGGTGGCGGATCTGATCTGTCGGCTCGATAAAGGTCCGGCCAACATAATGGTTGCGGATAATGCCCAGTTCAAACGGAACACCGCTGGCCTCGGCATAGCCAAGGGCGGACGGAACGCCGGAATCGGGGATCGGCACGACCACATCGGCTTCAACACCGGATTCCAGTGCCAGTTCGCGACCGATATTTTTGCGCACGTCATAGACGCTTGTGCCTTCGACAATGCTGTCGGGGCGGGCGAAATAGACATGTTCGAAAATGCAGAAACGCGATTTCACCGGTTTGAACGGTTTGATCGATTTGAGGCCATCATCGGTGATTTCAACGATCTCGCCCGGTTCGACGTCGCGAATGAATTCCGCGCCAACGATATCAAGGCCAACCGTTTCTGAAGACAGGATGTAGCTGTCATTCAGCTTGCCCAGAACCAGCGGACGGACACCCAGGGGATCACGTACACCGATCAGTTTCTTCTGGGTCATGACCACAAGGCTGTATGCGCCTTCGACCTGACGGACAGCATCAATCAGACGATCAACGATCTTCTCGTACAGGCTGGTTGCGATCAGGTGAATGAAGGTTTCGGTATCGGAGGTCGACTGGAAAATCGAACCACGTTTGACCAGACGTTCACGCACGGCAAGCGCGTTGGTCAGGTTACCGTTATGCGCAATTGCAAGCCCGCCGAATTCGAAATCGGCAAATAGCGGCTGCACGTTGCGAAGGCCTTTACCCCCGGCTGTGGAATAGCGCACATGGCCGATCGCACGATGGCCCTGCAGGCTTTTGATTACGTCTTGAGAACCGAAGATGTCCCCGACCTGACCGGACGCCCGGTGTGCCGGAAAATCTTCGCCGTCATAGGAAACGATGCCAGCGGCTTCCTGTCCGCGATGCTGAAGCGCATGCAGGCCAAGGGCCGTCAGGGCCGCCGCATCGGGCGATCCGAAAACACCGAAAACACCGCATTCTTCACGCAGCTTGTCGTCGTCAAATGGATTGGTGGTCAGCATGAGTGGGTTCCGCTCTCTCGCCGGTGGCGCAGGATGCCGCACCCATGCGAAACCCTGTCGCCTCACTCGTTGGTGGTCGCCTCTATCAGACGATCCAAATCATCGCGCGAGGGCCTTGTATACCCGTTTAGGGGCTTGGGTCCAGCACCTTTTGGCTCGGGACCCAGAAGTTGACGGTATGTCTGATCGTTGATTTCTGCATCACGTTGCGCACGGGCCATTTCTTCGGCCGTTGTGTCAAAGATTTCATCGGGCATTGCACGCATCAGCAGGAACGCGCCTTCTTCCAGAACCGGGCGTGTGCGGGCATCGCGAACCCAGTCTGGCTGCGAGGTTGCTGGCAAAAGCCATGACAGGGCCAGAAAGCCGATACAGACGATAAGACCGCCACGCAAAAGACCAAAGACAAAGCCAAGGGTGCTGTCGAGGCTATCAAGTCCGGAATTCTGAACTGCACGGCCAATCCGGCCGCTGATGAAGGAAAAGATCAGGAAGGTGATCAGAAACAGACCAACCCCGGTTGCCAGATCGGCAATCAGTTCAGACGGGATCAGATCGCGGACATAGGGACGCGCAATAGGGTACCCGTACAAGGCACAGACACCAGCCCCGACCCAGCCCATCATCGACAGGGTTTCATGGATAAAGCCCCGGAAAAATGCAAACAGACCCGAGATCAGGACAATGCCCACAATCACCAGATCGAATACGTCCCGTGCACCAAGATCGGGCAGGCTGGAGAAATCCATAATTCAGTAAATCCTGTTGGTCAGTCTGTTCGCAAGCGCGCGCACATAAAGGCAGGCAATGATCAATACATGCCTTCGCGTGGACGCACCTTGTCGCGGACATCGTCGCCGAAGAGATTTACCAAATCCTGAAGATGGCCGATTTCGCGCTGGTTCAGGCCCTTTATCGTGATCTTCTTCTTGCCGTTTGCGCCGGTACGCGGCGAATAGGCATTGGCAAAGCCGAGTTTGGCGGCTTCTTTCAGGCGCGATTCGATTTGACCGACGGGGCGGACTTCGCCTGAAAGGCCGATTTCCCCAACAATAACGGTTTCGGCGGGAACAGGTGCATCTGCGACGGCAGATATCAGGGCGGCAGCCACCGCAAGGTCGGCCGCGGGCTCACCGACGCGCATGCCGCCCGCAACGTTCAGGTAAACGTCAAACTGGCTAAGCGGTAATCCGCAACGGGCATCAAGAACCGCAAGGATCATGTTCATACGGGCCGAATCCCAGCCAACAACCGCGCGACGCGGTGTGGCAAGTGCTGATTGCGCGACGAGTGCCTGTATCTCGACCAGCATCGGGCGGGTGCCTTCAAGCCCGGCAAACACGGCAGTACCCGATACCGGCGCTTCGCGGTCAGCAAGGAAAAGGGCCGACGGGTTCGGGACTTCAACAAGACCCGCATCACCCATTTCAAATACACCGATTTCATCGGTGGCACCGAAACGGTTTTTAACCGCGCGCAGAATACGGAACTGATGGCCGCGTTCGCCTTCGAAATAAAGGACCGTATCGACCATATGTTCCAGAACACGTGGGCCCGCAATCTGCCCTTCCTTGGTGACATGACCAACAAGGATCACGGCAAATCCCTTGCGCTTGGCAAGGCGGATCAGTTCAAGCGCACACGCGCGGACCTGTGAAACGGTACCCGGGGCGCTATCAAGGGTATCGGCATACATGGTCTGAATGGAATCGATGACCACGACTTCATGCGCGCTTTGATCCAGTGTGGCGATAATATCGCGCAGGCTGGTGGCGGCGGCGAAATCGACCTTGGATTTTTCAAGTCCAAGACGGGCGGCACGCATGCGCACCTGATCAACCGCTTCCTCGCCCGAGATATAGGCACATTTATGTCTGGCTGACAGGACGCCGACGGCCTGCAACAGGATCGTCGATTTACCAATCCCCGGATCACCGCCTACCAGAAGGGCGGAACCGGGTACCAGCCCACCACCAACAGCGCGATCAAGTTCGGCAATACCGGTAATGATACGCGGCGGGCTTGCGCTTTCACCCTCAAGGGCTACAAAATCAAGCTGCTTTCCCTTGGACCCTGTCGCGATGCCACCGGTTGCTTTTGGTCCGGCTTCGATGCGTTCTTCCTCGATCGAATTCCATTCACCGCACGCATCACAACGACCGGTCCATTTTCGGTATTCGGCACCGCAATTCTGGCAAATGAAACGACTTTGGGTCTTGGCCACTGGTGGCTCCGCGCATGAGGATGGAACGAAACGGGTGAGGGGCTTGATCGGTAATCAGAGATGCTTCAGATCAAGATCCAGTGGACCTTCGATATCACCCGAAACGAACTGTTGCAAATAGGGGTTATCGGCCTTGTCGATTTCAGAAACCGGACCATCCCAGATGATTTTTCCCTGATAGAGCATGGCAACGCGATCAGCTATCTTGCGGGCACTTGCCATGTCATGGGTGATGGTCATGGCGCAGGCACCAAGTTCACGGGTGCATTTGACAATCAGGTCATTGATCACATCACCCATGATGGGATCGATACCGGTGGTCGGTTCGTCAAAAAACAGGATTTCCGGCTCGGTCGCAATGGCACGTGCCAGACCGACACGTTTTTGCATACCCCCTGAAAGGGACGCGGGGGACATGTTGGCGACTTCGGAGCCAAGGCCGACATCGGCAAGGCGTGCAATCGCAATATCACGGGCCTGTTTGCGTTTCATACCGCGGCCTTCGATCAGCCCAAAGGCGACATTTTCCCAAACCGGCAGGGAGTCAAACAATGCTGCCCCCTGAAACAGCATGCCGGTATGGGAGAGCATGTCTTCGCGGGTTGAACGCGATGCGCCAACCATTTCCGTCCCATTGACCTTGATGGATCCCTGTTCGGGAAGAAGCAGGCCCAGAACGCATTTCAACGTGACAGATTTGCCGGTGCCCGAACCGCCGATAATGGCAACAGATTCGCCGGGCCCGACATCCAGATTGACACCCTGCAGCACCTTTTTCGGGCCAAAGGACTTGTGCACATCACGAAGCGAGATTTTGGCTGTGTCGCTCATATCCCGCCCTTAGCGTGTGAAGAAGAGTTCGGTGACGATATAGTTCGAAATCAGGATCAGGATGGAGCTTGAAACCACGGCATTGGTCGTTGCCTGGCCCACACCCTGTGCACCGCCACGTGAATGATAGCCGTGATAGCAGCCCATCAGCGTGATCAGGAACCCGAATACAGAGGCCTTCACCAGACCCGAAATCACGTCAAGCTGTTCAAGATACTGGAACGTATTGCGGATATAGGACCCGTCGTTGAAGCCAAGCTTGTTGACTCCGACAAGATACCCGCCCAGCACCCCGATGATATCACCGATCAGAACAAGCACCGGCAGGGTTACCAGCCCGGCAATGACGCGCGGCACAACCAGATATTTGAACGGATTGGTCGAGAGCGTCACCAGCGCATCGATCTGTTCGGTAACGCGCATCGTGCCGATTTCAGCAGCAATGGCCGCACCGACACGTCCGGCAACCATGAGCCCCGCCAAAACCGGGCCCAGTTCACGTGTCATCGAAATGACAACAACCGTGGCAACCGCACTTTCGGCAGAAAAGCGTGAGAATCCTGAATAGGATTGCAGGGCCAAAACCATCCCGGCAAACAGGGTCGTCATGGCGACGACCGGCAACGAGAAATAGCCGATCTCGCACATCTGTTTGAATATAAGGCGGAAATAGAATGGCGGTGTTACCATATGGCCAACGGTACGCCCGGCAAAGACCGTGACGCGACCGACAAGGGCCAAAAAGGCAAGGAACATACGGCCAACCGGCGCAAAGATCGGCATTGGAATTATTATTTCCCCTGTTGCAGGCCAGTTCGTGGCGTTGGCCGATTTATTCAAGTCAGCTTTCTGTATAGACCCGCCGGTAGCGATGTCCAAGAGAAGTCAGTACCTCATAACCGATTGTACCCGCAGCACTTGCGATGTCGTCAACTGTCATTTTGTCATCAATCAGCGGAATCATGTCGCCGGGTTGCAACGGCTTGCCCGGAAGATCGGTGATGTCGATGCTGATGGCATCCATCGAAACCCGCCCGACGTAAGGCACTTCATGCCCCTTGATGCGGACTTTACCCGCATTTGAAAGCGAACGTAGCCAGCCATCGGCATAGCCAACCGCAATCGTCGCGATGCGACTTGCACGTTCGGCGCGCCAGGTATTGCCATAACCAACCGCTTCGCCAGCGTCTATCTGACGAGTCTGAAGCACCTTGGCCGTCAGTTTGACTACTGGTCGCATCGGGTTGGTGGTTTCCGGGGTCGGATTTCCGCCCCAAAGCGCAAATCCCGGGCGGCAGAATTCAAGATGGTAATCGTTATTGCGGAAAATCGCCGAAGAATTACAGAAACCGCGCGGGGCTGGCGGCAGGCGGCGATACCATTTCATGAACAGTTCGTACTGCTCGGCCGTGACCGGATTTTCGGCCTCGTCGGCGGCCGCAGGATGGGTCATGTAACCCGCCTTTTCAAAGCCGTACAAAAGAGACGAATAGCGATCAACCAGCTCACCGATCTCACGCGGAGCAAGACCCAGACGGTTCATACCGGTATCAAGATGGATGAAGGCTGGTGCCGGGCGTTCATGTTCGCGGCACAGATTTGACCAGCGTTCGATCTGGCCAAGGTCATTGAGAACCGGAATGACGTCGTTCTCGATAAAGAATTCTTCGTCGCCGGGAAGAACACCGTTCAGGACCGCAATGCGACCGCCGCCTCGCAACAACGGAAACAGATCTGCTGCCTCGTTTGCCTGCGCGACAAAGAAAAGACGGCAACCCTGCTTTTTCAGAACCGGCACAATGGTCTGTGCGCCAAGGCCATAGGCATCTGCTTTGACAACCGCACCACAAGTCCGCCCTTTATAGCGTTTCTTGATGATCTGGTAGTTATCTGCAATCGCCCTCAGATTGATCTGAAGTTCGGCACACTCAGCAGCACGGCCGGCGGCGGGAAGAACGCTCATTCGCAATACCCCGTGGAGTCCGTTTCGGTTCAGGCCCAAGGCCTATTCATATTCTTCTTCGATATGGTCAAGGTCGCCAAACTTGGTGTAGTTCCCGTCAAAGAACAGGCGCACGTTGCCCACCGGGCCGTGACGCTGTTTGGCAACAATGACTTCTGCGGTGTTGTAGACGTGGTTCAGACGTTCCTGCCACTGGGAGTAGCGCTCGCCGAACTTGTCAGTTGCTTCTTCCGGGCGTTGTGCCGGTTCCGCACGTTCGAGGTAATATTGTTCACGATAAATGAACATGACGACGTCGGCGTCCTGCTCGATCGAGCCCGATTCACGCAAGTCGGAAAGCTGCGGACGTTTGTCTTCGCGCTGTTCGACGGCACGTGAGAGCTGCGACAGGGCAAGGACCGGAACTTCGAGTTCCTTGGCGATTGCCTTGAGCATACGGGTGATTTCGGAAACTTCCTGCACACGACCGTCACCGCGGAAGTTGGTTGGCGGTGCCAGAAGCTGAAGGTAATCGACGACGATCATCGCAAGGCCGTGCTGACGTTTCAGTCGACGGCAACGTGTCCGCAGGGTCGAAACCGGAAGAGCAGGTGTATCGTCGATGTAAAGCGGAACGGTGTTGAGTTCCTGGGTGGCAACGACAAGTCGCTGGAAATCGTCTTCGTTCAAATCACCGCGGCGCATATTGTCGCCGGAAACTTCGGCCGCCTGGGACAGAAGTCGCCCGGCAAGCTGTTCCGCCGCCATCTCGAGCGAGAAGACTGCAACTGCACCGGTTTTTAGTTCGTCACCCGTGTCTGTACCGGCACGGCGGTTCTGATGCGATGCAATCGCTGCATTAAACGCCACGTTCATTGCAAGGGCGGTTTTACCCATTGACGGGCGTCCGGCAAGGATCAAAAGGTCGGACGGATGCAGACCACCAAGCTTGCGGTCGATATCGCGCAGGCCGGTAGTAACCCCGACAACCTTGCCAGCGTTTTTATAGGCATGTTCGATATTCTCGTATGCCTTGGTCAGGGCAGGGCCGAACGCAACGAAACCGGATTCTGCCGCACCCGCTGTTGCCAGAGAGAAAAGCTTCTGTTCGGCTTTCTCGATCTGGTTGGCAGCGTCAGTTTCAATTTCGTAGCGATAGGCTTCGTTGACGGTGTCTTCACCGATTTCGATCAGTTCGCGGCGCAGATACAGGTCATAGACGAGTTTACCGTAGTCGCCGGCGTTAATCACCGAGACAAGGTTGTTGGACAATTCGGCCAGATACTGCGCACCACCGATTTCGGCGAGATGTTCGTCCTGACGGAAGAACGCCGAAAGGGTCACCGGGTTGGCAAGCTGTCCGCGTTCGATCAGTTTGCCGCACGCCTCAAAGATACGACCGTGGCGGGCGTCCGCGAAATGTTCGGGGCGCAGGATATCTGAAACGCGCTCGTAGGCAGCGTTATTATTGAGGATAGCCCCAAGCAAAGCAGCCTCGGCCTCGAAGTTATGAGGCGGAGTCCGTTCGAGCACCATTCCGGTGTTGCCACCGTGGTTTTCTTCGAGGGGTGCGAACAGGGCATCTAGCTGGGGATCAGTCATGACGTAAAAAGGTATCAGTCATCTTGTTGGGCCGAAAGGGCTAATCGGTATAACTCATAGCCGGTATACCGCAAGCGCAGAGGTGACTTTAGGGATAAAAAGCTGAAATATATTACAAAACCATAAGAAAACGGCGCATCCTTGCGGATACGCCGTTTCCAAAATGGCTTCGAATGAAAGGCAACGATTAAACGTTGGCTTCTTCTTCGCCTTCAACTTCATCAGCAATGTCAGCCGGAACGTCTTCTTCGAAGAGTTCTTCAGCAGCTTCCAGAGCTTCTTCAGCTTCCATTTCGTCGATGGTGCCCAGAACGGCGCCGCCCTTACGAAGCTGCTCGGCGGCATCTTCTTCGGAACGTGCGACGTTGGCGGTCACTTCAACGGAAACTTCCGGGTGAAGGTTGATTTTGACCTGGTGCAGACCAAGGGTCTTGATCGGCTGATCAAGAACGACCTGGGTACGGGCAACAGTGAAACCTGCTTCGGTAACCGCGTTCGAGATATCACGAGCGGTAACCGACCCGTAAAGCTGACCGACGTCAGATGCCTGACGAACGAGGGTAACAGCAAGTTCACCCATGTTCTCGGCAACCGCTTCGGCTTCTTTGCGGCGTTCCATGTTGTCAGCTTCCAGCTGTACTTTCTTTGCTTCGAAAGCAGCAAGGTTCGCTTTGTTTGCGCGAAGGGCCATGCCCTGCGGCAGCAAACGGTTGCGGGCGTGGCCCGGCTTGACAGTGACTACGTCACCCATCTGACCGAGTTTTTCTACCCGCTGGAGCAGAATAACTTCCATCACCGATCCTCCTCATTGCTACGGGTCATCGGTTGTTTCCCCCGCAGCCTGATTAAATGCTCTACAATTCCAAGTCCGGTGATCGCGACAAACGACCACGTGGACAGAACCACGACGATATAGAATACCGTCAGTATCATACGTTTTTGCGGCCAACGGGCTGCCTGCCCATGCACCAGCGCCAATCCCTGCAAAAGGAACGGCACTGCCAGCACCACCGCGACGTTTCGCGCCACATAGGCCAGAGAACCATCGGCAAAACCGACAAGAAACCCGGCCAGGGCAAACGCAAACAGTGACCAGCCAGGCAAGGCCATCGAGGCCAGATCGGGCGACGGGCGCAAATTGCGACCGGAGCGCACCAGAATTGCCTGTGCGATCGCAGCATTGGCAAACAGCATAAGAAGCCAGCTTACCGCTACAATCGCCGGGAAGTATGTCTGGAACATACCGATGACATTCTGGACTTCCGGCGTCATTGGGACGCCCATTTCCGAATACATCTGGCCCAGGAACTGCGAAATGAATTCCTGAATGTCCAAACCTTCCGCCGTTACGCTGCCGGTGATGATAATCATCACCATTGCAATCATCACGGCCATGGCACTGACCAGTATTCCGGTCGGAACAAAACCCGGTTTCCCGTTTTCGTCCTTGCGGATGACCAGCGCCATGCGGGTCAACAACATCGCCGGTCCGGCAAACACGACCATAAAGACCGTGAAAGGCAGCAGTCCCCCCAGCAGAACCAGGGCACTGCATGCGGCAATCGCCGCAACCAGCAGGCGTTTTGGACCTTGCCAAAATCCAATAAGGAAAAGTGGCAGATGCCCGAAATAGGAGAGCAGCAGCGCCAACGGATTCCCCGACAACACCAGCAGAAACAGGACAGAACTGCCCAGACCTGCACCGACCGCCATTAGGGTATTACGCGACATCAGCTACTCCTGGCCCGAGACCGCAAAAGGATCTCTTGCCGACTGCCTCAGATCTGGTCTGCGTAAGGCAGCAGCGCCAGGAAGCGTGCACGTTTGATGGCTTTCGCCAGCTCGCGCTGCTTCTTGGCCGAAACCGCAGTGATACGGCTCGGAACGATTTTGCCGCGTTCGGAAACGAAACGCTGCAGCAGTTTGACATCTTTGTAGTCAATCTTCGGCGCATCCGCACCCGAGAACGGGCAGGTTTTGCGGCGACGGAAAAACAGACGACGTCCAGCCATAATATATTCTCCTCGCTATCTGTTAGCCGTGCTGACGGGGACCGCCGCGACGATTACCGCCACGACCACCGCGCTCGTCGCGATTACGCAGAATGGCTGACTGTTCTTCTTCGAACTCTTCAACCTTGACAGTCATCTGACGCAGAACGTCTTCGTTCAGGCGCATCTGACGCTCGTATTCCGCAATCGTTGCGTTGTCGGCTTCGATCTGGAAGAGGGTATAGTGGCCTTTGCGGTTCTTCTTGACACGGTATGCCAGGGAACGCAGACCCCAATATTCGGTTTTGGCAACTTTACCACCGAGACCTTCGACGGTCTGGGTGAGTTTTTCATTCAGGGCTTCGACCTGTGCGGTCGAGAAGTCCTGACGTGCGATAAACACGCTCTCGTACTTGCTCATAATACTCCTATTACTCCTTGTGGCTTATCTCTTCCTTACATGACCTCGTGCCATGCAGGCATAGCCGGGCAATCCCGGCAAGGAGCCGTGAGACGGCGGAATATACACTTTTCCACAGGGCATGCAACCGTAAATGCCCGCCGGAACTTCTGGTGAAATCTGACTTAAATCGCCGGTGCCAAAACGGGTGCCGTTGTCATGGACGTATTTTTCTGAATCGACAGAAACCGGTGCTTTTTGCGGCCGGTTGCAGGATGCGACCGACATTATATATATGGTGACACATGCCAATCGCCAAAGCCGTTACATTGCACCGCGCAACAAGGTTTTGTTTTCGACGTTTGGCAAGTCTGTTACTTTGCGGGCAACAAAGCGACGGAAAGTCGCATGACATTGTCGTCTGTTCTTGACACAGGGCTTGCGGGCAGTATCAAGGGTAGCTCGAAAAGGGGGCCTGACAGAAGCGGGTCCTTACGAAAGCAGACAAGGGTAAATTATATATAATGACACGCGCATTTGTTTTCCCCGGTCAGGGGTCGCAAGCGGTAGGTATGGGCAAGGAACTGGCTGACGCATTTCCGGTCGCCCGCGAAGTTTTCCAGGAAGTTGATGATGCGCTGTCGCAGAAACTCAGCACCCTGATGTTCGAAGGCCCTGAAAACGAATTGACGCTGACTGAAAATGCGCAGCCAGCCCTAATGGCGGTCAGCCTTGCGGTTACACGCGTTCTGGAGGCCGAAGGCGGTTTCAAACTGACAGACAAATGCGATCTGGTTGCCGGGCATTCGCTAGGTGAATATTCCGCCCTTGCTGCTGCCGGTACCTTTGCGATTGCTGATGCGGCCCGCCTTCTTAAAATCCGCGGGCAGGCAATGCAGGCAGCCGTTCCGGTCGGGGTTGGCGCGATGGCAGCCCTTCTGGGGCTTAACTATGTCGACGCAGTTGCCGTTGCCGAAGAAGCCGCCCAAGGCGATGTTTGTACCGCTGCAAATGACAATGCCGACGGACAGGTCGTTGTGTCGGGTCATAAAGCGGCTGTTGAACGCGCGATCGAGATCGCCAAGGAAAAGGGTGCAAAGCGTGCCGTTTTGCTGCCGGTATCGGCGCCCTTCCATTGCCCGCTGATGCAACCGGCTGCGGATCGTATGGCCGAAGCACTGGCTTCGGTAACGATGAATGCTCCGGGTAAACCGGTTGTCGCAAACGTGATTGCGGAAAAAACTGCTGATCCGGAAACCATTCGTAAACTCCTTGTGGAGCAGGTTTGCGGAACCGTGCGTTGGCGTGAGTCTGTCCTTTATATGAAAGAGCAGGGTATCACCGATCTGGTGGAGCTGGGCGCAGGTAAAGTTTTGAGTGGTATGGTTCGCCGTATTGACCGTGACCTGACCGGTTCGGCTGTTAACGGTCCGGCCGATATTGAAAGCTTCCTCCGCACGCTTTAAGTGTTGCGCGAAACAGACGAACCCAAAGGGATGGATTGATGTTTGATCTTGCAGGCAAAACCGCACTCGTAACCGGTGCGACCGGTGGTATCGGCGGTGATATTGCCAAACTTCTGGCTTCGGCTGGTGCAAAGGTTGCTCTTTCAGGTACGCGTGCTGAACGTCTTCAGGCGGTTGCTGCGGAAATCGGCGAAAATGCTGTCGTTGTTCCGGGGAACCTGTCTGATCCGGAATCGGTCGCCGGTTTGATCAAGGAAGCAGAAGAGGCCCTTGGCGGGCAGCTTGATATTCTGGTCAATAATGCCGGGATCACCCGTGATCAGCTGGCGATGCGGTTGAAAGACGAAGACTGGCAGGCGGTCCTTGATGTCAACCTGACTGCGGCATTCAAACTTGCGCGCAACTCGTTGCGCGGCATGATGAAGCGCCGCCATGGCCGCATTATCAATATTACCTCGATCGTTGGTGTGACCGGGAATCCAGGGCAAACCAACTATTCTGCAGCGAAGGCTGGCATGATCGGCTGGTCAAAATCGCTTGCACAAGAAGTTGCATCTCGCGGAATTACTGTTAACTGTGTTGCACCGGGGTTCATTACCACGGCGATGACCGACGAGCTTGATGATGGGCAGAAAGAAAAGCTTCTGGCCAACATTCCGGCGGGGCGTATGGGGGAAAGCAAGGAGATCGCAGCAGCGGTTCTGTATCTGGCAAGCGACGAAGCCGCTTATGTTACCGGGCAGACCTTGCATGTGAATGGCGGAATGGCGATGATTTAACCCGTTGCGGGTTGCTTGCTTTTCTGTTTAAAAGAGGCCGCTATACAAAATCACGAAACCGGCAATTGCGGTTGTCGGATTCCGGTCCTCGCAAGTTCCTTCAATAGGGGGAAGGCGCGAAGAACCAACCAAAACCAACTGACAGAAAACCTATTGAAGGATTTGAGCTATGAGTGATGTCGCAGATCGCGTGAAGAAGATCGTTGTCGAGCACCTCGGTGTCGAGGAAGACAAGGTCACCGAAAACGCAAGCTTCATCGACGATCTGGGCGCCGACAGCCTGGACACTGTCGAACTGGTCATGGCGTTTGAAGAAGAATTCGGTTGCGAAATTCCTGATGACGCAGCAGAAAAAATTCTGACCGTTAAAGACGCGATCGACTTCATCGAAAAGGCGAACGGCTAATCTTGCCGTGAGACATGGGCGCCAGAGGGCATCCTCAGGCGCCCTTTTCGTCTTTGCTGTATTCATAAAATAAAGGCGTAGTGCGGGATGAGACGCGTAGTTGTTACCGGTATTGGTGCTGTTACTCCGCTTGCCAGCGGTGCACAGAACACCTGGCAGAAATTGCTGGACAGCCAATCCGGAATCAAAAGCATCGACACCTTCGATGTGTCCGATATCCCGGCCAAGATCGCAGGCCTTGTGCCGCGTGGTGTGGGTGACGGACTTTTCAACGCGGAAGATCATGTCTCGGTTAAAGACATGAAGAAAATGGACGATTTTATCGTCTATGGTGTTGCCGCTGCCGATCAGGCATTGGCCGATTCCGGATGGAAACCCGAAACCGACGAAGACCAGGAAAATACCGGTGTTCTGATTGGTTCGGGTATTGGTGGTCTGCCTAAGATCTCCGAAGCCACGGAACTGGTGAATAACGGCAAGACCCGCCGTGTCAGCCCATTCTTCATTCCGTCCTGCCTGATCAATCTGGTTTCTGGCCAGGTTTCGATCAAACATGGTCTTAAAGGTCCGAACCATGCCGTCGTGACCGCATGTTCAACCGGTGCACACGCCATTGGCGATGCATCGCGCATGATCATGCTTGGTGATGCCGACGTCATGGTTGCTGGTGGTGCCGAAGCCGCTGTTTGCCGTTTGGGTATGGCTGGCTTTGCCGCAGCACGTGCGCTGTCGACCGGTTACAATGATACCCCGACCGAGGCATCGCGCCCCTGGGATCAGGGCCGTGACGGTTTCGTCATGGGTGAGGGTGCCGGTTGCGTGGTGCTTGAAGAATATGAACATGCCAAAGCACGTGGTGCGAAAATCTATGCCGAAGTTGCCGGTTATGGCATGTCGGGCGACGCTTATCACATCACGGCTCCGGCCGAAGATGGCAACGGTGGTTTCCGTTCGATGCGCAATGCCCTTCGCAATGCCGGCATCAACCCGGAAGACGTCGATTATGTGAACGCACATGGCACGTCGACTCCGCTGGGTGATGAAATCGAACTGGGTGCGGTAAAACGTTTGTTCGGGGACGCGGTATCGAAACTTTCGATGTCCTCGACCAAATCGGCAACGGGTCATCTTCTTGGTGCCGCAGGTGCAATCGAGGCCGTGTTCTCGATCCTTGCTATCCATGAAGGTGTGGTTCCGCCAACCCTTAACCTTCGCAATCCGTCCGAAGCTTGCCTCGGGATTGATCTGGTTCCGCTCGAAGCAAAGAAACGCAAAGTCAATGTCGCATTGTCGAACTCGTTTGGCTTTGGCGGTACCAATGCTTCGCTGGTCTTCAAAGGCGTTTAAGACAGCAGATTCAACCTGACAGAGGGAAACCCCTTGAAGCGTTTTCTGCTTGTTCTTGGCTTTTTATGCATCACCGCCGCTCTCACCATTGGTGGGGCGGCGGTGTATGTTTATGTGCAATATACATCGCCCAGCAAACTGGTGCAGGGCAGTGATATTGTCATCCCGCAGGGTACAGGTGTTCGCGGGATTGCGGACATATTCCGTCGTGAAAACATCATTCAGGAACCTCTTGTATTTCTGCTTGGGGTACGTATTGCCGGACTGGATCGTTCGTTGCGTGCCGGTGAATATCATTTCCCCGCACGGGTCAGTCCAAAGCAGGCGGCTGAAATTCTTGCCGCCGGTGATACCGTCAAACGGTTTGTGACCATCCCCGAAGGACTGCGGTCTAGCGAAATCGTTGCTCGTATCAATCTTGTCGATGGTCTGACAGGTGAAATTTCCGACATCCCGCCCGACGGTATGCTGTTACCCGAAACCTATCAATTCTCGTTTGGTGGTACGAAACAGAGCATTATTGATCGTATGGCGGCGGCTCATGATGCGCTGGTGGCGCAATTATGGCCGGGGCGAGAGGCCAATCTACCGTTTGATACCATCGACGAAGCCATTGTTCTGGCGTCTATCGTAGAGCGGGAAACCGGTATTGCCGCCGAACGCCCGCGTGTTGCAGGTGTATTCGTCAATCGGCTCAGGATGAACATGCGTTTGCAGTCCGATCCGACGGTTGCCTATGCCATCAGCCCGAATGAACCGCTTGATCGAGCATTGACCCGGGCTGATCTGAAATTCGACAGCCCCTATAATACCTATGTTTCGGCGGGATTGCCTCCCGGACCAATAACCAATCCGGGCCGGGACGCGATATTTGCGGTTCTGCATCCTGCAGAAACTGACGAGATCTACTTTGTTGCTGATGGCACCGGTGGTCATGCGTTTGCCCGGACACTGGACGAACACAACCGCAATGTCGCACGCTGGCGTCGTATCCGGGACGGCCAATAGGTAACGGGTTATGCTCCCTGTTATTGACGGGGCTGTGCATGTTCGGGGGGGGACTCCAGTCTTTGACGGGCCTCATTTTTCGAAACCTTGCGCGGGATGCGTGATGCTGCCAGGTCGAGTAACGATTGCGGCACAATCTTCAAAACACCGATCAGGATATTCATCTGCCAGGGGAATGCGATCATCCCTCTATTCTTCGTGAGTCCTTTGTCGATCTTAATTGCGGCTTTGTCCGCCTGCATGAAGAATGGCATGGGGAAGTCGTTGGCATCGGTGATGCGACTTTTTACAAAGCCCGGGCAAATCACATTAACCTTGATCCCGAACGGGGCAAGGGCACCGCGCAGTCCTTCGCCATAGGTCCTTACCGCCGCCTTGCTGGCACAGTAGGCCGGTGCGGATGGTAGCCCTCGCCATGATGCCTGCGACGAAACCAGTGCGATCTGTCCGTGTCCGCGTGCAGACATGAAAGTGATCGCAGGATCAATTGTGTTCAGAACACCCGCGACATTTGTTGCAAAGATATCGCGTACCTGATCGGGGTCCTCGCCTTCGCTGCCGGTTCCTGCAGAAATACCTGCATTGGCGACAATCAGGCTCAGCGGTGTGATCTGATCACATTTGGTGACATATTCCGCCATTGTTTCGCGCTCAGTTACGTCAAGTACGTCGGCAAAAACGTTCGCGCCTGCCGCCCGGCATTCATTTTCGACCAGTTTCAGACGTGTTTGATCGCGGCCGCTGATGAAAAGAGTAACCCCGGTTCTGGCATAATGACGGGCAAGTGCGGCCCCGATGCCCGAGCTGGCACCGGTAATCAGGATGGCGTGGTATTGCAGTGACATGGTTGCTCGTGATCCCGTTGGACGATGTTCCGGATTGTTTGGGCGGACCATGGGACAGCATTAGGGCAGCATTATGAAATGCGGGCAATAACAGCTTGTCTTCATGATCTGCCATCAAACGACAATCCCTTGGCGCGTCGGGGCACAACCGTTATAAACGGGCAACCGACAATTCAGACTGGATCAAGAATATGACCGTATCAAGCATGACCGGGTTCGCACGTATCGATGGCGGCGCTGAAGGTTTTGGCTGGACCTGGGAGCTGCGCAGTGTCAATGGCAAGGGGCTGGATGTTCGCACACGCCTTAATGGCGGTTTTGAACGGCTGGAGCCAACGGTTCGAGAGGCAATCTCCAAGCGGTACAAACGGGGAAATATGGGCGTAACATTAAATGTTGTCCGTCCCGGGGAAAGCAGTGCCTATCGTATCAATCGGGACCTGCTTGCCGAACTGGTTGCTCTGGCCGAGGAATTTGACCGTGCCAGCAGTCTTTCGGCTGGCACCATAGCTGATCTTATGAATGTGCGCGGTGTGCTTGAAGCCGTTGAACAGCAGGAAGACGACGACAGTCGCGAAACACTTGATGCCGCAATCCTCAAAAGTTTCGGTGAGGCGCTTGATCAGATGGAAGCCCATCGCGCCGAAGAAGGTGCTAAGCTTGATGAAATGCTGCGCGGACATATCGATCGTATCGAGGAAACTGTTTTGCGGGCGGAAAGCTGTGCATCGGTTCGAAGCGACGCGATCAAGACAAAGCTCAAACGCCAGATCGACGAGTTGATGGAAGCCGGTAAATTCGACCCCGAACGGCTTCATCAGGAAGCGGCGCTGCTTGCGACCAAGGCTGATGTCCGCGAGGAAATTGATCGGTTGAAGGCTCATATCATTGCTGCACGTGACATGATCAAAAAGGGCGGAGCAATTGGCCGCAAGCTTGATTTCCAGTGTCAGGAGTTCAATCGCGAGGCCAATACATTGTGTTCCAAGGCGAACGATATCGAACTGACCAATTGCGGTATGGAATTAAAGGTGATTATCGATCAGCTGCGCGAGCAGGTTCAGAACGTTGAATAAGGATACTCCGATGACGGATCAGGTAAAACGTCGTGGTGTAATGCTGGTGTTCTGTGCACCCTCCGGGGCCGGGAAAACCACAATCACGCGTCAGCTTCTGGAAAAGGATAGCCAGATTTCACTTTCGGTTTCTGCAACAACACGTGCGGCACGTCCGGGCGAGGAGGAGGGCATCCATTACTTCTTCAAATCCGTTGACGCGTTCAAGCATATGATTGCCGATGACGAATTGCTGGAATGGGCCGAAGTGTTTGGCAATTATTACGGTACGCCAAGCGGCCCGGTCGAAAAGGCGCTTTCGGAAGGGCATGACGTTCTGTTTGATATCGATTGGCAGGGGGCACGGCAAATACGCGAGAAGGGCGGTGATGATGTTGTGTCTGTCTTCATTTTGCCGCCCTCATCGGCCGAACTGGAACGTCGTCTTCGAGACCGAGGGCAGGATGCTGACGATGTGATCATGAAGCGTATGGCGAAGGCCGGTGCCGAAATCAGCCATTGGGAAGAATTTGATTATGTGCTGATCAACGATGACCTAGATCGTTGTCTTGCCGATGTTCAGCATATTATCGGGGCAGAGCGCGTAAAGCGTGAACGCCAATCCCAATTGCCGGGGTTCGTTAAAAAGCTTTTGACAGATTGATGATCTGAAATGGCCGCCTGTTCAGGCGGCCATTTCATCATGAATACGTGTCAACCGGACGAAATCGGCCACGCTTAATTCTTCGGCACGTGCAGTCTCTGTAATTTGTGCACGTTCCAATAAAATCCCGACATCCATGTTCAATGTCTTCAGACTGGCGCGCAACATTTTGCGTCTTTGGCCGAAGGCTGCCTGTGTGACCTTGCCCAGACTGACAAGATTTACAGCTTCTCCGCGATCTGTTTTCGGTCGTAGTTGAACGACGGCAGAGGTTACCTTGGGCGGTGGAGTAAATGCACTGCGGTGGACATCGAACAGTATCTGACAGTCACATAGATACTGGCACAGGACTGAAAGACGGCCATAGGCTTTGCTTTTCGGGGCAGCAACAACACGTTCTGCAACTTCTTTCTGGAACATCAAAGTCAGACTGGCAAACTGGTCAATCTGCATCAGCCAGCCCAGCAACAGTTGGGTGCCCACATTGTAGGGAAGGTTGGCGACAATCTTTCGTGGGGCCGGACCAAGTGAGGTGACGTCAACTTCCAGTGCATCACCGTCAATCACATGAAGTGCGCCGGGGTAATGATTGCTGATTTGTTCAAGGACAGGCTGGCAGCGGGGATCACGCTCGATAACTGTTAGGCTTTTGGCTCCATTATAAAGCAAGGCACGTGTCAGGCCGCCCGGACCCGGACCAATTTCGATTACAGTGGCATCCTCAAGTGGTGCCGCCGCACGTGCGATCCGTCCCGTCAGGTTGAGATCAAAAAGAAAATTTTGGCCGAACTTCTTTTGAGCCGACAGACCATGTGTTGCAATTACTTCGCGCAAGGGCGGGAGCCCGTCATTGGCAAGGTTGGCGGTTTCATTTTTCTGGTCTGACACGATGTCAGGCTCCTTGTGAGGCGGCTTTACCGGCTGCTCGTTTTCGTGCCATGGCCGCCGCCATTTTGATCGCAGCGATCAGGCTGTCCGGTCGTGCGATGCCCTTACCTGCAATATCAAGAGCCGTTCCATGATCTGGGGACGTTCTGATGAAAGGCAATCCGAGCGTGACATTCACACCACCATGGAAATCAAGCGTTTTGACGGGGATCAGGGCCTGATCGTGATAGGGGCATAGAGCGACATCGTAGTTTGCACGTGCTTCGGCATGGAACATGGTATCGGCGGGCAGGGGACCAACAACATCGAAGCCCTCATCCCGCAATGCGATGATAGCGGGGCTCATGACCTTGATTTCTTCATCCCCCATCGATCCGTCTTCACCGGCATGCGGGTTTAATCCGGCAATGGCGAGCCTCGGTTTTTTTAACCCAAAATCACGTTGCAACGACTTTGCTGTGATGCGGACCAACTTTTTGATCATCTCACCTGTCAGTTGTTTGGGAACTTCGGACAGGGCGATGTGGATTGTCATCGGTACGACGCGCAACTTGCTGTTTGCCAGCATCATGACCGGAACTGCATCTGAACCGGAAAGTTCTGCCAGAAATTCGGTATGACCGGGATGTTTAAAGCCCGCCTGATAAAGTGCACTCTTCTGGATCGGGTTGGTCACTACAGCACTTGCGGTTCCTGATCGTGTCAGGTTAACGGCATGGGTAATGCTATCTATGACAACGGACGCGGTTTTACTGGATGCCGTCCCGGGCTTGATATCCTCAGCGTTACCGGGAATCTCCAAAACGGGAAGGGCATCCTCGAAGAACTGGCCTGTCTGGCTGGCTTCGTCTATCACCTTGGTTTTTACCCGTAGTCCCAGACTTTCGATGGTTTGATCCATGATTGTCTTGGGGCTCAGAATAAAAAACGGCGGCAGATTATGGTCGGCGCGCGCAAGCCATGCCTTGATAGCAAGCTCCGGGCCAATGCCGCCCGGTTCGCCCAGTGTCATTGCGATCGGCTTGATATCGCTCATAGGCTTGCGTCCTTTCCGGATCACATCCGGATATCGATAAACGCATTGCGGCGCAATTCGCGCAGTTTGCGGCGTGCAAGAATTTCAAGGCGTTCCATTTCAAGGCGTTCCCGAATGTTTTCCCTGTCCGGAAGCGTACTTTCTTCGGTTTTGTCACAGACCATAACAAGGAGCGCGCCACCATCTACCTTGATCAGGTCGGAAATGCCGCCTTTGTCCAGGTTTGCAACTGCATTTCTTACCGGACCGGCGAGGTCATTTGGAGAAATGCCTTCGGTCTTGCCACTCATTTCCGATCCGAGATCAACTGCAACATTGGCCAGTGATTGACAGCTATCGGCGTTCTCTTTGGCATTTTGCAGGATACCGAGTTTGGTATTTACCTCATCCTGCGGGGTGTTGGCCGCTATCGGGACAAACAACTGGTAAAGATCAAGTCGGACATCTGTCAGAGCATTAGCATCGCCTCGGCGACGATCAAGTAATTTCAGGATGTAATATCCGCGAATGGTTCTGATAGGATCGCTTACATCACCGGGCTGCATCTGATTGACGGCTTGCTGCAGTTCTCCGGCCATTTCGCCGGAATAAAGCCAGCCAAGATTGCCACCGTTTGCCGCACTGGAACTTGCCGAAAACTGCCGCGCAAGGCCACCAAAGTTGGCACCTTGTTCCAGAGCCCGGATCACCTCGCGGGCATTTTGATAAACTTTCGTCTCGTCCTGGGGATTGTCGACAGGCAGGAAAATTTCCTGAACATTGTTTCGCGGTTTTCCCTGATTGCTGCGAATACGTTCAAGATTGTCATCAATCTCGGTATCGGAAATCTGGATTTCGCGTCGCATTGATCCTAGAAGTTTCTGCCATGCAATTTGCGGACGGATTTGATTTCGGATAGTTTCTGTTGCGATGCCATTTTGAGCCAGAAACTGGTCCAATCCTCCGGGGGGTAATCCCGAATTTTGCTCAATCAGGTTTTTGGCCCGATCAATGTCCGCGTCGGTTACCTCAAAACCACGACGTTCTGCTTCCTGCAACTGCAGCTTCTCGTTGATCAGCTGCTGTAAGATTTGCGGTGCCATTTCCTGGCTGCGCTGCGGGCTCATTGGGATGTTTGAGGAGGCGGCTACAAGCTTGATACGTTCGACCAGATCCACCACCGAAACCGGAGCATCGTTGACGACGGCTGCGACGCCTATGGTGCTTTGAGCTCGCGCTGTCGAAATTGAAACAACGGTAAATAGTACAACAGCAATTGCTGCGACGAGATGGGAAAGTCTGGTGATATGCAAAGCTGTACTGCCTTATAATCCGGCTGCTGACGCAAATTCGCCAAGTGTTTTGAATACCAGTCGGAAAAGAATCTCATCCGACTGACCAAGATCCTGATCTTCGTAGAACGTTCTTCTGACCTGACCGTCAAACACGAAGCATTCGTCTTCGTAAACAAAGCCGAAACCGTATTCAAGAGGGTCGTTCTGATCAAGATCATAACGACTATAAGCCATTCCCGACCAGAATTCACCGAACTGGCGTTCAGCACGGAAGTAAACCTCTTCACGCTGCCCGAATTCATCCGTACCGGCGTCCTCGGAAAAATGAACATAGTCAAGATTGAGGCGTAAAGTTTCCTTTTCACCTAATCCCGCTGATACCTGGTTCCGACGTGTCGAGAAATCCTCGTTATCGAGACGGTAACGGTAGGTTAAATCGACATATTTGTTGGGGGCAACAGTTACCCTACCAACATAGTCCGATAGATGATCCTCAAGGCCGGATCCTTCGGCAAAGGTGTCACCTTTGTTAGCACGATAGCTTTGCCCGAACATTGCACTGGTATAACCACCTTCTTCCCCGTATATGCCCCATTCAAGGCCATAACTGGTCCTGAAGCCATCTTCGGCGCGGTCAAGGCCACTATACCTGTCATGCGAGAAAATATTGATGTCATCAAATTCAAATGACTGGGAATCCTCGTTTGGAATCTCGTCCGGATTACCACCATTGGGGGACCATGCGGCCATAACCATCGGCTTGACGATATGGTGATAGCTGCCTTGGTTGTTTACAAACGGCATGTTCCAGTCAACAGCCGCCAAAGGAAGAATACGACCCGCATATCCTTCATAATTTTGCTGACCATCCCGGGATACATCAGAAACCATGTAATTATCTGTGCGGATAGACATCGAGAGTTTCGTTACGTCTCCCAGTGTTCCTATATATGGCAGCGCCCAGCCGGCCTTGGCCGACAGGCGGTGGGAATCTGTTCCCTCTTCTCGTGTCAGCGAAAGAGCGTCTAGGTCAAGGGTTGTGTAGCTGCCATATTTTGCGGGGGCCGTTTGACCATGGAATTGTGCGTGAGGCAAAATAATGGGAGTCGTATCCCGGTCATCTTCGGCTTTTAGCCCCTGGAAATAATAACCATCGACACGGCTATAACTGGAGCCTCTGAAGCCTTCGGTAAACAGGTTGGACGTCAATACGGATGGCGATCCAAAACCGTAACGGTTCATGTAGGTCTTTTCAGAAGCCTGCTCAGCATCAAAGCCCCAGCGCCAGGTCTCGTCTATGTCGAAGCGCCCCTCTGCATCAATATGGCCTTGCCAGTCGTCATTACTGTCGCTGGTAACGCTGCTGACGACGTCCATTTCTCCGCTATCAAAGCGTTGCCGGTATTCGCTTGCAAGAACCGGACCCTCGTCAGTTGTGTAAATCGGACGAAGTGTCAGATCTTTGCTTGGATCAATTGCCCAGTAATAGGGTAACTCGAAGAACGAGCCGACATAACTCGTACTGCCAAAGGATGGTGCCAAAAGGCCTGATTGGCGTTTTACTGTCGGATCGGGATGCTGGAAATAGGGCGAATAAAGAACCGGAACTCCTGCAAATTCCAGTCGCGCATCTTTGTATTCGACCGTTTTGGCGTTGGCGTCATGAAGAACGCGTGCAGCTTTGATCCGCCATAGAGGAGGCGTTTCCGGATTGTCTTCGCAAACCTTGCAGGGAGAATAAACGGCTTTGGCTATTTCAGTGAAATTTCCCCCACTGCGCCGCGCACCGGTTCCGGCAATGCGCGTGTTTTCATCAAGAAGAACATAGATGTCTTCGACTATGCCTTCTTTGAAGTCACCCGTGAGTTCAACATAGCTTGCAAATGTAACTTCACCAGTGGGTTCCGTTATACTGACATTGCCAGATGCAGTGAGCACGTCCTGCGATCTGTCATAGCTGACGGTATCGGCAAGTAAAATCCGCCCATCCCGGGAAATTTCAACATTTCCGCGTGCAGTTACAGTTTGCAGTTCGCGGTTATAGTCAACCTCGTCTGCGCTGAACAGGATCTTGGATTGTTCTTCGTTTCCGGTTGTGATTTCATCTGATTGCTGGGCTTTGGCGGCAATCGAATAAGTCCCGGCCAGCGCAAATGCGCAGCCAAGTATCGTCCCCGTTGCCAGTCTTTTTATCATTCCCCCTGTACACGCCATTCAGCTAGCCATCCTCCAGATGCAGCAAGGTTGAAACTCCCAATAGCAACGATATACCTGCAGGTGCCCACGCAGACAGAACAGGCGGGATGCCGCCCGAAACGCCAAGCGCTGAAATGACATCGGTACAGAAGTAAAGAATGAAACCGGTCACGACACCACCACCGATAACAAGAGATGCACGGCGTCGTCGAGAAAATTTAAGACAGAATGCTGCGGCAATCAAAACCATCGCGCAAAGAAGCAAAGGACGCGACAGCAAGCTATGAAAATGTATTCGATGGCGAGTTGCGTTAAAACCTGCACGTTCAAGAAGATTGATGAACGGTTTCAAGTCCCAGAAAGACATCGTTTCGGGAGATGCAAAGCTGTCCTGTATTTTGCGGGCAGTAAGGTTCGTGGGTAACATTAACTCGGGCGAAAATTCACTGACCAGTCCGGGATGGAAAGTCCAGGCATCGAAGAAATGCCATGTGCCGGGTTCCAGGACGGCTCGTTCTGCATCAATTCGTGTGGTGAAATCATCTGCGTTCTGAAACCGAAAGACTGTCACATACCGCAAGTCTACACGATCTGTAGCCTGACCACGCACTTCTCGGGCATAGATTACGGCCTGTCCGTCCTGCGTGCCCTGGCGCAGCCACAGCCCACTGGAGGAAAGGTTCATGATACTGCTATTGCCTTGAAGATAACGGGCTTCAAGTGTTTCATAGCGTTGCAGCAAAATTGAAGATAGTGGATTAAGTGCCATTACCTGAATGGAGCCGAGCAAAATCGCGCACATGATAGGCGGTAGCAAAAACTGCCATGCGGAGACACCGGCCGCGCGTGTCACAACAAGTTCCTGATTGCCAGTCAGCTTCCAGAACGAAAACATTGATCCGAACAGGACTGCAAACGGCAGGACCTTTTCTGTCATGAACGGGATTCTGCTGGTAGCCATCTGAAAAACGATGCTCACCGTCGCATCAGGTTTGCCACCTGCGCGTCTTAGCAGCTCAATGGTATCACCAATCAGTATTAACCCGATGAGAAGGGCGAGAATCCCCAAAATCGAGATCAGGACATGTTTACCAAAATACCAAGTCAGGGTCGGGGAGATTCTCATACCGTAACCTCGTTACGGTTTGCGGCTTTTGCCTGAATTTGTGGTCCCCGGAATGTCCAGTATAGGCCACCGACGATTGGAATAAATGCGTTAAGATACATAAGAGGCAAAAGGTCGGGATTCTTTGCGGACAGGTTTTTCATTGCGATTCCGATTGCCTGAAAAACAATCATGGCGGCAATAGCAAGCAATAGCCGGCCTGTTTGTCCCCTGCGGGAGAAACTGCTGGAAACCAGGACAGCCAATGCAATGCTGGCGAAACCAATTGAATAAAGTGGTGAAATCAGACGATCATGCCCTTCTGCACGAAATGCGCCAACATCGTTAGGCAATACATCCGGGGGGATTGCGGTTAACAGATTGGAGACACTTCGTTCACGTGCTTCACGATAACGAAGGGCAGGGTCTTCTGTACTATGCGCAATATCAACGGCGTAACGGTCAAAATAAAGGATCGACATCGTGCCGTCCTTTGTATTGACTTCCTGCCGGTTTCCGTCAAGCAACACGATCCTCGGGCCGTTTTCGGTGCGGACAAGAGCCCCGTTTTTGGCCATCATTGTCGCTTGCGCAGCAGGATTTCTTGAATCGTGCACCAGAATTCCAAGCAACTCGTTATCCTGCCCGACTTCCCGAATGTAAACAGTCAAACCGTCCAGATCGGTAAAGCTGCCTTCCTGCAAAAGCACTGAGGAGAAATCATTCCGGATCGAGTATTGGAGTTCTTTGAACTGCTGATAGCTGTAAGGCAGATAAAACAGCGTGAGAAAATAACCGAATGCCGCAGTCAGGCATGCAAGGATGAGTGTTGGTTTTGCAAGAGCCCACTGACTGAGGCCCGCAGATCGCATGACGATAAGCTCTCGGTCCTGAATCAGCTTGTTGTATGTGAAAACAACAACAAAAAAGAGTGATATTGGCAAAATAATTGCCAGAAAGCTGGGAAGCAGCAGCGATGTCAGTTGTAAAAAGACCGAGACGGAAAGGCCCCGGTTTACAATCATTTCAATGAAACGCAGGCTCTGCGACAGCCATATGACACAAAGCAAGCCAAGTGTCACAAACACCATCATAATAAACTGCTGTTTCAGCATATATCGGGTTAAACGATTCATTGGCCGGATTATAGAGAAGCGTTCAGAAACCGAAACAGGAAATTAGGGGCGAAGCCCGGCAATTGTACTGTTGCGCGGTGAGGCAGGGTGGTCACGGTGGAGCAGGTGGCAACCGATTGTCGTTAAAGGCGAAAACTGATACCTCGCGATGCACTATGCCCAGCGAGGTATCAAGGGATTACAACGCCACAGCTGTGTCAGAATAATGGCGCTGTTTCATGTAGCAGGTCGTTTTCTGTATTGGCAATCTGACGTGCCAAAAAGTCGCTTTCCGGGAGCACTTGTCCGAAAAAGAAATCGCAACTCAAATGCTTTGCATCGGTGAAGCCCCGTTCGACATCGCCGTCAAACAACTTCTTCTGTGAGCGATACATTAGCCAGCCTGCGACACAAATCGACGCTTGTCGGAGATAAGGGGAGGCGACAGCTTGTGCCAAGGTCGGGGAAGCTTCGCATCTGGCAAGGATGTCTATCGTTGTTTTTTCAAGTTGATCAATTGCATTGCCCAGCATCTTTGCCGGTTTTTCCATTTCATCAGCATCGGCTGTTTGAACGAAGGTTTCACGCATTTCGGCCATAAGCCTCTGCATGGCTGATCCATTGTCGCGC
Organism: Thalassospira sp. A3_1; assembly: GCF_017744215.1. Taxonomy (NCBI): domain Bacteria; kingdom Pseudomonadati; phylum Pseudomonadota; class Alphaproteobacteria; order Rhodospirillales; family Thalassospiraceae; genus Thalassospira; species Thalassospira sp. A3_1. The sequence continues at coordinate 201,501 of NZ_JAGHQQ010000005.1, read as the reverse complement.
AAGAGTTTTCGACCAATGAGATCCAGCGCCTGAATACCATTTGTTCCTTCGTAAATTGGCGCAATGCGCGCATCACGCAGATGTTGGGCTGCGCCGGTTTCTTCAATAAAGCCCATTCCGCCGTGAACCTGAATTCCAAGGGAAGCATTTTCTACCCCCAAATCTGTTGACCAGCCCTTGACCATCGGGATCAGGAGGTCGGCTCGTACCTGTGCTGCCGCGCGGGCATCCGGGTCTTCATGATGATGGGCGATATCAAGCTGAACGGCTGCATAAAGCGATAGCGCGCGTGCTGCCTCGGTTGTTGACCGCATTCGGATCAGCATGCGTTGAATATCACCGTGATGAATAATGGTATCATCCTGCCCCGTAGTCGGGGACTTACCCTGTTTGCGGTCACGTGCATAAGACACTGCCTGCTGATAGGCACGTTCAGAGATCGCAACACCCTGCTGACCAACCGAAAGACGCGCATTGTTCATCATGGTAAACATGCAGGCGAGGCCTTGTCCCTCCGCGCCGACCAGATATCCGGTGGCCCCCCCCTGATCCCCAAATGAAAGCACAGCAGTCGGGCTGCCATGAATACCAAGCTTGTGTTCGAGCGATACGCATTTCACGTCGTTGCGTTCACCTGTCGTGCCGTCCGCGTGAACAAGGAACTTGGGTACAATAAACAGTGAAATCCCTTTGACGCCCTCAGGTGCATTGGGAGTTCGGGCAAGAACAAGATGGACAATATTATCTGTCATCTCGTGATCGCCATAGGTGATGAAAATCTTTTGTCCCGTTAAGCGATAGCTACCGTCATCGGCTGGAATTGCCAAGCTGCGAACTTTTGAAAGATCCGAACCTGCCTGGGGTTCTGTCAGGTTCATGGTGCCGGTCCATTCCCCAGAGATCATTCGTGACAGATAAAGTTTGCGCTGCTGCTCAGACCCGTGTGCCGATAGAAGTTCGATGGCACCAGCAGTCAGCATCGGGCAAAGAGCAAATGCCATATTTGCCGAATGCCAAAGCTCGCCAACCGCGGCTCCGACAAGCAGGGGAAGGCCCATACCTCCATCAGCTTCAGAGGCGCTGATGCCTTGCCATCCACCGTCGCAGAATTTTCCATAGGCGTCGTTCCAGCCAGTCGGGGTGCGGACACTGCCATCGTCCTGAAGAACGGAACCTTCCTTATCCCCAACGCGGTTTAACGGTGCCAGCACACCTGCTGCCAGTTTACCTGCTTCCTCAAGGATCGCATCGACAAGGTCAGGAGTGGTTTCCGCAAAGGCCGGAATATCCGAAACGGTTTTCAAACCGATCACATCTTGGATCAGAAACCGCAGATCATGGATTGGTGGCGTGTAATCGCTCATGGAAAAGACGTCTCCCTGAATTGTGAGGCGCCCGCTCGGTATCGCCCTCATTACGGGACGTTGTTCTTGCCGCACAGCATAATCAGATGCGTGCGCAAGATCGAGTCCGTTTCCGTCATGATGTGACAAATTCTTCTCAGACATTCGTCGTGTATTATTGCTTTCAATCCGCAAACGTTGCACTGCAGTACTGGCAATAATACATACTGGTTCCGATATAAATCGGATCGAGAGGTGGTTGCGGGGTCGCCATTCATGGTTTGGCAGGCTAAACTGCCCTACCGGTAATCGGGACACGATATAAAAGAATGAGAAAACACAGGAGTATGGCCGTGCTGCGCAAAGGAATATTGCCAATCTTACTTGCAGTGGTGATTTCATTTGCCGGGACCAGGTTGGTGGCATGTGCCGGTCCGGTTTGGCCAAGCGATGATGAACAGCTATTTCTGGATGCCTATCGCGATTATGTCGCAGATAGTGCAACCAGTGATCAGTATGACCGTGCAGACAAGCTGTTTGTCGAAGCCGTACAGGTTCTCTCTGACACTTATGTCGAAAACATTGATCGCCCAGCTTTTGTCGAGCGGGCGATTGCAAGTTTGCCGGAACTCGAAGCAGAAGATACCACGCCATCCGCTATCGTCGGGGCGGCGCTCGATGAAAGTCTGCACGACCTTGATCCGCATAGTGCGTATATGACAGACGAGATGTTCCGCCGTTTACAGGAAAGCACCGAAGGAAGTTTTGCCGGTGTCGGGATCGTTATTTCTCAGGACGAAGACAAACTGATCCGTATCGTATCGCCGATTGACGATACGCCTGCCGCACGGGCCGGGTTGCAGCCCAACGACCGGATTACTCATATCGATGGTCATGATATGAAGGGCGAGCCGATTGCAGAGGCCGTTCGTCTGATGCGCGGGCGGATTGGTGACCCCGTGACACTGACAATCCAGCGCAAGCAGGAAAATTTTGATGTTACCGTCAAACGTGCCCGGATCGAGGTCCCGTCTGTGACAGCGTCAATCATTGATAATGATCTCGCCTATGTTCGAGTGTCGCGTTTTGATGCAAGCACACTTGATCAGACACGCGAATATCTTGAAATGCTGGAAGACCAGATCGGGAACCCGCGTGGGATCATTGTCGATTTGCGCCGCAACCCGGGCGGTTTACTTGACAGTGCCGCAGACATTGCCGATCAGTTCCTGAGTGACGGTCTGATTGTCGCGACCGAAGGACGGGGTGAGCGCAAGCTGCGCAGTTATGAAGCTGACAGCAGTGATTATTTCGATGGTGTGCCCATGGCGATCCTGCTGGATCGCGGGTCGGCATCCGGGGCTGAACTGATGGCAGCGGCTCTTCGTGAAAACGGACGGGGCGTTATCATTGGTGAACAGTCATTCGGCAAAGGGTCAATGCAGCGCATCATGCCGTTAACGTCGGGTGGTGGGCTTAAAATCACGACCGGGTATTACACAACGCCGGAAAACCATATCGTTCAGGGTAACGGCGTCATTCCGGATATCGAGGTCAAACTTCAGGATGCCGAGCCGTTCGAACGCGAAGTCGATCTGGAGCACGCATTGCCGCCGCGCCGTCGTGACCCGCGTAAAGTTTTGGCATCTATGGATGCGGCAAGTTGCGAACGCGATATCAATGTTGCGCGGATCGGGAAATCCGCGACCAGTGAGGCCCCGGTTGAGGCCGAAGGCGACGGAAAGGCCAAGGAACTGCAGCGCGACACGGTTCTGGAATGTGCTGTTGGCTATTTCAGTGATGGTCAGCTTGCCGTTTACCGTGATCAGGTGGAACCGCTTCTGCGGGCCGGTCTGTAAGGTTTCACCTAATTATTGAAAACAAAAACGCGGCCAGAGCAACTGGCCGCGTTTTTGTTTCTCGGAACCGGATAACAGGTTATCCGCGTGCCAGAAGATCAATCAGGCTGGAGGTATCCCAGCGATTGCCACCACGTTCCTGTACCTGGGCATAGAACTGGTCAACGAGTGCTGTCACCGGAAGGCGGGCACCATTACGCTTGGATTCTTCAAGACAGATGCCAAGATCCTTGCGCATCCAGTCAACCGCAAACCCGAAATCAAACTTGTTTTCGACCATGGTCTTGCCGCGGTTTTCCATTTGCCAGCTACCGGCGGCACCCTTGGAAATCACGTCAAGGACCTTTGCCATATCAAGTCCGGCCTTGCGCCCGAAATTGACACCTTCGGAAAGCCCCTGAACCAGACCGGCAATGCAAATCTGGTTCACCATCTTGGTCAGTTGACCGGATCCGCTTTCACCCATCAATTGGCAGGAGCGGGCAAAAGCATCAATTACCGGGGCCGCGCGATCAAACGCTGCCTGATCACCACCGCACATGACGGTAAGAACGCCGTTTTCGGCCCCTGCCTGCCCACCGGAAACCGGGGCGTCGATAAAGGAAACACCCGCCGCTTTGGCCGCAGTATAAAGTTCGCGCGCAACATCGGCCGAGGCGGTCGTATTGTCGATGACAACAACACCCTTTTCCGTGCCGGCCAGTGCCCCGGTATCGCCCAGGACAACACTGCGCAGGTCTTCGTCATTGCCAACGCAGATGAAAACAAACTCTGCCCCCTTTGCGGCGTCAGCCGGGGTAGGGGCGGATTTTCCGCCGTATTCACCCGCCCATTTGTCTGCCTTTGTGGCGGTGCGGTTGAAAACGGTAACGTCGTGACCTGCCTTTTGCAGGTGACCGGCCATGGGATATCCCATGACTCCCAGCCCGATAAATGCACATTTTGCCATTTCGTGCCTCCCGTGAATTGGTCGTACCAGTAAAGGAGGCAGCCTTCGGAATGTCAATGCAGGGGAATGTCACGGATACAATGTTTCCACGATCCGGAATACATCCAAAGCGGAACGGTCAGTCTTCAAGTGAGAGTTCTTCGCTGACGGTATGAATAACTCTGCGATCATAAGTCAGAAGTTCGGTGCGTTTTCCCGGATATTCGAACTGAGACAGATAATATCGGATCGCATTCACACGGGCACGTTTCTTGTCATCGGATTTGACAATGATCCACGGGCTGTCGGCCGTCGAGGTATGGAAGAACATCTCAGTCTTCGCTTCGGTATAGGCATCCCAAAGATTCTGGGATGCCAGATCAACCGGGCTCAGCTTCCATTGTTTGAGCGGATCCTGCTTGCGCTGGTCAAACCGGCGTGCCTGTTCTTTTTTGCTGACCGAAAAATAGAATTTGGTCATGTGGATTTCGGAACGGATCAGCATGCGTTCCAAAGCTGGAACCGATTGCAGGAACTCGCTGACTTCGAACATGTTGCAGAAGCCCATGACCCGTTCAACCATCGCCCTGTTATACCAGGACCGGTCAAACAGGACGATTTCCCCGCCGGACGGCAGATGTTCGACATAACGCTGGAAATACCATTGGGTCACTTCCCGGTCGTTCGGTTTGCCCAGTGCGACGACACGTGCACCGCGCGGATTAAGATGTTCGGTAAAGCGTTTGATCGTGCCGCCTTTGCCTGCTGCATCGCGGCCTTCGAAGATGACCAGGGATTTGATATTTTCGGATTTGATCCAGTTTTGCAGTTTGAGAAGTTCGATATGCAGGGGCGCAATCAGCTCAAGATACTGTTTGCCATGCATCTTTTTGGCATGTGAATTGGGATCAAGATCAACATCCGGAGGAAGATCGTCGCCGGAAGGTGTTCTTTCAGAAGCATTGTGTTTTCTTGAAGGAAGGTCATCAAGGCGATCCATCGTCATGTTTTCGGCATCCAGCAAAAAACGGTCGCGGGCTTCGCTATCAAGACTGGAAAGATCGGGATGCTGTTTTGAGGCCTTGCGGCTGCGTGCAGTATGTTTCACTGCATTGCGGATCGTATTGTCGCTGCTTCCTGTCTTCTTTGTCGGGGTGCCTTGCTTTTTCACGGCCATTCTGCTGATGCCTCTGCAACCTTGATGGGAAATTACAGTGGCATAAATGCGCCATGATCGAAAGGGGGCGCAAGGAGGTATGTCAAATCCGTGGGGGCGGATCGGGTTTTCGATCATGGCGCAGTCGACGGTCTCGTCTGATCAGATCGGATAGGATTTCCGATATTCGGCTTCGGCATCGGTGCGTGACAGGCCGATATCGGCAAGCTGGCTGTCGCTCAACCGCATAAGGGCACGGCGTTGCGACCTTTTGGCCATGGTGGCGGCAATAATGTTCAGTGCCGTGTTTAGTCCCTGCTGCAGGTTTCCGGAGAATTGCTGAAAGCCGCTGATATGGTTGTGGCGTGTCGTGTGCTGGCCAGAAGTCGTCTGGCAGATTGAATGTGCCATGTTCGTTCTCCTGAATTAAGTTCCTCTAATGAGAGGTTTCTATGGTTGAAACCCATATTCACGCCAAACGTCTTGCGTGACAAACGAGTATTTCTGGGGTTAAGTATTAGTTGACCTAATGACTGGCTGGCTTGAGGCAAAAAATGCGTTTACCCCCGTTACAGTCCCTGCGTGCGTTTGATGCGGCTGCCCGGCATCTTAATTTTACCCGTGCAGCCGAGGAACTTTTCGTGACCCAGGGGGCTATTAGCCAGCAGATCCGCCAGCTCGAGGAATATTTGGGTTTTCGGCTGTTCTTTCGGTTGCCGCGGCGATTGCAATTGACTGACGAAGGTGACCGTCTGGCGCGGGCAACGTATGAAGGCTTTTCACGCATTGCCGGGGAAATCGAGAGTCTCCGGGCGGTGGAGGAGGCCGGGGTCGTCACGGTCAGCGTATTGCAATCCTTTGCCGTTAAATGGCTGGTGCCGCGTCTGGGGCATTTTCGCGAGGCGCATCCTGATATCGATGTACGCATTCACGCTGATGACCGTTTGGTTGATTTCCGTAACGAAGGCATTGATCTGGCGGTACGCTTTGGGCGAGGGCGCTATCCCAATCTCTATACCGAACTGTTGATGCGTGACGAGGTTTTCCCGGTTTGCAGTCCGGATTATCTGGCATCAAGCCCTCCTTTGAATAAACCGGCCGACATAGCAGGGCACCAACTGTTGCATGATGCGACTTCACATATAGAACAGCCCCGTGCTGCGGATTGGCAGTTCTGGTTGGAAGGGGTTGGCGTCAAGGGTATTGATCTGCGTCGCGGGCTACGCTTCAATTCTGGCGACATGGTTATTCAGGCGGCCCTGATGGGGCATGGTGTTGGTATGGCACGCACCAGTCTGGCTGCGCAGGACCTGAAGGCCGGTTTGCTTGTCCGGCCGTTCCCGCAAACCGTCGCGTCAAGCTATGCCTATTATCTGACCTGTCCCGAGGAAAACCTGAACCGGCCGCGTGTGCAGGCCTTTATCCGCTGGTTAAAGGATGAAGTTGCCGCAACGCTTACGGATATCGAGGAAAGTCAGCCAGCATTGACAATCATTACGCCCAATCCCGATGCCTGAATTCAGATCAGGCCAAGTTCGCGCAATTCGTCTGCCAGGTCTTCGGGAAGTGCTTCTGCGCCACCGGCCTGCTTTTCATCCGGTGGGCATTTGTCTTCGGTAAGGTATCGCCAGCCCTGAAATGCGCGGTGGGGCCATGTGCGGGTTTCGACCAGTTCGGGATCAAGGACGATGCGGCAATGTTTGATGCCTTCCTCGTCAATAAATTCTTCCAGATCGACAACGCGTTGGCGGGCACGAATGGCCCCCTTAATCACCCAATAGATCGAACCACCCTCTAGAATCTCCGTCTTGCGTTTTGGAGTCATTCGTGTGGTGTGGTAAATCCGGCCATGAAGCCCGCCAAAATAGGCCTGCCATTGACGCAGGGTTTCAGGGCTTTCTGTGCCGACGCTGAGTTTGATCAGGTGAAGGGGCATGGTTTGTTCGTATTCTTTCGGGCGATATAGGATGTTATCTGACCTAGAAGTCATGCGTGGTTTGGTCAAGGGGGGATTAATAATTACAAATAAAAATTGTAATTATATGTATTTCACAAAAAAACTTGACCAATAGTGTATAATCATCCAAATTCTGATGCAGAAAATGTCCACAGACAGGGCATCACCCAGAGAGATTTACAGGCTGAGAGAACCGAATGTCCCTGCAAGTTGTCACGGCAAACCGTCTTGATGACGGGTTGGTCGTTTTCCTGACCGCAGATGGCGGTTGGAGTGAAAATATCGACCAGTCGCGTATTGCCGATGGAAAAGAGGCGGGTGACGCCTTGCTGGCCGAGGCCAGTGTGCCCGAGCTCGATACTGTCATCGTCGGCCCGTATCTGATCGAGGTCGAGCAACAGGACGGCGGACTGGTTCCGACGAAATACCGTGAAGTCTTGCGCACCAAGGGTCCCAGCGTGCGGCAGGATCTCGGCTATCAGGCCGGGTAAGGAGGATACACCATGTATCGCTATGATGATTTCGACCGCCAGCTGGTGCTGGAACGTACCGAGCAGTTCCGCGAGCAGGTCAAACGTCGCCTGTCCGGCGACATTACCGAGGATCAGTTCCGCCCGCTTCGTCTGATGAACGGTGTTTATCTTCAGCTTCACGCCTACATGCTGCGTGTCGCCGTTCCTTATGGTACGCTGCGCGCTGATCAGTTGCGCCAGCTTGGCTATATCGCGCGCCGCTATGACAAGGGTTATGGCCATTTCACGACCCGACAAAATATCCAGTATAACTGGCCGAAGCTTGCCGAAATCCCTGATGCGCTGCTTGACCTTGCCAAGGTTGAAATGCACGCGATTCAGACATCAGGCAACTGTATTCGCAACACGACCACCGATCAGTATGCCGGTGCCGCCGCCGACGAGATCGAAGACCCGCGTCCCTATTGCGAATTGATCCGCCAGTGGTCGACCTTCCATCCGGAATTCACCTATCTGCCGCGTAAGTTCAAGATCGCGGTGACCGGATCGCCAAACGACCGTGCTGCGGTCAAGGTGCATGATATCGGGCTTCGGATGCATCAGAACAATGCGGGCGAGGTCGGGTTTGAAGTCATCGTCGGTGGTGGACTTGGCCGCACGCCGTTCGTTGGCAAGACCGTGCGTGACTTTATCGGCAAGAACGATCTGTTCTCGTATCTTGAGGCGATCCTGCGCGTTTACAACCGCTTTGGCCGTCGCGACAACAAGTACAAGGCGCGCATCAAAATCCTCGTCCATGAAATCGGGGTCGAGGAAATGCAGCGTCTGGTCGAAGAAGAATGGGCGCAGATCAAGGACGGATCACTGCGCGTCGATGATGCCGAAATTGCGCATTACATTGAACAGTTCGCGCCGCCAGCATTTGAAACCCTTTCCGACGATGATTCCGAGTTTGAACGCCGCAAGGCCGAAAACCGGGAATTTTCCAACTGGGTGCGTTCGAACGTGATCGCACACAAGCAGCCGGGCTACGCGATTGCCAACGTATCGCTAAAACCGATTGGCGGTATTCCGGGTGACGCAACTGATACCCAGATGGAGCTGGTTGCTGATCTGTCCGAGCAATACAGCTTTGGCGATGTTCGTGTGACCCACGAACAGAATCTGGTTTTGCCGCACGTGAAAAAGGCTGATCTGTTCTCGCTTTGGGCGGAACTGAAGAATGCCAATCTGGCGACGGCAAACCTTGGCTATGTTACCGACATCATTTCCTGCCCTGGGCTGGATTACTGCGCACTGGCAACAGCGCGTTCGATCCCGCTTTCACAGCGCATTTCGGAACGTTTTTCCGATCTGGATCGTCAGCATGATATCGGCGAACTCAAGATAAAGATTTCCGGCTGCATCAATGCCTGCGGGCATCACCATGTCGGTCATATCGGCATTCTGGGCCTCGATAAACGTGGCAAGGAATTCTATCAGATTACCCTTGGCGGCGATGCCAGCGAGAATGCCGAAATCGGCAAAATCGCCGGTGCCGGTTTCTCCGAAGCCGAAGTTGTCGATGCCATTGAAAGTCTGGTGACCAAATATCTTGGCATTCGCGAAACTGGCGAACGCTTTATCGATACTTATCGCCGTGTCGGCATGGACCCGTTCAAGGAGGTGCTTTATGGCGATCGTTAAGAATGACAGTGTGATCGATCAGGAATGGGTCACGCTTGATGCCGAAGCGGACCTGCCGTCGGGCGAGGAAAACATCATTGTGCCACTTGCGCGTTTTAAGGAAGAACGCGAAACGCTGATCGGGCGTAATGGCGGACTTGGTGTCCAGCTCAATCCGGGCGACGCCCCCGAAGATCTGGCTAATGATCTTGATCGTCTTTCGATCATCACGGTCAATTTCCCGGCCTATACGGACGGGCGCGGATATTCCTACGCCCGTGTTTTGCGAGAACGTCTGGGTTTCAAGGGCGAACTTCGCGCAATCGGTGACGTGCTGCGTGACCAGATTCTGTATATGCATCGTTGCGGTTTTGATGCGTATGAGCTGAAAAATGATGATGATGTTTCACTGACAAAAGTTCGCGCAGCATTGAAGGAAATGACAGTTTACTACCAGCCGACAGGAGACGGGCGTGCCACGGCCGCATCGCTTCGTGAACGGCGTCGGGCAGCTCTTAAATCTGCGTCCTGATTTATCTTTTTCGTCAGATCGAGCTTTGAATAGCTCTGCCTTGGAGGCGCCCGTTTCGGGCGCCTTTTCTTTTGCCCTTATAATGCCGGCATTTTCTGTCAGGGATTGCGCTGCCCCGGTTTTCATTCTTGGCGGAGTATGGATATTAGTTGGGCAAAGATTATTCTTTTGTATATGGAAATCGGACCAGAATTCACCTTTAGGGTGGTGTTGTGACCGGTTTCAAGCTATACACTTATTAGCTGTTTAAATGGCGCTATGTGGCAACCTTTATAAAACAATGGGTTGTTACTTTGGCTCAAAAAGGAGAGCCTGAAAACATTAATCCCAACAGCAGGATGCATCCTGCCAAGCGGATTGGGGAATTCACGCATTGCCTGACAGTTGGCATCGGTAACGCTCCGATGCAAGGAAGCAGGTTCGCATTTCTGGGACTAGCAGGAAAAGGCAACCAATGTCGATTGAGCAAAGCCTTACAGGAATTGGAGACAGTTGTGTGATTACGCGGGATTTTACGCGTTACGATCACGGCTATCAGGACAAGGCGCTCAAATATATCGATTATCTGGGGGCTTTATCGCTCGCGCTGCGTAAATTTTCCGAATACAGCCGGACAATGCTGGCGTCCCAGCAATTGTATATCTATGCCAAATGGTTGGCGCGATACACGGCATACTGGCCGGAACTTGACCAACTTGTCGACAGACTGGAAAACAGCTTTGATGAAGTCGATCAAAGCTATGTCGCAAGTCAGTCTGCCGTCGATGGCTCGTGGGGCTGGCAATATAACGAATTCCACCACAAATTTGATGCGACCATCGTGCGTTTGCATGAATTGGCCAATGAGGGCCGCGCGCCGCGTTATCCGCTGCACTTTCTTGAGCCGATCGCAACCGCATCGGCGATGCGCGGTTATCTGGAAAAGCTACTGGTTTCCGATATCGCAGCGACCGGACGCAATCAGCGGGATGAATTTGGCAGTGTGATCTGCTGTCTGGCACAGCTTTGCTTCAAACCGTCCTTGCGGCGCTATGCGCAGGAACATGTGCGTGGCATCGATCTTGACCAAAGCTATGTCGATGCATTCCGTGAATTCCTTGATGAAATCCAGAACCCCGAAACCGGTTATTGGGGGCCATGGTATGTGTCGGATGGCAAGACGCATCGTTACGATGATCTTAGCTATACATTCCATATCGTATCCTATCGCAAGGGGCGGGTCGGGCATTGGTCCGATATCATCCGCACCACGCTTGAAAGCCGGCAATTGGAATATCCGCAAGGATGGCTCAGCCGAGGTGAATTCAACAATCATAACAACTATGACGTTGCGAAAATCTTTCGCTATGGGTGGCCGCATATGCAGTCGGCAGAACGTGCTTTAGCGCGCGAACAGATTGCCGAAATGCTGGACTGGTGTGTCGGTCATTCGCTCAGACGCGATGGCAGCTTTGTTCCGGACAGTCATTTCTATAACTCGCTGGAGTCATGCTACTATTTCGGTGTCTCGTTCCTGGACGAAGTTGGATATTTTCAACCTTCGAAACGTTTCTGGACCCAGCAGAAATTCCCCTATGCGCCGGTTCTGCAGTCTCGTATCTGGCGCAAACTTGACGAATTTGATGCCGAGAACCCCAGTGTCATCGCTGCGAAATGGAAAATCGGCCCGGATGCCGCCCGGATATCGGCATCGCCAGTCAACCGGGAGGGGCTTTCGCGCATGCCGCTGCTTTCCGGGGATGATTGTGCAACAACCGAAGAACGCGAATTCGAATTTATCCTGCGACCAAATAACGATGGTTGATCCTGCCGTCCCGTTCTCTTCTGTGTGAAATCCGATGGCCATGCAGTCGCAATATTTTGTGTCAGGTTCAATCCTGCGTCACATATTTTCAATGGCGCATACCAGCATGCTTGCGCTTGTGGCGATGGTGCTGGTTGATGCGCTTGATCTGTTTTTCCTGAGCCTTCTGGGCGATGTTGAAATCATCGCCGGTCTTGGCTTTGCGTGGCCGATTATCTTTTTTACCCTTGCGGTTTCGTTGGGTATCTCGACCGCGATGACGGCACTTGTTTCCCGTGCCGAGGGGCTTGGTGATCGGAACCGGGCAAAAATTTATGCCACGCATATTCTGGTATTCGGTCTTGTGCTATCTGGTGTGATGACAGTTGTTTTGTGGCTGTCGGCACCTTGGATGCTTGATATGTTCGGGGCGGTCGGCAAGGCGCGTGACGTTGGTGTCACATATGTGCAGATCGTGATCCTGTGTTTGCCGGTTTTGGTTCTGAGCATGTCATCAGGGGCATTATTGCGTGCGATCGGGGCGAAGCAACGTGCCATGTGGTCGAAAATGACCGGTGCCGCAGTCAATGCAGTCCTCGATCCGATTTTCATCTTTGGTTTTGATTGGGGTGTCGAAGGGGCGGCATGGGCAACGGTCGTGTCACGGATCGCGATCATGGCGGTGGCCTTTTATGGTGTTCGTAACGTTCATCACATGCTTGGCCGGTTTGATGCGACGCTGTTTCGGAAGGACATCCGTGATATTGCGCGTGTAACCGTACCGGTCGGATTGGCAAAGATCGGCCCGCCAATCGCCAGCGCCTTTATCATGTCCAGCATGGCAAAGTTTGGGCCCGATGCGGTGGCGGCTATGGCGATCATTGAACGTATCGGGCCGTTCGTATTTGTTGGTTACATGGCGTTGCCCCAGGCAATCGGCCCGATCATTGGCCAGAACTTTGCCGCAGCAAAGGTCAGGCGGGTCCGCAGAATCTGGCACAATGTATGGGGGCTGGTGGTGGTTTACGGGGCGATAGTCTGCACTGCCCTGTTCCTGTTTCAGGGGCAGATTGCATCGCTTTTCAGCGCAACCTATCAAACCGCAGCGTATCTTTCGATCTTTTGCAGTTTTACGGCACCCTTTTATGTGTTCCTTGGTCTGCAGTTTTCATCGCATACGTTCTTTAACGTCACCGGGCGCCCCAATCTTGCAATGACATTTGATCTTGCGAAGGAACTTTTGGGGGTAATCCCCCTAGTCTGGCTGGGGAGCTACTATATGGGCGCCCCCGGGGTTCTGGTGGGGCAGGCTGCGGGCATTGTCTTGTTCGGTACGATCACAGCTGTTGTCAGTTATCGTCTCGCGTGCGGGAGGTGGTCGGCTGAGGCGTGTAATCTTTCCGGATCAACTTAAGGTAAGTGAAGTTTAAAGCGGATTTCTGGTGAGATGTCCGGATTTGTTTGGTGTGAATAAGGTCACATTATTCACAATGAAATCATTTTTCTGTATCCCATATAACGCGAAGGGTGGCGAAACATTATGGGGTACGGAAAATGACAAATATTCTAAAACGATTTAAAATTGCACCGAAGGTCTTTGGTGGATTTGGTATTGTTCTCCTTTTACTTGTATTGATGTCGGTGTTGGCGGTCGCATCCTTAAGCAGTGCAGATGACGATTTTACGCGTTATCGGGCGACAGCGCTGCAATCCAATCAAGCCGGGCGGGTTCAGGCCAATTTGCTGGAAGCACGTGTGGCGGTGAAAGATTTTCTGCTTAGCGGAAAGCAAGCGTCAAAAGACACGGTATCGAGCCGGTTGCAGTCGGCAATTGATTTGAATAACGAACTTGCAACCATGATTGACGAACCTGCCCGCCGCGAAGTTGCGGTTTAAGCAGATGCTGCTTTAAAAGAATATCTTGAAACCTTTAACAAAGTCGCCGCCATGGACGCATCGGATGCTGGGCGTGATGCTCTTGTGTCTGGTGCGCTTGACCGTATCGGGCCTGTCATTGCCCAAAATCTGGAAAAGCTCAAGCTCGAGATCAAGGCGGAACAGGACCAGCTTGGTCCTAATGCTGCCAAGGCTCTTGAGGATGCTGTTATTACAGCCGAAGTTCTCGCGGCAATTGCTGTCTTGATCGGGATACTCGCAGCGTGGCTCATTGGTGCTGGCATTTCAAGGCCTGTGCGTGCCATCACGGATGCAATGAATAAGTTGGCAAGTGGTGACAAAACAATAGGCATTCCCGGTCAGGATCACCGTGACGAGATTGGTGATATGGCAAAAGCAGTTCTGGTCTTTAAAGAAAACATGATCCGGGCAGAACAGCTTGCAGGGCAGGAAGCAGAAGCTCAGAGACAGCGGGAAGCCCGTGCAAAAACAATTGAGAAGCTGACCAACGATTTTGATGCGGATGTTTCTGCTGTACTGAATAGTGTTTCTTCGGCCGCGACAGAAATGCAGGCGACAGCAACGTCAATGACGGCGACGGCTGAGGAAACCAGCCGACAGGCGACGGTAGTTTCGGCTGCAGCCGAGCAGGCGTCAAACAACGTTCAAACCGTTGCCAGTGCGTCCGAGGAGCTCAGCGCCTCGATTTCCGAAATCAGTCATCAGGTCAATCAGTCTGCACAAGTGGCAAGCAAGGCTGTGTCCGAGGCGGAGAATACCAACGCGCAGGTACGCGGGCTTGCAGAAGCTGCCCAGAAGATCGGTGATGTGGTTGGATTGATCAGCGACATTGCCGCACAAACCAACCTTCTGGCGTTGAATGCGACGATTGAAGCCGCGCGGGCAGGCGAGGCGGGCAAAGGTTTTGCTGTGGTTGCGGCCGAGGTCAAGAATCTTGCCAATGCGACATCAAAGGCAACTGAGCAAATTACCGCCCAGATTACCGGAATTCAGACAGAAACAGAAGGGGCGGTGGTTGCGATTGATTCCATCGGCAGTACGATCGCTGAAATCAGCGAGATTGCAGCGACGATTGCAAGCGCGGTCGAGCAGCAGGGTGCTGCGACCGAGGAGATCACTCGAAATGTTCAGCAGGCATCAGCCGGAACAAGCGAGGTAACTGAAAATATTCACGGTGTTAATGAAGCTGCAACATCAACCGGTGCCGCTGCTGAGCAAGTTTTGAATGCGTCGGGTGAGCTGTCCGAACAGGCTGAAACCCTGCGGCTAAAGGTTGAAACTTTCCTGACTGCAGTCAAGGCGGCCTAGTCTGTCTATGGCTTGAACTGCATTAAAACACAGGGGCCATCGCCGGTTTCGTATTCGGTGTCACCAATGAAACCGGCGGCCTCATAGCTTTTGCGGGCTCGTACATTTTCCGGGTCGGGATCAATCGCAACCAACGGTGCACCGCGATCAATCAGCATTTGCGCCAACAATCGCAGGAACATCTTCCCATGCCCACATCCCATCATGTCGGGGGCGCCAATGAACGCGTCGATGCAGCGCGTGCCTTTTGGCAAATGGGATAAATGGGGTTGGGGCCATTGATGCGCGTCATAATGCTGCGCAAAGGCAAAGGGGCGGTTGCGGTAGGATACAATCAGGGTTGCCATTTCCGGCAGTTCGATGTCTTCGGTGATCAGTTCGATTTGCTCAGCAGGGGCCCCCCACCAACGCGCGACTTCCGGCACACGCAGCCAGCGCCGTATCATGGGTAAATCACTGGGGAGGGCCCGCCGGAAACGATATGTCTCGGCGCTGGCCATGTCGATCAGGCCCCGACAGTGTCGCGTTTGGCGGCTAGCGCCAGATTGGCCTTTGATCCGGATGCCCTACCGATCTTTGCCGTGATCCAGCTACCGGTTTCGGCAAGCTTTTCCAAATCGACACCGGTTTCAATACCAAGACCGTTAAGCATATAGACGACATCCTCGGTCGCGACATTGCCGCTTGCGCCCTTGGCATAAGGGCATCCGCCAAGCCCGGCGACCGAGCTGTCAATCGTTGCAATCCCCATCTGCAGAACGGCAAGAAGGTTTGCCAATGCCTGACCATAAGTGTCGTGGAAATGAGCGGCGAGGTTTTCGATGGCGACATGGGGTGCGACGGCTTCGATCATCGCCTGCGCCTTGCCCGGTGTGCCGGTGCCGATGGTATCGCCAAGACTGATTTCATATGCCCCCATGTCAAACAGGGCCTTTGCGACATCGGCGACCTTCTGCGGGGCAATCTCGCCCTCGTACGGGCAGCCAAGAACGCAGGAAACATACCCGCGCACGGCGATGTTGGCATCGCGTGCGGCGCTCACAACCGGACGGAACCGATCAAGGCTTTCGGCAATGGAGCAATTGATGTTCTTCTGCGAAAAGCTTTCCGATGCCGCACCAAAAACCGCAACTTCGGTCGCGCCCGCCTCTATGGCGGATTCTAGGCCTTTCAGGTTGGGGACCAGAACCGGATAGGTGACGCCCGGTTTGCGCGAAATGCGGGCCATGACGTCCGATGCGTCGGCCATTTGCGGGACCCATTTCGGGCTGACGAAGGCGGTGGCTTCGATGACCGAAAGACCTGCATCGCAAAGGCGATGGATCAGTTCGACCTTGACGTCGGTCGATACCATGGTCTTTTCGTTCTGCAATCCGTCACGCGGACCGACTTCGACGATCTTGACCTGTTCTGGCAGACCGGAAAGGCGAGGCATACTACTCTGCCTCCTCGATGGCGATCAACTCGGCGCCGTCATCAACCTGATCGCCAACAGCAAAGAATATCTCGCGAACCTTGCCCGAAACCGGTGCTGAAATGGTGTGTTCCATTTTCATTGCTTCCATCACAACAAGCTTGTCGCCTGCCACAACAGATTGCCCCGGTTCGGCCAGCACGGCAATGATTTTACCGGGCATCGGTGCGGTTAATCCGCCGCCGGTGCCTTCATGGCCGCCCGCGGCGGAAACCGGATCAAAAATCTCCAGCCGGTCAGAACGCCCGTCGCGGAAAATCGTCAGGCGGTTACCATCACGAAGGACGCTGGCGCGTTTTCGGACCTTGTCAAAGGTAGCTTGAATGGTGCCATCAACGGCAATCTCGGCGTGGGCTGTGATCGAACTGCCGTCGGGCATATCAATCACATAACCGGCTGCGCGATAATGCACCTTGATCTTCAGGTCCGCCCCGTCATGACGCAGGATCAAATCATGGTGATTATCATCGTTCAGACGCCATCCCGATGTGCTGTGCCATGGGGAAAAAGGGTCGCTGCTTTGTGCGGCATGGCTTTTGGCCTCGGCATCACGAAGCATCAGGATATCAAGTGCGGCAAAGGCAAGCGCATCATTGTCAGGCGCCGCCGGGGCGGGGATCAGATCGTCGAGATACTGACCGATGAAACCGGTTTCGACCTCACCGCGCACGAAGGCCGGGTGGCGGGCAATATTGGCAAGGAAGCCGGTATTGGTCGTTACGCCGACAATCTGCACATCATTAAGGGCCGTTGCCATCCGGCGCAGTGCCGATGTGCGATCCGTATCCCAGGTGATCAGCTTTGCGATCATCGGGTCATAATGAATGGATACCTCGCCACCTTCGTAAACGCCCGTATCGATCCGCATGTGATCATTGGCCGCAGGCATACGCATGTGCACAAGCCTGCCCGTAGCGGGCAGGAAATCATTATGCGGGTCTTCGGCATACAGGCGGACTTCGAAGGCATGCCCGTTAATGGTCAGTTCTTCCTGTGCCTTGGGCAGCTTTTCACCGTCAGCAACACGCAATTGCCATTCGACAAGATCCTCGCCGGTGATCTTCTCGGTCACCGGATGTTCGACCTGCAGGCGCGTGTTCATTTCCATGAAATAAAACGCACCCGACGCATCAAGCAGGAATTCAACCGTGCCAGCCCCCTGATAGCCAATCGCCTTGGCGGCATCGACGGCGGCCTTGCCCATCTGTGCGCGAAGATCTTCGGGCATATTCGGGGCAGGGGCTTCCTCAATAACTTTCTGATGGCGGCGTTGCAGGGAACAGTCGCGTTCAAACAGATAAACCGCATTGCCATGGCTATCGGCAAAGACCTGAATTTCAACATGGCGCGGTTTGACGATCAGCTTTTCAATCAGGCAATGATCATCTCCAAAGCTGCTTGCAGCCTCGCGCTTGCAACTGATCAGCGCGTCCCTGAAATCGGCGGGTTTTTCAACTGCACGCATGCCTTTGCCGCCGCCACCTGCCGACGCCTTGATCAGAACCGGATAACCGATCTTGTCCGCCTCGGCCGCCAAAAGGTCAGGGTCCTGATCTTCGCCGTGATACCCGGGCACCAGCGGAACACCGGCCTTGCCCATGATTTTCTTGGCTTCGGATTTTGAACCCATCGCACGGATCGCACTTGCCGGCGGGCCGACAAATACGCAGCCGGCTTTTTCCAACGCATCGGCAAAAACGGCATTTTCCGACAGGAAGCCATAACCAGGATGAACCGCATCGGCACCCGATTGCGCAATGACTTCAAGTAAACGATCAACGCGCAGATAGCTGTCTTTCGGGGCCGGACCGCCGATGTGATAGGCTTCGTCGGCACGTTTGACATGCAGGGCATTGGCATCCGCGTCGGAATAAACTGCGACGGTCTGGATGCCCATGCGGCGTGCGGTTTCAATCACGCGGCAGGCAATTTCACCACGGTTGGCGATCAGTATTTTGCGCGGCATGATTAATTCTCACTCCACTTCGCGGGGCGTTTTTCAAGAAATGCACTGACACCTTCACGGCCTTCGGCACTTGCCCGCTGATCGGCAATGCGTCGTGCGGTATCGTCAATGACATCATCGTCAATCGGTTTGTTGGCAACCGCATAAATCAGTGATTTCGCCGCATCCATGGCACCCGGCCCATTGGCCAGCAACAGCTTTGCTATGGCATCACCCCGTGCGGTCAGATCGTCACCTGAAACAATTTCATGTACCAATCCGATGGCATGGGCGGTCGCTGCATCAAAGCGTTCCGCCGTCAGAAAATAGCGACGGGCCTGCGACACGCCGATCGCCTCGACCACATAGGGCGAAATAACCGCCGGAATCAGGCCGAGCTTGACCTCTGACAGGCAGAAACTGGCCCGATCAGATGCAATCACGATGTCACAGCACGCGGCCAACCCAACCCCGCCGCCAAATGCGGCCCCGTTGATCAGCCCGATGGTCGGTTTGCTGCAGAAATTAAGCGTCTTCATCAAGCGCGCCAATGCACGAGAATCGGCAAGGTTTTCCGCATGGCTGTAACCGGCCATGCGTTTCATCCAGTTAAGGTCGGCACCAGCAGAAAAGCTTTTGCCGGCACCTGTCAGGATCATCACGCGCACCGCCGGATCGGCATCCAGCGCATCCAGCTTGGCTGTCAGATCGCCGATCAGGACATCGTCAAACGCGTTGTGGATTTCCGGACGGTTCAGCGTGATGCGGGCAACACCTGATGCGCTGATCTGGCATATCACGGCATCGGCTGATGGATTGGTGTTATCGGTGTTTACATTGTTCATGCCAGCCTCACATCCGGAACACGCCAAAGCGTGTTTCCTCGACCGGTTTGTTGAGTGCCGCCGAAAGGCCAAGCCCAAGAACCATGCGGGTATCGGCCGGGTCAATTACCCCGTCATCCCAAAGTCGCGCAGACGCGTAATAGGGGTGCCCCTGTTCTTCATACTGGTCGCGGATCGGGCCTTTGAAGGCTTCCTGTTCTTCTATGGGCCATGTTTCACCGCGCTTTTCCTGTGCATCGGCGCGGATTTGGGTCAAAACATTTGCCGCCTGTTCCCCGCCCATGACTGAAATGCGGGCATTGGGCCACATCCACAGGAAGCGGGGGCTATAGGCGCGACCACACATGCCATAGTTGCCTGCGCCAAATGATCCGCCTATCAGGACCGTGAATTTGGGAACCTTGGCTGTTGCAACGGCGGTAACCAGCTTCGCGCCATCCTTGGCAATTCCGCCGCTTTCATATTTGCGGCCAATCATGAAGCCGGTGATGTTTTGCAGAAACACCAATGGAATACCGCGCTGGCAGCAAAGTTCGATGAAATGCGCGCCTTTAAGCGCACTTTCGGAAAACAGGATGCCGTTATTGGCAATGATCCCGACCGGATAGCCGAAAATGCGGGCAAAGCCGGTAACCAGTGTCGTGCCATACTGAGCCTTGAACTCGTCAAAGTCCGATCCGTCAACGATGCGGGCAATGACTTCACGCACGTCATAGGGTTTTTTGGAATCGCTTGGAATGACGCCATAAATCTCGCGTGGGTCATATGCCGGGTCGCGCGGAGCAGTCAGGGTCAGGCCGGGATTTTTCGTCCAGTTAAGGTTCTTGACGATATCACGTGCAATGGACAATGCATGCGCGTCATCCTGTGCATAATGATCGGTGACGCCGGATGTTTTACAGTGAACATCCGCACCGCCAAGGTCTTCGGCCGAGACAACTTCGCCGGTTGCGGCCTTCACCAAGGGCGGTCCCCCCAGAAAGATCGTGCCCTGTTTGCGGACGATAATGCTCTCATCCGACATGGCGGGGACATAGGCACCGCCCGCCGTACAGGACCCCATGACAACCGCGATCTGCGGAATGCCTTTGGATGACATGGTTGCCTGATTGAAAAAGATGCGGCCAAAATGGTCACGATCCGGGAAAACATCGTCCTGACGGGGCAGGTTCGCCCCGCCACTATCCACCAGATAAATGCAGGGCAGATTGTTTTCGAGTGCGATTTCCTGTGCGCGCAGATGCTTTTTGACCGTCATCGGGTAATAGGAACCACCCTTGACCGTCGCATCATTGGCAACGATGACGCATTCAACGCCGGAAACCCTACCAATGCCGGTGATGATGCCCGCCGCAGGAACGTCTTCATCGTCATACATGCCATAGGCGGCAAGCTGGGAAAGCTCAAGGAACGGGGATCCGATATCGAGCAATTGACGGATACGTTCGCGGGGCAAAAGTTTGCCGCGGCCAGTGTGGCGATCACGTGCGCGCTCGCCGCCACCAAGCTTGATCTGCGTGATCTGATTACGAAGATCGGCAACCAGTTGTTCCATCTGTTGGGCATTGTTGCGGAAATCTTCCGAGCGGGAATTTACCGCAGATTTCAGAACCGTCATCGTCAATCGACACCGTCTGTTGCAGGGATCGATTTCATAAGGAATCGATCCCGAAGTGAATGGCGTTTATGACTGCTGTTATGGTGGAAGTTTACGTAAACGTCAAGATTAAATAGGTAATCCAGTACCGAATTTACTTATATCAAAAAAACAGCGTGAATTCGGGGCGGCAGACGGTATTCCGAATATGTGATTTTATCGAAAAAGTCGTAGATGTTTCAATTGACTAGGTGGCCGTGATTGCGATGGTTTTCTGGCGCAATCAGTCGCTGATCTGTTTGCGCAGCTTGATCCAGCGTTCAAGATGTTCAAGCCGGTCATTCCCGAAAAAGGCTTCTTCTTCATAGAAGAAGAACGGTGACCCGAACGCGCCTCGCGCAATGGCTTCGTCGGTAACTTCGCGGACGTGCTGCTTCCATTTCGGGTTTTCGACAGCCGCGCGGATTTCCCCGGCATCAATGGAATGTCGGGTGGCTGTGGCAAAGACAACTTCCGGGTCGGACATATCCAGTCCGTCTGCGAAATATCCGCGATAGACGTCCTTGGCAAACTTGATCGCCAATGCCGGTTTTGTTGACGCAATCCAGTAATAGGCACGGGTCGGTACCAGTGCGGAATAGGGGAATTTTTCCGGGACCTGGAACGGCGTATTTTGCATTTTTGCGCAGCGTTCCATGTCGCGTTTGAAATAATCGCCGCGAATGGGTTGGCTCAATAACGGGCTTTGTCCGGTCTGTTTGAAGGCCGCACCGATCATGAACGGGTACCAGTTGACCGTAACGCCGGTTCTGGCCTCAAAGGCATCAATGCGTTCAGCCGCGAGATAACCGTAAGGTGACGAGAAATCGAAATAGAAAGAGACTTCCGACATGCTGTGGGGCCCGTAATTAATGACGCAAAGCAGAGTGCCATGTGGCGATACCGGCAAAGCCATCAGAACGATGGCTTGGTGATAGTGCGCTACTAAGCAATTGTATTGCAACAAAATTGATCGAATTTACGGGATCGTGATACCGGGGCGTACTTTTACTTCTTCCATCACGACATATGTATGAGTCTGGCTGACACCCTGAACAGAGGACAGGCGTTCAAGGAATTCGCGATAGGCATACATATCGGCAACCCGAAGTTTCATCAGGTAATCAAAGCCGCCTGCGACCATGTGACATTCTTCGATTTCCGGCAGTTTGCGGATCGCTGTGGCAAACACGTCAAATACGTCCGGGGTCGTCCGATCCAGCGTTATTTCGACAAAAACCACCAGCGACTGATTGAGTTTGCGGGGGTCAAGTAGCGCCATATAACCGGTGATGAAGCCGTGTTGTTCAAGGCGGCGAACACGTTCGAGGCACGGTGTCGGGCTAAGATTGACGCGACGTGATAGTTCAACGTTCGACATGCGTCCGTCGTTTTGAAGTTCGCGCAGGATCTGTTTGTCAATCTTGTCTAGGCTTTTATGATTCTTCTGCATTTTAATCTAATAACCAGTGTTTATAACTGCACTAAAAGTTTTTCAATGGATGATATATCGTATTTTTGGGGAAAATGGCAGCACATTTTTTGAGTGCATATATATTGTCTGTGGCCACATGAGGAGAAAACTCTGCGTTCCCCATAAGGAACCGGAGAATTGCATTTGCAGGGAGAAGCCATCGCCATGTTCCGCATCGATATGCCCCAAGCCAACGAAATCCGCGCAAAAATCCGCGAAACATATCGGACTGACGAAGAAGTTGTTGTTGAACGCATGATTGAGGCTGCCCGACTGGCTCCCGAACAATCGGCGCGCGTTCAGGATCGGGCTTATCAGCTTGTAGCGCGGGTTCGCAAAGCCGATAATGGCAAAAGCGGCATCGATGCGCTGCTTCATGAGTATGAGCTTTCAAGCAAGGAAGGCGTCATCCTGATGTGCCTTGCTGAAGCACTTTTGCGCGTTCCTGATGCGGTCACCGCCGACAAGCTGATCCAGGACAAGCTGTTTGATGCCAACTGGCAAAGCCACCTTGGCCATTCCGACAGCTTCTTTGTCAATGCATCGACCTGGGGACTGATGCTAACGGGGAAGGTGATCAAGTTCGGCAAGGCGGAAAAGGCCGATCCGGGCGCGTTGCTTAAACGCATGATTGCACGCTCGGGCGAGCCGGTTATCCGTAAGGCATTCAACCATGCCATGCGCATTATGGGGCGTCAGTTCGTTATGGGCCGCACGATTGCGGAGGCCGCCGAACGGGCGAAGGCGAACGAGGAAAAAGGCTATCGCTATTCCTATGACATGCTGGGCGAGGCCGCGCGTACCATGGAAGACGCGGATCGCTATTTCAAATCCTATGTCGATGCGATCAACGATATCGGCAAGGTCGCGAATAATCGCGGCCCGATCAACAGCCCTGGCATCTCGGTAAAGCTCTCGGCGATCCATCCGCGTTATGATTTCGCCAATTATGATCGCGTCATGAATGAACTTGTGCCGCGCCTCAAACAGCTTGCGCTGCTGGCCAAGAAATATGACATCGGTTTTACCGTTGATGCCGAAGAAGCCAATCGTCTGGACCTGTCGCTTGATGTGATCGGGGCAGTGTTTGCCGATCCCGATCTTGATGGATGGGAAGGATACGGTCTTGCGGTGCAGGCCTATCAGAAACGTGCCTATCACGTGCTGGAATGGCTTGCCGACCTGTCGGTCAAGGTCGGGCGCAAAATGATGGTGCGCCTCGTAAAAGGTGCCTACTGGGATACCGAGGTCAAGAACAGTCAGGAAAACGGGTTTGAAGGGTATCCGGTCTTCACCCGCAAGGCCGCAACCGATGTTTCCTATCTGGCGTGTGCACGTTTCATGCTGTCGCGTCGCGACGCATTCTATTGCCAGTTCGCCAGCCACAATGCCCACACCGTGGCATCGGTTCTGGAAATGGCTGGCAATGACCGGACGTTTGAATTCCAGCGTCTTCATGGCATGGGCGAAGCCCTGTATGAACAGATTGTCGATAAAAATGGTGAAAACGTGCCGTGCCGTGTTTACGCACCTGTTGGCACCCACGAGGATTTGCTGGCCTATCTCGTCCGACGTCTGCTTGAAAACGGGGCGAATACCAGCTTTGTGAACCGTATTCAGGACGAACAGCTACCGATCGAGGAAATGATCGCCGATCCGGTGGAAAAGATGGCTGCCCTGCCACGCAAGGCCCATCCGAAAATTCCGGCACCGGTTGATCTTTATGGTGCTGGTCGCGTCAATTCCAAGGGCATTGATCTGACCGATACGACCAAGCTTCTGCCATTGGCCGAAAAGCTGGCATCGATACAGGGGAAAATCTGGCATGCTGCGCCGCTGATTGATGGCCAGCCTGTTTCGGGCGAAGCGATTGATGTTTTAAACCCGTCAAACCGCAATGAGAAAGTCGGCGAACTGGTTCAGGCCGGTGAAGCGGATGTCGAGGCCGCGATTGTTGCCGCCGCCAAAGGCTATGAAATCTGGAACAAGACCCCGGCTGCGGAACGTGCGGCGTGCCTGCGTCGTCTTGGCGATCTTCTTGAAGACAACATGGACGAGTTCATTGCTCTTTGCCAACGCGAAGCAGGCAAACTGTATTCCGATGGTGTTGCCGAAGTGCGCGAAGCTGTCGATTTCTGCCGTTATTACGCGAACCGGGCAGAAGAAAGCTTCCGCGCGGGTAGTATCCTTGAAGGGCGCGGCATTTTCGTCTGCATCAGCCCGTGGAACTTCCCGCTTGCGATTTTCCTGGGCCAGGTCAGCGCGGCACTGGCGGCTGGTAACGCCGTTATCGCCAAACCGGCCGAACAGACGTCGCTTGTCGCGGCCAAGGCGGCCGAACTTATCCTTGCTGCAGGCGTGCCGGGGGCTGCATTTACGCTGCTGCCGGGGCCGGGCCGTGTGATCGGCAATATCCTGATCAATGATCCGCGTATTGCAGGGGTGGCGTTTACCGGTTCAACAGAAACCGCACAGGTCATCAATCAGGCGCTGGCAAAACGCCCGGGTGTTCCGCTGCCGCTGATTGCCGAAACCGGTGGCCAGAACGCGATGATTGTCGATTCAACTGCACTGCCCGAACAGGTGGTACAGGATGCAATCATTTCCGGCTTCCAGTCCGCCGGGCAGCGTTGTTCGGCCCTGCGTGTTCTGTTCGTTCAGGAAGATATCGCAGACAAGCTGTGCCACATGCTCGTCGGCGCGATGAAGGAACTGCGTGTCGGTGATCCGAAATTCCTTGATATCGATGTCGGACCGGTGATTGACGAAAAATCTCGCAAAACCCTTGTCGCCCATGCAGAACGCATGACCAAAGAAGCAAAGCTGCTTCATGCCTGTGATATCCTGCCAGAATGCGAAAACGGGACGTTCTTTGCGCCGCATTGCTTCGAAATTCCGTCGCTGGATGTTCTGGAACGCGAAGTATTTGGGCCGGTTGTCCATGTGGTGCGTTACAAGGCACGTGATCTGGACAAGGTTCTCGATCAGATCAATGCGTCGGGCTATGGCCTGACGATGGGCATCCATTCGCGTATCGACAGCACCGTGCGCCAGATTTCGCAAAAGCTGCGTGTCGGCAACTGCTATGTGAACCGGAACATGATTGGGGCCGTTGTCGGCGTGCAGCCATTCGGTGGGCAGGGCAAATCTGGCACCGGCCCGAAAGCAGGCGGCCCGCACTATGTCGAACGTTTTGCCAAACCCGCGACCGAGGCCGGAAAAAAGGCAGCAGGCAGTGCCGCGATTGCCGATGATCGTTCGCCAATCGTGATCAAGGCGTCGCTGGCGGATGATGAATATCGTACCCTGCAGGCCGCACAGGTCAAATGGCAGGCGACAGACGGCAATGAACGCGTCCGTGTTCTGGAAAATCTTGCGGCCAAGCTGGCTGGATCGTCGAAAGGTGATCTTTCGGCAAACGCCGAACTGATCGCAAACTTTGCCGCGATTTCGGAAAACGGCTTTGTGGCTCCGACCCGGATGCCCGGGCCGACCGGTGAAACCAACGACCTTTATATGCTCGGCCGTGGTGTTTATCTGGTTCAGGCAGAAAAGGATGCCGAAGCAGCACGTGTCATCCGCCACATCGCTGCGGCACTTGCTGCGGGCAATGCGGTGATCGTTGCTGGGGATCAAAAATGGCTGGTTGAATTTGCAAGCCTAGCGACCGATGCCGGACTGTCGGCAGGGCTGATCCGTGTTGTGGCATCCAAGATCGGTATTGCCGTGATGTATGACGGCGATGTGGCTGGTGTTTCCTGTGTCGCACCGCTTGATCGCGTTACTGCCTTCAAACAGCTTCTGGCGAAGCGTGACGGTGCGATCCTGTCGCTGATTTCCGATAGCGGGGCAGACGATGACGGGGCGCTGCCTGATGAAGCTTTCCTGCATCGTTTTGCGACCGAGAAAACCGTCACAATCAATACGACGGCTGCGGGCGGTAACGCATCGCTGATGTCTATGGAAGAAAATTGATCCGGTTTATGGAAACCGGATTATCAGGCGTCCGGCAAGCCGGATGATGAGCCAGCGGATAGCTATATCCGCCACTTGCGACCGGGGTGAATAACCCCGGTCTTTTTCTTTTCTGGCCGGGGTGTGAATTGCTTCTTGCGTGAAGCAGGCTGATGCAATCGTGTTCGGGCTTTTTTTTGTCATAATCGCCTGCGACAAGATGTGCCGGAACCACTGGCGGTTCAGGGCGTTAAAGCTTTATTGCGATCTGCTGTATTAGTGGTTCAGAAGAATTGGAATATGCCGATCCACCGGCATGAGAAGGAGCACAAAGATGATCACGATTTCCCGAGGCTGGCGCAACGCGATGAAGGCTGTTTCGGTATGTGCCTTGCTGGCCACACCGCTTGCGGCCTGTGGACCGTTACAGATGCCGCTGGAAGACCGGACGGGGAATGACCAGTGGCTTGATACCCAGATCAAGTCCGGCATCCTTGGCGAATTCTCCAAGGTCGACCATACCTACCTTATCGATGTGAATGTCGATATCTGGAAGCAGCAGGTGATGGTCACCGGCATGGTCGATTCCAAAGGCAAATATTATGATGTGATGTCGCTGGTCAAACAGGACAGCCGCATCAAGACTGTCTATGACCATCTTGAAGTTGCCGATGCCGCAACCATCGAGGCATATCACAAGGCTGAAGACGAATATGGCAAAAATGCCGTACCCGCGGATTCGGCGACCCAGACCGGCTCAGACGTGTGGATCGAAAGTCAGATCAAGGCCTTGTTATTGGCTGAAAAAGGGGTGAGTTCGGTGAACTACCGCTGGCAGTCTGTAAACAGCATCGTCTACATCATGGGGGACGCCCAAAGCACTGAGGAACTCGACAAGGTGTTGTCGATCGTTCGCCGCATCAAGGGTGTCAAACGCGTAGTGAGTCACATCGCGACGGTCTGATCAGCTTGTGATTAAATGACTTTTTCAAAATCCCGCACCAATCTGCCGGTTTGTGCGGGATTTTTTTTCAAGCTCTGTTGCAAAAGTGTTTGAAAACTATTCGCATGTAGATTACAGGTGAGGTGCCGTAATTAATAACTGATTGCAATTACGCTGATGTATGTTTGCATTTGTAACGCGATAAAAGAACGTGACGTACGCCGTGCCGCCGAAGAAGGTGGTGCCACCCGTCCCGCAGATGTTTTCCGTTTTCATGGTTGTGCCCCGCAATGCGGGAAATGCGCCTGCCATATGCGTGCTGAATTGCTTCAGGCGAAAACCTGCGGCAATTGCGATTGCGATGATGCAGCCGCTGTCACCGCAAATGCCGCACCGATTGCTGCCGAATAGGCAGGCACAGCAATTTCATCAGTCTGATAAAAGCCTCCGTAAACGGGGGCTTTTTTGTTTTGCGGTGATGGAACTATTCGCGGTGCCGTGATGTTGTTTTTTACGAAGTAGCGCTCACAGCCCTCACCCGAATGTTACTTCGGTTGGCTTGTTGTTTTAGTGGCGTGATCAGGATGCAGGCCAACTTGTTCAAATAGTCGTCAAGCGGTCATGATCTGCGCTTGCACCGACTGTTTATACTGCCCCTTTGGACATCTGCATGTGATGGCCAATGCAAAATTCTTCGGGTTGCGAACAGACTGATCCGTCTGATCCCACGCACCGGCGCAACATTACATGTCCTACCTTTGCCCCGATGTTGCACCGGATACCTGAAAAGCCGAACCTTGTTTCGGCTTTTCTTTTTCTTTGAGGAAGAGCGCAAAAAAGAACCCTCGCCCAAAAGGGAGAGGGTCAAGAGCTTCGGTTCAGGGAGGAAACTCTGAGGGAGGCTCCGAAGCTATTCGACAAAGCTGTTGATGCGTTCGCTTAGTTCCGGGTTCTGAAGGGCAGCCTGGGTGATTTCGTTATATTCCTTGATCGACAATCCTTCATCCCGAATGGCTTGAACCATTTCGGCACTGGCCTGCTGACGGATTTTCTGGACCTCGGCGGGGTTGGCGCTTTTCTGGGCGCGCTTTTGCCATTTGACGTTCAGATCGCGTACCTCGACAGCCGCCGCGGCATACTCTTCCAGTTGTGTATCGCTGTAACTTGTTGCCGGTGCCGTTTGTTCGCTCTGCTGTGGCTGCGTACTTTGGGCTTGGACTGCCGAAATTCCGATCACGGGGCTGGCTGTCCACAAGGCAAATGCGACAGAGGCCAGTAATTTGCGCTTCATGGGAATACCTCTTTGCCGGTTCATGCATGTCGATGCCGGGCTTGATGCCGACCTTCATCTGACGGACATCGCCTGAAGGCAAATGGTTCCATAAAAAATGCATTTTTCCGGAACTTAATGCCGCAACAGGCTGTTGTTGAGGCGTCATGACAAAAGCAAACGACGCAACCGATATCAAATGGCGTATTTCGCGTGAAATACCTCATTTACGCAGGTTTGCGCGTTCTCTGGTCTCTGACCGGGATCGTGCGGATGATCTTGTGCAGGACTGTCTGGAACGGGCAATTCGCAAACACCATCTTTGGCGCCGAACGGGTTCCGTTCGAAGCTGGCTGTTTAAAATTCTCTATAATGTGTTCGTAAATCAGTACCGCAAAAAGATGGTCGAGGTACCGATGGATGACGCGGTGCCGGAACTCTCCGTACCTGCGCGTCAGGAAAAGCGAATGGTCTGCATGGATATCGGACAGGCCCTGGAGAAACTGCCGCCCAATCAGAAAGCCGTCATCCTTTTGATCGCTCTTGAAGGCGTCACCTATGACGAAGCAGCCGAGGTGCTCGATATATCGGTTGGCACGGTCCGATCCAGACTATCCCGGGGGCGCGACAGTTTACGCAGCCTTTACTCCGGGAAAACAAACGTGAAGCTCAGGAGGGTGAAATGATCAAGCCACATGAGCCGGTAAATGAAATAGACCTTCTTGCCTACGCCGATGGGACTCTTGATGGCGATCCCGCGCGCCGTGCAGAGGTCGAAGAATATCTGAAACAACATCCGGAACAGGCCGAACGCATCATCGCCTTCATGCATCAGGATGACGACATTCATCGTTTGTACGACCCTGTACTTGATGAACCGGTTCCCGACAGGTTGCGTGCCGTCCTTGAACAGCCGCAACCAGGCCGTTATGCACAGATGCTTATGCGAACCGGGTTCGCAGCCAGCATTCTGCTTGCGGCCTCCGGGGGCTGGTATCTTGGCCGGACGGTCCCGTCAGACGACTTGCCGCAACGCGATAGTATCGCCGCAAGCGCACTTGACGGTTATCGCAACGGCATTGCTTTGTCGGATACCAAAATTTCGTCATCGCAGGCACCTGTTGCGACCGCTCACGCATCGGGGCCGGAATGGTCAAAAACCATATCGTCAATGGCAGGCCACATCATGTTGCAAATGCGGGTGCCGGATCTTTCAGCGCAAGGATATCACTTGCAGGAAAACCGTGAAATCGACACAGACGGCGGAAATGCTGTGCAAATCGGTTATGTCAACGACACGGGGGATAAACTTGTCCTGCTGCTTCAGCCACGCTGGAACACGGGCGTTTACGATCTTCGGGTCGATGAACGTGATGGCTTTTCCGTTGCGACCTGGGCTGATGGGCCGATCACGTTCGGACTGGCTTCGGGCATCAAGGCGGGGCAGGCTTATGAGCTGGCCACGTTTATCCGAAAATCAACGCAGTCTGTCGAATTTTCGGATCCTGCACGCTTGCCCGATATACAGGCCCCCAGACAGGCATCAGAACCCGAGGTCGCCCAAAGCGATCCGGTTATCGGTTCCGAAATATCAGGCGGCGTGATTGAGGCACCTGTATTCCGTCAAAACTGACTTGCATGGGGTGTATCGTTCCTGCCCGCCTGTCGTAACAGGCGGGCAGGGTGACAATCAGGACTTCCCGAACCGTTCTTCGGCCAGCCGATCCGCGACAAAGCCGGTCGACAGGTTTTGACTGTCTGCACGTTCAAAGATTTCCCGCACGGTGTCGGCGATGCCTTCGATATGCTTGTTGGTTTCGGCTACCGGCTTGCCTTCGCGGCAATAGTAAACTTCAACCACGCCCCCGGCATTGATCACATAATCCGGTGCATAAAGAATGCCTGCCTCGCGCAGCATCTCGCCGTGGCGATCTGCTTCAAGCTGATTGTTGGCTGCTCCGGCGATGATACGGGCGCGGATTTTATCAATGCTGCGATCATTGACGACCCCGCCCAGCGCGCAAGGGGCCAGAACATCCGCATCGGTATAAAGGATTTCGTCAACGGAAACGGTGGTGGCACCGAATTCGTCAACCGCCCTGTTAACGCTGTCCGTATTCAGGTCTGAAACGACCAGACACGCTCCCGCCGCATGCAGCATCCGGCAAAGGTGATATCCGACATTGCCAAGTCCCTGAACCGCAACGCGCAGACCCGCCAGATCTTCATGACCGTTTTTGAACCGGACTGCTTCCTTCAGGCCGATGAACACGCCATAGGCGGTAAAGGGTGACGGATCGCCAGTTCGCGCCGGGTCTTTGCCGTCATTGATCCCGCCGACATGCTGGGTCTGGCTTGCAATCTGTTCCATGTCTGCGGGGCTGGTGCCGACATCTTCGGCGACGATGTATCGCCCACCGACCCGTTCCACGGCACGGCCCATGGCACGAAACAGTTCCGGGGTTTTTTGGCTGCGCGGGTCACCTATGATGACCGACTTCCCGCCGCCAAGCGGCAGATTGGCAAGGGCTGACTTATAGGTCATGCCGCGTGACAGTCGCAGCACATCGTGAATGGCTTCCTGTTCCGATGCATAAGGCCACATGCGACATCCGCCCAGCGACGGGCCAAGATTGGTATTGTGCACGGCAATAATGGTTTTTAGACCGGTGTCGGGATCACTGGCAAAAACAACCTGTTCATGGCCGTCAAATGCAGTGTCGGAAAAAACGTTCATCCTGGTGTCGCCTCCTGGCGCAAGCTCGTTATTCTGCAAGGGTGGGTCCCTTGTTATCCCTTTATGTTTGACGCCGCGGCCATTTGATCAATTTCAAAATCGCGTCTGGGTTAAAAAAGACCGTTTCCATAAAACGGGGGACAAAAGATGGAATTTTGTGATCGTGGGGGCGGTGCTTTGAAATAATCTTTCGCGTACGGAAATGCGAATTTAAGGGGTAATCGCCATTTCATCTATCGACTGTTTCGCGTCGGGTGCCCTTTTATCGATATGAACGGCACCCGAAAAACCTGCATTTCTGATAAGAAATGCCGCGAAATCGGTAAAATTGCACTGCCGCAAAAATCCATGCTGCATCGCAGAATTGCGCGGTTTTGGCCTCTGCCATGCAAAACCGGCACACTTCAATCCGGATCAATTCAATTAAATATGGAATCCAGCCGGACGATTTACGGCTCGTTAAGCCACTTGTTCCACACTCGTGGTTGGGCGTTTCATTTTTATGAAATTCCCGGTTCAGGACAAAGCGACGTCTGGGCGGACGTCGCAGGCAAAAGTAAGGAGACCGGGCGGACATGTCTGCTTTTACAGACCCACGCCAGACCGTTTATCAGGTTGAATTGCACAACCAGGCCGTTCGTGAATGCGTCAAAGAAAATCGTTCCCACGAGGTTTTTGACGATCGCTGGGCGGATGTGCAGACCCACGAAGTTGCTGCCAAGGACGAATACAAGGCACTTGCCATGATCGAAAACACCTATCCGTCGTGTGACGGTTTTGTTGTCGATCACGTCAAACGCCGTGACTAACCGGCACAACGGGATTTCCGGCCAGCAGCCAGAACAACAAGGGCGGGTTTTTACCCGCCCTTGTTGTTTGATACGATGAAGTCAGGTCTTATCTGGCAAGTGCCCGATCAAGGAAATCAAGCCGGTCCTGTCCCCAGAACATCTCGCCATTGGCAAAATATGTCGGAACGCCAAAGATATTGTCGGCCTTTGCCGCCTCGCAATTGGCGTCATAGATTTTGGCGACGGACGGATAATCGGCATGTTCAAGATATTCGCCGGATAGACCATTCTTGATCAGGGCCTCGCGAACGACTTGTGGCTCTGCAATATTGCGATCTCTAAGCCAGATATCCCCCATCAGCGTTTCAATCAGTCCCGTTGGGTCCTTGCCTTCGTCCTGAACTGCGATAATGGTGCGGGCCGCCAATGTTTCATCCACCGGGAACGAGGCGGGCTGCAAATTGATCGGAATATTCAGAAAGTCTGCCCAGCGCTTCATCTCGACCATGCGATATTCCTGACGCGGTTTTGGACGCTGTGCCAGCGGAACACCGCCGCCATGCTGCCATACATCCGCAGCCCGACAGGGTTTGTGGATTATCGGGGTGTTATGTTTGCGCGCGATTTCGACAACGCGACCAAAACCGAAAAACGACCAGGGCGACTGAACAAAGAAATAATGGATGATCGGGGTCGACATTCAAAGCCTCCGGAGGCTGCGTGTCAGCAGCACATTGTTTTTACAATAATGCCAGAGTGCCCGATCTGCTCTGTCACCGTCAAATGATCAGACGGCACATCCCGGATTTGTGATGAAGCCGCGGATTAATAATCCAGCCACCAGCTGTATTCACCCAATCCACCCAGAACAACCCCGTCAAATCCAAGTTTCATGATACCGCCAAGATAACTGTTCTCGCTGCCGAACAGAATGTTCTGCCACGCCTGTGACCAGTAATAGACATGGTGTTCCTGACCCCAGCGCGCATCAAGGTTGCCCTCGCTAATAAATTCGGGGCTACCTGCACGCCAGTTGTTCTGCCAGTAATAGCGATAGGTTTCTGCCGTTCCGATATTCAGATAGGCCAGAATGGTGCGCGGCGTGCCAACCTTTTTGTAGCGCAGCCGTTTCATGTCCTCGTAAGTCAGCGGGATCGTACCGCGATGGAACGGGTCAATGATCAAGACATCGTAATTGGTGTCGATCATCGCGTTGATAAATGCTTCCTTGGTTCCGTACGGCGAACTGTCGAGCACAATCCCGTAATTCTTCGCATCACGAATATTGTCAATGACATGCGGATTGGCGCCGATTGGCGTGCGCGGCACCTTTGCCAATGTTGAAAGCTGCTTATCAGGCGGTGGGGCTGCGTAATAAAGGGCATCCAGACCGCTTAACTTTTGGCGCGCCGCCTGTTGTGCATCGCTCTTATCGGTATAGTCGAGCGCAAAATATTCAAGCCCTGCCGTCTTCAGACGTTCCAGATAGCCTAGGATATATTTGGTTTCCTCGCTATCGGTGGGTTCACCATATGTGTCGTAACCATAAAATGGTGCTTCGATCATGATACCGTCAAGTGCACGCAAATAGTTGCGCGCCGGTTCTGCAGTACCGCGCGATGCAAACAATGTGGTTTCAAGATATTCGGTCAGCTCCAGTCCGTTTAACGCAATGATTGAAAAGTCACTGCGATAGGACTTTGCCCATCGGCTGAGCTGGATGACAAGATTGCGCATTTCATCGGCGAACTGAACATCCGGCTTTTCGGTTCCGGTTGCCTCATTCCGGTTGCCCGGTGCACTCAGGCTATTCGGGGGCGGTACAAAGGGCTCAAGCTGCTGGGCACTGGCGCTGTTTGCAATCGGCATGGCGCTGGCAAACAGGACGGAGCAGGTCGCAAGGACGAATTTCCAACGAGAGCCGAACAGTAATCTCTTGGGCTCTCTGGAACGATCATCCCTGATCGAATTCCACTCTTTTCGCCAGCCTGCTTCTGCCATTATGACCTTGCCTTTACCTGCTGTCGTGACAGGATGCCCTCGACATGGTCTGCTATTGCAAGGCATGCCGTCAATCCCGGTGATTCAATGCCATAGAGTATTACCAAGCCATCAATGCCGTGTTTATCGCGATCAGAAATCAGAAAATCGCGTGCGGCTTCGCCCGGTGCCTGAATTTTCGGTCGGACACCGGCATAGCCGGTTTGAAGGGCATTTTCGTCTAGTGCCGGATAATATTTACGAATGGCTGTCGCAAACCCGGCGCGTTTTTCTTCGGGCACGTCATAGTTCGGTTCTTCAACCCAGGTAACGTCCGGGCCAAAACGTGCCTGTCCGCTCAGATCAAGGGTCAGATGAATTCCAAGCCCGGCCTGTTCTGGTGCTGGATAAATCAGGGTGGAGAAGGGTGCCTTGCCCGAAAGCGTGAAATAGCATCCGCGTGCGTAATGCTGTGGCGGAATACTTGGTTCTGGCAGGCCGGAAAAATTATGTGCCAGCGTCTGGCTGTGCAGGCCCCCCGCGATCAGAAGTTCTGCACAGGTCAGGCTCATTTCCTGACCGTCGCGATCACGCGTGTCGATGGTGAAAATGCCATTTTCAAATTTCGCGGCCACGACATCGGTATTAAGCGCCAATGTCGCCCCGCCTGCTTCGGCTTCCCCCAGCAGGGTGACCATCAGCTGATGGGAATCGACAATTCCAGTCGACGGGCTTTCAAGTGCGGCCACACAATGGAGTGCCGGTTCGCGCCTTGTTGCTTCATCCCCGTCCAGCCACACAAGGTCATTCACCCCGTTTTCGCGTGCCCGTTTCTCGATATCACGCAAGGCGGGGATTTGATCCTTGTGGGTGGCAACAATCAGTTTGCCGGTGCGTTTGTGATCAATGCCGTTTTCTGCGCAATAACGATACAGCATATCCCGCCCGGCAACGCAGAATTTCGCCTTCAGACTGTCTTTCGGATAGTAGATGCCCGCATGAATGACTTCGCTGTTACGTGCACTGGTTTCGGTTCCGATTGCATCGTGGCGTTCAATGATCAGAACTTCCCGGCCGGTTTTGGCCAAGGCACGCGCACAGGCAAGGCCAACAACGCCAGCGCCGATGATGACGGTTTGAATATCGGTGGTCATATTGGAAAAACTGTCCGGGACTTATGAGTTGAGTTGACGGAAATAAACGGCCTGGCCCTGATTGTCCTGACCTTCGCCGGTAACGCTACCTGGATCTTCGCTGGTATAATGGCCACGCGCGGATGCCCCGTCATCGCAGAACACATACCAACTGCCAAATGGCAACGTGCCGCTTTGATAGGCCCCGCCATCATGACGCCAGATGCCTTCACAATGGCGAAGGTCGCTGTCAATAATCATCGTGCCTTCGCCCGAAGGCTGATCAAATTTAAGCATCCCCTGACCGCGCGACCCTTGCCAGTTGCTGCTGATCGGCAGACCTTCGGGCGGGGTGTTTACGGCATTGCTGTCGGGAAGAGGCGTTGCGGATGGGGTTTCCACAATTTCTGGGACAGCCTGCACGGGAGGGCGCGCAACCCCCTCTGGAAGCTGTATATCAAACCGGACAAAGAAGTTGGCACCATAAAGCTGGGCGTCTACCGCATCAAGTTTCTGGGGCGGTGGTGTAAAGTCTGTCATGGTCTGGCGCGACAATGGGTCACAATAATATCCAAGCAGGCGACTGCCGCGTGTTGTCGGCGTATCGGGATTCCATTGCCCAACAAACGATACACACTGTGATCCTTCGCGAATAAACGGCGTCATTGCAATTGGGCCGTATCGGGTATCCTGTGTGAAATTGTCACCGTTAGCAGTGCTGCGACCACGTAACCCGTCGAACATTTCCAAAAGCTGCTCGGACGGCATTTCATTGTTGAATGCAAAACCCGGGGCAGATGTCGAAAAAACGCTTTCGAGAAACAGATCGCCAGCAGCACCTTTCAGGCTGCCTTCTGCCGCCGGGGACAGCCAGCGACCAACGAATACGGTACTATTTTCACGATATTGTCTCAGAAAGACGGCGTTAACCGGCATGTCCGATTTAAATGAAAGTGGACTTTGATCGGCTGGGATTTGTTCGAATCCGCCGGTATCCTGCGCATTTGCAGGCACCATACCAATCATCATCAAAGTGCCGGCCACTACGCCGCCCAACAGGGCCCCCCGATTGGTCACTTTGCGTCCTTCCTTCATGTTATTGCTGGGGAAATCACTTTTCCCTACTCCTATCTTTACCTGTACGGTGATAGATTGGCTAGGGTCCAGTAGACAACTCGCTGTCGATGAAATTCTTTGTTCTTGATTTTTACGGGCAAAGACGGTCATTGGGGTGAGGGTTTTTTTGACCCTGGGGACAGAAAATTGCCTGAATAACGGAGCAAACTGCAATGACGGTGCAAGAGACCGGCGCAACCGGGGAAAGCGCAGGCCAACAAACCGCTACCGCCAAACAACCAGGTGCGAAGCGCGCCCATGTGATCGTGATTGGCAACGAAAAGGGCGGATCAGGAAAGTCGACCACGGCGATGCACTTGATTGTATCGCTGATGAAAATGGGTTTTTCCGTTGGATCGCTTGATATCGATGCCCGTCAGGGAACGCTGACCCGCTATGTTGAAAACCGCATCTCATTTAATGCGCAGAAAAAGCTGAAGCTGCCCGTTCCGGATCATCGTCCGATTTACCGTAGCGAACTTGAAGACGGCAATGCCGCCAAGCTTGACGAGCGTGACCGCTTTACCAGGGCGCTGGGCGAATTGGTCATGAGCTGCAATTTCGTGGTCATGGATTGCCCTGGCAGTGACAACTACCTGTCGCGTCTTGCGCATTCCTGTGCCGATACGCTGGTCACCCCGATCAATGACAGTTACATTGATCTTGATATGCTGGCGCGTATTGATCCCGATACCCTTGATATCAAGGGACCCAGCATCTATGCCGAAATGGTTTGGGATGCCCGTAAACGTCGTGCCGCGGTCGATGGCGGCACAATTGACTGGATCGTTATGCGCAATCGTCTGTCGCATCTTGATGCGCGTAACAAACGTGATATCGCCGAAATCGTCGACAAGCTGGCGGCCCGCATACGCTTCCGTGTTGCGCCGGGCTTTGGCGAACGCGTGATCTACAGGGAATTGTTCCTGAAAGGTCTGACGTTGCTGGACCTTCGCGAGAAGGGGGTTGGCATTCCGCTTAGCATGTCGCATATGGCAGCCCGGCAGGAAGTCCGTGCCCTGCTGGAAATAATCGGCTTCACACCGGCGGACGGTGAAGAGTTGCCGATCTGATATAAGCGCCCCTATATCAGGATGATCGTACACTTGCGTACCCTGAAAACTGGTTGGTGCCCGTGCCTGAAAACAAAGCAACACCCGAAACACAAGCCAAGCAGCAAAGCCGTGTTGCGTCTGATACGTCAAGCCCTACGGACGTAACCGCCTTTGTGAGGCAGGCCCGTACATTGGCGACGGTTGCCCCGGCTTCCGGTCCGGCGCAGGGACGGTTGATCTTTGCTATGGATGCAACGGCCAGCCGTCAACCAAGCTGGGATAGTGCTGCGGTTCTGCAGGCTGAAATGTTCGATGCTGTTGCCGGAATTGGCAGCACACTGGACATTCAGCTTGTTTTTTTTCGCGGTATTTCGGAATGCAAGGCCAGTGCCTGGTATCGGGATGCGGCACGGTTGCGTGACTCCATGACAAAAGTTACCTGTCGGGCCGGGCATACGCAGCTTGCGCGTGTTCTTGGTCATGTCGAAGGGCAGGCGCGCGATAAAAAGATCAATGCCTTGATTTATGTCGGTGATTGTCTTGAGGAAGATATCGATAATCTTGCTGGTTTGGCAGGGCAACTGGCGTTGAAAGGCATCAAGGCATTCATGTTTCAGGAAGGCTATGACCCCACGGCCGAGAGAGCCTTCCGCGAGATTGCCAGGATCACCGGTGGTGCGTTTGCCCGTTTTGATGCCAGTGCGGCGGATCGTTTACGAGATCTGCTTGGCGCCGTAGCGAGTTACGCGGTTGGCGGCATTAACGCGCTTGAAGAATACGGCAATAAAACATCATCGCAGGACGTCAAACTGCTGGGCTCTCAGTTACGGAAATCCCGATAATGCAATGGTTCTTGTTGGGGATAGGGCTTTTCGTCGCTGCCGGATTTATCATCAGATGGTTATCGTCAGCCGAGCCAAAGGACGTCAGAAAGATCGGGTTGTGGGTCGTTGTCCTGCTGCTGGGCGGGCTGGCAGCATGGTT
Source organism: Thalassospira sp. A3_1 (assembly GCF_017744215.1). Classification (NCBI taxonomy): domain Bacteria; kingdom Pseudomonadati; phylum Pseudomonadota; class Alphaproteobacteria; order Rhodospirillales; family Thalassospiraceae; genus Thalassospira; species Thalassospira sp. A3_1. The sequence goes on along the minus strand of NZ_JAGHQQ010000005.1, from coordinate 163,243 downwards.
GCTTCTGACCGGAAAGCTCGCCGCCATGGTTGCCGCCCTTGTTGCTGCCATACCCTTCCTCGCTAGAATCCTCAAAATCGGCTTAATGTGGCCATTATTGCGCAGGATGTTCGGTTTTGCCCGGTCATGGGGCGGCAGTGGAGGTCGATCAGGACCCTCGTCTGCCGGTTCGGGCCGGGTATCTGAAATAAAAACGGGTTATCTGCATATGTATCTTGATCATGATAGTGGCCAGTTGGGCGGCACGGTGGTGCAGGGCACAATGGCCGGGCGTGATCTGGATACACTCGGGCTTGACGAGCTGCAGGCACTTTATGGTGACTGTTGCGGTGCACAAGATCAAAGCCAGACAGTTCTGGAAACCTATCTGGAACGTCGTCCGGATTGTTCGGGATGGCAGAACTGGCAGGCATCCCGGGATGCGAACGATAATGGAAACGGCAGGGCCGGAAACGATAGCGAGCAAGCTGGCAGCGGATTTCGCAGCGGAGAAATGAATGCAGGCGAGGCCCGAAAAATCCTGGGTGTTTCGGAAGAAGCAACCCGCGAGGATATCAATCGGGCTTATCAGGTCTTGATCAAGGCGGTCCACCCGGATCATGGCGGATCAGATTATCTTGCATCAAAAATCAATGCAGCCCGAAGCCTCCTGTTACAGCTTTGTAAAGATTGAACTGAACAAACAGCGCGTTCGCTTGATCCGCGTTCTTGAAATGTGGCAGAAGCATAAGATTGACCGAATGCGGATGAGGCGGATATGACGCGGTCAAAACAGAGGAAAAAAGGCATGTCGAAGCGAATCAAGAAGGCTGTATTCCCCGTGGCGGGTATGGGGACCCGTTTTTTGCCAGCAACCAAGGCAATGCCCAAGGAAATGTTGCCGGTGGTGGACAAGCCGCTGATTCAGTATGCCGTTGAAGAGGCGATCGCGGCGGGCATTGAAGAATTCATTTTCGTAACCGGTCGCGGCAAAACCGCGATTGAAGACCATTTTGACCGTTCCGCAGAACTTGAAGCAATCCTGATGGAGCGCGGCAAGCATGATGCGCTGGAAACCGCGCTTGCGATGATCCCGGAAAACGGTCGTGTGACCTATACCCGTCAGGGCAATCCGCTGGGGCTTGGTCACGCCGTTCTGTGTGCGAAATCTCTTGTCGGTGACGAGCCTTTCGTCGTCTTGCTGGCAGATGACCTGATCCAGTCAAACGTGCCCTGCATGAAGCAAATGGTCGAAAGCTATGGCCGCACGGGTGGCAACATGGTTGCTGTTATGGACGTCCCGCGCGAGGAAACCCAGCGTTACGGTGTGCTTGAAGTCGAAGGTACCAACGGTCGTCTGGTCAGCGCATGTGGCATGGTCGAAAAACCGAAACCCGAAGACGCACCATCAACCCTGTCGGCCATTGGCCGCTATATTCTTGATCCGGGCATCTTTGACACCCTTGAAAATATTCCGCGCGGGGCTGGTAACGAAATCCAGTTGACCGACGCACTGGCCGCCATGATCGGAAAAGTACCGTTCTATGGCTATCGCTTCGAAGGCCGTCGTTTTGACTGCGGTAACAAAATCGGCTTCCTCAAGGCGACCATGTCCTTTGCGCTCGCACGCGAAGACATGCGCGACGACGTTCGCAATCTCATTCACGAGTTCGCCGAAGGCGAAGCCGCAGAATAACAGATATCAATTTCAAATATGCTGGCAGGAGCCGGGACAGACTCCTGCCAGCTATCATCACTACCAGGGTAAAAATTAATGCGCGTAGCAATGATCGGTACCGGATATGTGGGGCTCGTTTCCGGTGCCTGTTTCTCGGAGTTCGGCACAGAAGTCATTTGTGTGGACAAGGACGAAAACAAGATAGCCCGTCTCGAAGACGGCATCATGCCGATCTACGAACCGGGGCTGGATGTTCTTGTCGAAAACAACGTGAAAGCCGGGCGCCTGAAATTCACTACCGATCTTAAGGAAGGGGTGAAAGGTGCGGAGGCAATCTTCATTGCAGTGGGAACACCGACCCGCCGTGGTGATGGTCACGCCGATCTCAGCTACGTTTATGCTGCTGCCGAAGAAATTGCCGACGCTATCGAAGGCTTCACCGTCATCGTGACCAAATCGACAGTACCTGTGGGCACGGGTCGTGAAGTCGAACGTATTATTCGTGAACGCCGTCCGGATGCAGAGTTCGCCGTGGTTTCCAACCCTGAATTCCTGCGCGAAGGATCGGCAATCGGTGATTTTATGCGCCCGGACCGCGTGGTCATCGGGACAAGTGATGAACGCGCACGCGACGTCATGCGTGACTTGTATCGCCCGCTTTATCTGATCGAAACACCGATTGTTTTCACCACGCGTGAAACGTCGGAAATGATCAAATACGCAGCCAACACTTTCTTGGCCGCCAAAATCACGTTCATCAATGAAATTGCCGACCTTTGCGAGAAAGTTGGTGCCGATGTCCATGATGTGGCGCGCGGGATTGGCCTTGATGGCCGCATCGGAAAGAAATTCCTGCATCCTGGGCCGGGTTACGGCGGGTCATGCTTCCCGAAAGATACCCTGGCATTGGTTCGCACCGCGCAGGAACATAATAGCCCGTTGCGCATTATTGAAACTGTGGTCGATGTGAATGCGCGGCGCAAAAAAGCCATGGCCGATCGCGTCATTTCGGCTTGCGGCGGCTCGGTTGCGGGTAAAACCATCGGCATCCTTGGTCTGGCCTTCAAGCCAAACACCGATGATATGCGTGATGCGCCAAGCCTTGATATTGTTCCTGCCCTGATTGCTGCCGGTGCAACGGTTCGGGCATTCGACCCGGAAGCCATGGAGGAATCCAGAAAGCTTCTTGAAGACATTGTTTACTGTGAAAGCGCCTATGAAGCACTTGAAGGTGCCGACGCGATGGTGGTCCTGACCGAGTGGAACGAGTTCCGCGGCATGGATCTGGATCGCATCAAATCAACCTTGAAACACCCGATCGTGGTGGATTTGCGAAATGTATATGACCCAGCTGAAATGGCAGAACAGGGTTTCAGCTATTCCTGCATCGGGCGAGCATCAATCGGAGGCTAAGTTAGAATATGACCATCTCTGCCGGACACAATTTTGATCCTTCCGTATTGCGCGAATATGATGTGCGCGGTGTCGTGGGCGAAACCCTGCACGCGGCCGATGCGCTTGCTCTTGGCAAGGCATTCGGTACCAAGGTGCGCCAGTCTGGCGGGAAACGTGTTGCCGTTGGCCGGGATGGACGTCTGAGTTCGCCCGAACTGGCAAGCGCCCTTGTCGAGGGGATTGCGTCGACGGGCTGCGATGTGGTCCGGATCGGGCGTGGACCAACCCCGATGCTGTATTTCACGGTTTACGATCAGAAAACCGACGCCGGCATCATGGTGACCGGTTCGCATAATCCGTCAAATTACAACGGTTTCAAGATGCTCAATGCCGGGAAATCGGTGTTTGGCGAAGCCATTCAGGAACTGGGCCGGATTGCCGCCTCGGGTGATTTCGAAACCGGAAATGGCGCAATCAGTGACATCGACATCGAAGATCGTTATGTCGAACGTTTGCTGGCCGAACTGGATTGCGATGTTGCCAGACCGATGACAATTGTCTGGGACTGTGGCAATGGTGCTGCGGGCGATGTGGTTCGCAAACTGACCGCAAAGCTTCCGGGCAACCACCATCTGCTGTTTGACGAGATCGATGGCACTTTCCCCAATCACCATCCGGACCCGACGGTTGAAGCCAACCTCGTTGATCTGAAGGCCAAGGTGGCGTCACTGAATGCGGACTGGGGCGTTGCCTTTGACGGTGACGGTGACCGTATCGGTGTTGTTGACGGGCAGGGCCGTGTTTTGTGGGGCGATCAGCTGCTGCAGATTTATGCCGCCGACGTTCTCGGGCGCCTGCCGGGCGCATCGATTATTGCCGATGTCAAAGCCAGCCAGACACTGTTTGACGAGGTTACCCGTCTTGGCGGCAACGCCATCATGTGGAAGACCGGCCATTCACTAATCAAAACCAAAATGGTTGAATCAAAAGCGCCGATCGCTGGTGAAATGAGCGGTCATATCTTCTTTGCCGAGCGTTACTATGGCTATGATGATGCGATGTATGCCGCTGTGCGGCTGTATCGCATTCTGGTCCAGAGCGGCAAAAGCCTCGATGATTGGCGCGATGCCATGCCCGTGGCGGTCAATACCCCGGAAACCCGTATCGACTGCCCGGATGATCGCAAGTTCGCCCTGATCGAGGAGGTGCGTGGGCGCTTGTCCGAAGCCGGTGCCGAAGTCAGCGGCATTGACGGCGTTCGCGTCAGCACCGATGACGGCTGGTGGCTGCTGCGCGCATCCAACACCCAGCCTGCAATTGTCGCCCGTTGCGAGGCTGCCGATGAAAACGGTCTGAAGCGGTTGAAAACGCAAGTCACCGCTCAGCTTCAAAAAAGCGGTCTGTCCTCGGATGATTTCTTTGCACCGGGCAGCGGCCACTAGGCTGTTCTGATCAGGACGATAATAAAAGCCCGCTGAAGCAATTCAGCGGGCTTTTTTGTTGTGTATGTCCGGAATATTATCCCGCATCACCGGCGTTAACCGGGATGCATGCGACCTTTTCCTTGCGAAGGGCAGCACAGGCACTACGCGCTTCCTGTTCGCCACCAAATCCAAGCAGACGGGCGCGGTAAACAATGCCAGATCCGTTGCTTTGCTGTTCAACCGCTGCGCGGGTCAGGCGCAGAACATCGGGTGCTGTGCGTGCCGCGGCAAGGACGGCTTCCTGTGCGCGTCGCTGATCGCTAAATGCACCAACCTGAATGCCCCAGCCGCCAGTTTCAGGCGAAAGGCGGGCAACAACCGTTTCAGTGTCGATGCGGCCGGGCTGTTCAACCTCGTTCGCATTGTTCTGTTTGGCCATCAAAAGCTGTGTATCAGCCGGAAGAATTTTGCCATCGGGGCTGATGCGAGGACGCGGCGCGATAATCTCGCCATCTTTCTTGAGGTCAAGATACGCCTGATCAAGAAGCTTCTTCATCTGGTCATCGCGCGACCGGGCCGTCCGTCCACCAAAGACAACACCAATCAACCGGCGGCCATTGCGATTGACCGAGGCTACAAGGTTAAAGCCCGACGCATTAATATAGCCGGTCTTGATCCCGTCGGTTCCGTAATAGGACGCCAGAAGGTTGTTATGGTTGCCATAAGTACGCTTGCCATAGCTGAACTTCTGGGTACTAAAATAATGGTAATAGTTGCCGTAATCCTTCCGCAGCGACACGGCAAGGCGGATCATATCGCGCGCCGTGGTCAACTGGCCGCGGTTCGGAAGACCCGATGCATTGCGGAAGGTGGTGTTTTTCATGCCGATCTGACGCGCCTTGGCTGTCATCATCTGGGCAAACTTTATCTCGGTCCCGCCAAGATGTTCGGCGACGACAACGGCAATGTCATTTGCCGATTTCGTCACGAGCGCCAGAATGGCATCTTCGACCGAAATTTTTTCACCGGGCTGAAGACCAAGTTTCGAAGGCGCCTGGCCCCATGCACGTTTGGAAACTTCCATGCGGGTCGAAAGCGATACCTTGCCGGAATCAAGTGCATCAAACAGCATGTAAAGCGTCATGATCTTGGTCAGTGACGCCGGATAAACTTTATGATCGGCGCGATATTCATGCAGAACATCGCCGGTTTCGGCATCGATAACCATCGCGGTATAGGTACGCGCCATCGCAGCCGACGTTGTAAACACAACAGCAGCAATGATCAGCATCATCACGGACAGGGCACAATAAATCCTGCGACCTTGCAATTGCCACATCGATTGACTTTCATCATTTCTAACGGTGGCCATCGCTTTTGGCCCAAGACGGGTCTTAAAACGCATTTGACGGGCTCGGCTTTACGGTGATCCCCAAGACGAAATATGATCAGTATCTCATCGCGGCATTAAAAAAATGCTTAACACGTGTCCCGATAAACTGATTTGCCGCCTTGTTGCGGTCTCATTTTTTCGTCAGTCTCAATTTATATCCGGCAAAAGGTTAAAAATCGAGGATCGAATGCGTAAAAAAATAATGTCTGTTGTCAGTAAGATAAGAACAAAATCATCAATTTTAAGAGGAAGTGCCCTTTCTGCAGCCGGACTGATTGCTCTTTCAGCATGCAGTTTTACCGGTACAAGCGATATCGAAAATCCCCTGGTGCGCAAAGGAACCTGGTTCTCGTTTATCAATGCGGATGACATTCGAACCGCCTGTTCTGCCGGGGACGCAGAAGGACGGATTCGCCTTGTCTACAATGCTGATTATTATAAGGAAACGCGCAGCTACGATCTTATTCCCAAGAACGGCGCAGAGCAGTTTGAAATGGTGTCACGGATATTTGGTCCGCTTGATGTCAGCGAGGTGAATGTCGAGGTAACAGCACCTCTTGGTGCTTTCGGTGGTACAGAATCGCGGGAAAACCTGTCGCGCGGGCAATATCTTGCCCTAACCGACGCGCTTCAGTCCGACGGTTTCGGATATCAAAGCCGTGACGGATTGCGCCTGCATTCCGACGACTATTACTGGGTTGCGATCGGATGTTCGTCACAAAGCATCACGCTGGCAGCCTGGACGTCTGCCAAGGACGATTTGCGCGCTTTAACTTTCCCGAATGTACTGGAAAATCTTTCGGGGTTGGAAAAACCATTGCCCCAGCCGCCAGCATTCGGTACGCCAAAGCAGCCTGATCCGTTTTACAGCAAGAATGACAAGCAGGCCGAGTCTCGCTATTTCTATCGCACGGTTCGCGGAAATCAGCTGCGATAAGAATTTTCAGGGCAAAGAACACCAACAAAAATGGCACGTAATATCACGTGCCATTTTTTGTTTTCATGACTGCTGAATATAAGGATTAGCGTAACTTTCCATCTAAGCAATTGAACGAAATCCGGTTTTTGAAAATCGATTTTCGTGATTACAGATCGTCAGGTTCATCGGCCCAGATTAACGTAATCCTTCAAATAAAAATGTCACCAAAGCCACCTTGACGGGGTGTGGTTATTCCATCTAGGGTTATGTTGCGATGCAGCATTAATTTGAATGCCAAGCCCAGTCCTAGGAGGTCGACATATGGTGACTCCTCGCAAAAAAACTGCGCCCGGTTCAGCTAAAACAACCCGAACCAAAACCTCACCTCGTGCAAAGACAGCACAGAAAACGCCTTCCGGTGTCAGCAAAAAGTCGGCTGCAGCCCCGGCAAAGGCTGCGGCAGTCGAAATTACCGAAAGCCCGGCGGCGCGGCCAAAGCGTGTGGTCACAACTTCTAGTGCGCTGGAAGCAGAAGCCTTGCGTCAGACCCCCATGGAAGAACCGCCAAAGGCTGTTGCCAAGACATCAAAACCCGATGATGTGAAGCCGGAGACAAAGAAAGCATCCTCTGCCGTATCACAGAATACCGCGGTCCCGGCGAAGGCCGAGGAGGCGGTAAAACCCGCTGAGACAGAAAACAAGGCTGAGGCGAAATCGCAGGCAAAACCTGAACCGGCAAACGATTCGCAGACAAAGGCAGCCGTGACCGACATTGACGCCAAAAGTTCCCCGTCAAAGGGGCGCACATCCACCGGGGCCACGTCGGCAAAGGCCAAGGGAGAAGTTTCGACAAGTCCCAAGCCTGCCAGCCGCCCCAAGGTCATTGCCACGTCGAAAAAGCCCGCTGTTTCGACTTCAAAAACAGCAGGCACATCCAAATCGTCCGTTTCTGGCAATAAGGCGCCTGCTGCCGCTGCCCAAACGGCTCAACCTGTAAAGAAGGCTACGATCGTGACAGAGGAACAGAAACCGGCTGCCACTGTTAAATCGGCTACGGTGGCTAAGGCCGCGCCGAAGGATAACCCAACCGAGAAAGCCACTGCCGAGGTCAAGGTCACGGCAAAGCCGGCAACTGCCGCTGCCAAGGTCGATGCCCCTGATGTGACAGCATTTGGCATGATGACGCTTGAGCCGTTCGCGGAGCTCTGGAAGGCACCCGAAGTCGATGCCATGGTGGCCGCGACCCAGGATGCTTTCGAAGGCAGCATGACCGCTGCCAATGATGTTATCGCCCAGATGGCCGAAAAGTTCACCGAACAGGCAGATGTGTTTTCCGATGCCGGTACGCATATGATGGCCAGATACGAAGAACTGATCGAAACGCAGCAGAAAAGTCTCGATGGCGTTTGGCAGATGTCGACCGACCTGATGGAAAAAAGCGGTTCATTCGGGGCTGAACTGGTTTCTTGGGCGCAACGCGAAATGGATGCTTCGCAGGCTGACCTCGAAGCGCTTGCAAAGGTTGAAAGCCTCTCTGAACTGCAGGAACTGAACGAGCGTATCTTTAAACGCTATGTCGAATCCGGCATGTCGGAGGGCGAGAAAATTCAGAAAATGATGTTTTCAGCCTTTTCCGACGGGTTTGCCGCAATGAGCAAAGCCGCAGGAGTGCCGCTTAAATAAGCGCACCTGACGCAGGGCAAGGTTTGCTGCATTAACGTACCGGAACGGACATGGTCGGCGGATCATGTCCGTTTTTTTGTTTTTGCACTGATATTTACGGCAAAACCGATGAAGTTTTGCTGATGATCTTGCACCGCGTCAATCTCGGCCTACATGAATTTGGGATGAGGTTAATAAGCGTTTTGTCGCTGCGGACTTTGAAACAGATGTTCAATGACCTATCATGGAGACAATGCAGAACAAAAGGGTTCCGGTAAGCAGATTATGAGTGAACAGGACAATGACGGTGGTGGTCTCCCGAACACGGGGATCGTAACGAAGACACGGCCAAAGACGAAGAAGCCGTCCATGTACAAGGTGCTGTTGCTGAATGACGACTACACCCCCATGGAATTCGTTGTCCATGTGCTTGAACGGTTCTTTGAAAAAGGCCGGGAAGAGGCGACCGCGATTATGCTTCAGGTTCACCGCAAGGGGGTCGGGGTATGTGGTGTCTTTACCTATGAAATTGCGGAAACCAAGGTCAACCAGGTCATGGATCTGGCGCGGCAAAACCAGCACCCGCTGCAGTGCACGTTAGAGAAGGAGTGAAACATGCTCTCACGTAACCTTGAAGAAAGCTTACATCGTGCGCTGGCTTATGCGTCTGAACGGCGTCATGAATATGCAACGCTGGAACATCTTCTGTTGTCACTGACCGAAGATCAGGATGCGTTGTCGGTGCTGAAGGCCTGCAGGGTCGACGTTGACCGTCTGCGTTCGGATTTGCTGGAATTCGCCGATAGCGAACTTTCCGGGCTGATCAGTGCGCGTCTGGTCGATCCCAAGCCAACGGCCGGGTTCCAGCGCGTGATACAGCGCGCAGCCATTCATGTTCAATCCTCCGGACGCGAAGAGGTCACCGGGGCGAATGTGCTGGTCGCGCTGTTTTCGGAACGTGAATCCCACGCGGTCTATTATCTACAATTGCAGGACATGACCCGTCTGGATGCGGTCAACTACATTTCGCATGGTATTGCGAAGGCGCCGGAACTGAATGAACGCCGCATTCCGCGCGGCGCCGAGGAAGAAGTTGCGCCCGGGGCTGCTGCCGATACTGAGGAAGGGGCCGCGGCCGGTGAAGGTGAGGCCCTCAAGGCCTATTGCGTGAACCTCAATGTCAAGGCGCAGAAGGGCAAGATCGATCCGTTGATCGGTCGCCAGAGCGAGATCGAGCGCACCATTCAGGTCCTGTGCCGCCGCACCAAAAACAATCCGCTTTATGTCGGTGATCCCGGGGTTGGCAAAACTGCCATCGCCGAAGGTCTGGCGCGCCGGATTGTTGATGGCGATGTCCCCGAAGTTCTGGCCGATGCCACGATCTTTGCCCTTGATATGGGCGCCCTTTTGGCAGGTACCCGCTATCGTGGTGATTTCGAGGAACGCCTCAAGGCTGTCGTCAAAGAGCTTGAAGAGTTCGACGGCGCGGTTCTGTTCATTGATGAAATTCACACCGTCATCGGCGCAGGTGCGACTTCGGGTGGGGCAATGGATGCCTCGAACCTGTTGAAGCCGGCCCTTGCCAGCGGTTCGCTTCGCTGCATCGGTTCAACGACTTACAAGGAGTTCCGCGGCCATTTTGAAAAGGACCGTGCCCTTGTGCGTCGTTTCCAGAAAATCGATGTCGAGGAACCTTCACCCGAAGACACGATCAAAATCCTCAAGGGGCTCAAGCCCTATTACGAGGAACATCACCACGTCAAATACACCAACGAAGCCATTCGGTCCGCAGTTGAACTTGCATCACGCTATATCAACGACCGCAAGCGTCCCGATAGCGCGATTGATGTGATCGACGAGGTCGGGGCATCCCGGATGCTGGTGGCACCAAGCAAGCGCAAACGCACGATTTCCAAACGCGATGTCGAGGAAATCGTCGCCAAGATCGCCCGCATACCACCAAAATCGGTATCGACCGATGATCGCAAGGCATTGGCCAATCTAGAACGTGATCTTAAGACTGTTGTCTTTGGTCAGGACAAGGCGATTGAGGCCGTCGCCAGTGCAATCAAGCTGGCACGTGCCGGTCTGCGCGAACCGGAAAAGCCGATTGGCAGCTATCTGTTTTCCGGCCCGACAGGCGTTGGCAAAACCGAGGTCACCAAACAGCTGGCGCATGTCATGGGGATCGAGTTCATCCGCTTCGACATGTCGGAATATATGGAACGCCACAGCGTTTCACGACTGATTGGTGCGCCGCCCGGTTATGTCGGGTTTGATCAGGGTGGCCTTCTGACCGATTCCGTTGATCAGCATCCGCATGCGGTTGTCCTGCTTGACGAGATCGAAAAAGCCCATCCGGACCTGTTCAATATCCTTTTGCAGGTCATGGACCATGGCAAGCTGACGGATAATAACGGCAAGACCGTTGATTTCCGCAATGTTGTGCTGGTGATGACCACCAACGCGGGCGCATCGGATATGGCAAAGCCACCAATCGGTTTCAAACGCGAAATGCGTACCGGAGAGGACGAAGAAGCGATCAAGCGGACCTTCTCTCCGGAATTCCGGAACCGTTTGGATGCGGTTATCCCGTTTGCCAACCTGCAGCCTGACGTCGTCAAGATGGTGGTCGATAAGTTCATCCTGCAGCTTGAAGTCCAGCTTGCGGATCGGAATGTCTCGATTGAACTGACCGAAGCTGCGCGTGCCTGGCTTGCCGAGCGGGGTTACGATGTTGCATTTGGGGCGCGTCCGTTGGGGCGTGTCATTCAGGAGCACGTCAAAAAGCCGCTGGCCGAAGAATTGCTGTTTGGCAAGCTCGAAAAGGGCGGGGCGGTTCTGGTCGATATCGAAGACGATGCCGTTATCTTCCGCTATCCGGAAGAAAACGGTGGCGGATCGAAAAAGGAAAAAGATCCCGAGATGGCAAACTGATTGTCTCGTGATCGATTACCTTGTCATTAAGTTTTGGCAGGTTATTGTAATTGCCCGGAACAGTTGTTTCGGGCAATTGCTTTTGGTGGCGCATAAAAAATAATGAACCAGGTGACACAGCGGAAATACCGGGATGAGGTCGAGACGTTTTTGTCGAGGCTTGAGACGCAGGCGCGTAAGCTTGTCGCGCTGGCGGATGTGATTGAAAAGACGGTAGATACAACCGAGGTGACCGGTTACCGACCGTTTCGCGAAGAAGTCGATAACTTCAAAGCGCTTTCACTGGTGATTACGGACCGTCTTGCCAAACTTGAAAAGCATCCCAAAAAAGACGAGCTCGAAGAGCAGTTCCACAAGCTTCAGATCCTGATGCTTCGGATTGTGATTAAAACAAGCCTCAAGTTTTTCTTTGTGATGAGTGCCAAACCGGTTTTGCCGCTCGGTGCGCGCGAAATGTTCCAAAGCGAGCTTCGGACTCTTTATGAAGCCGAACGCATGATCTCTCATCCGCGATATGTCAGTCATCTTGACGAGTCTGCCAAGGATGACCTTGAGGTCGCCAAGGAAATTCTCCAGGAAATTATTGAAAATGCTCCGGCTTTGCTGAATTTCAGCAAGCGCAAAAAACGGAAAGCGCCAAGTCGTAACGCTGGGTAATCGGCAATGATCAGGTCGGGATCACGGCCTTGAATCGCATTTTGCAAAATGCAAAGATTTGTGTTCGCATTTTGCAATTTTATTTGTCGCAATATGCGAATAAATTTTGAAGTAATTGTCTTTTCAATATTTTCTTGCCCGACAATTGGCACAATTCAGGGATTTTTACGCGCTTCCAAAAACTGGCACACCCTATGCATAGGTGGTGTCGGACAGTTGTTCTTTGCAGGGGCGCATCTTGCGCCTGGAACAACGTAATCTTCTGCAGTTTGCTCGTGTCCCAACCAAACTCAGCGGCGGTTTTCCCGCCGCTTTTTTCTTGTCTTCTCCGAATTCCCCATGTTTTTCATGTAGATGATTTTACATCCTCTACTTGAAAGCATGCGAGTGAGGATTCACATAGGAATTAGGGCTTCTGCCCTTTTGGATAGGTCTGTTTGGTGGCGTAGCGTCATACCGAAACAAACAAATAATCTGCGCTACGCCGGAGAGGAAACTATGAGAACCTTTTTGCGCGCTTGCACTGCCTTGGGGGTTGCCGGAATGATCGGCTTCATACCGTTAGCAGCAGATGCAAAATCCGAACTTCCGGGCGAACCCGGTACCATGATCTCGGACGACATGATCCGCGACGTTCGTGAATGGTTGGCCAATCCCGTCGTCGAGCTTTCCATCACTTCGCAAAACCGTTTGCGCGTTGGAATGACGCAGGATCAGATTGATTCTGCCGACAAACAGTGGGTGGCAGAGCGTGAGGCGGAAGATCAGCCGCTTGTTGCCGCCATTCTGACAAATCCTCTTTCGAGTTACCTGACTCAGATACAGGCCCGGTCCGGTGGTTTGCTGGCAGAGATATTTGTGATGGACCAGATGGGGCTCAATGTCGGGCAAAGCTCGATCACCTCAGATTTCTGGCAGGGGGATGAGGCAAAATTCAAGAATACCTTCCCCAAAGGTGCCAATGCGGTCTTCATTGATGAGGCTGAATATAATGAAGAAACCGATACCTGGCGCTCGCAGCTCAATATGACGATGTCGGATGCGCAGGGGACGCCGATCGGCGCTGTTACGATCGAGGTCAACCTTAATGAACTCGCTCGCCGTCAACAGCTCTAGGGGAGATGGAAAATGAACTTTTTCAAAAACCTTTCCATACCGGCCAAGCTGACAACCTGCTTTGCTGTGATGATTGTGGTCATTCTGATGGTTGCCGGCGCCGGGATGTTCGCAACATTCCAGGTCAAGTCCGCCAATGAGCAACGTGACTATCTCGCCGATTTCGAACGCGATTATCGCAATCTTGACCGTGCCTATCTGATGGCACGCCAGGAACTCGTCTATTTCCTGACAACCGGGGACCGGATCGGGCTTGAAAGCTATGAGAAATCGCTGACCGAGATCGACACTCGCACGGATGTTCTGAAAACCTATGCCACGATCAACCCGACTGTTGCCAGTCTGATCGAGGAAATGGACAGTGCCATCGACCGCTGGGAAGAAATTGCAAGTCAGCAGGCCAAGCTGATGCGTCACTATCTGACGGTCAACCACGCTCGTGCCATCGAGGCATCCGGCGAACCGCGCGAATTGTCTGACAGCGTGTCACGGATTGCCCTGGAACTTGCAAACAACATTGACCAGATGAGCCTTGAAGTCGAAAACCGTGTTGAACGGGCCATGATGCTCTTCCAGACGACGTTGGGTATCGGTGTTGCATTGCTGATCGCAATGGCGGCATTGTTTGGCGGCACCCTGTCGCGGATGATCGCAACCCCGATCCGCAAGATGACGGATGCCATGGGAAGTCTGGCATCAGGCAACCTTGATATCGAAATCCTTGATATGAAGCGTGCCGATGAAGTCGGCGCGATGGCCAAGTCGCTTGAGGTGTTCCGCGAAAACGCCCGGGAACGTGCCCGTATGGCCGAACAGGAACGGATCGAGGCCGAACGCCAGATCGAACGCAGCAAGCGCATGGGTACGTTGACTGCCGGGTTCGATCATAAAATCCAGGAAGTTCTTTCGGCAGTGAATGTCGCACTTGATGAAGTGCGCAGTGCGTCGGAAACCCTTTCATCACATTCGGTTCGCGCCAATCAGGATGCGAAAAATGTGGCAGAGCAGGCACAGGAATCGTCAAGCAACATCGAAACGGTTGCATCGGCAACAGCACAGCTTTCGGCATCAATCGCCGAAATCGCCTCGCAGATTGCACGGGTTACCGAAATCACCCAGCTTGCGGTGGAAGAAACCGAACGGACCAATCAGCGTGTTGCGCTGCTTGATGATGCCGCACAAAGTGTCGGGGAAGTTGTCAGCCTGATCAGTGATATCGCTGATCAGACCAACATGCTGGCACTAAACGCGACGATTGAATCGGCGCGTGCCGGTGATGCCGGCAAGGGCTTCGCGGTTGTGGCGGGCGAGGTCAAAAACCTTGCCGCCCAGACGGTGAAGGCAACCGAACAGATCACGGCGAAAATTACCGAAATGCAGGGTGAAACCGGTGCTGCCGCCGATGCCGTTCGCGGTTTTGCCGAAACGATCCATAAAATCGACGAACTGATGTCGGTTGTTGCCAGTGCCGTCGAAGAGCAGGGGGCTGCAACCGAGGAAATTTCACGCAGTGTCGAAGGGGCTGCCAATGGTAACGTCGCCATTTCGAACGCGGTGAAAAACGTGGCCGAGGCAACAACCGAAAGCGGTGACCTTTCGCATGGTCAGCTTGACTGCGTTGGCCGTCTCGCAGCCGCCAATGACGAGCTCAGATCCCATGTGAACGGCTTCCTGAACGACGTCAGGGCTGTCTAGAATCCCCGCTTAGTCGGGGGAACCGGAAGGGGCGCGGTGGTCATGCATCGCGCCCTTTTTGCTTGACCGTTCTGCCGGTTCATTCCTGCCTGAACGGGCTGTGCTCGGCCATGATGAATTCGCGGTCCTGCGCGATGTGGCTGCGTTCCTGATCCAGAAACCGGGCGACAGCATTGCGAAGGCCTTCATCTGCGATCAGATGGGCCGAATGGGTCAGGACAGGTTCATAGCCGCGCTGGATCTTGTGTTCACCCTGTGCCCCGGCTTCGACAGTTTTAAGACCGCGTTCAATCGCGATATCAATCGCCTGATAATAACAGGTCTCGAAATGCAAAAGTGGTGTCCGGTCGATGGTGCCCCAGTTGCGCCCGTACAACGTATCCGATCCGATCAGGTTAAGCGCCCCGGCAACCATGTCGCCATCCCGAAAGGCCGCAACCAGAACGGTCCGGTCACGTAATCTTTCATGCAAAAGTTCGAAAAATTCCCGCGTCAGATAGGCCTGACCCCATTTGCGGTCCGATGTGTCATGGTAAAAGGCATAAAACCGGTCCCAATGCGTTGCTTTAAGGTCATCACCCGATAGCACTTCGAAACTGTATCCCGCATCGCGCACCTGTTTACGTTCCTTGCGCAGGTTTTTGCGCTTGCGCGAATTAAGCGCGCCAAGGAAGTCGTCAAAGCCGGCGTAACCACGATTGTACCAATGATATTGAATGCCGGTTCGGGGCAGAAACCCGGCATCTTCCATCGCCCGGCTTTCATCACCGCTGCAAAATGTTACATGCAGGCTGGCAATGCCAAGCCGTTCGGGCAGGGCGCAAAGCCCGCTGATCAGGAGCTTGCGGATGCGTTCCGGTGCCGGATGATCGGACCGGATCAAAAGCCGCGGGCCGGGTACGGGCGAAAACGGCACGGCGGCCTGCAATTTCGGATAATAACGCCCGCCCGCGCGCTCATATGCCTCTGCCCAGCTCCAGTCGAAAACATATTCGCCGTATGAGTGGGATTTGACATAAAGCGGCACAATACCGGCAACCGTATCGTCGTCATCTGTCACCAGCAGATGAAAGGGTTGCCAACCGGTATCCGCACTGGCAGACCCGCTATCTTCCATCGCCGAAAGAAAGGCAAAGCTGACAAACGGGTTGTCTGCGCCAGCGCATCTGTCCCAGTCGGTTTGGCCAATTTTATGGATATCGGTAACGGTTCTTATCTCGGCAGGCAAGATGGGGTCCCCTGTATTCAATCCTTGGTCGCCGTCCGGACCTGCATTCTATACGCAATAGCCGGTATATGCGTTCAGAAGATAGGCGTATTGCGTGTTTGCGCAAGGGAAAGCCTTTGACGCAAGCCGCCTTAAGCCCTATTTCATTGGGCCAAGGGCGCGTAACGTTACGGCCCTACGGCTCGGGAAATGCCCGTGTCGCCCTCGCAAAGAAAAGGATGGTGCGCCGTGAACAGCAAGCTTTCGTTGGAGAAGGACAAGATCAAGATCGTCCTACTCGAAGGTATCCATGAAAACGCTGTAAAGATGTTCAAAGAGGCCGGCTACTCTAATGTCGACCACTACCCTGCTGCTCTTGATGCGGATGAACTGAAATCCGTCGTCTCCGAAGCGCATTTTCTGGGCATCCGTTCCCGCACCAAACTGACCGAAGACGTTATCGATGCCGGCTCCAAGCTGACCTCTATCGGCTGTTTCTGTATCGGCACCAATCAGGTTGACCTGAAAGCTGCCGCGATGCGCGGTATTCCGGTCTTTAACGCACCCTATTCCAATACCCGTTCGGTCGCCGAACTGGTTCTGGGCCAGATCATCATGCTGATGCGCGGTATCCCGCAGCGTGACAAGGCGGCCCACGCCGGTGGCTGGCTTAAAAATGCCAAGGGCTCCTACGAGGCACGCGGCAAGACCCTGGGCATCATCGGCTACGGCCATATCGGGTCGCAATTGTCGGTTCTGGCTGAATCGCTTGGCATGAATGTCATTTATTATGACGTGATCAACAAGCTTGCCATGGGCAATGCCACCTCGTGCAGCTCGATGGATGAATTGTTGGCACGGTCGGATGTTGTTTCGCTGCATGTTCCGGCCAACGAACAGACCAAAAACATGATCACTGCGGCCGAAATCGCCAAGATGAAGCCGGGTGCGCATCTGATCAACGCGGCACGCGGCAATGTTATCGTGATTGACGATCTGGCGGCTGCACTTGAACGCGGCCATCTGGCCGGTGCAGCACTGGACGTTTTCCCGGTCGAGCCTGCCGGCAAGGATGAAGTGTTCGAAAGCCCGCTTCGCGGTATGCCGAACGTGATCCTGACCCCGCATATCGGCGGTTCCACCCAGGAAGCACAGGAAAATATCGGTGTAGAGGTCGCTGACAAGCTGATCACCTATTCCGATAACGGATCGACGCTTGGCGCGGTCAACTTCCCGGAAGTTTCGCTGCCGGTCAAAGATCGCAAACACACCCGTTTCATGCATATTCACCGCAACGTTCCGGGCGTTCTGTCGAAAATCAACGACGTGTTTGCCACCCGCGGCATGAATATCAGCGGCCAGTATCTGCGTTCCGAAGGCGGCGTGGGTTACGTGGTTGTCGAGGTCGACGAGGAAATCCAGCCGGGCCTTGGTATCCGCAAGGAACTCGAAGCCATCGACGGTACGCTTCGGGTCCGCTTCCTGTTCTGATAGGATCGGAAATCGAGTCACAAAGGCGGCGGTGCAATTTGCATCGCCGCTTTTTTATTGGCCGTGGCGAAAGACTGGTATTGAAAATGTAATACCAATAAATACCAATTTTACGGAATTATGATCATTCCCGGTTGCCCTGAACATTGTGGTACTCAAAAGGTATCGTTCATGATTGGATTATCCTGCTGAGTTTGGTTGACTTCACAGTAGGACAAGAACAATGACAATAAAGAAATTGGCTGTTGGTTGTGGTGTTTCGCTGATGCTGGCGGGTGCGGTTTTTGGCACGGCAATGGCGGCGGATGCCACGGACGGGGCGCGTATTCGCGAACTGGTCGACACGGGAATGCATTATTACTGGTCGGGTGGCGACATCAAAAAGGCCGAGGCCGAAGTATTCAAGGGCATCACCCTGCATGGTCGATACGATGTCGTTGAACAGGCCTTTGCCGAGGCGTCAAAACTGGCACCGGAACGGATTGATCTGCGATACGGGATCGCATCGGCCCGTATTCTGCAAAAGAAACTCGACGAGGCGGCCGAAACCTATATCGGTATCACGCGCGTCGATCCGCATGCCTTTGATGCCTATACCTGGCTGGCGGCACTGGCCCATATTCGCGGTGATGACGATCAGTATCGCAATTATATGGATGCGATGGCCGGCATTGACCGCGACAGTGCGGATGCCTATCGCAAACGCTTCCTGCGCGCGGATGCCAACATGGCCGAGGCCCCCAATCAGGACGTCCCGGTACTGGGCGAAAAATCCACCATCGTCATTCTGGGTTATGCGCTTGCCGAAGATGGCACCATGCGCGAACCGCTGATGCAGCGCCTTGAAATCGGCCTGAAAGCGGCAAAAGAAAATCCGACCGCGCGTGTCATGGTAACCGGGGGGCAGCCGCAATCGGGCGTGACCGAAGGCGACATGATGATGCGCTGGCTGGTGGAGCAGGGCATTGATCGCGACCGGATCATGGTCGAGGACAAGTCAAAAGACACCGTTGGCAACATGCTGAATATCGCAAACCTTCTGAACCGACACACCACCGATGATGTCATTCTGGTCACCAGTGCCAGCCATATGCGTCGCGCCAAAACCGTGCTTCAGGATGCGCTGGATCAATATGGTCTGGATGCACCGGTTCATCCCCTGATCGCGCTGGATTTCGACCGCATCGAAGAAGCATCTAAAGTCAGCGACAGCGAAAAGCTTGTCGTCTATCGCGATATGCTGCGCGTATCAGGCATCTGGGCATTCCCCGGCCTGCAGCAATAGTCAGGCAATTCGAAATCGCCGATCAAACAGTGAACTGACGCCCATGTGGCGTCAGTTTTCGTTTAGGGGCGCAGCAGAAGGATTAAAGTTTGCGATACATGATCAGCGCGTCGGTTTCACCATGTACCGGGTGCATATAGGCACCGGGCAACCGTCCGACAATTTCAAAGCCAAGCTGCGGCCAAAGATGGACGGCGGCCTTGTTGCTGGCGATGACGAAATTGAACTGCATGGCCTTGAAACCGCGATCTTTTGCCCGGATCAGCGAGTCTTCGCACATCCGCCGCGCAATTCCGCGTCCGCCTGCATCCGGGGCGGTCATATAGCCGCAATTGGCGACATGCGCGCCATTGCCGGGCTGATTGGCCTTCAGGTAATAGGTGCCGACAATCTGCCCGTCTTCCTCGGCAACAAGGGTTTCCTTGTCCGGCCCCATCCAATAGGAACGCACTTCGTCATCGGTCATGTCGGTCGGCATGACATAGGTTTCACCAGCACGCAGGACCGGGGCAACAATTTCAAGGATTTTCGGGATATCATTGTGTGTGGCAGGCCGTATCTGCATCGGGATGTTCAGTCTTTTCTGGAAGAGGTGCGGGGTGGGGCAGGGGCGGTGGCGTCAATGATCACCTTGCTGCAATACCTGTTCGATAAATTCGGGATCGGCTTCAAACGGAAGGCTTGCCCGTCCGGCAAGCGCACGGGCAAGATCGGAACGATAGCGTTCTCGCGGGATTTCGACCACCCCGAACTGTTTTAAGTGATCATTGACGAATTGGGTATCAAGCAGTGTGTAACCGCCCTGCCGCAAAAGGGCGACAAGATGCACCAGCGCCACCTTTGAGGCATTGGTCGCGCGCGAAAACATGCTTTCGCCAAAAAACGCCTGACCAAGGCTGACGCCATAGAGCCCGCCTACCAGCCTGCCATCAAGCCATGCCTCGATCGAATGCGCACAGCCCATCTTGTGAAGTGCGCAATAGGCATCAAGAATATTGTCATTGATCCAGGTATCGTCCCGGCTGGCGGTGGGTTCCGCACAGGCACGAATGACATCGGGAAAGGCTTTGTTTACATGGACCTTGAATGTCCCTTTGCGCACGGTTTTGCGCAGGCTTCTGGGTACATGAAAGCCGTCCAGTGGCAATACGCCACGCCATTCCGGGTCAATCCAGTAAAGGGTCGGGTCATCATGGCTTTCGGCCATGGGAAACAGGCCGACCGAATAGGCACGGATCAACAGATCAGGGGTCAGTTGGTTCGACATGATCGCGGTGATAATGGTTTCGGTCCTGTTTGCAAGTCGTCTGTTTACATATGTGAACGCGCACTGGTCTGACAAGATAGCAGCTTTCGGTCCGTCAGCTATCTTTGGCATGATAATCGAAATGGATGATTAATTCTTCGTACCGGGATCGGTAAAATGCTCGAAATTTCTTCGCTGGTTGTTTTGCCGGGGCCGCCATCGCCTCGCGCCTGATGCATCGTGCTGGGTTAACGGAAATTCCCAAACAAAAGCGGGGCTCCCGAAAGGAAGCCCCGCTTTTTCGCGTCGGGATAAAGAAAATTACTTCTTCATGCCCATGAATTTCTCCAGCCAGTGAATATCGTAATCACCTTTCTGGATATCGGGCTGCGCCAGAAGCTTCTGATGCAGCGGAATGGTGGTTTTGATCCCGCCAATCGCATATTCGGCCAATGCACGGCGCAGGCGCATCATGCATTCTTCGCGGTCACGCCCATGCACGATCAGCTTTGCAATCATGCTGTCGTAATAGGGCGGGATCGAATAGCCGGTATAGATACCGCTATCGACACGAACGCCCAAACCGCCCGGTGCATGATATTCCTTGATCTTGCCCGGTGACGGCACGAAGGTTTCCGGATCTTCGGCATTGATACGGCATTCAATCGCATGGCCGTGAATTTCCAGATCTTGCTGCGTAAAGGACAGTTCAAGACCAGCCGCAACGCGGATCTGTTCACGCACAAGGTCAACGCCTGAAATGGCTTCGGTTACCGGATGTTCGACCTGCAGACGGGTGTTCATTTCGATGAAATAGAACTCGCCATTTTCATACAGGAATTCGATCGTCCCGGCATTGCGATAGCCCATGCCACGCATGGCGTTGGCAACGGTGGAACCGATGCGTTCGCGTTCTTCCGGTGTCAGTGTCGGCGAAGGCGCTTCTTCAAGCACTTTCTGGTGACGACGCTGCAGGGAGCAGTCGCGTTCGAACAGGTGGACGGCATTGCCGTGGGAGTCGCCAATAACCTGAAGTTCGATATGGCGCGGCTTGCCAAGGTACTTTTCCATATAAACCGCGGCATTGCCAAAGTTCTGCAATGCTTCCTTGCGGGTCATGGAAAAGGCTTCGGCAAGGTCTTCGTCGCGCTCGACCACTTTCATGCCGCGGCCGCCGCCGCCGCCCGATGCCTTGATCAGGACCGGATAGCCGATTTCCTTGGCGCATTTCTGGGCTTCGGCAACGGTGGTGATTTCCCCGTCCGACCCCGGAACAACCGGAATGCCCAGTTTGGCTGCGGTCAGTTTGGCGGTGATCTTGTCACCCATCATGCGGATATGTTCCGCCGACGGACCGACAAAGGCAAAGCCGTGTTCTTCGACCATGGCGGCAAAGTCGGCATTCTCCGACAGGAAGCCGTAACCCGGATGGATGGCTTCCGCCCCGGTGATTTCGGCAGCCGACAGGATCGCCGGAATATTCAGATAGCTGTCTTTCGATGCGGCCGGGCCGATGCAGACGGCTTCGTCTGCCAGGCGGACATGCATGGCATCGGCATCGGCGGTGGAATGCACCGCGACAGTTTTGATGCCCATTTCGCGGCAGGCGCGCTGAATACGAAGCGCGATTTCGCCACGGTTGGCAATCAGGAGTTTGTCGAACATGCGGTGTTACCCCGGCTTATTCAATAATGACCAGCGGCTCGTCATACTCGACCGGATGGCCGTCGGTTGCGATGATCTGGGTAACCTTGCCGGACTTCGGTGCACGGATCGGGTTAAAGGTTTTCATCGCTTCGATCAGCATCAGGGTCTGGCCTTCGGAAACGCTGGAACCGACCGAAATGAACGGTGCGGCACCGGGTTCCGGCGCGAAATAGACGACACCAACCATCGGCGACTTAACAGCACCCGGATGCGAACCCGCATCGGCAGGAGCCGCCGGAGCAGGGGCCGCAGCAGGAGCAGCGGCAACCGGTGCAGCTGCCGGAGCGGCTGCAACCATGGTGCCCTGACGGGCGACGCGGATGCGATTGTCGCCTGCGGCAACTTCGATCTCGGTCAGGTTGGTCTCGTCCAGCAGCTCTGCGAGCTGGCGAATGGTATCGTTGTCGATGTTGAACTTGCTCATTTCGATATCTTTTATGATGGTGTGTGGATCAGTGATCTGATGGCATCAAGGCCAAGAATGTAACCCTGCGCGCCAAAACCACAGATCATGCCTTTTGCAGCTTTCGAGACGTATGAATGATGTCTG
This sequence comes from Thalassospira sp. A3_1, assembly GCF_017744215.1. Lineage (NCBI taxonomy): Bacteria > Pseudomonadati > Pseudomonadota > Alphaproteobacteria > Rhodospirillales > Thalassospiraceae > Thalassospira > Thalassospira sp. A3_1. Next base: position 140,902 of record NZ_JAGHQQ010000005.1, on the reverse strand, counting down.
AATGCGTCCCGCTGATGAATATTTGACAGATGCACCTCGACGACCGGCAAATCGGATGCCAGCAATGCGTCAAGGATCGCAACCGATGTGTGCGTATATGCCCCAGCATTGATAATAATGCCAGCAGCTTCTTGCTGGGCTTCCTGAATCCAGTCAACTAGCTCGCCTTCGTGATTGCTTTGGCGAAAGACGACGGACAGGCCAATCTTCGACGCATGTGCAGAACACATGTTGTCGATATCCTGCAAGGTGGTCGCACCGTAAATTTCCGGCTGACGCTGTCCCAGCAGGTTCAAATTCGGCCCATTCAGAATGTAGACGGGTTTTGTCATCCGTTCCCACATGCCCAACATATAGTGATGCGTTTATAACACGACCAAAGTCTGACGCAACGTTGCATTCGGACGAGGCATGTGACTGTAACCACACGATCATGTTGACATCATCGCCATTGCTGCAGCTTTGTGTGCCCCGCATGGCAGAATCCGCCGATCACAGCTTGCCTCTCGCCCGGCAGCTGCGCATACTGCGCGCCAATAGGTGAATATTTTGATACCACAAGGACAAGACGAACAGATGCGCCTGACCATCAACGGTGAAGACCGCACCATCGAAACCGCAGCAACCGTTGCCGATCTTCTCGGTGAACTCGGGATTACCGCGACCAAGGTCGCGGTGGAACGCAATCTCGAAATCGTGCCGAAAACGGCTTATGGCGATACTGCACTTGCCGATGGCGACAAGCTTGAAATCGTGCATTTTATTGGTGGCGGTTCCTCGGATTCCGATCTTGCGTCCGCCAATGACGAGGGTTTCGTTGTCGCGGGCCACAAATTCAAATCGCGTCTGATCGTCGGTACCGGCAAATACAAGGATTTCGAAGAAACCCGCATCGCGATTGATGCATCGGGCGCGGAAATGGTCACGGTTGCCGTGCGTCGTGTTAACCTGACCGACCCGTCCCAGCCGATGCTGGTCGATTATGTCGATCCGAAAAAATACGTTTATCTGCCCAATACGGCGGGTTGCTTTACGGCTGATGACTCGGTCCGGACCCTGCGTCTGGCCCGCGAGGCAGGTGGCTGGAATCTGGTGAAGCTTGAAGTTCTGGGCGATCAGAAGACGCTTTATCCCAACATGCCCGAAACCCTCAAGGCCGCCGAGGCCCTGATCAAGGATGGTTTCGACGTGATGGTTTACTGCAGCGACGATCCCATTCAGGCCAAGATGCTTGAAGATATGGGCTGTGTCGCGATCATGCCGCTGGGATCGCTGATCGGTTCGGGCATGGGGATTCTCAACCCGGTCAATATCGCGCTGATCAAGGAAAACGCCAATGTGCCGGTGATCGTCGATGCCGGTGTCGGCACCGCATCCGATGCGGCATTTGCCATGGAACTGGGCTGTGACGGCGTTCTGATGAATACCGCGATTGCCGGTGCCAGGGACCCGATCCGCATGGCGCGCGCAATGAAACACGCGATCATCGCCGGTCGTGAATCCTTCCTTGCCGGTCGCATGCCCAAGAAAAAATATGCCGATCCGTCCTCGCCGTTGGCCGGTTTGATCTGATCGCATAGATGCCCGATAAAAAGCCCCCGTTTCGGTATCGAAACGGGGGCTTTTGTTTTATTCAGACTGCGTAACGGATTGACTGCATCCGTAGTAGCGGTTTGGCGTAAAATCAGGACGCCTGTTCAAGTCCGGCTTTGACCAGCGCATTGACGCGTTCCATATCCGCACCCGACACCATCTGACCATTGATCAGGAAGGCCGGGGTGCCATTGACCCCGATGCTGCGCGCCATGGCGGCATATTGCTGTAACATGCCATTGATTTCCGGTGACTGCATGTCCTTGCGCATCTGATCAACGTCGACACCTGCGTCTTTGGCCAATGTGTTGATCTGTGCCTCGTCAAGGATACCGCGGTTTTCCATGAAGGCCGCGTGGATTTCCATGTATTTGCCCTGCTTGGCCGCGGCCAGTGCCGCACGTGCCGCATCGGCACTTTCTTCGCGCAGGATCGGGAATTCAACAAACATGGTGCGGATTTTACCGTCGGAATTTTCTGCAAGTTCCTTCACGCCGTCAAAGGCGCGTTTGCAATAACCGCAGTGATAATCAAAAAATTCGATCACGGTCACCGGCGCATCAAGCGGGCCAACCGATGGCACCGAACTGTCGGCTACCAGCGCATCCCAAACCGGCTCGATGGCTTCGGCCTGCTGGCGGGCCTGTTCGGTTGTCTGCCAGACCTGAACATTCTGGATCGCACGCAGCAGAACATCCGGGTTTTCCAGAAGATACTGTTCGATCACGCCTTCGATCTCGGCCTTCTGCGCATCGCTTAGTTCTTCCGCCTGTGCCGGTGCGCCCATGGCAAAACCCAGCGAAAGCATGATGGCGGCACCGCCAAGAAGGCGTTTGATCATGTGCGAATTCATCGAAAATCCCTTGTTGTCTTTGTCCCGGATGTTTCTCGCATCGCGCGGGACCTGATTTCTTTGGCTAATTGATACGGGACGGGTACCTAACGGGAAAGTAAAATATGCGAGAGATATGTGACACCGGCCACATCAGCCCCTTGATCACCAGATGCGGCAATCCCGATCCATACCAGACGGACATCGATGGTATCTGTGTCGGGCCAGTATCGGCGATGCAGTGCCGAAAGATCGAAATAATCGCGTTGCCATTCCTTGATACCGGTCATGTCGCCCCCAATCGGAAGCCGGATCACATGATCGACGGGCGGTTTCCCTGCCCCCAGATCGCTTTCGCCCCAATCGCCATGCGATTGCGCCCGGAAACCAAGGACAAGCTCGGTATCGCCGGGCTGTGCCGATGCGTTCATCAACCAATCGAATGACAGATAGGGGGATGCCAGAACTGCAATATTGGTACGACGGCCAAGTTCAAATGTGCCGATTGCCGGGCGCATGGCAAGCGCGATGCGCCCGTCGATATCTTCCCAGTAAAGGCTGTTGGCCTTTGACTGTTCACCCGTATCAAGCTTTGCCGGACGTTCTGCATAATGCCAGTACCGGGGCGGGTTATTCAGCGGGAAGGGGGCATAAAGAAGCTTCAGATCCCCCTCGACGCTCACCCCGGCATCGGGCAGGCTGCATCCGGTCAACAGATAAAACACCGCAAAGGCAAGGCCGATACGGCGAGGGGCCGGTAACCGCATCGCCGCCCATTTTGGGGCGATTGCGGTCAATTCCGGTTGTCCTTGCCTTCCGGATCGGTCGCGCGAATGATGTCTTGCGCGCGCTGCCAGGTCGCGGTGCCTTTTTCAAGTTTCCGGTCGGCCTGAACCGCGTGATATTTCGCGGCTTCCCGATCCCCGGTCAAAAGGCTGTATTCCGCTTGCGAAAGCGACGCTTCGCCTTCGTTGCCCAGACGGTTTTCGATGATCGCCCGGAACCGCCATGCCGAGGCATTGCTGCGTTCAACCGAAAGAACCCCCAAAAGGTTTTCCTTGGCTTCCGGCAGGACACTGCTGTCGCCGCTTTCAATCAGCGCATGCGCCAGAAGCAGTCGGATCAAAGGTGCACCGTTGGACAGTTCGACGGCTTTGCGAAGCGGGTCGGTGGCTTCCTTGGCTTTGCCGAATTCCAGCAGGACCTGACCTTTAAGTTCTTCGAAATACGGATTTTCCGGTTCTTCGGCGATCAGCTCGTCAATAAGCTTCATCGCCGGATCGAGTTGCGAGTCCCGGTAATAGGCAATCGCGCGTGCATAACGCCCCGAAATGCTGGTGTCGGTTTCGGGATAGGTGCGCAACGTATGCTGGATATGGTTGGTAAAGGCATACAGTTTTGCACGCATACGGGCATGGCGTTCATACAGAACCGGATCGACCTTGGCGTCCCTTAACGGTGAATTCGCAGTATAGTTTTCAAGGAACTCGACACGTTCGGTCGTCAGCGGGTGACTGCGCAGATACGGGTCCTGACGTGCAGTACTCAGCAATTCCTGACCTTCAAGCGTTTCCATGAATTCCATCAGACCGCGCGATGAAATCCCCGCATCGGTCAGGAAGTTGACACCGGCCTGATCGGCACTGCTTTCCTGTGTCCGCGAATAAGCCAGGAAATTGCGTTCTGCCACGTTCTGGCCGCCAAGAACGGCGGCCGTACCGACATCTGCACGACCGGCGGCAACACCGGCGGCAACACCGACGATGGTTGACAGAATCGATATCGCCGAGGCATTTCGAAGCTGGTCATGAATACGCGAAAGGTGCCCGCCCGCAATGTGGCCGGTTTCGTGGGCCATCACGCCCATAACCTGTTCGGGAGTCTGGGCTTTCAACAAGAGGCCAGTATTGATAAAAAGCTTTTGGCCACCTGCAACGAATGCGTTCAGGCTGGGATCTGAGACGATATAGACAGTAACGCCGCGCGGATCGAGCCCGGCAGCCTTGAATATCGGGGTCGCATAGAGATGAAGGGTTTCCTCAATCTCGGTATCCCGGATAAAAGAACGACCCTGCGCAAAAACTGTGCTGGGCAGGGCAACAAGGAAAATGGCAGTGAGAGTAATAATGCGTCTGAGCAAATTGTGCGTTCCGTGTTCTCGTTCATCCGATGTCGACCCGACCAGTGCGGACAGGTTGCCGACGCGCAAGCCATCATGGCGGATCATGACGGCAATCGCAATGACTGCCGGTCTCGCTGCCTGCAGTAGCGATAATACTGAAAATCTTGGCCAAATAGGGGCCGTCAGTGGTTTCCTTGGTGGCGTGGTCGCCGACGAACCCCGCGCGGTTCGCATCGCACGCGACGTTCTTTCGGCGGGCGGTACGGCGGCGGATGCGGCTGTTGCGCTTTACGCGACCATGACGGTGACCAAATCCTCGGTCGCCGGTATTGGCGGCGGCGGGGTGTGCGTTGTTCATGATCGCCAGTCGAAAAAGGTCGAAGTGCTTGATTTCTGGCCGCGTCCGGGGACTCGCACTGCCGACAGCCAGACTGCAACCACCATTCCGGGCGTCCCGCGCGGGCTTTATGCGCTTAGTGCGCGTTACGGTCGCCTGCAATGGCCGCAGCTCCTGTCGGCGGCTGAACAATATGCCCGCCTGGGTGTGCCGGTATCGCGTTCGATGGTGGATGACATCGAAGCCAATCGCGACCGGATCGAGGCAAGCCCGATTCTGCGTGATGTTTTCATGCCTGATGGCAATACATTGCAGGTCGGCGACCGGATTCGCTCGGTCAATCTCGGTGCGCTTCTGACATCCCTTCGGGTCAAGGGACCAGGTGAATTTTATAACGGTGCCCTTGGTGCCCAGATTGCAACCGCCGTGCAGAATGCCGGTGGGACACTGACCGCCGAAGACATGCGCGATTACAAACCGCAATGGAAATCCGCGACCGAGGTCAAGGTGGGTAACGAGACACTGTATCTGGCCTATCCGCCGCGTGCGGAGTCCGGACGTGCGGTCATTGATGCCAGCACCGAACTTGGTGCGGTCCTGAACCGCTATCTGGCCGATATCGATGCTGCCGACAGCAACGTTCAGTCCAATACAGGTCGCAGCGGCTTTGTCGTGCTGGACCGTGCGGCCAATGCGGTTGCCTGCATGACCACGATGAACAAGCCGTTTGGCGCGGGGCTCGGTGCCGATGCGTTCGGTCTTAACCTTGCCGCCGGGGATGCGGGCTATGCCCAGACCCCGCTGATGGGCCCGGCCCTTATGGTGAACCCGTTCGTCTTTGAATATTATTATGGCATCGCCGGTACCGGCACCCCGGCCGGGGCAACCAAACAGATTGCGACCATGGCCGAGGACCTGATCGAAAAGGGGGCTGCTGCCAATGTTCCGATGAATTCGGATGGCAAACCGGCGGTCAATATCGTGCGCTGCCTTGAAGGGATCCCGCCACATCCCGAAAGCTGCCAGTTCATCGCCGACCCTGCGGGCGGCGGCATGGCCGGCACGCAGTAAGCCACTCTTTACGGACATTTCATCGGGGCAGGTTTTCCTGCCCCGATTTTCTCGATACAAAGCAGGACCCCACACATGGCTTTGAAACAATCGCGTCGCGGTGCCATTTCGCCCTTTATTGTCATGGATGTCATGCGTGCCGCCAATGCGCGCGAAACCGATGGCAAGGCTGTCTTTCACCTTGAAGTCGGGCAGCCCGGTACACCAGCCCCGCGCAAGGTCCGCGAGGCCGCGGCACGTGCCCTTGATAACGATCTGATCGGCTATACCAATGCGATGGGAATTGATCCCCTGCGCGAAGCCATTGCCGGTCATTATCAGCGCAAATTCAACACGCCGGTCGATCCGTCACGCATCTGTGTCGCCAGTGGTTCGTCCTCGATCTTCGTGCTGGCGTTCCTGGCGGCCTTTGATGCCGGTGATCGTGTCGCAATGGCGGCACCGGGCTATCCGGCCTATCACAACATCCTGACCGCACTTGGCATTGAAACCGTCAATCTGCCGGCTGGCCCCGAAAGCCATTATCAGCCGACCGTTGCCATGCTGCGCGATCTTGATGATCCGATTGACGGCCTGATCGTTGCAAGCCCGTCCAACCCGGCGGGCAGCATGATCGATGTCGAAACCTACCGTGAACTGGCGACCTACTGCCGGGAAAACGGTATTCGCCTGATCAGTGACGAGATTTATCAGGGCATTTCATTTGGCGATGTGCGGGAATGCACCGCCCTTGAATTCGGTGATGAGGCGATCATCATCAACAGCTTCTCGAAATATTTCTCGATGACGGGCTGGCGTCTGGGCTGGGCGGTGGTGCCGCCTGATCTGATGCGCGCGGTGGAATGCCTGCAACAAAACCTGTTTATTTCGGCCCCGGCATTGTCGCAGATCGCCGCCGTCGCGGCGTTTGATTGCGAGGACGAATTGCAGGCGAATGTCGCGGCCTATGCGCGCAATCGCGAAATTCTGCTAAATGAACTGCCCGCTGCGGGCTTCACCAAATTCGCCCCGGCGGATGGGGCGTTTTATCTGTATGCCGACGTTCGCGATCTGACATCCGATAGCGAGGCTTTCTGCCGTCGCATGCTGGATGAAACCGGTGTTGCCACCACGCCGGGCACCGATTTTGATCGCCTGCGCGGCAAACATTATGTCCGCTTCTCGTTCGCGCACAGCGAGGCCACCATGCTGGGCGCGGTTGCGGCATTAAAGAACTGGAAGCGATAAGCGCCTTTGCATTTCTGATCACGTCGCAAAGAAAAAGGGCTGCCGAATATTCGGCAGCCCTTTTTGATTTTGTCGGATACTGATCTTAACGACCAAGGCTCCACCAGCCGCGTTTCTTCGGCTTCGGTTTTTCGTCTTTTGCCGGCTCAGTTGCAACCGGTTCACTTGCCACCGGCTCGGCGGCCTTTTCGGCTTTCGGTGCCGGTTTCTTCGGCTCTGCCTTCGGTTCGGATTTTTCCGCTGCCGGTGCTGCCGCGGGGGCAGGGGCCGGGCTTGCCGGTTTTTCCACCACGGTTTCCGCCGGGCTTTGTGCCGGTGCCGAAACCGCTTCCTTGGCGATTTCTTCCGCGGTTTCCGGGGCAGGGCCGCTCTGGATCGGGATGTTTTTCACATCAGCCCGGTCGTTACGGTCATTGCGATCCCGACGATTGCGGCGATTGTCATTGCGATCACGACGTTCGCGGCGCGGCCGTGCCGGTGCCGGGGCGGTCGTACTGCGCTGGCGACCGGCGCGGACACCTTCCTGATCAAAGCTGTCTGCGTCCTGACCTTCGCTGTTGGCATCAACAACCTGGTCTTCAGCATGGCCTTCCGGTGCGCTGTGATCACGATCCCGGCGAAGGGCGGTTGCCTGTGCATCATCGGCAGGCGATTTGACACGCGGTGCGTTTTCAAATTCCTGACGGCGCGAACGACGGCGACCACCACGTTTGCCGCGACGACGGCGTTTACGCTGTGCCTCGTCATCGTCATCATCTTCGTTATCGTCCTGATCGGAACGATCCGATGCACCGGCGGCATCATCGGATGCATCGGCGTCATTCTGATCATTGCGATCATCACGGTCATCATTGCGGCCACGACGGCGACGGCGACGACGGCGGCGTTTGTTGCCCTGATCATCGTCATCGCGCTGATCGCGGGTGTCACGGGCTTCGGCGACGTCATCTTCTTCGTCGTCTTCGTCTGCTTCAACCGGGCTTTCAATCGCCGTCAGCGAAACGCTGTCGGTGTTCAGAACCGGCAGGGCTTCTTCTTCATCACCTTTTTTCGCGCGTGTGCGTTCGATGCGGTGATCTGGCGAAATCAGGCTGTCATCGCCAAAGATCATGACGGTGAAGCCGTAACGCTGTTCGATTTCAGCCAGCGTATCGCGTTTGCGGTTCAGGATATAAAGCGCGACTTCGCTTGCGACATGCACGGTAAGAGCACCGGAACGACGACGCATGCCTTCTTCTTCAAGCACGCGCAGAAGGTGAAGGGCCGCACTTTCGATCGAACGGACAAGGCCGACACCACGGCAATGGGCGCAAACCTCGAACGCGCTTTCAACAAGCGACGGACGCAGGCGCTGACGCGACATTTCCAAAAGACCGAACGGGCTGATACGGCCGATCTGCAGGCGGGCGCGGTCATTGCGCATCGCTTCCTTAAGCTTGCGTTCAACCGATGCCTGGTTGCGGTGATCTTCCATATCGATGAAGTCGACGACGATCAGACCGGCAAGGTCGCGCAGGCGCAACTGGCGGGCCAGTTCTTCGGCGGCTTCAAGGTTGGTCTTGTATGCGGTTTCTTCGATGTTGCGTTCACGGGTCGAACGGCCCGAGTTCACGTCAATCGCGACCAGTGCCTCGGTCGGGTTGATAACGATATAACCACCCGATTTAAGCTGAACGACCGGATTGAGCATCGCGTCAAGCTGGCTTTCCACCTGGAAACGGTGGAACAGCGGCACGCCCTGATCCTTGTAGGGCTGCACACGCTTCGCATGTGACGGCATCAACATCTTCATGAAGTCTTTGGCGATCCGGTAACCTTCGTCACCTTCGACCAGAACTTCATCAACATCGCGTGCATAAAGGTCACGGATGGAACGTTTGATCAGATCGGCTTCTTCATAAATCAGGCACGGTGCCTGGCTCTGAAGGGTGGTTTCGCGGATACGATCCCACAAACGCATCAGATAATCGAAGTCGCGTTTAATCTCGGCCTTGGTGCGCTCCGAACCGGCGGTACGCACGATAACGGCCATGCCGTCCGGAATTTCCAGCTCGGCCAGAATGGATTTCAGGCGCTTGCGGTCCTGTGCATTGGTGATCTTGCGCGAAATGCCGCCACCACGCGGGGTGTTTGGCATCAGTACGCAATAACGGCCCGCCAGCGACAGGAAGGTCGAAAGGGCGGCACCCTTGTTGCCACGTTCTTCCTTGACGACCTGCACCAGCAGAATCTGGCGGCGCTTGATCACTTCCTGAATTTTATAGCGTTTCTGCATCTGCGGACGATGACTGTCGGAGAATTCGTCCCCGTCGTCGCCACCCAGATCATCGATTTCTTCTTCGCCTTCGGCCGCACCGGCCGGTTCGGTTTCGATATCGACGGTCAGTTCGGCAATTTCGGCCGACATGGCAGCATTACCGCCGCCCGATCCATCGGTATCATCGCCGTCATTCGACGATGCATCCGCGCTGTCATCACCTGATGCCTCGACATCATCGGATTTCTTGCGACGGTTGCGTGTGCGACGACGGCGTGGCTTTGCGTCCTCATCGCCTGCATCGTCACTTGCCGGGGCGTCTGCCGCAACAGTTGCCGCACTATCGGCATTTTCGTCGGTTGCCGGTGCTTCTGCATCGGTTTCAACCGCGGTTTCGTCCGATGCCTTCGCACGTGGTTTGCGGCGATTGCGGGTACGGGCCGGTTTCTTTTCTTTTTTCGGGGTATCGTTGCCCTCGGATGCGTCGCCGATATTGTCTTCGACGATGTCGGCATCCTTGACGTCGCTATGGCTACGCGAAAGTGCTTCGCGATCTGCGACCGGGATCTGGTAATAGTCGGAATGGATTTCGCTGAAGGCGAGGAAACCATGGCGGTTTCCGCCGTAATCGACGAAGGCCGCCTGCAAGGACGGTTCTACACGCGTCACTTTCGCGAGATAGATATTTCCTTTTATCTGCTTCTTGGTCGAAGTTTCGACGTCGTATTCCTCTAGGCGATTTCCATTAATAACAACGACACGGCTTTCTTCCGAGTGCGTTGCATCGATAAGCATGCGTTTGACCATTCGGAACCTGTTCCTGAAGGTCCCGCCAGTTTCCTGCGTAAAGCGATGTTGCGCTGGTATGCAAACAAACCGGCGTATCCGGAGGCGCCGTCCATCAAGGTCGCGATATGTCCTGTATATATCTGGTTCATCGCGTTTCGGCTGCTCTTCCGGTTCGGACCTGGTTTTGGTGTTGAAACAAAAATTGGTTGCGTAATCTCGAGCGCGCCAAGACAGCCTTGAATGGGAGGGCTCTATCGGGAGCGGGAATTGCCGCGTCACCGAGACACCGACCCGAGAACTGGCCTCGTCGCGTCCTCAGTCTGGCGGATTAATAAGGTTCACACCGCAAGACATAGGAATCTCGGGTGCAACATATCCCTTTTGAAGTCGCGCGACAAACAGTTTTGTTACGTTGTCCGATGACTTTATTGCGGTTGAATTGAAAATGGCAAAGTTTTTCGCCCGAATGCGCCAATCACGGATGCCTTCTGCCAAATCCATGATCCTGCAATGTTTTTACCGTTTACATTGATGTCGGGAATACCAGAACCGGGAATGTTGTTCGCGTCGTGTGTTTCATGGACGGTCAATTGCCCGTTAACCAACGCGTTGCTATAAGCGCAAACGGGTAATCCGCATCACCACGATTAACGCAGCAGGGCGATGGTATCAGTTAAAACGGGTTCGCAGGCAAATGCGACGACAGAAAAGCTGTCCTTGGTCGGACAAAAATCCGTCCGGATGATCGCCGCACTATGTCTGTCGCTGGTGATCTGCATTGGCTTTTTTGCCACCGCAAATGCGCAGGAAACCAAGGTTCTTGGCGCGCGCCTTGGCGTTTATCCCGACTATACCCGTTTTGTCATCGATCTCGACCATGATGTCGAATTCAGCTATTTTCTGCTGCCCGATCCATATCGCGTTATCATCGACATGCCCGAAATCGAATGGAGCGCCCCCCCGGGCAAGGTGACATCCGGCGGTGGTCTGATTTCCGGGTTGCGTTACGGCCTGTTTAAACCGGGTACCTTCCGCGTGGTTCTCGATGTTGCCGAACCGGCACTGGTGTCAAAAATATTCACGCTACCGGCGTCAGAAGGCAAACCGCATCGTCTTGTCGTCGATTTGTCCCCGGCCAAGCGGGACGCCTTTATGACGGCGTCGCGTGAAAGTATGGAAGCCTATTCCGCCCGCAGCCGCAACGACACCAGTGCCACGGAACAAAGTGCCGATGTGGCCGTGGAATCCGGTCGTGGCGGTTCGGAAAAGCCGCTGATTGCAATTGATGCCGGCCATGGTGGCGTTGATCCCGGGGCGATCGGGGTGGGCGGGGTTTATGAAAAGGACCTGACGCTTGCCGCGGCGCGCGAAGTTGAAAAGGTTCTGACTGATTCCGGTCGATATCGCGTGCTTCTGACCCGTGACAAGGACGTGTTCCTGAAATTGCGCCAGCGAACCGAAATCGCGCGTAAAAACGGTGCCGACCTGTTCATTTCCCTGCATGCGGACTCGATTGGCAATTCCAAGCATCGTGGTGCGTCGGTCTATACCCTGTCTGAAAACGCATCGGACAAGGAAGCCGCCGCACTGGCATCAAAGGAAAACAAGGCCGACGTGATCGCCGGTATTGACCTGTCAGAGGAAAATTCGCTGGTGCAGAGCATCCTGATCGATCTGGCACAGCGTGAAACCATGAACCTGTCGGCGACCCTTGCGGCCAACATGGTCTCCGAACTCGGCAAAAGCATTGAACTGCAACGCCGTACACATCGTTTCGCGGGCTTTGCCGTGCTTAAGGCACCGGATATTCCATCGGCCCTGTTTGAAATGGGCTATTTGTCCAACCCGACGGATGCCAAGCTTCTGCAAAGCCCGGCACATCGGCGCAAGGTTGCCGAAGCCGTGCTACGCGCGATTGATATCTATTTCGAGAAGCACAAATTCTAGAATCCTGAATTCCGGAATCGGAAAATTCGCATGGGTGGTTTGCGCGATTTTCCGCAAGGTGGAAAAGCCAGTCCTCGCTTTGACGGGGTGGCGGGAGTATAGTTATTCCCCGGTCTGTAAGGAAATTTGCGGTAATCGTGCGCGCTATCACAACGCTGTCACTTTTTTGCCGCTATGATAGGGCTGATTGCAATTCTCCGGAATATGCGCTTTGGTGCGCGCCAGCCGGATCAGGCCAAAACAGCAAAATGATAAAGACCTGTTTATGCGTATTTTACTAAGTATTTTCGGTGTGCTCTTCCTCATGGCGGTTGCCGGGGGGATTGGCGTTCTGGCGATCTTCTGGCATTTCGGTCAGGACCTGCCCGACTACACCCAGCTTGAAACCTACGAACCCGAAGTCATGACGCGCGTTCACGCCGGTGACGGGGCGTTGATCGCCGAATATGCACGTGAAAAACGTGTTTTCGTGCCGATCACCTCGATCCCGCATGTTGTTGTTGATGCGTTTGTCGCGGCCGAGGATAAAAACTTTTTCAGCCATCCGGGCATTGATTTCGCATCCGTGCTGCGCGCTGCCGTGACCAACGTTGCCAATATGGGCTCGGGCAAACGTCCGGTCGGGGCGTCGACCATTACCCAGCAGGTCGCCAAAAACTTCCTTCTGACCAGCGAAGTTTCCTATGAACGCAAGGTCAAGGAAGCGATCCTTTCATTCCGTATCGAACGTGCCTTTACCAAGGAACACATCCTCGAACTTTATCTGAACGAGATTTATCTCGGCAATGGCAGCTATGGCGTTGCCGCCGCAGCCCTGCGCTATTTCGATAAATCTCTTGATGAAATCAATATCGAGGAAGCGGCTTATCTTGCCGCCCTGCCAAAGGCACCGTCGAACTATCATCCGGTCCGCAACCATGACGAGGCCAAGGCGCGCCGCAACTGGGTGATCGGCCGGATGCTTGAAGAAAAATTCATCACCGAAACCGAAGCCCAGACCGCATGGGCAAGCCCGCTGATCGCCAAGGAACGCCAGTCGGTCGATACATATCGTGCCGATTATTTCGCCGAGGAGGTCCGCCGTCAGCTTGTCGACCGTTACGGCGAAAACATGCTGTATGATGGGGGGCTTTCGGTGCGTGCGACGGTCGATCCGCGCCTGCAGACCATTGCCGATCAGGCGCTGGTCGAAGGGCTGGTCGAATATGATCGTCGTCATGGCTGGCGCGGCCCGATCACCAATATTGATTTGGCCGATGACTGGCAGCAGAAACTGCGCGAAGTCGAAACGCCAAACGATGTGCCGTGGGACAAGGCCGTTGTCATGCGCGTTGGCAGCGATGAAGTCACGCTGGGCCTTCTGTCGGGCAAGCAGGGGCGCATTCCGCTGCGTTTCCTGACATGGGCGCGCGCATGGAAAGAAGGCCAGACGCTTGGTCCCGCCGTCAACAGCCCGTCCGATGTGCTGTCAGCCGGCGACGTGATCTATGTAAAGCATTTCACCGAACTCGATGGCGAGGAACTGCCGCCAAACACCTATGGTCTGCGCCAGATTCCCGAGGTCAATGGTGCTCTTGTCGCCATGGACCCGCATACCGGTCGCGTTCTGGCGATGTCGGGTGGTTTTTCGCATGATATGTCGAAATTCAACCGCGCGACACAGGCCCGCCGTCAACCGGGCTCTGCCTTCAAGCCGTTTGTGTATCTCGCGGCCCTTGATCAGGGCTTTACCCCCTCGACCATGGTTCTTGATGCGCCGTTCGTGATCGATCAGGGGCCGGGACTTGGCAAATGGAAGCCGGGCAACTATAGCGGCAAGTTCTATGGTCCTTCGACCATGCGTCTGGGTATCGAACTTTCGCGTAACCTGATGACGGTGCGTCTGGCGCAGACCATCGGTATGGACAAGGTTGCCGATTATGCCGAACGTTTCGGGATCGTCGATGACCTGCCACAGGTTCTGTCGATGTCGCTGGGTGCTGCTGAAACTACGGCGATGCGTCTGACGGCGGCCTATGCCGAACTGGTCAATGGTGGCAAGAAAATCACTCCGACCCTGATCGACCGTATTCAGAACCGCCGCGGCGAAGTGATTTACCGTCGTGACGAACGCCAGTGTGCGGAATGTCAGGATGTTGAATTCCGCAATCAGATGCCGCCCGAACTTCCGGACAATCGCGAACAGCTTGCCGATCCGGCAAGTGCGTTCCAGATGGTATCGATGCTTGAAGGCGTGGTTGAACGCGGTACCGGGCGTCGCATTCGTGAACTCGGCTATCCGCTGGCCGGCAAAACCGGCACCACGAACGACAGCCGAGATGCATGGTTTGTTGGCTTCTCGCCCGACCTTGCGGTTGGGGTGTATGTCGGCTTTGACGATAACCGCTCGCTTGGCGATCAGGAACAGGGGGCCAGTGCGGCCGCCCCGATCTTCAAGCAGTTCATGGGCGATGCACTTAAAGGTACGAAAGCCGTGCCGTTCAGAACGCCGCCCGGCATCCGCATGGTTCGCGTCGAGGCCCGTTCCGGCCTTCCGGCCCGTCCCGGTGATCAGAACGTTATCTGGGAAGCCTTCAAAGCCGGTACCATTCCGTCGTCGAATGACAATGTTATTGATGGTGGCGATGCCGGCTATAGCGGTGTCGGTGCCGAAGGCAATACCGGCGGGGTTTCAAGCCCGGGTGGTATCTACTGATCTTTGGTGCGATCTTGCGCCGATAGTTACGGGCCGGGTGCAAATTGCATCCGGCCTTTTTCATTTGAAAAGCGGGCAGGGACGCGTGTGTCGTATTGCGCGCGACTTTGTCATCAAATGTTGATAAAACCATCAACGGGCCGCAACCGTCCTGTCATTTGAATTTGTCATACTCTTCAAGGTGTTACTTCAAATTTTGAAGGGGTTCTTTCAATGTCTTTTCGTGTTTCCCGCCGAAAATTCCTGACCACGACCGCCACTGTAACGGCCACGGCCGGTGCGGCATCTGCCATGGGTGGCTTTTTCATGCCGTCAATTTCACGCGCGGCTGATCGTCCGCTGATCACCCATGGCGTGCAAAGTGGCGATGTCACCGCCA
The DNA here is from genome assembly GCF_017744215.1 of Thalassospira sp. A3_1. Lineage (NCBI taxonomy): Bacteria > Pseudomonadati > Pseudomonadota > Alphaproteobacteria > Rhodospirillales > Thalassospiraceae > Thalassospira > Thalassospira sp. A3_1. The sequence continues at coordinate 125,653 of NZ_JAGHQQ010000005.1, read as the reverse complement.
ATTCCGCCTGCATCTGGGGGCGTGCGGATCGTGCGTCGCGCATGATCACGGAGATTGCCACAACGGAAAATTTCGCACGTTCAGTCAAAATTCCGCATGTCGATGTCCTGCCGGAACGTGATTTCGCGGGCAAGCTTGCGCTGAATGATCTGCCGGCCGGGCAGGACGTGTTTTACAAAATCCATTTCGAAAATCTCGATGATGGCCGGGCATCGTCGGAACCGGTGATCGGGCATTTCCGTACGGCACCGGCGGCAAAGCGCAATATCCGTTTTGGCTGGTCAGGCGATACCGCCGGGCAGGGCTGGGGCATTGACGAGGATCGCGGCGGCATGAAAACCTATGCCACGATCACCAGGCATAACCCGGACTTCTTCATCCATTCCGGCGATACCATCTATGCCGATGGCCCGTTCGCCGCAGAGGCAAAAATGCCCGATGGCGATATCTGGAAAAACATCACGACCGAGGATACCGGCAAGGTCGCCGAAACCATTGCCGAGTTTCGCGGCAATTATAAATACAACATGCTTGATAAAAACGTTCGCGAATTCAACCGCCTGATCCCGGTCTATTACCAGTGGGACGACCACGAAGTGACCAACAACTGGTATCCGGGTGAAATGCTGACCGGGGATGATCGCTACACCGAAAAATCGGTATCCCTTCTGGCCGCACGTGCCAACCGGGCGTTTCGCGAAATGCTGCCGATCACCGAACATGCGTCCGAACCGGGGCGGGTTTATCGCAAGGTGTCCTACGGCCCGTCACTTGATATCTTTTTCCTTGATATGCGCACCTATCGTGGTGCGAACGATGCCAATAACAGCCCGGAACCAAATGACAAGACCGTCTTCCTTGGCCGGGAACAGATCGAATGGCTTAAACGCAGCCTTCTGAATTCCAACGCCACCTGGAAGGTCATCGCGTCCGATATGCCGATTGGCATGGTGGTTGGCGATGGCGACAATTTCGAAAACCTTGCCAATGGGGATGGTGCCCCGGCCGGACGCGAATTTGACATTGTCGAATTGCTGCGTTTCATCAAATCGGCCCGTATTCTCAATACCGTCTGGCTGACGGCCGATGTGCATTACACTGCGGCCCATTACTATGACCCGAACAAGGCCCAGTTCCAGGATTTCGAACCGTTCTGGGAATTTGTTTCAGGTCCGCTTCATGCCGGAACATTCGGGCCAAATGCCATGGACAATACCTTTGGCCCGCAGGTGATGTTTACCAAACACCCGACCAAGGAACAGGGCATAAACCTGCCGCCGTCCTTTGGTCTGCAGTTCTTTGGCCTTGTCGATATCGATGCTGAAAACGAACAGTTCCGCGTGTCGCTTCGCGATGTTGCCGACGAAGAACTTTATACCGTGACGCTCGATCCGGTTTACAGCTAGGCCGCGCGATACCACCTTTAAACCCGGCGCATTTGATGTGCCGGGTTTTTCCATGCCTGTTGTATGTCCCCGCGGGGGTTTCAATCGGGGCAAAAACTGCTATAAGCGCCGCCGAAGTTGCTGCGATCCTTCGCGGCCTTACAGAATTTCATATGAATAACGGAGACATCAATGCGCGCCGAAGCACAGGCATTGGTCGATGAAATCAAGCAGTCGATGGCACTGCTGAGGAGGCATCTTTGACTGGGATAACGCTCTTAGACGCCTCGACGAACTGAACGCGCTGGCCGAAGATCCCACCTTGTGGGACAAGCCGGAAAACGCGCAGAAAGTCATGCAGGAACGTACCCGGCTTGATGATGCCATCAATGGCTACAAGGCGCTTGCCCAGGAACTCGAAGACAATATCGGTCTGATCGAACTTGGCGAAGCCGAAGGCGATGACGAAACCGTTGCCGAGGCCGAGCAGGGCCTGCGCAATATTCGCGAAATCGCCGCCAAGCGCGAACTTGAAAGCCTGCTTTCGGGCGAGGCCGATGCCAATGACGCCTATCTTGAAATCCACGCCGGTGCCGGCGGGACCGAGGCACAGGACTGGGCCAGCATGCTGGCCCGCATGTATGTGCGCTGGGCGGAGTCCAAGGGCTACAAGCTTGAAATGCTCGAAGAAAGCGATGGCGAGGAAGCCGGCATCAAATCGGTGACCTATAAAGTCACCGGTCACAATGCCTATGGCTGGCTTAAAAACGAGGTCGGCGTGCATCGTCTGGTGCGTATTTCGCCCTATGACAGTGCCGCGCGCCGCCATACCAGCTTCTCGTCCTGCTGGGTCTATCCGGTGATTGATGATGACATCAATATCGAAGTGCTCGACAAGGACCTTCGTATTGATACCTACCGCGCATCAGGTGCCGGTGGTCAGCACGTTAACAGAACGGACTCGGCCGTGCGTATCACGCATATTCCGACCGGTATCGTCGCGCAGTGCCAGAACGACCGTTCACAGCACAAAAACCGCGATACCGCGATGAAGATGCTTAAAGCCCGCCTGTACGAGGCCGAACTTCAGAAACGCGAAGCCGAAGCCCAGGCGCTTGAAGATACCAAGTCCGATATCGGCTGGGGCCATCAGATCCGTTCCTACGTGCTGCAGCCCTATCAGATGATCAAGGACCTGCGCACCGGTGTTGAAACATCCGACACCCAGGGCGTTCTGAACGGCGATCTTGATGACTTCATGGCGGCAGCCCTCGCTGCCAAGGTCACCGGTTCCGCCGGTGAGGTCGAAGACATCGATTGATCCGAACCGGATTACCAAACAAAATACCCCGCACAGGAAACTGGCGGGGTGTTTTGTTTAGGGCGGGCTGGTGCCCTAATCGACATCACCATCGCGAAGCGTGACATAGATCAGGACTGCAAGGATGGTGATGAAAAAGCGAAAGGCCGATTCAATACCGTTCCATGTATCGGACATCCACATGCCGAACCATTCGCCGCCAATCGACATGAACCCCACCTGCCACAGCAGAAAGCCAACGGTCAGGCCACCGATGGCATATCCCTTGCTGTTATTGAAAAGTGCGGCGGTGGCATAGCGGACCGACCATAATTTCCACGCCCCGATCCAGCACAGGATCGCGGTCAGCACCTCGGTCGCGATAATCGCGATATAGGCGGCATGATGCAGGGCAGGGCTTTCAATCGCGCGATATTTGATGGTGCTGTCGGGAAAGATCGTGTCCATCATCAAAACATGGCGGACGAATTCGAAATTGCTACCGTAATCGGTGATGTTGCCAAAGGCGACCAGTGTTGCAAACAGGGCAATCGCCGCCACGGTCAGGATTTTGGATAAACGGATCGCAAGCATGCTGATGCCCCCGGCATGAAAGTGCAATATCGATCAGACGCAGTCTAATCTATTGTAAACCGGCAGAAAAGTTTGGTCAGGGATAATGCCCGTGCCCGAACGCCCGACAGGGCCGGAATACCGCGATTTCGATTGCTGCATTTTTATGTCTTCTGCCCGTAAAAATCCCGCTTCTGTCATAGTCTCGCCTGATATGTCTGGCAGTATATTGCCCATACGCAAAATCCGTTGAAAAACGAAAGGGCCAAGTCGTTGAAAAATAGGGCCTCGACGGGTTTTGCATCTTGAGCAAACGTCTATCAGTCAGGTGAAGTCCAAAAATGCCGCGTCAGTCCCATGGCCAGGTCGCTGTTGGCGACCAGTTCAAACTTGCCACCCCGAATGGCCCTGTTTTCGAAGTTGTCAAAATCCGCGAGATGAGACCGGTCGATCATGCCCTGATCACCAAGGTTCGGGATCGAAAATCGCCGACGCTTATCGCGGTAACGACGCTGCTGGACCCGGAATTCTATCGCCCGGTGCCCGCCGATCAGCGTTACGAAGATTACAATGACGGTATCCTGCGCGGCTAGGAAACCCTTCGTTTCCCGCCGTTATCAAGATGCCGTACATAGTGTTTTTCCCGTCCGCTCACAAAACCTGCGATAAATTCTGTTGGCAGGGCGGTTCATTGACGATGAAATGGACGCCATCAAAAAGCATCATACATTTCATCGGGGACCGCCTATATGCCACGCGAAGACAAAAACGCCCTTTTTGCCACTCTGTTTGCCACACTTGAAAATGATATCCTGCCCAAAACCCGTGTGGGCGTCGCGGCTGGAAACAAGATTTTCGGGGCGGCCCTGTTGCGCAAATCCGATCATTCGCTGGTGCTGGCCGAAACCAACAACGAAACCGAAAACCCGCTTTGGCATGGCGAAGTCCATTGCCTGAAACGGTTTTACGAAATGCCTTCTGATGCGCGCCCCGCAACGTCGGATCTGATCTTTCTGTCAACGCATGAACCCTGTTCGATGTGCCTTTCGGCGATCACCTGGGCCGGGTTTGATAATTTCTATTATTTCTTCAGCTATGAGGATTCCCGCGATGCGTTTGAAATCCCCCATGACCTTAAAATCCTCAAAGAGGTCTTCACCCTTGATGCCGGGGAATACAACAAATCCAACGCATTCTGGCAAAGCCATTCCATGATGGCCATGATCGCCGACCTGCCCGAAGCTGACCGCGCGCCATGGCTTGAAAAGGCAAAATCGATTGCCGCGCAATATGATGCACTTTCCGATCAGTATCAGGATGGCAAGGGCACAAACGATATTCCGCTGAACTAGGATTGCGGGCGCGATCTGGCACTTTCACGTTTGAGTCCGAATCTGGCGAGTTTTATCTGCGTGATCTGCTAGACTGCCGGGCATGGAACAGCTCAATGATGATATCTGCTATCACGCATTAAAGGCCCGGGATCGTCGGTTTGACGGTCGGTTTTATACCGCTGTTCTGACCACCGGGATTTTCTGCCGTCCGATATGCCCCGCCGTCACGCCAAAGCGCGTGAATGTGCAATTCTATCCCAGTGCCGAGGCGGCAATTGCCCACGGGTTCCGCCCGTGCCTGCGCTGCCGCCCCGAAGCCGCCCCCGGCTCCCCCGCCAGTGCCGGGGTTCACGCCACCGTTGCCCGTGCGGTAAGGCTGATCGAGGAAGGCGCCCTTGAAACCGGATCGGTCGAACAGCTTGCCGGGCGGCTTGGCGTCGGGGATCGGCATCTGCGCCGTATTTTCAAGGAACATACCGGCGTCACCCCGCAGGACCATGCCAAGGCACGGCGACTGCTGCGTGCCCGCCAGCTTATTGTCGACAGCAACCTGTCAATGACCGAAATCGCCGATATTGCCGGGTTCGGCAGTCTGCGCCGCTTTAATGATGCGATGAAAACCGCCTATGGCCACGCACCGACCGCGTTCCGGCGCGGCATAAAGGCCGAACCTGTATCGGATAAAAACGATAATGATCCCTTCGCGCCCAAAAGCGACGATCTGATCCTGCGCCTGCGCGCGCGCCAACCCTTTGATGCCGAATACCTTCTGACATTCTTCCGGGCGCGCGCCATTCCGGGGCTGGAGGCGGTGGGCGACCGTACCTATGCGCGCGGTTTTCGCATCCGTGATGCCGTCGGTCTGATGATATGCCGGTTTGCAAGCGATCAGGGCGGTGTGGAAGTCATCCTGCGCGGTCCGGCCCGTGATGCCGTTCTTGAAATCGGGGGCCGGGTGCGGCGGTTGTTTGATCTTGATGCCGATGTGCCCTCGATCACGGCCCTGTTTGCCGATGATGAATTGCTGCGTCCCTTGGTCGATAAACGCCCCGGCCTGCGTGTGCCGGGATGCTGGGACCGGTTTGAACTGGCGATCCGGGCGGTATTGGGCCAGCAGGTATCGGTTGCCGCCGCCCGTACCTTGGCCGGGCGACTGGTGGCACGCTTTGCCGAGGTTCTGCCTGAAAACCTGATTGCCGGAACGGGCATCACCCATCTGTTCCCGAAACCCGACGCCCTGCAACAACAGGATCTGATCTCAATCGGGCTTACGAGCCGCCGCGCCCAGACACTTGCCGATATCATCGATCTGTTTGCCGATCCCGACAGTGACCGCAAATCGGGCGATGACATCTTGGCCGAAATGGCCGCGACCAAGGGGATTGGCCCGTGGACGTTGAATTATTTCGGCCTGCGCGGGCTTGGCGACCCGGACGCCTTCCCGGCGGCGGACCTTGGCATCCTGAAGGCATCTGAAATTGGTGGGGGCCCGGCAAAACCCAAACCATTGGAACTGCATGCCGAACGCTGGCGTCCGTGGCGGGCTTATGCCGCGCAATATCTGTGGTCGGCACTTGAGGCGGAACATGCGCCGAAGCCCCAGCCGAAACCAAAGAAAGGGAAATGATCATGACAACCCGCATCGACATTGCCCGCTATCACAGCCCGATTGGCAAACTCAGCCTTGCGATGGTGGATGGCAAACTTGTGCATCTGGATTTCGAAAACAATGATGACCGCCTGCACACGATCCAGACGCGACGTTTTAAAAATGTCGATTGGCACGAAGGCGGCGTTGCCCCCAAATCGGTCACGGACTGGCTGGATGGTTATTTTGCCGGTCGTCTCATGCCCTTGCCGATGGCGTATATCCGGATGATCGGCACCGATTTTCAGAAATCAGCTTGGAATGCCCTGATTGCCATACCCAGCGGCGAAAGCCGCTCCTATGCCGGGCAGGCCGATATCCTTGGCAATCCCAAAGCGGTGCGGGCGGTGGCACGTGCCAATGCGCTGAATCCGGTATCGATCATCGTGCCGTGCCATCGGGTGATCGGATCGGACGGCACCCTGACCGGCTATGCCGGTGGTCTTGATCGCAAACGCTGGCTGCTCGATCACGAGGCGGCGATGGCCACGAAAGCCGCCTGATCCTTTAGGTTCTGATTCCCGATAATCCCGAATTTTAGCGAATGCCAACCGGCGGATCATGTGCCGGAACGCTATTTCCTTGTCTGAAAGGTATCATCTGATGAAGCTTCATGATTACGCCGGATCACAAAACGCGTGGAAGATACGACAGCTTTGCGCCCATCTTGGCCGTGAATATCAGACACAGTGGGTTTCGATTTTTACCGGCGAAAGCCATACCGATGCGTTCTATGAAATGAACCCGGCGGGGGCGGTTCCGGTACTGGAACTTGATGATGGGCGCTGTATTGCTGAATCCAACGCCATTCTGCTTTATCTGGCGGACGGAACGGATTATTTGCCCTCTGACGCCTATGAACGCGCCAAGGTCTGCCAGTGGCTGTTTTTTGAAACCGATTATATACAGGCAACCATAGCCTGCCTTCGTTACTGGAACCTGACGGGGAAGAATGACCGGAATGCCGGGCAACTGCCGTTGCGCCGGGCCAAGGCTACACAGGTTTTAGGCATGCTTGACCGGCATTTGCGCGATCATGATTTTCTTGCAAATGCCCGCTATTCGGTCGCGGACATCGCAATCTATGCCTACACCCATCTGGCACATGAGGCCGATCTGGATATGACCCCCTATGACGGGATCAATCGCTGGATCAAACGGATTGGCGCGATTGTCGGGGGCACGGTGCCGGTCCGCTATTACAGCGAAGACCCGCTCAGCGGTCTGGACTTGTAATCATCGCCATAAAACAAAAAGGGTCGCCTGATGGGGCGACCCTTTTGCTTTTTCCGTTTCGCTATGGGCCCGTGATCGTGATCGATCAGATCGACATCACGATACGGCCATCAATGGTACCGGCCCGCATGCGGTCAAAGATCGAATTGATGTTTTCCATCGGTTCGGTGGTGAAATGCGAATGCACTTTGCCGTCGCCCGCAAATTCCAATGCTTCCTGAAGATCGGCACGCGTGCCGACGATGGAGCCGCGAATGGTTTTGCGCGACAGAACGGTGTCAAAGATATCAAGCTCGAACTTGCCGGGCGGCAGGCCGCACAATGCCATCGTGCCATGACGGCCCAGCATACCAACACCCTGTGCAAAGGCGGATTTCGAAACCGCAGTCACAAGAACCCCGTTCGCCCCGCCCATCTGTTTTTGCACTTCGGCAACCACATCGGTTTCCTTGGCATTCAGAACCCAATCAGCACCAAGGTCCTTGGCAAGTTTCAGTTTTTCCGGGCTGATATCAACCGCAATCACCTTCATGCCCATGGCCTTGGCATATTGCACGGCCATGTGGCCAAGCCCGCCGACGCCGGAAATGACAACGGTTTCACCTGGCTTGCATTCGGTTTCCTTAAGCCCCTTGTAAACGGTAACCCCGGCGCAAAGCACCGGTGCGGCATTACCGAATTCAAGCGGGTCGGGCAGGTGGCCGACATAGTTCGGGTCGGCAAGAACATATTCGGCAAAGCCGCCATTGACCGAATAGCCGGTATTAAGTTGTTCATCGCAAAGCGTTTCCCAACCGGTAATGCAATGGTGGCAATGCCCGCAGGCCGAATGCAGCCACGGCACGCCAACCCGGTCGCCTTCCTTGACCGAGGTAACGCCTTCGCCGACTTCGGCAACAATGCCGACACCTTCATGGCCGGGGATAAAGGGCGGGTTTGGTTTGACCGGCCAATCGCCTTCGGCAGCGTGCAGGTCGGTATGGCAAACACCGGATGCCTCGATCTTTACAAGGATTTTGCCGGGCGTGACTTTGGGAACGGTGACTTCCTCGATCGACAATGGCTTGCCGAATTCCCGCACAACGGCGGCCTTCATGGTAGCAGGCATGCTCGTATCCTCCTTGCGGAATGACTTTGTGCCCGAAAATGCGGGCATGCATTAAGCGCGCAGGAAGGGTATAGGCTGTTGGGGTTCTAAACTTTGCGCTGCATCAAGGAACGCGATAAAAGCCGACTATTCATCCTCGCCCGGAAGCTCCAGAACATAGTCCTGATAATAGTCGGGTGGCATTCCGGCTTCATATCGGGCTTCGTCGTTAAAGGGTGGTTTCAGCGGCCCGCGGAAATGTTTGCGCAGCATGTCATGCCATGTCGTGTAATAGGGCAGGCCGCGCTGATCGCAGACATATTCATAATATTTACGCCCCGCCGCGACATGGGCGATTTCATCATGGGCGATGATTTTAAGGATGCGCGCACTTTCGGTATCGCCATGCGACAGCAGCCGTTCAATGGTCGGCGGGGTGGCATCAAGGCCGCGCGCCTCAAACACCATCGGCACCACGGCAAGACGCGGCAGAATGTCATAGGCCGTATCCATCGATGTCTGCCACAGGCCATCATGGGCCGGCAAATCGCCATAGGCCGCATCCATTTCACCCAGACGTTTGTTGATCATCTTGAAATGACGCGCCTCGTCATCGGCGACCTGAACCCAGGCATCATGAAAATGCTTGGGCATGTCGGCTTCGGGAAAGCGCACGCAAAGGTCCCACGCCAGATCGATGGCATTAAGTTCGATATGCGCCAGCGCATGCAAAAGCCCGATGCGCCCCTGAACGCTGCCCTTTTTACGCTTGGGCATTTTGTTGGGCGGCAGCAGTTCGGGCTTTGCCGGGCGGCCCGGGCGGTCTGGAAGATCGGTTGATCCAACCTCGGTAATCTCGCCATTACGCCACATCGCCGCCATTTCGGCGGTGACATCGGCTTTTTCTGTGGCGTCCGCCGTCATAAGGGCACGTTTGGCGGCTTCGGCAAGGGTAAGGCGGGACATGGGCTGTTTCCGGAACATGAAGGATTACCGGCTTTCTGTGCCATGTGCGCCAAGGCGGGTCAATCCCGGCATACTGATGACACGAAAAAGGGCGACCGGAAAATCACGGTCGCCCTGTCAAAACGGTATGGTCTGTCGATCAGGTAATGTTAAAGCGCGCCAGTGCCTCGGCCAGATCCTCGCCAAAGGCCGGGCCTTTGCGGATGATGGCGGTCCTGCATGGCAGGTCCTGAAGGGACGGGTGGTTCGGCGCATCCGATGTCAGAACGGCGGTCGGGATGTTGCGGGTTTTCGGCATGGCCTGCAACGCATTGGCAACATCGACACCGCCAAGTTCATCGATGGTTTTGGCAACAATGATGAAATCCGGGCGGGTGCGCACGGCAAGTTCAATCGCCTCGAACGAGCTTTGCGTGACCGAACTGCGATAGCCGCAGGCCGCCAGTTCGCGTTCGACAATGGCCGACATGGAACGCTGCGGAATAACCAGAAGGGCTTCGACATTGGTTTTTTTTAGCCAGTTCGGGTCAATGTCAGGCGCACGTTTTGACGGCAGTTCACGCACGAATTCGGCTGAATCAGCACCGCCACCGGACATGTCACCATCCAGCAGCCCTTCGATCTTGTCGACAAAGGCCTGAATATCGGCAATCGCCTCTTCGGTCAGTTCGCGGCATGTCGTGGCATAATCCGCAAGACGGTGGCTTGTCAGATTGACCAGCGGCGCATTGACCGACTTGCCCTTGTAACGAAGATTGAAAATCTCGCGCTGGATCGCGGTCAGGATCGCCGGATCGGCCTTGCTGCGCGCATTCTGAAGATGCACGCCAATGCTGTTGACGATGTCGTTCGCTTCATCACGGAAATCGGCGAGCATCTGATCGTCGAGATCGATAACATTCTTGCTCATTATTATATCCTGCCTTGCCGGTTGCCCGGTCATTCGCCATACGCCAGGAAGTGCAAAATCGCTACACCCATAACTCCCATATCCGGATTCTTAGCCCGATAAACAAGGCAAGGCAATATATTGAATAAGCCTGTGGTTTATTAGGTGTTTGAAAACTATCTTCTTTTAACCGTTACAAAAAATGCAAAACCGGCCGGATTTTGGTCCGACCGGTCCTGTTCGTAAGGGCAGGGCTGGAAATTACAACGCCTTGACGGCGGCAAGAACCTCGGCGACGTGGTTCTTGACCTTTACCTTGCGCCACACATTGCGGATCACGCCTTCACCATCAATGACAAAGGTGCTGCGTTCGATTCCCATGAATTTTTTGCCATACATGCTTTTTTCCGTCCAGGTGCCGTAATCCTCGCAGGTCGTGCTGTTTTCATCTGATGCGAGGATAAAGTTCAGATCATGCTTGGCCTTGAACTTGTCATGGCGATCCGCACTGTCCTTTGAAATGCCGATGATCTGGGCATTGACCGCACTGAAATCGGGTTCGGCATCGCGAAACTCGCAGGATTCCGTGGTGCAGCCCGGCGTCATGTCCTTGGGATAAAAATAGATCACCACCGGTTTGCCTTTAAGGTCCGATAATTTGACCGAACCACCACCATCGGTCGGCAGGTCGAAATCGGGGGCCTTGTCACCAACATCAAGCGTCATTTCTTTATCCTTGTTCAAAGTGTCGCGTTCCTGACCGGCTTCGGAAAGCCATGTCAGGAAGTTTCGCCAAAATCTGCGTACCAAATTACAAAGCCTTATAAGCATTGCCAATTCATCCGGATCACTCTGGTCATTCCGAACGTGGCGGAAGTTTTTCTGCCGGTTCGGTGATCAGTCGGTCATAGACGGCCTTGATCCGTGTTGCCGTTTCATCAAGCTTGACCTGAAGCGCATCAAAATCATCGCACTGCCCGGCCCGTGCGAGCATGCGGCGCAAATCGGTGCTGGCATTTTTCGGCTCAAACGGCCCCTCGGTCGTCAGGCGCAGGATCGCCTGCAGTGCCAGCCAGAACGACCCGGCATTGGCAAGGAATGTGGCTTCCTCGGCTTCCAGAATGCCCGCAGCACCAAGGTTTTTGAACACCTCGCGCGTGGTCGGGGACAGGATTTCGGGATGGGTGTGCGCATGTGCCAGTTGCAGATATTGTGCAATGAATTCCAGATCAACCAGCCCGCCGCGCCGCATCTTGATCGCCCAGGGATGACTGTCGCCTTTGCCCGCATCCATGCGGTTGCGCATGTCATAAACATCGCGCAGCAGATCATCGGGATTGCGCTTTTTCTGCAGGACCGCATTGGTGGTTTCCATAACCCTGTCACACAGGGCTTGCGGGCCATAAACCGCACGAAGGCGCGTTAGCGCCATATGCTCCCACGTCCAGGCTTCGTTAAGCTGATAGGCCTCGAAACTTTTGAAATGGGTGGCAAGCGGCCCCTTGTTGCCGCTGGGGCGCAGGCGAAGGTCGGTTTCAAACAGCACACCTTCTGCTGTCGGTGCCGAAAGGGCGTTGATGTAACGCTGGCTTAACCGGATGTAATAATGGCCGGGACTAAGCGGCTTTTCGCCATTTGATTCCTCGGCATCCTCTGGCACCTCATAGACAAAGATCATATCAAGGTCGGAACCGGGCGAAAGTTCCTGCCCGCCATGTTTGCCAAGCGCAAAGACGGCAAGCCCGCCGTCATCAAATTTGCCATGCTTTTGCGCAAAATCATCGGCAATCCGCGGGAAAAGTGCCCGAATGGCCACATCGGCCACATCGGCAAGGGCCCGGCCTGCCTGATGCGGAGTATGGCGGTTCTGGATGGTCTGGACATCAATGCGGAATTTCTGATCATTCGCCCAGCGCCGTGCGGTATCAAGCCAGTCTTCGACCATATTCTCGCGCGCAAGCCGGGTGTTAAGCTCATCCAGCATCGTGTCGGCATCGGGCAGTTCGTCGTGGAAACCCGACATCAGGACATAATCAAGCACCCCGGCATTGCGCCCAAGATATTTGGCCATGCGCGGGGCTGTGCCCGCGATCTGTGCCAGAAGTTCCAGCAATTCCGGGTTCGCCGTCACCAGCGAGAAAAGCTGAACCCCCGCAGGCAGACCTTTGAGGAATTCGTCAAACGCCCGAAACGCCATGTCCGGATTGGTGGTTTGCGACAATGCCTTCAAAAGGGTCGGCATCAGTTCGGTCAGGATTTCACGCGCGCGTCGTGACCGGGTGGCGCGATACCGCCCGTGATGCCATCCCCGCACCGTGACCGAAACATTTGTCGGGTTCTCGAACCCCATCTGGCGCAAATTTTCAAGTGTTTCAGGATCATCTTCCGTGCCGGTAAAGACAAGGTTTCCATCCGCTGCTGCAAGCGGAATATCATCTTCGAACAATTCGGCATAATTGCTTTCGACCTTGCGCAGGTGATGCAAAAGATCGGCCTTGAAAACATCAAGCGTGTCATAGCCAAGGAAGGTCGAAAGCGCATGCAACCCTTCCTCGGTTTCAGGCAGGGTCTGGGTCTGATGGTCGTTTGTCATCTGCAAACGATGTTCGACCGTGCGCAGAAACTCATAGGCCGCCAGCATTTCATCGCGCACCTGTTCGGACACCTGCCCGAATTTGGTCAGTTCGCGAAGCGCATCACAGGTCGCCTTGCAACGCAACGCAACGGCCCGCCCGCCCCAGATCAGTTGCTGGGTCTGGGCGAAAAATTCAATCTCGCGAATGCCGCCCCGGCCAAGCTTGATGTTATGGCCGGGAATAACGACCTTGCTGCCGCCTTTATGGGCGTTGATCTGGCGCTTGATCGAATGAATATCCTGGATCGCAAGGAAATCAAGATGCTTGCGCCAGACATATGGGCGCAATATTTCAAGGAATATATCCCCTGATTTCTTGTCACCTGCAACGATCCGTGATTTGATCATTGCCGCACGTTCCCAGTTCTGCCCGACCGTTTCGTAATAGGTTTCAGCCGCCAGCATCGACAGGATCGGCGGGGTGGATGCCGGATCGGGGCGCAGGCGCAGATCGGTGCGGAAAACATAGCCGTCGCCGGTGCGTTCTTCCATGATGCGCGTGACATCGCGCACCATCCGCACCAGATCCTGCTGCAAACGGTCCGGGTCGATATAGGTGACAACCTCTTGATCATAAAGGAAGATCAGGTCGATATCGGATGAATAGTTAAGCTCTTTGGCGCCAAGCTTTCCCATGCCAATCGCAAAGATCCCGCAATCGCGCAACGGATCGTCGGGATGGGGCAGGTCGAATTTGCGCTGCTTTGCCGTCGCCGAAAGGCAATGGGCCAGTGCAAATTCAAGGGTCACTTCGGCGGTGGTGCTAATCGCGCCCGTGATTTTATCAAGCGACCACGCCCTGCAGATATCGGCCATCGCAATCACAAGGGCCGCCCGGCGTTTTGCCTTGCGCACCATCATCATGGTTGTCGCCTGATCGGTCTGGGCTGCGTCCGCACTTTTGCGCACCGGATCAAGGGCCGCGTCAAAGGCCACGTCAAGTCCCTGATCAAACACCAGACAGATGATATCGGGATCGCGCAGACACAGATTGCCAAGATAAGGGCTGTTGCCAAACATCGCCGCCAAAACGTCGCGTTTCGGTTTGTTGGCCGCAATATCGCCAATCTGTTGTGCGAGATTCTCGAAAGCGGGGCGATCGGCAAGCGCAGACCATCTTTCGAAACCGTTATTGCAACGATCGGTATCGAAGGGTTTCGGCAGATCTGGCGTAATCCAGGAAAGAGACACTTTTTGCTTTCCTTGTGTTGCTCTTGTTATTGCTCTTGGACGTAAAACCGGGCTATCCCTTGGCTTCGTGACGCAACGCAGGATATATCCGGCATCCGGCCACGCACGCGACATGACACGGAAAGGTTTCCTTATGCCCCCGACGATACCAAAAAGGGGACAGGGAAACAGTATCAGTTTACATTTATTGGGTTTTTCGCAGGCCGGGAAACATCATTGGCTTGACGGCGTTGTTACATTGATTGGAAATGTCATTCATGGCATCGCAAATTCGGGATCTTTAGGCAGGTGCGTCGCATCAAAATCTTTACTGGCTGGTGTGGGCTGTTTCTTGCAGCCGTGATCCTGTTTGTCGGCGTTTTCGCCGGTGTTCTGGTCTGGCGCATCGCGCAGGGCCCGGTTTCCCTGCATCGTCTCGTGCCTTATGTCGTTGCCGAACTGAATGAAAGCAGCGGTGACACCAAATTCGAAGTCGGCGACATGGTCCTGTTCTGGCGCGGATGGGAAGAACGGTTTGATATCCGTCTTCAGGATGTTTCGGTGCGCGACGGGGTAGGAAGTGAGATGCTTCATGTGCCAGAGGCCGACGTGGTGTTTTCCAGCAAGGCGCTGTTTGACGGGGTTCTGGCCCTGCGGGAACTGAACCTGATCGCACCGAAATTGCGTCTGGTCCGGCACGCCAACGGCCAGATCGATATCGGGTATAATCCCGAAGGGCAGGCCGAAGCCGAAACCACGCCGCAATCCCTGCCAGTCCCTGATCCCACCGAACCCGAAACAGCGCCACAACCGGCACAAAGCAATCCGGGCGCCCCGGCATCCGGTGATGCCAGCGGCAACAATGCCGAACAGCCGGGCGTGAATATGCCCCTGCCGTCGCCATCGGAAGGCACCGGGACCGAACCCGATCAATCGCTTAGCGATGCGCAACGCGGTATTCGCGATGGCAGTGCGGCCATGCGCGAAATTGTCGCGATCCTGTCGGGCGAGATGGCCGATTTTCCCGCCGCCGCCTATTTCGAAAGCTTCGGCGTATCTGGCGCGGATCTTCAAGTATGGGACGAGGCCCTTGATCTTGTCTGGGCGGCACCGTCTGCCGATATCCGTCTGTCACGCAAACCGATGGGCATTCACGCCGAAGCAACGATGAAGGTCAATGCCGGGCTGGTATCAACCGATGTCAATGTTACGGCCGAATATGACAGCCGGGTCGAGGAAATCGACATGGTGGCCGATATTGGCGAAGTCATCCCGTCAAACCTGACCAGCATATCGGATACGTTTATTGATCTGGCCGGGGTGGATGTCCCGGTATCCGGCAGGCTTACGGCAAAGCTTGGCGCGGATGGCAGTGTGATCGAGCTTGGCACCGATCTTGACCTTGGTGTGGGCCGGGTCGATCTGCCCGCCCCAATGGTTGCGGCCTATCACGTCACCGGCGGCAAGGTGGGCTTAAGCTTCGTACCCGGTCGGCTAAGCTTTGACGATGTCCGGATCGAAGCTGGCGAAACCGCGGCTGTCCTGAAAGGGCAGGCAATAAATCCGCTTGGCCAGTGGGCCATCGATATCACCGCCACGGCAACCGACGTCCGGACCAACGACCTGCCGCAATTGTGGCCCGAAACCGTTGGCGACAATGCGCGGACATGGGTGGTTGAAAACCTGACCGAGGGCATCGTTCATCAGGCCGAACTGCGCACCAGACTGCATCAGGATGAAACCGGCAATATCGTTGTCGATCATCTGGACGGCGAAATGAACATGACCGGCGTTACCGTTCATTACCTTGGCGATATGCCATCGGTTCTGGGCGCAGGCGGCCGGGCGGAGTTTGATCAGTCAAGCTTCAGCATCTTCGTTAATGAAGGCGAAGCCGACGGCATCGTCGTTGACGAGGCAACGCTTGTTTTCTCGCAGCTCGATACCGACAGCGAAATGGCCGATTTCGAAATCGTCGCCCATGGTGGTGCGCGCAATGCGCTTGAAATGATCGATGAAGAACCGCTTGGTTTTGCCACACAGCTCGGTATCGATCCGGCACAGATCGAAGGTGAACAGGCAACCCGTGTGAAGCTGCATTTCCCGTTGTTAAAGGATCTGTCGTTTGATGATGTCGAGGTCGCAGCCGCTTCACGCATCGAAAATGCCGCAATTACCGATGCGTTCCGCGATCTTGATATTTCCGATGGCACCTTTGAATTGCAGGTCAATACCAAGGGGCTCGAACTGTCGGGAGAGGCCGCAATTGGCAAGGGACGAACCAACATCAAATGGGTCGAAAGCTTTGCCGATGATACCCCCGTCATCAGCCACTATGACCTTGAAGGCGATCTTGATCTCGCCGCGCTGGAGCAGGTCGGTTTTGCCGCTGATCCCTATCTGAGCGGTGTCGCGACCGGCAAGGTCACCATCGAACATCTGCGCAGCAACGAGGTCGCCATCAAGGCGCAGACCAGCCTGTCTGCGGCTGATATTGCGCTTGATATGGTCGATTATCATAAAACGCCGGGGCAGGATGCCAGCCTTGCGTTCGATCTGACCGTCAAGGCCAATGGCGCGGGCGAAGTCCGGTCCTTTGATCTGATGGCACCCGAACTGGTCGCCAAGGCCAAGGGGCGCTGGCGCGGAGATAGCCCGATTGCGGATAAATTCACGGTTAATCTGGCCGATACGCGCTTCCGAGAAAACCTTGCGATTGCAGGCGCCATTACGGTTGATCAGGGCGGCAAACTTCTGGTCGATCTGAAGGGCAAGCAGTTTGATCTGCGTCCGTTTGTCGAAGATAAGCCAACGGACGGTTCGGAAAAAACGGCAAACCCGGCGGGGGATTTCGATGCGATGGACATCCGTCTCGAAGCAGCCGACTTCCTGATCAAGGGCGAACGTCCGGTTCTGCGCGATGGATCGATCCTTTTGCATCAGACGGGCGAAAACCGCGAAATTGAAATCAACGCCCGGCAGGCCGATGCCCAGCCATGGCTTGTCGGTGATGACGATGCCCCGCGCGACCCCGGCCCCGCCGAAAGCCCCAATAGCGGTGGCATCGGCCAAAACGCATCCCGGACCGGCGGGCGGACCGATATCTTCCTGTCCATCGATCAGCTGATCATGGCCAATGGTGAATTGATCGATGAAATTGACGGGTCAATTCACGTTGTTGGTGACGAATGGGATGGTCTGGTCCTGAACGGAACGATGGGGGATCGGACCAATGTCTTTGCCCAGGTCGAACGCAAGGACCCGAAAACGCGCAACGTTCGCCTGACCAGCGACGATGCAGGCAAATTCCTGCGTGCGGTCGATCTTTATGAAAACCTGCTGGGCGGGGCACTGACCATCGAGGGGACGGTCGATGACAGCACATGGTCGCAACCCTTCACCGGCAAGGTCAATATTACCGCCTTCCGTGCGGTGAACGCACCGCTTGCCGCCCGCGTGCTCGGCGCGGCATCCCTGACCGGGCTTGCCGATGTGCTGGGCGGGAATGGGATTGCGTTTTCCGAACTGAACGGCGATTTCACCTATGCCAATGATGTGCTCTCGCTTAGCAAATTCGCCGCCAACGGATCGGCGGTTGGCGTCACCAGCAATGGGTCGATTGATCTGGCCAAATCCGAAATCCGTCTGGCCGGCTCAATCGTGCCGATCTATTCGCTGAACTCTGCCCTTGGCGCGATCCCGCTTCTGGGCGATTTGCTGGTGGGCGAGGAAGGCGGGGGTATTTTCGCCCCGACCTATACCATCGAAGGTGCGCTTGAAGACCCGGAAGTCACGGTCAATCCGCTATCGACCTTTGTGCCCGGCGTGTTCCGCAACCTGATCACCGGGGCCGAACCCGGTTAAGGACGGCAGGGTACAGACAACATCAAAAAGGCCCCGGAAATGTCCGGGGCCTTTTGTATTCTAGCACGTGTTTGAACGCGACCTGCTTAGACCGGCTTGATCAGAACGTGGCGCTTCTTGCCCGCCGAAAGCTTGATGACGCCATCTGCATTGATCGCATCACCGCCAATGGTGATGTTTTCATCATCGACTTTCTCGTCATTGATCTTGGCCCCGCCACCCTTGATCAGGCGACGTGCTTCACCGCCCGATTTGGCAAGGTCGGCACGACGGAACAGATCAAATGCCGGAATACCGGCCTCGATTTCCGATTTCGGAACTTCGACAGTCGGCAGATCATCGGCCAGAACGCCTTCCTCAAACGTTTTGCGTGCGGTTTCCGCTGCCGCAAGGGCGGCTTCTTCACCGCGGCACAGTTTGACGGCTTCGAATGCCAGAATCTTCTTGGCTTCGTTGATATCCGAACCTTCAAGCTTTGCGTATTCTTCGATCTGTTCAAGCGACAGCTCGGTAAACAGGCGCATGAACTTGATGACGTCCGCATCTTCGCTGTTGCGCCAGAACTGGTAATAATCATAGGCCGACAGGCGTTCCTCGTTCAGCCAGACAGCACCCGATGCCGTCTTGCCCATCTTCGCACCCGATGCGGTGGTCATAAGCGGCGTGGTCAGGCCAAACAGCGCGCTGTCATCCACGCGACGGCCAAGCTCGACGCCATTGACGATATTGCCCCACTGGTCCGAACCGCCCATCTGCAGAACGCAGCCATATTTGCGCTGCAGTTCGACAAAGTCATAGGCCTGCAGGATCATATAGTTGAATTCAAGGAAGCTCAGCGACTGTTCACGTTCCAGACGCAGCTTGACGGAATCAAAGCTCAGCATCCGGTTGACCGAGAAATGGCGACCGAAATCACGCAGGAATTCGATGTAATTGATCTTGTCCAGCCAGTCGGCATTGTTGACCATGACCGCATCGGTCGGGCCATCGCCAAAGGTCAGGAACTGCTGAAAGACCTTTTTGATCCCGGCCATGTTGGCGGCAATGATTTCATCGGTCAGAACCGGGCGGGCATCATCACGGCCGGTCGGATCGCCAACGCGGGTCGTACCGCCGCCCATCAGGACAATCGGCTTATGGCCGGTTTTCTGCAACCAGCGCAGCATCATGATCGAAACAAGCGACCCGACATGCAGGCTGTCTGCGGTGCAATCATAGCCCACATAGCACACCACCTTTTTTTCTGACGCATAGGCATCAAGCCCTTCAAGATCAGTACATTGGTGGATGTAACCGCGGTCATTCATGACGCGGAGAAAATCAGACTTCAGTTCAGTCATGGTTTTTGCGCTATGTTGGTTGTGAGTGTAAAAATACGAGCACCCCAAAGGGCGGACGCGATGATCTAGCACAGAAAATATCCCCACGGCAACGCATCGACGCCCTGTTTGCTATGCATGGTAACGATTTCGCGATAAATCGGGCTTAATCTGCGCTCTTGCGGCACCGACAGACGCAAAAACGCATACGGGAATGGAGTACAAAATGACAACCGGCTGGATCAAGGCCATCGGCATGATGAGCGGCACATCCCTTGACGGGGTGGATGCGGCATTGATTGAAACCGATGGCGTCGAAGTCCGGCGCACCGGTCATGCTGTTTTCGTGCCTTATAGCCCCGAATTGCGCGAACGCATGCGCGCCTGCTTTGGCAATCGCAGTGCCACCAATACCGAACATGTCGTGGCCGACGATCTGACGCTTGTGCATGTTGATGCCGTTAACATGCTGCTGGATCGTGCATCGATTTCACCATCTGAAATCGGTGTGATCGGGTTTCATGGACAGACCGTGTTTCATGAACCGGCATCGGGGATCACGCGCCAGATCGGCACACCCGATATGCTGGCCGAAAAAACCGGCATTCCGGTTGTCGCCGATTTCAGGCTGGCCGATGTTGCCGCCGGGGGCGAGGGGGCACCGCTGGCACCGGTTTATCATGCGGCACTGATGAAAAGTGCCGGTGTTGATATGCCGGTTGCGGTGCTGAATATCGGTGGTGTTTCCAATGTGACATGGATCGGCCCGGACGAGGAACTGCTGGCCTTTGATTGCGGCCCCGGCAATGCGCGGATTGATGACTGGATGCTGCGCCATACCGGCACACCGGTTGACCTGAATGGTGCAACCGCCGCATCCGGCCTGCCGGACCCGATGATCGAAGTCAGATTTCTCGAAGACCCGTATTTCGACCGCATCCCGCCCAAATCACTTGATCGCGAGGATATGGCGCTCCGCATTGATGGGCTGGTGGCCGAGGCAAAACTTGGCGTTGCCGACGGGGCGGCAACACTGGCGCAATGCACGGTGGCGGCAATCGTCGCAGGCGTTAATCATCTGCCCGAAGCCCCCTTGCAATGGTTTGTCTGCGGGGGCGGGCGGCATAATAACTATCTGATGGCGCAATTAAACAATCGGCTCGGCGTGCCGGTGCGATCTGTCGATGAACTTGACTGGGATGGCGATGCGCTAGAAGCCGAATGTTTTGGCTATCTTGCCGTGCGCCACCTGTGCGATCTGCCGCTAAGCTTTCCGGGGACAACCGGTGTGCCGGAACCGTGCCGGGGTGGAAAGCTCTATCACAGCAAAAAGGCCGCCTGATCAGGCGGCCTTTGGTCTTTTTGGCTGGCGTTGCGCGATTACGCGTTGCGCTTGTCCAGATAGGCGACCGTTTTCTTGATCACTTCGTCCTGCTGCTTGGCAAAGTAATGATCGGCACCTTCGAGGGTGCACATATCAATTTCGATGCCTTTCTGGGCGTTCAGCTTGTCGGCAAGCTTGTTGACCGAGGACAGCGGAATGTTGGTGTCGTGCGACCCGTGGATCATGATCCCGGATGACGGGCAGGGGGCCAGGAAGGTGAAGTCATATTCACTGGCCGGGGCCGCGACCGAAATAAAGCCGTCGATTTCCGGGCGGCGCATCAAAAGCTGCATGCCGATCCACGAACCGAACGAATAACCGGCAACCCAGGTTGCGCGGGCATTGGCGTTATAGGTCTGCATCCAGTCAAGTGCGGATGCCGCATCCGACAATTCGCCGATCCCCTGGTCATAAACGCCCTGCGAGCGTCCGACACCGCGGAAATTGAAACGCATGACCGAATAGCCGCGATCCTTGAACATGTTGAACATGTTAAAGCACAGCTTGTTGTTCATCGTGCCGCCCTGCTGGGGGTGCGGATGAAGAATAAGCGCAATGGGCGAATCGTCTGCGCCATTGTGGTGATAGCGACCTTCAAGGCGGCCTTCGGGGCCGTTAAAAATGACCTCAGGCATGGATCAGACTGCTCCTGTCCACGAATGGAATGGGGTGAGTGAAGAATATATCCGAGTATTTTTGTAGGTTTTTTCGTTTTTGTGCATAAATTGCTTTGGGCAAATACTTGACCAGGTTACTCGGTTATCCTATATTCCGGCTAACCCGATGGCATCATTGCTGTCCGTTTTGCGCGGTTCGCGCAAGCGGGCAACGATGTCGGCTGCCGGGAATCGAAGCTACTAATTACACAGTGGATAGCCCGATGTTCAAGCTAATTCGTCAGGAAATAGACGCGATGATCGCCCGTGATCCTGCGGCGCGTTCCCGCTGGGAAGTCGTGATCAGCTATCCGGCGTTTCATGCAATCATGGGATATCGTGGCACAAACTGGCTGTGGAAGCGCGGTTTTCGTTTAACCGCACGCTTCCTGTCACAGATTTTGCGCTGGCTGACCGGGATCGAAATTCACCCCGGTGCGACTATCGGCAAACGCTTCTTCATCGACCACGGCATGGGGGTCGTGATTGGTGAAACCGCCGAGATCGGCGATGATGTGACGCTTTATCAGGGGGTAACCCTTGGCGGGACATCGCCAAGTGTGAACAGTGACGGCCAGCGCGGGCTGAAACGTCACCCGACCCTTGAAGATGGTGTGATTGTCGGCTCTGGCGCGCAGATCCTTGGTCCGTTCATTGTCCGCAAGAATGCGCGTGTTGGTGGCAACGCCGTCGTGCTGTCCGAAGTCCCCGAAGGTGCGACCGTGGTCGGTATCCCCGCCCGCATCGTGCGTCGGGAAAAAGATGATCGTTTCTGTGCCTATGGCACGCCGCTGGGCGATCTGCCCGATCCGGTTGCCCGCGCTCTTGAAGAACTGGGCCGCGAAGTCCAGACGCTGCGCAATCAGGTTGCCGCCCTCGAAGCCGACAAGGCAGGCGCTGCTGCCGGTGCGGATAAACCGGCAAAGCCGCGGATTGTCGCGGCATCCGAGTAATTTTGGCCCGCCTGAAATCGGGCGGGTAAAGACAGGGGCATCAAATCGACATGTTGATCGCCCATAAAGGAAATACAGAGCTTGTGATCATTTCCCGACAGTTCGGGTCTTGATCGACAGGTAGGAGGACGAACCGTGAAGCTGAGTACAAAAGGCCGCTATGCCGTGATGGCGATGGTCGATCTCGCTGATAGCAGCAGGGACCGGCCGGTCGCGCTTGCCGATATTGCGGACCGTCAGGAAATATCCCTGTCCTATCTGGAACAGCTTTTTGGCAAATTGCGCAAAGGCGGGCTTGTCCGTTCCGTGCGTGGTCCGGGTGGCGGTTATCTGCTGGCCCGCACCGCCGAGGATACCCGGATTGCCGATGTGATCCTCGCCGTGGACGAGCCGATCCGCGCAACCCGGTGCAAATCGGGATCGCCAAAGGGCTGCAAATCCAATCAGGGCCGGTGTCTGACCCATGAATTGTGGGAAGAACTTGGCAACCAGATTTATCTTTATCTGGCCTCTGTCAGCCTGGCCGACGTTGTGGATCGCCGTGTTTCCGGATCGACCCGGATGTTTGAACCGCGGACCACGAAAATCAAAGAGCCGAGCCAGGTTGCAGCCCAGTAACTTGTCCTCTATATCGAGGGCAGAATAAGAGAATGCGAATAAGGATGATTTTAAACTGATGACCAACCCGGTTTACCTTGATTACAACGCAAGCGCGCCGCTGTGCCACGAAGCACGGCAGGCAATGCATGCGGCGATGGAAGTCGCGGGTAACCCGTCATCGGTTCATGCATCCGGCCGTGCGGCACGCAAGATTGTCGATCATGCCCGTCGCCGGATCGCCGATCTGGTTGGTGGTGACGCCGAACGCGTGATTTTCACAAGCGGCGGTACCGAGGCCAACAATCTGGCCCTGAACGGGCTTGAGGATGTCACCGTATTTACCAGTGCGGTCGAACATCCCTCGGTGATCGAGGCACGGTCTGATGCGAAACGCATTCCGGTTGATGCCAATGGCGTCATTGATCTGGCCGTCCTTGAAACCATGCTGCGTGCGGCATCGGATGCCGGGCAAAAGGTTCTGGTTTCGGTGATGCTGGCCAACAATGAAACCGGCGTCATTCAGCCGGTGGCCAAAGTCGGCCTGCTGGCGCGTGAATATGGTGCAAAGGTCCATTGCGATGCCGTTCAGGCATTGGGCCGCATGCCGGTCGATATGGGCCAGCTTCTGGTCGATATGATATCGATTTCGGCCCACAAGATCGGCGGCCCCAAAGGGGTTGGTGCGCTGGCAATCGCGCCCGGTGTGATGCTGGTGCCGCAAATCCGCGGCGGCGGGCAGGAAAAATACCGACGGGGTGGCACGGAAAATACCATCGGGATCGCGGGCTTTGGTGCCGCGGCCGAACGGTGCGAAACCACCCGGTCGAAAATGGACGATATCCGCGATCTGCGTGATCGTCTGGAAACGGTTTTGGCATCAGAAGCCCCCGAACTTCTGATCGCCGGAAAAGGAACGGATCGACTGGTCAATACCAGTTGCCTGATCCTGCCGGGCATGCCGGGGGAAACCCAGGTGATGGCCATGGATCTTGCAGGGATTGCGATCAGTTCGGGATCAGCCTGTTCATCAGGCAAGGTACGTGAAAGCCACGTATTGAAGGAAATGGGGGTTACCGATGCCGGATCGGCCATAAGGGTCAGTCTGGGACTGGAAACCACCAATGACGAGATTGATACATTTATCCGCGTTTGGAGCCGGATGCGGGGCAATGCAGTGCGTAAGAAAAGTGCGCGCCACGCTGCCTGACAAAGAGTGAGTGAGGAAGCCTTAACTATGAACGAGCTTAAAGCAAAGCCGATCTATCTGGATTACCAGGCAACGACGCCGACCGATCCGCGCGTGGTGGAAACCATGCTGCCGTACTTCACCGAGAAGTTCGGTAACCCGCATTCGCGCAACCACAGCTTTGGCTGGGAAGCGGAAGATGCGGTCGAGGTCGCACGTGACCAGGTCGCCAAGATCATTGGCGCCTCGTCCAAAGAGATCATTTTCACCTCGGGTGCGACTGAATCGAACAACCTTGCGCTCAAAGGCGTGATGAAGTTCTACGGCAAGAAAAAGCCGCACCTGATCACGGTCGTGACCGAGCATAAATGCGTGCTCGACAGTGCCCGTCACCTTGAACAGGAAGGTTTCAAAGTTACCTATCTTGGCGTCAAGGATAACGGCCTGATCGACCTTGAACAGCTTAAAACCGCGATCACCGACGAAACCGCGATTGTGTCCGTCATGGCGGTGAACAACGAAATCGGCGTGATCCAGCCGCTGAAGGAAATCGGCGAAATCTGCCGCGAGCGTGGTGTGTTCTTCCACACCGATTGCGCGCAGGCGGTTGGCAAGATTCCGCTCGACGTTGACGAGATGAAAATCGACCTGATGTCGATTTCCGGCCACAAGATTTATGGCCCGAAAGGCATTGGTGCGCTTTATGTCCGCCGTCGTCCGCGTGTTCGCGTCATCGCACAGATCACTGGTGGTGGTCAGGAACGCGGCATGCGTTCCGGTACGCTGCCGACCCCGCTGATCGTTGGTCTGGGCAAGGCCTGCGACATCGCCATGAACGAAATGGCCGAAGAAAATGCCCGCATCATGGAACTGCGTGACTACACCATGAAGCGTTTCCGTGACCGCCTTGCCGACATCTACCTGAACGGTGATGAAACGCAGCGCGTTGCCGGCAACCTCAATGTTTCCTTTGCCTATGTCGAAGGCGAAAGCCTTCTGATGGACATCAAGAACATTGCGGTCTCGTCGGGTTCGGCATGTACCTCGGCGTCGCTTGAGCCGTCATACGTTCTGCGTGCGCTGGGTGTTGACGAAGAACTCGCCCATACCTCGCTTCGTATCGGCATCGGTCGCTATACCACCCGCGAAGAGCTTGATCAGGCGATTGACTCGATCTGTGTCGCTGTCGAACGTCTGCGTGAAATGAGCCCGCTTTGGGAAATGGCCCAGGAAGGCATCGACATCAAGTCGATCGAGTGGGCTGAACACTAAGCGTAACGAACTATTCCTTCTCGTGAGAGAGAAACAGGACTTTTAGGAGGACTTTTACCATGGCTTATAGTGAAAAGCTGATCGACCATTACGAAAACCCGCGCAATGTCGGTTCGATGGACAAGAACGAAACGTCTGTCGGGACCGGTCTGGTCGGCGCACCGGCCTGTGGCGACGTCATGAAATTGCAGATCAAGGTGACCGCAGACGGGATCATCGAAGATGCAAAGTTCAAGACGTTCGGTTGCGGTTCGGCCATTGCGTCAAGCTCGCTGATCACCGAATGGGTCAAGGGCAAGTCGCTTGACGAAGCCGGTTCGATCAAGAACTCGCAGATCGCCGAAGAACTGGCTTTGCCGCCGGTGAAGATTCACTGCTCGATCCTGGCAGAAGATGCCATCAAGGCAGCGATCGCCGACTACAAAACCAAAAACGGTCAGGGCGAAGTCGAAGCTGCTGAATAAGCAGCTTCACGACCCCGTCGTTTTCGGGAATTCAGGAGAAGACTATGGCATTACCGTCCCCGATCAGTGTCACCCCGGAGGCGCTTGTTCATATCAAGGCGTTACTTGATAGCCGCGGCAAACCGTCCGAAGGCATCCGCCTTGGCGTGCGCAGCAAAGGGTGCTCGGGTCTGTCCTACACGCTTGAATATGCAGATGATGCATCGGGCTTCGAAGAAGTCGTCGAGCTGGAGGATGGCGTGAAGCTTCTGATTGACCCAAAAGCCATCATGTTCGTGCTTGGCACCGAGATGGATTACGAGGTCAACAAGATGGAAGAAGGTTTCGTGTTCCGTAACCCCAATGAAAAGGGGCGTTGCGGCTGCGGGGAATCCTTCCACGTCTGACGGCCCGCCGGGTTTTCCCTGCTTTCTGACTGTCATGGCCCCGGTGATATCAACCGATATCGTCGGGGCCATCGACTGACAAAAGGGCGGTCGCTGTTATTTTTGGCCTTATTTTCCGGCATCTGACGTCCGTCTTTATTCGTTTTGTCGTTTGTTTTTAAATCTCGAAAGTGCATAGCGTGAGCAATACCGGTACCTCAGAAACGCGCACCGCAGAACAGCCGCAGCATAAAGTCTGCTGGTCCTGCAAGGGCCCGGTCGAGGCATCAGCCCTGTTTTGCGATACCTGCAATGCCATCCAGCCCCCCGGCCAGCTTGACCATTTCACGCGCTTTGGCCTGGAACGCACCTTCATCATCGATGTCGATGCGATAGAGGCGACCTATCTCAAGCAGCAGCAGTTGCTCCATCCCGACCGCTTCGCATCAAAATCTGCCCGCGAGCAGGCCCTGTCGTCACAGCAGGCGGCAACCCTTAATGGTGCGTTCGAAACCCTTAAAAACCCGGTCGCACGTGCGGAATATCTTATGCGTCTGGCGGGTCACGAACCCGAAGGTGGCGAGGGGCACACGGTCAACGATCCGGAGCTTCTGATGGAAGCCATGGAAATGCGCGAAGCTCTGCATGATGCCGATGATCGCAATGCGGTCGACGCCATGATCAAGGATACCCGCAAGGCCGCCCGCGCGTGTGAAAAGGACGTTGCCGAGGCGCTCGACCAGAACGCATATGACCGGGCCAAAAAACTGACAACCCGGCTTAGATACCTGATGAAAATGACCGAGGAAGCGCGCGCGAAGAAATCGCGTCTTGCCGCCGCCTGATCATTTAAAAAGAACGGATAGAATTCATGGCTTTGCTAAAGATCCACGAACCGGGCCAGACGCCGCTGCCCCACGAAGATGAACGCCAGCTTGCCGTTGGCATCGATCTGGGCACGACAAACTCCGTCGTCGCGATCTCGAACGATGAAAAACCCGAAGTGCTCCGCGATACATCCGGTGGCAATGCCATCGTGCCATCCGTGGTCTATTATGGCGCGGGTGCCGATCCGGTGGTGGGCGAGGCCGCCCGTGATCAGATCAACGATAATGCGGATCGCGTCGTCTCGTCGGTCAAACGCCTGATGGGGCGCGGCATTGCCGATGTCAAATCCATCGCCGGTACGCTGCCCTATCATGTCGAAGTCCCGGCCGAGGACGCCTCAAAATCGGGTGAACCGATGATGGTGCGACTTAATGTCGGTGACCGCGTCCTGACCCCGGTGGAGGTTTCCGCCGATATCCTGCGTGCATTGCGCGCACGGGCCGAGGAAAGCCTTGGCAAGCCGGTTGAAAAGGCGGTCATCACCGTTCCGGCCTATTTCGATGATGGTGCGCGCACCGCGACCAAGGACGCCGCCCGTCTGGCCGGGATCGAAGTCCTGCGTCTGGTGAACGAGCCAACCGCGGCCGCCCTTGCCTATGGCCTCGATAACGGCGCAGAAGGTCTTTATGCCGTTTACGACCTTGGCGGCGGCACGTTCGATATTTCCCTGCTTAAAATGCAAAAGGGCGTCTTCCAGGTGAAGGCTACCGGCGGCGATGCGGCCCTTGGCGGTGATGATTTCGATCACGCCATTGCCGAACATCTTCTGGCCGAACGTAAAAGTGGCGGCACCACCGATGATCTCGATGCGTCGGATGCCAAACGCCTGCTTAAAACCGCGCGCAAGGTCAAAGAGGCGCTTACCGATGCCGATGAAACCAGCGTCACCGTCTCGCTCGGCGGTTCTGACACGACCCATACGGTCACCCGTGCCGCGTTTGATGCGATGATTGCCAAACTGGTATCGCGCACGATTGCGATCACCGAACAGGTCCTTGATGACGCCGATGTCATGGCTGATGACGTCAAGGGCGTGGTGCTGGTCGGCGGCTCGACCCGTGTGCCTGCCGTCCGCCGTGCCGTGGCCGATCTGTTTGAGCAGGACCCGCTTTCCGATATCGATCCGGACGAAGTCGTTGCCCTTGGCGCTGCCCTTCAGGCAGAGGCTCTGACGGGCGGCTCTGACAACCTTCTGCTGGATGTCACGCCCTTGTCGCTCGGTCTTGAAACCATGGGCGGGATTGTCGAAAAGGTCATTGACCGCAATACCCCGATCCCGGTCGCCAAGGCACAGGAATTCACCACCTATCAGGATGGCCAGTCGGCCATGATGATCCATGTGGTGCAGGGCGAACGCGAAATGGTCGATCAATGCCGCTCGCTTGCGCGCTTTGCCCTGACCGGCATTCCGTCAATGGCGGCTGGCGCTGCACGCATCAAGGTAACCTTCAATGTCGATGCCGACGGCCTTCTGACCGTATCGGCGCGCGAGGAAACCACCGGCACCGAACAGGAAGTCGCCGTCAAGCCGACCTATGGGATTAACGAGCTTGATATGGCCAACATGCTGCGCGAAAGCATGGTCCATGCCCGCGAGGATATGGAAATGCGCCTCCTGACCGAAGCCCGGGTCGAGGCACGCCGCAATGTGCTTGCCGTGCAGGCCGCAATGAATGCTGACCGTGCCCTTCTGACGCCAGAGGACGAAGACAATATCGCAGGCGCGATTGCCAAACTCGAAGCCGCCATGTCGGGCGAGGATCGCGACCTTATCAACGAACAGGCCGAGGCGCTTGAAGACGCATCGCGGCCCTTTGCCGAGGCCCGTATGGACGCCCGTATCCGTCAGGCCCTTGCCGGTCGCAATGTCGATCAGGTTAATTAGGGGCCAGACATAATTGACAAACCGGCCAACTGCGGCGATTGTCCCGTGCAACCGCCAAGGTCAGGTCGGACCAGAGATCGAACGAAAAAAGTATTACCGAGGAGAAAGGCACAGATGCCTAAGATCGTTTTTGTTGAACCCGATGGCACCGAAAAGGAATTTGACGTTGCCGACGGTCTGTCCGTTCTGGAAGCTGCCCACAAGAATGGCATCGACCTTGAAGGTGCCTGCGAAGGATCGCTGGCGTGTTCGACCTGCCATGTCGTTGTTGACGATAGCTGGTTTGACAAACTTGACGAGCCAAGCGAAGACGAGGAAGACATGCTTGACCTCGCATTCGGCCTGACCGAAACCTCGCGCCTTGGCTGCCAGATCATCATGAGCGACGAGCTCGACGGGCTTCGCGTCATGCTGCCGTCTGCCACGCGCAACATGATGGTCGACAAGTAACATCGAAATTTCCGCCCAAGCCCAAAGGGGGACACCCATGCGCTGGACAGATATTCAGGATATCGCGATCGAGCTTGAAGAAGCCCATCCCGACAAGGATAACGTCAATCTGCGTTACACCGATCTGCATAAATGGATCTGTGAGCTTGACGGCTTCGACGACGATCCCGCGAAATCAAACGAGAAGATCCTCGAAGCCATCCAGATGGCATGGATCGATGAACGCGACGATTAGGACCTGCTAACACGTCATTCCCGCGAAGGCGGGAATCCAGACAGCAGAACCCGCATCGATACAAGCCAGCCCGGACCCTTCCGCAGGCTGGCTTTGTTCTATCCATACCTTATCTGCACACCATCACGGGCAGGGGCTTTGACAACCATGACCGACACCTTCACCGACATCATCCCGGCCCAAAGCCTGTTTGGCCGTCTTCGCACCAATGCCCCCGATGCATGGCAAAGCTATGTCTGCCACGACTTCGTCAAGCAGCTTGGCAATGGAACCCTGCCCGAAGCCGCCTTTAAGCACTACCTCATTCAGGATTACCTGTTCCTGATCCAGTTCGCGCGTGCCTATGCACTCGCAACCTACAAGGCCGATGATCTGCGTGCCATGCGCCAGTTTTCCGGCACCGTGCATGCGATCCTTGATATGGAAATGAGCCTGCATCTCGATTTCTGCAAAGGCTGGGGCCTGTCAGAGGCCGACATCGTGGCGGAGTCAGAGGCACGCGCCTGCATCACCTATACCCGCTATGTGCTCGATTGCGGTGCGCGGGGCGAT
The DNA here is from genome assembly GCF_017744215.1 of Thalassospira sp. A3_1. Taxonomy (NCBI): domain Bacteria; kingdom Pseudomonadati; phylum Pseudomonadota; class Alphaproteobacteria; order Rhodospirillales; family Thalassospiraceae; genus Thalassospira; species Thalassospira sp. A3_1. Next base: position 95,357 of record NZ_JAGHQQ010000005.1, on the reverse strand, counting down.
GTGGTTGATCTTCAGGTCGCCCTGATGCCCTGTATGGTTGGCTATGCCGAAATCGCAAACCGCCTGATGGCAAGTTCTGATACAAGGCTCGACGGAAATCCGTACCGCCCCTGGATCGAGATGTATGCCTCGACCGAATTCCAGGACGTGGCAAAGGCCGAAATCGATCTTCTGGAACATACCGCGCAAACCCGCGGGGGGGATGCACGGATTGCGGGCCTCACGGAAATCTTCGCCAGGGCAAGCCGCCTTGAAGCCGATTTCTGGCAGATGGGGCTTGATCTGGCAAAATAGGCGCAGATGCCTTATATGAGTGCGAACATGCTTTCTGGGCTGGTTAAAACCGCCCGGTTTGTTGATCTCTACCCGCTTTGCTCTTCCCGTCATTCCGGGCGAAGCGAAGCGCAGACCCGGAATCCATCTTGCCGCACGTCGCGGCATACCGGGTAAGGCTGGATTCCCGCCTTCGCGGGAATGACGCGGGGCAGGGATCATGGATCGGATGCCGATACTGGTCTCGGTCTGCCGCTATTTTACATCAACTTCTTGTCGCCGCGGCCTTGACCCGCGGATGGGTGGGAAAAATGAACTCTCTTGGCTTTGACAAAGCCCCAAAAGATACCCGCGTGGTTGTTGCCATGTCGGGCGGGGTCGATAGCTCCGCCGTTGCGGCCCTTCTGAAGTCCGAAGGCTATGACGTGGTCGGCATTACCCTTCAGCTTTACGATATGGGGGCGAATGCGCCGTCACGCGCCAAATCCTGCTGTGCCGGGCGCGATATCTATGATGCGCGCAAGGTGGCCGAGGATATCGACATTCCCTATTACGTGCTCGATTACGAATCACGCTTCCGCGAAGAAGTGATCGATGATTTTGCCGACAGCTATATGCGCGGCGAAACCCCGATCCCGTGCGTGAAATGCAATCAGACGGTCAAATTCCGCGATCTGCTGGAAACCGCACATGACCTTGGCGCCGATTGCATGGCGACGGGTCATTACGTGCAGCGTAAACTGGGTGCCAACGGCCATGCCGAACTGCACCGTGCGGCCGATCCCAATCGCGATCAAAGCTATTTCCTGTTCACCACCACCCAGGAACAGCTCGATTTCCTGCGCTTCCCGCTTGGCCATCTGATGAGCAAGGCTGAAACCCGTGCGCTTGCCGCCAAATTCGGCCTTGAAGTCGCCGACAAGCCCGACAGTCAGGATATCTGCTTTGTCCCGGATGGCAAATATGCCCGTCTGGTCGAAAAGCTCCGCCCCGAAGCCGGTGAACCGGGCCAGATCGTTGATCTTGATGGCAATGTGCTGGGCGATCATCGCGGTCTGATCCATTACACCATCGGCCAGCGGCGCGGTCTGAACATCGGTGGCACGGCCGAACCGCTTTATGTCGTCAAACTCCTGCCCGAAACCCGGCAGGTCGTGGTCGGCCCGAAATCGGCGCTTGCGATCCAGATGGTCTATGTCAAGGAACTGAACTGGCTTGATGGTGACGCGATTGACCCGAACGGGGTCGAGGTCGAGGTCAAACTGCGCTCCGCCATGGCACCGGCCCCGGCCACCATCTACCCCGAAGGCGCGGGTGCTGCCCGCATCGAACTGCACGACCCGCAGTTTGGCATCGCACCGGGGCAGGCGGGTGTTTTCTATGCCGGTGACCGGGTGATGGGCGGCGGCTGGATCACCCGTCAGGAACTTCTGGCGGCTCATGCCCCGACGGCGGCCTGATCATCAGGCTGCTGACGACGCATTTCCAATCAGATCGTCATTCCCGCGAAAGCGGGAATCCATTCTGTTCCAATGGGATATGGATTCCGGGCCTGCGCGCCGCGTCGCCCGGAATGACGGCTCTGATCCATCCCGGCCTTTTCTTTTGCGTTGCGGTAATTAAGATTCTTTCGCGTTCCCGACTGTGCTATGATGTGCGCAACAATATTCGGGTAACCCCGATCATAAAAATATGCGACGTGCTTTGCGCATGCAGGTGGGCCACGGAATGTCTGACGGGGGTGGACATGATCCGGTGGTGTTATATTTCATTTATGGCCTTGCTGACCGGCCTGTACGGTTTTCGGGTTGCGGGACAGTATGTGCAACGCACCGACCCTGTGCCCTGGTTGCCAGCGGCACATCTCTGGCAGGACGGTGGGCTCGATTATGCCTATGCCTCGCTTCTGCAGATTGCCGTTCTGCTGTTTATGGTGACAAGCATCTTTCGCGCCGCCCGGCACGCGATTGTGCCGCGCCGCTGGAAACGCCGTCTGTCTCATCTGATCGGCTGGGGATATCTTGCGGTGACGGTTGTGCGAATGGTGCCGGGCATTTCCGTACCCCCGACCTATGCTTGGCTTGAAACCTCCTTTGCCCTGTTCTTCCATCTGGTGGTGGCGATCTATATGATCGCGCTTGCGGTTTATCTTGATTACGACGCGACCCGCCGGAAAGAGCATTATTATCAGGCCTATGGCACCCCTGACTGACAATCGTTTCCTGCTGCGGGTGGGGATAGGGACGGGAAGGGTTCGCCCCCAAGTTTATGGATGGGTTTATGAAAGGGTTACCGAACGGTTTTGTGGATATCTTTTTTCCGCCAAACGTCAAAAAGGCGCTTGACGGGGGCGGTTCCCTGACGTAAAAACCGCCCCGTTCCGGCGCTTACGGAACCCGCAGAATAGATACCCTATACATACTCTGCGGCCGAGTAGCTCAGCTGGTTAGAGCAGCGGAATCATAATCCGCGTGTCGGGGGTTCAAGTCCCTCCTCGGCTACCAATTAAAAAACCCGTCAGGCAAAGCCTGGCGGGTTTTTTAATTGGCACCCTCGGAGAGGGCTTTAACCCCCTGGTTCGCGAGAAAGCGAGGCACGCAGCTTTCGAGAGACGTTGCGCGAAACGCGCAACGGTCCGCAGGGCAAAGCCCAAGGATAAAAAGCAGCCCAAAGGCTGGTTTTTACAATTCCCTCCTCGGCTACCAATTAAAAACCCATACTAAAGGCTCTGCCTGAAGGGGATTGGTTGCCGATAGGTGGAATAACACCCAAATATCCACCGGTAGTGGATCTTTCGTTTAATTGTCCAAATTTTCCACAAATTTATCCACAGGAAACGCTTGACGGTCTTTGCTTGCAGTATTAAATAATACGACAAGTCGAGTGCGCTGACCAATATGCAGTGCTTCAAGGAGTTCCTTGCTCGGCTTACCTTCTTAGGCTGCCTTAGGGCAGCCTTTTTAGTTTTAACGCCTAGTATTTTTGAGGGTTGTTATGCATCTCTTTTATGTTGATGAATCTGGTTCGGTCGCCGATCCATCTCAAAAATATTTCGTTTTGGCTGGCGTGGCCGTTTTTGAGAGAAAAGCTCATTGGATTGAGCAGAGTTTAAATTCGATTGCTGTTAGGTTTAACTCTATAGCTCCGCATGAGGTGGAACTACATGGTTCGCCTATGCGTTCAGGACGAGAAGGTTGGAAGGCACACCCGCTTCCCGATAGATTGCAGGCCATTAAAGATGCTTTGCATGAAGGAGTCGAGAAGGAATATGGCAGAGGTGTTCGCTTGTTTGGCGCAGTAGTGAAAAAGGCCGAATTAATTAATGAAGACCCTGTGATACATGCATTCGAGCAGGTTGCTAGCCGCTTCGATATGTTTTTGCAGCGTTTATACACGAAACATAATGACCCGCAGCGCGGGATTATGGTCTTCGATAAATCTTCCACTGAGCAAAGAATTCAGACTTTAGCCAGAGATTTTAAGTACTCTGGGCACACTTGGGGAATAACACGGAACTATGCTGAAGTTCCGCTATTTTTAGATTCAAAGGCTTCTAGGCTAATTCAACTGGCAGATTTGATCGCATATGCTCTTTTTCGTCGATACGAGCACAACGACAATCAGTTTTTTGATGTGATTAAAGATTGCTTTGACTCTGAAGGTGGGGTTCAGCACGGGTTATATGTGAGAGAGTAGTGAAAATTGCATGAGTATTTAAGAAGGCTGTCTTTGTAGGAAAGTGAAATAATTTATAACTCTTGACGCGATTTCATACTATTTAATGTGCAGTCTAGCAATTTTCTCACAGCTTCCGCAAACGGATCAAATAGCCACAGCAATAACATTATGGAATCAGGCTGCAAACGCCGGGCGGGACCTGCCCGCATGGCGTTTTTGGGAGGGGCATCCTTGGACCGGTGTTGCCCAAAAAAACAACCGGTTCATTAGGAAGCGAAGTACCTATCTTGTCAGAGACGTTGCTACTATTGGGTTTATTTATAAGTTGGTGGAATTTTCTTCTAAGAAGAATCATGAAGTTCATTCCTCAAGTCTCTTCAAAAGGAGAAAATTAGGCGCTTTTTGATTTTAAAAGGTCTAATCTTCTATTCTTAGTCTGCCCTGTGCTCTGAATTTATGAATTCCATTCACCCGTCGAAAAACTGAAAGAGAGAGTTTTGTATAAACAAGAGCGTCTCCTTTGCACGCGACGTAAAGCTCTTGAGTGTTCTTAAACCCTATCGCCTTTAAGAGTTCTGTTGCTTTGCCAAACATATCATCTTCAATTTGTTTGGATGGGAATGATGAACTTCTAGATTGCCGTTTCAGTCTTAATTTAGAAAGAGCAGAGTCAATTTTTCCGTATAGATCTCGGCATGTAGAAAAATTATCTTCAAATTCAGCTATGATTTCCTTCATTAGATCGAAAATATCGCTGTTCCCTCGGATATTAATAACGCCGGGCGATGCGTATTGGATTTTGTTAACCGTCAATTGACTTTGTCCAGAGACACGTTTGGATAGATCTCCATAAAAACCTATGTAGCTACCGCCGCCCTTGAACATACGGTCAGCCACAGCGTCCTCAATAGACGATTTTATCGATTGATTGGTGTTTGGCGATAAAAGCTGGGACTGCACGAAGCTTAATGCATACACATCGGCAAGTTTTGCATACAAGCTTGAAAACTCGTTTGGTTCCCATTTCCCATCTATATAGAAATCTTGCTCTGTTTCATTTTGGATATTAGATATTTTCACTTCGACAGTATGATACGACGCGAAAAAACCATGATCTGGCCATAGGGATTCGTCTTCTACGTCGTCCAGCGAAGCTTTTTTTAGATTCGCTTCACCATCGTTGCATTTATTCCAATCAAATAAATAATAACTTCTGCCCTTTGCGGCTTCGTATAAAAAGCGAAGGTCAGCTTTATTTTCAATATAATTTATCCAATCTGCTTGGTGAACCGAGCAGCAAAAAAATGGGTATTCCATGTTTGGATAATCGACAGCAACCCCGATAAAACGCCTATTGGCGCTCCCAGAAAGAAGAACGATCTGAGGGCCATCAATATTTAGAAGCTCTTTGGTGATCCGGGCTTTCATTTCAGTAGATCCTCAATTGGATCATTAGTATTTGCGATAGGGTTGAAGTGCTCATACATCCATAAGTCGCAATGTGCACTGCCGTTAGGGCTGCGTTCGTAAACACCGCTATCATTGTTGAGCTCAAGATAGGCGGCATAACGTAAATTTCGTTTTCTAAATTTGGGTAGTCGAGCGACTGCTCTAGCAGCATGAATTTTCTCGGGTCCGCTGAATACAGAACAAGAGGCCCATCTGCAAGGGCAAAGATTGTTTGGTTTTCCTTGCTCGTTGATCGCAGCGTAAGAAGCAAAGTCTTTCTCTGTTAAAGAGCCTTGATGGCTGACTAGCCTAATAACCTTTTCAGGTTCTGGTGGCGTAGCGGTAGCTGGAGGACATGACTCTGGAAGGAATTCTTTGAAACGAATATTTGAGTTCATGAAGGAATGATCTCCATAGACGCAGCATGAGTTTTTGTTAATTCACGTTTATATTGCATTATTTTAATCTTGTTGCAATCTCTGGTGTCTTTTTTGTCGGGCCGGTTGTGACGGGGGAGCCATTGGATCGAAAAAGGAGTGCACAAGGTACGAATTTACTTTCACGAACCTTTCGTGCCGCACCTAACAAAAAGCCAGAAACCATGCCTTTCTCGTGCGCTATCGATGTGCAGGATCCGGGCTTTGAAGCCCATCTCATAAGTTCTGTCATGCTTGATGTTGCACTGATGCAGTTTGGAAAATCCGGGAAGAAAATTCCGCAATCGCGTCATCGTCTTTGTGACCAAACCTCAAACACCCTACCGCCCAAACCTCCTCGGCGCACACCCCATCACCCGCTTGAAAGCCGTACTGAACGCACTTTCAGACTCATACCCCACCGACAGTGCAATTTCCGAAATCGGCAATCCCGAATGGGTCAGGCGATCCCCCGCCAGCAGCATCCGCCAGCGGGTCAGATAGGCCATCGGCGGGACGGCAACAACATCGCGGAACCGGGCGGCAAAAGCCGAGCGTGACATGCCCGCATGGCGGGCCAGTTCCTTGAGCGTCCAGGGATGGGCAGGGTCCCCATGGATGCAGGCAATTGCGGTTGCGATCTGCTTATCCGATAGCGCCGCGAACCAGTCGGGGATGTCAGGGCCATTGGGGATATTTGGGCTGGTTGGGGCAGCCCGGTCACTTTGACCGCTGACTTGCGCATTGCTCAGATGCAGCCGAAGGGCCTGCACCAGCACCGTATGGGCCAGATGTTGCAGCACCAGAAAACCGCCCGGCTGGGGGTTGCTTAGTTCCTGCATCATCCGTTCGACCGACCAGCGCAGGCTCGCCTCATCCTGATCATTTTCAATCCGCACAACCGGCGGCAGGGAAGCCAGCAGCATGTCGGCATGCGGCCCCGAAAGGGCAAAGCGGCTGCTGACGATAAAGCATTCGCCGCCGCCATTATGCTGAACGATCCCGCCGCTTTGGGCCTTGGCAAAGATCAGCGGCGCATCAACCGGCGGGCATTCAGGATCGCTTGCCAGAAAGAAGGTCCGCCCGCGCGGCAGGACAAAGGAATTTCCCGCCGTCAACAGCACGGGACCCGCAAGGTCTTCGACGCTGACATAGCATTGCCCGGAAACGATGGTGCCGCATTTGATGGTATTGGCCTGATCGGCAAAGCGGATCGCCCAGGGACCGGCGGCATCAAACCCGGCCGACATGTAATTGCGTGGCTTGAGCAGCGACAGGATATCGGAAAGCGGATCCATGGGGTGGGGGCCTTTTCTGGACGATTGCAAAAGTAATATGGATCATAGCGCATGGATCGTCCAATCGCCATCGCATATCGTTCCGGCCATTGATCATGTGCAATGTGAAGTGGAGAACGGAATTGCGTATTTTTGTAACCGGGGCGAGTGGCTTTGTCGGATCGGCGGTCGTGCGCGAACTGATCGCGGCCGGGTATGAGGTTTTGGGGCTGGCGCGGTCCGATGTGTCGGCAAATGCGCTTTTGGCGGCCGGGGCGGCGGTGCATCGCGGTGATCTTGATGATCGCCAAAGCCTGCGCGCCGGGGCGCGTGAGGCTGACGGGATCATTCACACGGCGTTCAATCACGATTTTTCGCGCTACGCCCAAAGCTGTGCCGAGGATGCGGAGGTCATCGCCGCCCTTGGCGATGCGATTGCGGGCACGCAAAAGCCGCTTGTCGTGACCTCTGGCCTCGGGCTTCTGGCCGGTGGGATGCAGGTGACGGAGCAGGACGTGCCCGATTTCGGACCAAACGCCATGCCGCGTGTCGCGACCGAACGCGCCGTTGCCGAGCTTGTCGGGCAGGGGCTTAACGTTTCGCTCATGCGCCTGCCGCCATCGGTGCATGGAAAGGGCGATCATGGCTTTGTGCCGATCCTGATTGCCAAGGCCCGCGAAACCGGCGTTTCGGCCTATATCGGCGATGGCGGTAATGTCTGGCCCGCCGTGCATCGCTTTGACGCCGCACACGCCTATGTCCGCGCGGTAGAGGTCGCGATGCCGGGTGCCGTCTATCACCCGGTCGCCGAAACCGGCATCGCCTTTCGCGAGATCGCCGGGGTGATTGGCAAACGGCTGGGTGTGCCGACCGTATCCAAAACCCCCGACGCCGCCGCCGATCATTTCGGCTGGTTCACCCATTTCGCCAAACTCGATTGCCCGGCGGCAAGCGACATCACGCGTCGGCAGTTGGATTGGTCCCCGACAGAAGCCGGATTGCTCGCCGATATCGATCAGGAGTGTTATTTCGACCAGTAAGGATGATGTCGCCCCGGTCAGCTTGAGCTGCCCGGGGCTGAAATATCTGGGATTGGTCGATTAAAGCGTGTCGTCCGTGATCACCCAGCCCTTTGCCTTCCAGCCTGCTGTGGATTTTTCCAGCATGCTGGCGACCGGGATCGCATAACCGCCAAAGATTTCAGTCTTGCCGTCCTGCATGGTGACGGAAAGGTCGTATTTTGCACCACCCAGTGCGGCAATAACGGCCTGTCCGCCGCCGTCCACACTGCCGGAAGACACAAACACATTTTCGATACCGCCTTGCGCGGCCATGGTCGCGCCGGCAAATGACATCATATAACCAAGTCCCTGTTGTTTGGGGTTGGTTGTCATATAGCCGTCCTGTGCAATCCATCCGCTGGGAACTTTGCTGAATTCACCGTCGCTTGTTGGCAGGGTATTGGTGAATTCAAGCGATGATTTCTGCGTGCTGTCGCCATCATATATTCCTTCCAGACCTGCACCTTCTGGTGAGATGTCAAAACTATGTGCATCGTCATCTGTTTTGAATTTCATTTGTCGCCTCTTTGTCGGTAACATTTATTTTCATCGGCAAAGACGGTGTTGAAACTGGCTTGTGATGAGGGTCGGGTGGCAGGAGGGTGCCGCACAGCACCAGAAAGCCGCCCGGCCGGGATTGTCTGCTTCTGGCATCATCGGTTCGATGGCCCGCACAGGCTGGCTTCGTGCTGATCATTTTCGATGCGCCCATTCGGCGGCAGGGTCACCAAAGGCAGATCGGCAAACGACCCCGAAGGGGCAGGGCGCACCACGCCGCCCAAAACCGGCCCCCAACCCGCCTTGCCGCAATCCCCGACGCCCGAACAGACCAAGGGCCATTGCCAACCTCGCCGACGGACGGCTATCGGGTTCTCGGCTACGTCGCTCACTTTCGGGCGGTGGCGGCAACCTGCCTCTCCGGTGCTCAGGCAAACCTCAGGCCTTCACCAACCTCTCCAATGGAGCACCATCGGCCTCCCGGCCCACGTTGCTCACCTTCCGGCCACGACAACAACCTGCCACTCCGGCGTTCAGACAAACCTCGGGCTTGCGCCAAACTCACCAACAAACGGTTTTCGGGCGCAAGGTCCTCACACTTGTCAGCCCTGTCCATCTTCGACGGGCCATGGCTTGCTGCTGCCATGGCCATCCTTCCGGCCTTGGTGACATTTCCGGTAACCGGTGAAGCCCGGACACATCTCGGGCCTTCGCCAGTTTGGCCCGCAGACGGACTTCGGGCATACGGCCCCGACTGGTCCACCGTCGGCGGGCCGCAACTCACTGTTGCTCGCCGCTGCCCATGCTGCCATTGCCGCCGCTCCCGGCGAATTTAACGCTCCCTTGCCAAAAAGACGCACCTCTCCCGTCATGACAAATGACCGGGTTAGCCCCCTTAATCCTAGGGCAGAACGCCGCCGTAATGGTTCCGCCATCCGCCAATCAACATCCTGCGGGTCGCCCCGCCACCCGCTCTGCGTCTTTGTCCCTGCATCCTGATCACCTCTTTCATCCAGCCCCAAACGCAAAAACCCGCGAGGCACAAGGCCTCGCGGGTTTCGGTCCGGGTGGATTTCTCCCGTTGACTTTTCTCTTATGACATAAATAAAAGAACAAATCAAGAACTTTTTCGGGAAACTTTATAGGCGGCTTGGCTAAGCCGAAACCTTTCGCGGGTTCCCTTTGCGCCCGATCAACCGCCCATCAATCACCGCAAGCCCCAATCCGATCACCACCATCCCGCCTATCTGGCGTAGCGCCAGCGTTTCGCCAAGAAACAGTACGCCCAGCAAAATCGCGCTGACCGGGATCAGGAAGGTGACGAGCAGAAGGTTGCTGGCCCCCGCACGTTTCAGAAGCTGGAAATACAGGATATAGGCCAGCGCCGTGCTAAATGCCGCGATGCCCAGCACGGCAAGGATGGTTTCGGTTTTGGGAAACGGCAGGTTCCAGGGGGTATCGATAAGGATACAAAGCGGGATCAGCATCAGGCTCGATGCGCTGGTTTGGCCTGCGGCCGTGAGGATCGGCGGGCTGTTTTTGAAGCGTCGGCCAAACACGCCCGCACACCCATAAGAGACCGCGGCCAGAAGCACCGCAAATGGCGCGAGTGCGGCGATGTTTGTCATATTGCTTATGCGGGCTTCCACGGCATCGGGCAGGCCGATGACGATAATAACGCCAACAAAACCGGTCAGAACGCCAATCACCTTGCGCCGGGACAGCCTTTCATTATCGGTCGTCAGATGGGCGATGATCAGGGTGAAAAGCGGTGTCGTCGCATTCAGGATTGCCGCCAGACTGCTTGCAATATGGGTCTGTCCCCAGACGATAAGGCAAAAGGGGATCAGATTGTTAAGCGCCCCCATGACAAGAAATCCCAGCCATATTTTCGGGTCATGCGGGATCACGATATGGCGCAACAGGACCACCCACCACAGGATCATCGCGGCAATTGCCACCCGCCCCAGAACAAGGGTAAAGGGCGGCAAATCGACAAGCGCGATTTCGGTAAAGAAAAACGACCCGCCCCACAGCACCGAAAGCACAATCAGCATCAACCAGCTCCGCCCATCCATGCGCGGGGATGGGTCATGGCTCTGGCTGATTTTTCCCGGTTCTGGTCGGGGTGCTTTCGGGCCTGCCGGAATGCGCCTTGCAAGTGTGCGGTTGCGTTCCTGTTCCGAGTAAAGGGCAATCCAGGTATCCGTGCTCATATCCATGATCCGTCTGAAATGTGGTGGTGACGGAATGGATCTTAAAGCGTGTTGGCGTGGCTGGCTCGCCAGATTCGGACATCAACACCGGCTATCAAAATGCTCAGGCAAAAAGACGCATGCCGCGCTCTGCCGCCATTTTAAAACTGCTCACGACATGCTCCGCCAGGGCATCCTCTGCCGGGCCGGTACCGGGACGCTTGGCCAGGGTTATTCGGTATTCGCCAAGCTCGGGCAGTCCATGGCGGGCATCAAGATGGATCAGGCGATCGGAAATCACGCTGATCGGGACTGGACAGATCGCAAGGTCAGCCTCGGTTGCGGCAATCTGGGCCTGACAAAATTCGCTGGTATAGGCAACGCGGTAATTGATCCCGGCCTCGTCAAGCGCCCGCAATGCCATCGCCCGCCAATAACATCCCGGTTCGGCCAGTGCGACCGGAAGCGGGCGTTTTTCAATCGCCATTCCGTTGCGTGCACCAAGCCAGACAAGCGGTTCACTATGGATTGGCGGTTGCGGATCAAGTTCGGGGTCATAGCTGAAAACGGCGATATCGGTGGTGCCGTCGGCAATGCGCTGGCGCAGCCTTGCGGTCGGGCCGAGAAAGACATCGACCTCGACATGCGGGTGGCTGATGGCAAAACGGCGCATGATTTCGGGAATTGCGATGATCCCATTGTCATTGGGCACGCCAAGCTGCACTTTCCCTGCAAAATCCGGGGTGCGGAAGCGTGACATGACCTCATCATTGAGCTGCAGAAGACGTCGTGCAAAACCCAATAAAACCTCGCCATCCGGGGTCAGTCGCACCCGGCGGGTTTCGCGTTCAAACAGGCTGCATCCGATAATTTCCTCAAGCTTCTTGACCTGAAGACTGATGGCCGAGGCACTGCGATTGACCCGTTCTGCCGCGCGCGAAAAGTTGCCGGTTTCACAAATCGCGACAAAGGTCCGCGCCAGATCAAGATCAAGATTTGGCAGGTTTCCGGGCAAAGAGGACATATGTGATTGCCAATTTATGAGTTTTTTCAATCAAAGATGTTAAATCTTCTCGTTTGTCTCATCAATAAGAAATCCTCATCATCTCGCTATCAGTGATTGGGAAAACTTGAAAAGGATGATGGCCATGGCAGCGCAAATTTCATGCGAGCCGACGGTAGCCGCCAAAACCGACGTGACCAGCAGGTCCGATGGGGTGTGGGCCAGAATGACGGGTTTTGGGGCCAAATGGCGCGTGCGTCGCGAAGCGTATCGGCGGAACCTGCGCGAGGTTGACGCTATGCTGGCGATGGAAGACTGGATGCTGCAAGACATCTATGGGGTAGGGCATGGTGATGTGATCGCAGCCAAGCGCAGCCTTATGGCCAGTCGGCACAATCCCGGTTGGCGGCTTTCACTGTTTTTACAGGATCGCATAGAGGCAAACCGGAAGGAAAAGCAAAGGTGGAAAGGGCGATAGAGCTGGATATGGACGATCTGTATTGCACCACCATTCTCTCGGTGCGAGTATCGCCCAAAGTGCCGTGATCACGGCGAATAAACACCGTTACATACGGTAAACATAGCGGGATTTGGAATGAAGATCGCAATTCTTGACGACTATCTCGACAGCATTTTTCATTTGCCCTGTTATGAAAAACTGGCCGGGCATGACGTGACGATCCTTCGGCAGAAATATGACGATCCGGCAGAGCTGGCGCGCGCGATTGGCGATGCGGAGGCGGTCGTGCTTTTTCGCGAACGCACCAAAATCACCGATGAATTGCTGGCACATTTGCCGGGGGTCAAACTGATCAGCCAGCGCAGTGCCTATCCGCATATTGATGTCGATGCCTGCACGAAACGCGGTGTGTTGCTGTGTTCGAAACAGGGGGCGGGCAAGGCACCATCCTATGCGGCGGCGGAAATGACCTGGGCGCTGATCACGGCATCGGCCCGCCAGATCGTCGAACAGAACGCGTCGCTCAAAGCCGGACAGTGGCAGATGGGGATAGGCAAGACATTGCGTGGGCGAACAATCGGTATCCTCGGATATGGCAAGATTTCGCGCGTGGTCGCGGGCTATGCCAAGGCGTTCGGGATGAATGTGCTGGTCTGGGCGTCCGAGGCATCGCGCAAGGCTGCTATTGATGATGGCCTTGATGTTGCCGCGTCACGCGAGGCGTTCTTTGCAGCACCCGATATCATCACGGTGCATATGCGCCTGACCCCGGAAACCCGTGGCACGATTACGGCCGATGATCTCGCACGGATGCGACCCGGAAGCCTGTTTGTCAACACATCTCGGGCCGGGCTGGTGGTGCCGGGGGCGCTTCTGGCGGCCCTTGATGCCGGGCGTCCGGGGAAGGCGGCGGTGGATGTGCTCGATACCGAACCCTTAACCGACCCGGATGACCGGTTTGCCAATCATCCCAATGTACTGGCAACCCCGCATGTCGGTTTCGTCACCGAGGACGAACTGGACATGCAGTTTGGCGATATTTTCGATCAGGTGGTCGCCTATGCCAATGGCGATCCGATCCATATGATCAACCCCGAAGTCTGGCAGGGACGCAAAGCCAAACCGGCATAGGGGCGGCAACAGCAAGCCCGCAATGGCAAACGGCCGTCGGAAGGTCCCCGGCGGCCGTTTTCATTTATGCCTTTGCTGATTTGGCTGCTGCCGATTTGGCCGCTCTGGCTTTTGCGCCGGGCAGGCGGGCAAATATCGTGATGTTGCCAAGGAAGATCATCACAAGGCCGGTGGCACCAATCGGGGTCCAGACATAGCCTTCAAGGAAGGTGGAAACCGTAAGGGCCACCACCGGGAAGAGCACGGTGACATAGGCCGCACGTCCTGCACCGACCCGATGCACCAGCGCCAGATAGGCAATGAAGGCAACGACCGAACCCGGTATGGCCAGATACAGAAGACCGCCGATATAGACCGGATCGGTCGGCATGACCGGGGTCTGACCGCGCAGCAGTGCAAAGATGAACAGCAATACAGCGCCATAGGCCATGCCACGCGCCACCGCATCGCGGTTGGGAATACCCATGGCGTTCAGTTTGACCGACACCATGTTACCCATGCTAAACACCGCCGTTCCGCCAAGGGCGAACAAAAGGCCGGTGATGGCATGCGGATTATGCGACAGGGCATAAATCTGATTGGCAAACAGACAGGCAATACCGCCAAGGCCAAATGCCGCCCCAAAGACAAAGCGCAGACCCGGCCGCTGTCCATAAAAGGCCCAATTGCCAAGCGCATTGAAAATGGTCGAGGTGGTAAAGATCACCGCAACAATCCCCGATGCGATATAGCCGGTGGCCGAATACATCAGGATAAAGTTGATGCCAAACAGCCCGCAGCCGAGAAGCACGATCCAAGGATGAGCCCGCCACGGAACCGGTCGCCATTTGCGCGACAGGATCAGAAAACCGCACAACACCACGGCGGCTAGCAGGAAGCGGTAGAATATCGACATTTCAATCGGGATCGGCCCGATCTGGAGCTTGATCGCATACCAGGTAAATCCCCAGCAGGCCGTGACGATCAGAAAAAGCAGGGCGGTCATGATAACGGGGCAACTCCGGTGACGAGAGGGGCAGGGCGAAAAACAGGACAAGGTCGATATGTGGGGCATATCCCAAGCCCGTTTATAGACTGTTTGGGCGATGTACGGCTTTCACGAACTTGCGGTGTTTTTCACAATCTTGCGCAAATCAATGCAGCCATTCGCACGACGGGCTTTGCAATATGGTGCCGCAATGCGATGATCAGGCCTCAGAAACAGGACGTGCAGATGTTTGTGCCCAATGGTCGATACCAGAATTTTGAAGTCTACAATCAGCTGATCGGTGATGCCGAACTGCTGAATGCGGGCGATTTTGGCGACAGCATTTCGGCCGCACACTGGCGGCGCAATGCGGATGTCATGACCCGCTATACCGATCCCGACCATCACACCATCAGCCTCTATGTCAACGGAGGCACCGGCATTAAACGCCAGATCGGACCCGATCCGCTAACTGGTGGCGGGCCGGGGCGCTGTTGTCTGATGCCGGCACATCTGACATCGGACTGGGTGGTCAATGGCGAGGTCGAGCTGTTCCACCTTTATATCCCGCATTCTGCATGGGAACGCGCGGTGGTCGAGGCGTTCGACATCGAACCCAACGCCGTCGAAGTCCCTGAAAAGACCTTTTTCCTTGATCCCCTGATCGAGCAGACAATCCGCCATGCCATGTTGCCGCTGGACTGGGATGCTCCGGCTGATCGTATGGCAATGTCGAGTGCGGGGCAGATGCTGATGGGACATATGCTGCGCAGCTATTCCTCGAAACGGGATCTGGAATTTCGGGTACGGGGCGGCTTGTCACCGCAAATCAGACGCCGGGTCTTTGATTTTATCGAAGCCAATCTGGATCAGCCGCTTTCACTTGAACAAATTTCGGCCGAGGCGGGGCTTTCGCCATATCATTTCGCGCGTATGTTCCGCCAGTCCGTGGGCGAGGCACCGCATAAATATGTTCTGCGTCGCCGGATCGAGGCCGCAAAACAGATGTTGCGTGATCCGGCACTGTCGGTTGCCGATATCGCGCATGCCACCGGCTTTTCAAGCCAGGCCCATCTGACCACAAGGTTTAGCGGTTTCACCGGTCTGACCCCGGCAAAATTCCGAAGCGTCGCCCGGTAACTGCGGGGCGTACATGTCTCGTCCCTGTAGGCAAGAGATGGCGTCACAGAATAATTGGATAGGGCTTATGCGCCATCGGCAAAAGGCACGGCATTTGGCCTTCCAAGCAGATACCCTTGCACATAATCCACGCCGTAATCGGTCAGGAAATCAAGTTCGCCCTGGCGTTCAATTCCTTCTGCGACGACATCGATGTCGAGCTGTTTGGCCAGGTCGATCAGCTTGCTGACGATGGCCTGTTTGTATTTATCCTGATCAACATGATCGATCAGATCCCGGTCGATTTTAATGATGTCGGGTTGCAATTGCGGCAGCATGTTCAGGGTCGAATAGCCCGATCCGACATCGTCCAGTGCAACCCGAAATCCTGAATCGCGATAGGATTTCAAAATCGCGCCAAGATGCTCGATACTCCGCACTTTTTCGGTTTCGATAACTTCAAAGACAACCTTATTGCGATCCAACCCGCATTCCGAAACGACGTCAATCGTTGTACGCAGGCAGGAATCCGGATCGTAGATCGAACTTGGCGTAAAGTTGATAAACAGATTGCCCGAAATGCCAGCTTCGTGCGCGTTGCGAACATTTGCCGCACGGGCCGCCCGGTCAAGCTGGAACAGCAAATCGGCTGATTGAGCCGCGCCAAACAACTTATCCGGAGTGATGACATTGCCGGTTTTATCGGTCCCGCGGATCAGGCATTCGTGCGCATAGGGCTTGGTGATGTTTTCAGCCGCAAAAATCGGTTGAAAAACGGATTTCAGGCGATTGTCCCGCAGCATGTCGCCCAGCCATTCGGCACCGATCTGTGCGCGAATGGCACCAAGCGAGGTGACGCGCGTAATGTCGTCAAGTTGCGGTTCCATGCTGCCAGCCATAATCAACGCCTTGGTATCGGCGATTTCCTCGGGCAGCAGGTTTTCGGAAATTGCATCAATCAGCGGGCGCAGACCCGGACGAACATAATCAAGATAAAGCGTTGCAACCGATGCGCTTTTTTCTGCCGAATGCCCCAACTTTTTGATATTTGCGAGAATTTTACCGGTTGTATGTGCAACGGGTGGCCAAAGGTAAAGGCGGCCTTCGCTCGGCGCAATTTCCGGTATCTGATCGCACTTTTCGCAGAAGGTCAAAATCGTCTCCGCTTTTAGGTATGCCTGCTCACCCGAAGGCCCGTCATCTTGCAAGATGATGAATTATTTCATTAAAACATATGGGATTGGGGTTCGGCAAAAAAGGCTAAATTTCGAGCGGCGCATTTAGGTGCGGACTGGCATATCGGAAAAGCCAATTTACTCATCTGAAATGGTGAACAGGTCAACCGGTTGCTGGCGACCACGAATGGTAAAGAAACCCAGGGCTTTAAAGGCAATTGTCCCGCCCGTGGAGGCATTGACCAGTTCTCGGGTTGCGGCGCTGATCAGAATCTCGGTGCCGGTTTCCTTGTTCATGGCTTCAAGGCGCGATGCAAGATTGGCCGTGTCGCCCTGAATGGTGAAATCAATCCGGTCCCCCGATCCGACAGGGCCGGCAACCACCGGCCCGGAATGAATACCGATCCGTGTTTGGACATTCATGGTGCCTGCGAATTTATGATGGCGGGTAATGTTTTGCATGGTAATGGCCGCCCGTACGGCGTTGGCAGCGTGATCAGGATCTTCGTGCAGGACATTGAACACGGCATGAAGTGCATCGCCGACATAGTTCAGAACCACACCGCGGTGATTGCGTATCGGTGCATTGACCAGATCGAAATATTCGTTCAGCAGGGCAATGACATCAGCCGGTTCCATATCCTCCGACAGGCGCGTAAAGCCGCTGATATCGGTAAACATTACCGTGGCAAAGCGAAGCTCCCCGGCCGCGCGGGGATCGCCGCTTTGTTCACGTTTCATGGCCAGTTCGACAACATCCTGACTGACATAGCGTTCGAACGCACGGCGCATTCGGTCTTTTTCCTCCAGCCCCGCAGCCATTCGATTAAATTCGAATGCCAGTCGGCTGACTTCATCGTCGCTGGTGACGGCGATACGGGTTGTGGTTTGTCCTGCGCCGATTTCACGCACGGCTTCGGTCAATTGTCCGATCGGACGGGTAAGGGTGCGGCTGATGAAAAACAGACACAAAACGGCAGCAGTTTCCGTTGCAATTACGTCAAGGATCACGGCTTGCTCAACGCTTAGCCCCTGTGCTGCACGGATATCGCGAAACAGCGTAATATCAAGCAGAATGGCTACCGATGAAATCATGGTCAAGGCCAGGATCACAATAGCCAAGCGTAATCCGATGCGCCCGCGTCCGGGATGATATTCAATTCCCCAAAGATCATGTGTCTGTTTGCGAATGATTTCAGCACAGTCGGCCGAGGCGAAAAACGCATAGATCGCAAAATGTGCGGCATAAGCAAAGCTGAACCATGACGCGGCGTAGATTTTGGTTGCCAGATCAACCTCTGGCAGGTCGGCCTGATTGACGTTGAAGGTGCCAAGACCGAATGCGGCGAGGCAATAGGCAAGCCCGACCATGAAGGCCCAGATTGCGGAAAGAACATGAAGCTTGCGCAGGCGCCGTAGGCCGGTACTGCGTTTGATGGGCTGCTGGTGCGCTAGTGCATTGATCATCCGCAAAATCGGTTGGAAAATCAAAATTGCCCCGGCGGTATTGAGGGCAACCAGAATAACGGCATTAATGATGGCCGCCCGCCAGATGACCGAAAAGTTGCCCGAGATCAGAACATAAGCGCCGGAAAAACACACATCGATGAAGGCCATGCCCGCCATCGACAGAATGTAGCGGACAAGCATGGCGTGACCGGGCGCAATGGTGCTGTCCGATACGGGTTGCCCGACAATGGGCGAGGAGGTGTGCGCGTGCCCGGTATCCGTTGTCACGGTGTGATCCTGTTGTTTTGCACGTTTTACGCGTCGCGTTGCCGCAGGGTTCAGTCACGGTTCCGTGTGATGCGGATTATTTCGTGTCTGTCGAAGATGACCGGTAAATGTGATGGGGCTTTGTACAGAATATGGCAGCTCCGGATCGCCGTTTTCGTTTTTGGAGCGGGGGGCTAATCATTTCCAAGTTTATTACAAGTCTCGGCCTGAAGAATTGATAAATCTATTTAAGTTGTTGATTTTGATGAATTTTAACAAGTTGAGAAATCAGTTGACAAGATTGATCTCGCATATCTAAAATTTCAAACAAACTAAAATATCAATTAATGGCAAAAACGCCAATCCAACGGGAGGACTTCCATAATGAACTTTACTGTGAAAACACTTGGAATCTGTGCCGTGCTTGCCGGGGCGCTTGCCGCAGGCATGCCTGCGACGGCTGCAACGACGCTTCGCATCGGGACTGTTCTCGCACCGAATGACCCGATGGGGCAGGGGCTTGAGAAGTTCAAGCTTGATGTGGAAAAAGCCACCAATGGTGAAGTGGTTATCGAGGTTTTCCACAATTCGCAGCTTGGCGACACCACCGAGATGATCGATCAGGCCCGTGCCGGTGCCGCGATTGGAACGGTCACCGATGTTGCCCGTCTTTCAAGTTTCGTTCCTTCGCTGGCGATCATGTCGGCACCGTTCCTGTTTGATAATTACGAGCAGGCCGACAAATTTGCCCTTTCGGATGAATATATCGCCTGGGGTGACGAGCTTCGCGAGAAGTCCGGCCTCGTGATGATTGCATCGAACTGGTATCAGGGCGCGCGCCATGCCCTGACGCAGCACCCGGTTTCAAGCCCTGCTGATCTTGCCGGTGTCCGAATGCGGACAATCGGTGCGCCAGTCTGGATCGAAACCATCCGCGCGATGGGTGCCGAGCCAACCCCGATTGCCTGGGGCGAAGTTTACACTGCCTTGCAGCTTGGCACGATTGATGGTGCCGAAGCCCAGCCGACCGCAATCTGGAATGCCAAACTGTATGAAGTGATCAAGAATGTGACCAAGACCGGCCATATTCAGCTTGTTACCGCATTGGTCGTCGGTGCCGATGCATGGGATGACATTTCCTCCGAGAACCAGAAAATCGTTCGTGATCTTGCGGTCGAGGATGGCCGCTATGCATCGCAACTGACCATCGAACTTGGCGAAAAAGCTCTTGAAGATGTTGCCGCAAGCGGTGTTGAAGTCAGCGAAGTCGATCTTGCACCGTTCAAGGAAGCTGTAAAGCCGGTTTACAAGCAGCTTGATCTCGAAGCGGAAGCCGCCATCGTTAATAAAGTTCTTGGCCGCTGATTTCCCGGTGACAATTAACGTGCCTTTCGAATGTGCGTTGTTCCGGATGCGGGGCAACGCACTTCAAACTTCAAGATGGAATGGAATACATGCTCAAGCAAATTGAGTTTGCCTGCGCCGGGATTCTGCTGGTTGCGGTCGTCATTCTTGTCGGTGTTGCGTCAATTGCCAGGGCCATGGGATCACCGATTATCTGGTCGATTGAAATGGCCCAGCTGATTTTTGTCTGGCTTTGCATGCTGGCTGCAGACATTGGCATGCAGGAAAACCGGCATTTCGGTCTCCAGATTCTGCAAGACAACATATCCCCGAAAGCACGCGATCTGGTCGAGCTGTTCAACATCGTCGTGATCATCAGCTTCCTTGCGTTTCTGCTGTATTACGCGTGGGGCAACATGATTTTGATGCATCCCCGTCTTGTCGGCGCAACGCAAATTCATGCCTCTTACATCCATGCTTCGATGGTTGTCGGTCTGCTCCTGTTGATGCGGACCATGGTGTTTAAACTTGTCGAACGAATTCGAAGCAGGGGGCTGTTCTGATGCTGATACTGATTGCGGTACTATTTACGGTTTTTCTGATCATCGGAATGCCTGTCGCCTTTGCCCTGGCACTTGCTTCGGTGCCGGTCTTCATTCTGACCGGGGCCATGCCGCCAACCGTTGTGATCCAGAAAATGGTAACGGCAACACAAAGCTTCCCACTTTTGGCCGTGCCGTTCTTTATCCTTGCCGGAAACCTGATGAATGTGACGGGGATTACGTTCCGCCTGGTCAAATTTGCCCGTCTACTGACCGGCTGGATGGCCGGGGGCCTGGCGCAGGTTTCCATCGTTTTAAGCTTCATGATGGGCGGGATTTCGGGCTCGGCTGTTGCCGATGCCTCGATGGAGGCGCGCCTTCTGGGGCCCAGTATGATCAAGCAGGGTTATTCCAAGGCATCAACGGCTGCGGTTCTTGCCTTCGGGTCGGTTATCACCGCGACCATTCCGCCAAGCATCGGTTTGATCCTGTTCGGGTTTGTGAATGAGGTTTCGATCGGTCGTCTGTTCCTAGCGGGGATTTTGCCCGGCATTTTCCTGACGATTGTTCTGATGATCACATCCTGGTTTGTGGCGCATAAAAACGGCTACAAACCCGATCTGCCAACGGTGCCGAGTGCAAAAGAACTTTGGTCGAGCTTTTCGGAAAGTATCTGGGCACTGGCATTTCCGGTTATTCTGATCGTCGGTTTCCGGTTCGGCCTGTTTACTGCGACCGAGGCAGGGGCTTTCCTTGTTTTTTATGCGCTTTGTGTCGGGTTTTTCGTTTATCGGGAACTGGACTGGAAAAAGCTTTACGAGGCAGTGACCGGTTCTGTTTCCGATCTTGGAATGGTGATGTTGCTGATCATTATGGCTGCCGTTCTTGGCTATGCCATGACCATCGAACGTGCACCCCAGCAGATCACCGAATTTGTCACAACGCTTACCGAAAACCCGGTTCTGATCCTGACCCTTGTTGTTGCGGTTCTTGTCATCAGTGGCATGTTCCTTGAAGGGGCGGCAAATATCCTTCTGGTCACACCGATTGTCATGCCGGTTCTGGTCAATGCCGGATATGACCCGGTCCATATGGGGATTTTGATCGTGACGCTGATCAACTTTGGCGGACTCACGCCGCCGGTCGGGGTCATCATGTTTACGGTTTGCGGCATTCTTGATGTCAAAACCGGTGCTTATACCCGGGCATCTATCCCGTTCTTCATTGCGATGGCGGTATTTTTCATTCTGATGGCGGCAGTGCCAAGCTTGACGTTGTTATTGCCCAACGCCTTGATGTAATTAGGGACCCAAAGGATGCAGGCATTGCGCAATTGCCGGGGAGTTGAGTGAAGATGAACACATTTATGGGCGGTTTCATGCCTGTTCAGGATGGCGGGATAAAAGCCAATGCGCATGTTCCGGCCTCGGCACTTGTGTATGAGGAAATCAGAAGCCGGATCATTTCGCTGTCACTTCCGCCTGAAACAACACTGGTTCGGGCGGAACTGGCCGAAAGCTTCAAAGTCAGTCAATCCCCGGTGCGTGAAGCCATCATGCGTCTGGAACAGGACGGGCTCGTTGTATCCTATCCCCAGTCGCGCACCATTGTGACCAAGATAGATGTTGCCCGCATTCGCGAAGAACATTTTCTGCGCGTTGCTGCGGAATGCGAAGTTGTTCGGCAATTGGCGGAAATGGGCGAAACCGGCGCGGTTGTCAAAGCCAAGGGCATTATCAAAATGCAGGAAGCGCTTGCTGGCGATATCGAACAGATCGATCTGTTCAAGCAGCTTGACGAGACGTTTCATGCCGCCCTGTTTACCGGTGTGAACCAGTCCAACCTGCATGTGCAGGTAACGGCGCGAAGCGGCCACCTGGCACGCGTTCGCATGCTTGATCTGCCGCGTGCAGGCAAAATGCTTTCGGTGCTTGAGGGGCACAAGGCGGTTATTGCAGCGATCCAGTCTGGTAACGGAAATCTGGCCAGTTCTGAAATGCGCAAGCACCTTTCAGGGACGATGGAACGTTTACCGCAGATCGTCGAAGAAAACAGGGAACTGTTTTCATAAGGTTTTGGCCTTCCTCCCGGGCGACCGGTGCAATCCGGCGAGGCGTTCGTGGTAAACGCCTCGCCGGATTTTTGTTTGTCCGGATTTCGGGTGCCGAGGGGCTTTGCGGAACTGCTGCAATCGCATATCGTGTGGCTCCTGAAAAGGAACAGAAATGCAAACAAGTTTTCGCCAGTACCGGTCTGAAGCCGCCAGTCACAGCCATGATGATTTTCACCAGATCATCATTGCCGATCTTGGCATGCTTGAGCTTGAGATAGAAGGGCGCGGCGGATGTGTTTCCGGTCGCAAACTGGCCTTTGTTCCGGCGGGCGACACCCATGCCTATCGGGCGGTGGGGATGAACCGGTTTCTTGTGCTTGATGTCGATACCGAAGTCGCGGCGCAGACTGGTCTTGAAAGGCTTTGGCATCAGGCGGGGGCATCGCCCTATCTTGAAGTCGTGGCGGGATATGCGGGACATTTAAACGGCCTTTTGCAGGGGCTTGAGCAAGAGCGGGCGATATCGCGGATACGGCGCATCGCCCCTGACGGGCAGGGAAACCTTCAGCCGGAAAATCTCTCATTGCTGCATATGGCGGGGAATGCGACCTGCGAAAGTGCCTTTGCCGATGATGCCTTCATTTGCCAAGCCTTGCGTGAGGTGCTTGGCCATTCGGCAGCCGCGCAGGGCCGCGATGCTGATTCCGGTCAGGGTATTCCGATGCGGTTGCAACGGTTGCTTGCCTGGATTGAGCTGCGCCTGTCCGAACCGATTGGGATTTCTGAAATGGCAATGATTACAGCGCAATCGGAAAGCGCGCTATTTGCCACCTTCCAGCGCCATCTGGGGACAACGCCGATGCGATGGCTTGGTGAACAAAGATTGCAGCGCGCCCATGCGATGCTTGGCGATCGGAAAAATACCATGACACTTGGCAATATCGCACGAGAGGTCGGCTTCACCGATCAAAGCGCGTTTTCACGCGCCTTTTCCCGGCGGTTCGGACATGCACCGATTGCGCTTCGGCGCGGGTCGGCCACGGCAAGTGACGGTTCATCCTACCAGTCATAATCATCGGGAATATGCGATTTCAGGTCGCTTCGCCGCACCAGCTCAAGGAAGGCCATCGCCGCCGGGGAAAGGGTGCGCCCGGATCGCCAGATTAGTCCAATATGTCGCAGTAGTTCCGGCTTTTCCAATGGCCGGAATATCAACGGTTCCCGCCCCAAAACCGGAAGGGTCAGCGCGGGCAGGGCTGTCACGCCCAAACCTTGTGAAACGAAGGCTCCGGCTGTGGCAAGATGGGACACCTCGAACCGGGGGCGGAAGGGAATGTTGTTTTGTGCGCAGGCTGCATCAATCAATGTGCGGACACTTGTGCCCGATGCCATGGCGACAATCGGCTCGGCAATCAGTTCTTCCCATGTGTAGGGACGTTTTTCATCAAGGATGCCGCCGGGCGCACCAACCGCAATGAATCGGTCCGTCAGCAGTTTTTGAAAGGACAGGTTATCGGTCGCCTGAACCACACCTGCGGTAAAACCAAGATCGGCCTGACCCATTTCGACTTCGCGGATCACACCGTCCGAAAGAACATCGTTGATCTGCACATCAATATCGGGATGAGCGTCCATGAAACTGGAAATCAGTGGCGGCAGCAAGCCGGCCGTAACGGATGGAAGACCGGCAATTGTCAGGCGTCCGCGTCGTGCGGCAAGATAGGAATCAAATTCAGACAGCGCATTTTCGGCCGTACCAAGCATCCGTTCGGCGAGATGACGAAAAACGCTGCCCTGTTGGGTCAGGGCGACATTGCGCGTATCGCGGTCAAACAGGCGCGTGCCGGTGCGTTGTTCAAGTCGGCTGATTTGCCGGCTTAGTGCTGATCCCGAAAGGCCAAGTTTGTCTGCCGTTGCCCGAAAACTTCCGCTTTCGGACAAAAGAATGAAGGCCCGGATTTCATTCATGTCAATATTGATGCGTTTCATGCATTAATTATGTCATTTTAATCACTTCAGGCAACAAAAGTTATAGGGCAAGCTTTGGTATGGCTGACGGAAAACAAACTGAAAAATATCCGCAGTACAAAATGCCCCACGGGGCTTAGGGAGGAATATCCTATGAAAATGATGAAGATCGCTCTTGCCGGAGCGATGGCTATTGGTCTTTCGTTTCCGGCTTTCGCCCAGCAAAAGCTGCTGATTGGTTCGACCTCGGCATCGTCAAGCCACTATGGCTACTTCGTCGCTGTGGCAAAACTGATCAATGACAATGTTGCCGATATCGAGGCATCGGTTGTTGAGACCGGTGCCACAATGGATAATTTGCGTCGCATAGAACGCAAACAGATTGACCTTGGGCTTGTGACGACAAACGTTGCCCAGCATGCCGTTGCCGGAACCAACAAGTTTGAAGGTCATGCAATGGATCTGGGGCTTTTGTGGGTTTATACCGGTGCACCACAAAACGTGATCGTGCGCGATGATGCCGGTGTCGAAAGTCTTGCGGGTCTTGCCGATGTCCGCTTCAATCCGGGGATCAAGGGATCGGCAACCGAAAGCACAACCGAGGCGGTTTTCAATGCTCTTGGTCTGAGCGCGGATTACGTGCGCGGGTCGACAACGGATGTTGTCGACATGATCAAGGACAACCGTGTGGCGGGTTACGTAAAATCCGGTGCCGGTGAAAAGCTTGACAGTTCAACGATTGATATCGCGACCTTTACCCCCATTCGCGTGCTTGGCCTGACGGATGATCAGAAGGCAACCCTGATTGAAAAGATGCCGGATGTTTCCGTGGTTGATGTTCCGGCTGGTGCGGCGGATGGTGTTCCTGCCTACACGACCTGGAGCTTTGGCGTAGGTGTCGGTGCCGGTCCCGATCTGTCCGAAGAAACCGCTTATCAGATCGTTAAGGCGGCGATGGAAGACAAGGAAGTACAGGGGGCCGCGATGGCCAGTGTCAAGGGCGTTGATCTTGCGAAACTGACCTTACAATACGCGACAATTCCGTTGCATCCGGGGGCTGCGAAATGGTTCCGTGAACAGGGGATCGAAATCCCGGCACGGCTTGATCCGGCGAAGCAATAAGTCAGCCATATAATCATATAAAAAGAATATCAGGGAAAATCGTCATGTTGGATCGCGTTCAAAGCGGGCTTGCACTGCTGGTTGGTGCCTTTGTTTTCTATACGGCAGCGACAGGACCATTTGAAAGTCTTATCCAGCGGGCGATTTTTCTTGCGCTGGTGGTTTGTCTGGGACTTGCCATCTATCCGTTGGGGCACGAACGGCCCTGGCGCAAACTGGGTTTTTGCATCGATGTGCTGATTGCCGCGATTGCCCTTTGCGCATGCAGCTATATCGTTGTGAATTACGATGAAATCATGACTTCTTTGCCGTGGGCGACGACGCTGGACATGGTTTTGACAGCAGGACTTGTTCTCGCGGTTCTGGAAGTCGGTCGCCGTGCCGTGGGTATCATTTTCCCGGCACTGGTCGTGATCGGCCTGGCTTATGCACTATTGGGCGATAATCTTCCGGGCAGTCTTGGTCATCGCGGCTTTGACGCTGCCTTTGTCACCGAAACCATTTTCCTTGGCGATCTTGGTGTTTGGGGCATGCTGACCGGGGTTGCTGCAACTGTTATTGCTGCCTTTGTGCTGTTCGGGGCGCTTTTGCTGCATACCGGCGGCGGGCAAAGCTTTATGGACCTTGCCATGCGGTTGGGCGGTCGACAGGCGGGTGGTGCTGCGAAAATCGCAACCATTGCCAGCGGCCTGTTCGGGATGATTTCCGGATCGGCCGTTGCGAATGTTGCCACGACTGGCAACTTTACCATTCCGATGATGCGTCGACTTGGCTATCCGGCGCCGTTTGCCGCAGCTGTCGAAGCCGTGGCGTCGACGGGCGGACAGATTGCACCGCCGATCATGGGGGCAGCTGCCTTTGTGATGGCGGAAATTCTTGGCATTTCGTATGTCGATGTGATGGTTGCTGCGGTCATTCCGGCCTTACTGTTTTATCTTTCTGTTTTTGTCACCGTGCATATTGTTTCGGTTCGGCGCAACCTGCGCCTCGTGCCGGAAGATGAATTACCGTCATGGTCCGAAATTCTGCAATTGCGCCGTGTTTTGCCGATTTTTGCCGCCCTTTTGGGCCTTGGGATCGGGATATTCATGGGGCGGTCGGTTGCGACGTCTGCCTTTTACGGAATTGGCGGATTGCTTGTGGCGTTTGTTGCCACATCCTATGGAGCCCTTTCGGTGAAAACCATGGCTCATCGCGTTCTGGCCGGGATTGCTGACGCCGGAAAAGGGATGGTGATCATTGGTGTGTTGCTTGCCGGGGCGCAAATTCTTGTTTCCATGATCAATCTGACCGGGATCGGGGTGACGCTAAGCTCGCTGATTGTCTCTTTTGCCGGTGATTCGACCGTTCTGGTCGCGATTGTGGTCGGTCTTGTCTGCATGGTGATGGGGATGGGATTGCCGACGACAGCCGCATATGTGTTGGTTGCTGCGGTTCTTGCACCTGCGATGACGGCTGTCGGGGTTGACCCGCTGACCGCACATTTGTTTGTGTTCTATTTTGCGACGATTTCCGTAATTACGCCGCCGGTTTGCGTTGCAGTATTTGTCGGGGCGGGAATTGCCGGGACCAACTGGCTGCCCGCGGCGATGGAGGCCGTGCGACTTGGCGCGATGACCTATATCGTGCCCTTCATGTTACTGATGTATCCGGGCATGACCGGCGGTGGCGGTGCATTATCGGTGCTTAATGCCCTTTTGTCCGGACTGGTTCTTGTGTTTGCGATCCCGGCTTTGTTGGGTGGGCAGCGTTTTTGGGGGCAGCTATGGCTTGATCGTGGCATGCTGGTTGTGGTGATCGTTCTGGCTCTTTGGCCTTTTGCCCTTGCCCCATTTATTGCTGCAGGTGTGCTTGCCACCGGGTTTTATTTTGGCAAAAAACAGCCTTCTGTTCCGGGGGCAACGCAATGAAAACCTTGCGGATCGGAACAGGTGCGGGTTTTGCCGGGGACAGAATAGAGCCTGCTGTCGAACTGGTCAGGGACGGGGATCTCGATTACCTCGTATTTGAATGCCTGGCAGAACGCACCATTGCCCTTGCGCAGCAAGCAAGAATGGGTAATCCGGATGCCGGATATGACCCGTTGCTGGAACGGCGCATGAGGGCGGTATTGCCAATTTGCCGGGAAAAGGGTGTTCGCATTATTTCCAATATGGGGGCGGCAAACCCGCATGCCGCGGCACAAAAGACCTTGGCGGTGGCCCGCGAACTCGGTCTTTCCGGCTTGCGTGTCGCGGCTGTGACCGGGGATGATGTTTTGTCCGTACTTGATCCGGAAACATTCCATATCGGCGATGCAGGCTGCTTGTTGGGGGCGTTTGATCGGAAACTGGTTTCTGCCAATGCCTATCTTGGTGCCGGACCTATTGTGGAGGCACTGGCAAGCGGGGCGGATGTTATCCTGACCGGGCGTGCGGCCGATCCTGCGATGTTTCTGGCACCCCAGATTTTCGAGTTCGGCTGGGAAATGGATGACTGGACGCGGTTGGGACGCGGGACGCTGGTTGGGCATTTACTGGAATGCGGGGGGCAGATCACCGGCGGATACTTTGCCGATCCGGGCTTCAAGGATGTTCCGGATCTGGCCCGGCTTGGTTTTCCGTTAGCGGAAATTGACGAAAACGGTCAGGCGGTCATTACCAAGGTTAAAGGAACCGGTGGATGCGTTACTGCTGCAACCTGTAAGGAGCAACTGCTTTACGAGGTTCACGATCCCGCTGCCTATCTTCAGCCTGATGTCATTGCCGACTTTTCCGGTGTGACAGTTTCGGAAATAGGTCCGGATCGTGTCGCGATTTCGGGCGGTGACGGCAAGCCAAGAACCGGCAAGCTTAAGGTTTCAATCGGGTATGTCGATTCCTGTATCGGTGAAGGGCAGATTTCATATGCTGGACCAGGTGCGCATGAACGCGGACATTTGGCGCTTGATATCCTGAAAGAACGCATTGGTCTTGCGGGTATCGACTGCCAGGAATTGCGAGGGGAACTTATTGGCGTTGATGCGGTGCTGGGCAGTGGTGCTGTGGACCAGCCTGATTGTGTGCCCGAAGTGCGCGTACGTTTTGTCGGGCGTACCAACAATATTTCCGACGCCGCGCGTATTGGTGAAGAAGTCGAAAGTCTTTACCTCAATGGCCCGGCGGCTGGTGGTGGAGTGACTAAATCGGCGCGTGAAATCATTGCAATCGTTTCCGGTCTTCTGCCCGAAAAAGCGGTCAAAACCACTATCGAGATATTGGAGGCCTGATGATGTTGTTACGCGATATCGCCCATTCCCGAACAGGTGACAAAGGCAATATTTCCAACATTTCCGTTATTGCCTACGACCCGGCACATTGGGACCGGATATTGGAAAAAGTCACCGTAGATCGCGTCAAACAGCATTTTGCCGGGCTGGTTGCGGGCGAGGTGATCCGCTATGAGTTGCCCGCTATTCAGGCGCTGAACTTTGTCATGCATGATGCCCTTGGTGGTGGCGTTACAAGGTCCCTGTCACTTGATCCGCATGGCAAATGCCTTAGTTCCCTGATGCTGACCTTGTCCGTTGAATAAGGGCGACATTCCCGCGCTGTGACCAATAAATCCGGAGTTTGAGCAAAGACGTGGCCGTCGTGGGATGCTTTCATTTCCCCCGCGATTAGTTGAACTCCGGGATGGCGTCCATGACTTTGCTTGATCATCGAACGAAGGCCTCCATGATTGGAGGCATTGCGATTGTGCTTTGGGCATTGCTGGCTTTGTTCACAACTGAAGCCGGCTCCATCCCGCCTTTTCAACTGGTCAGTCTTTGTTTTTCCGTGGCGGCAATTTTCAGTTTCGTCTGGATTGCGCGCGGTGGTTTTTCGGCCTTTCGGGCGTTAAGGCAGCCGATTGGTGCCTGGGTGCTAGGTGTCGGCGGGCTGTTTGGCTATCATTTTTTCTATTTCGTTGCCCTAGCCAATGCGCCTGCGGTTGATGCCAGTCTGATTGCCTATCTCTGGCCGCTTTTCATTGTGTTGTTTTCGGCCCTTTTGCCGGGCGAAAGATTGCATTGGTATCACATTGCCGGGGCGGTTCTTGGACTTTGCGGGGCTGCGGTTCTGGTGACCAAAGGGCAGGGCTTTGATTTTGATCCGGCCTATCGCGTTGGCTATGGGGCGGCAATGATTTGCTCCATCCTGTGGTCGGGCTATTCGGTGCTTAACCGGCGTTATCGCAATGTTCCGGTCGAAGCCGTTAGCGGTTTTTGCGTCGGGGCGGCGGTGCTGGGGTTCATAACGCATGGCGTGACTGAAATCTGGGTTATGCCTGATACCGGGCAGTGGCTTGCGATTGTCGGACTTGGGCTTGGCCCGGTGGGGGCTGCGTTTTTTGTCTGGGATTACGGGACCAAGCTCGGTGACATACAGGCGCTTGGCGTTGCGTCCTATGGTGCTCCTTTGCTCAGCACGATTTTATTGATTTCCTTTGGCAAGGCCGATGCCAGTCCGGCGGTGATTACTGGTTGCCTTTTGATCGTCGGCGGTGCGCTTTTGGCATCGATCAGTATGTTGCGCCGCACAGTTACGACGCCGTCCCGAAGCTGACATTGTTGACTGAATGTTCTGTTTCCAAATTGTCTCTATGTTGTGCAATATAAGTGACTTCAACTCATTTATATCGCGCTTTTAGTTTGGGGACGTCCTGATGGCTCAGGTACAAAAAGATATTGCGGCCGAAATGAAAAAAGCCATGTCGGCAGGTCAATTCGACAAGGCTGCATTTATTGGCGCAAAGCTTGTACGTACCCACCCCAAACGGACCGAAATCCATATTATGACGGCGGTTGCAGAAATGCAGGGATCGCATTTTGCGCGGGGAGGTCAAAGGTTGCGACACCTGTTTCGTAGTCTGGAACCCGGTGATCGCTATTTCGGGCCGGTAGCGCAGAATTTGTTGCATTTCTCTGATCGTTCTGGTGACTTTAAGGCGTCAATCGAGATTGTCGAACAGAAGCATCGGAATGCACCCAAGGACCCGGCCTATAGGGAAATTCTGGCTGATCTTCTTTTCCGTCAGGAAATAATGCGGTTCGGTTCAGGACGTAGTGTTTCTGCCAGTATTGACCGTGCAATCGGGCTTCTGGAAGGGATTGCGCACGGGTATCCGAGATTGCCCGAGGTTCAAAGGCTGCTGCTTCGTGTTTACATGCATTGCGAGATGACCCAAAAGGCGCTTGGTCTGCTTGACAAGCTGATTGCAGATGCGCCAGGTGACAAAGGGTTACGGATATTTCAGGCATCTGTTCTTGCCCTTTCGGGGATGGTGGATCGTGCAATAACTGCATGCATCAGGCTTATCGATGATTATGACGATATTGGTGCGCAACCCTATCTGCATATTGCTTTTTTGCGTCCGGAAGCCATGCCGGTCGGGGCGACCGATACATTGTCAAAGATCGCATTTTCGGATGACGCCCCCGCGCGTGAGGTTTATCAGGCATGCTTTGCGTTGGCACGTATGGCCGAGGCCGAAAACAATATGGAAACCGCCTTTGACTGGTATCGTCGCGGGCATGTGGCAAACCGCCAGGTATCTCCGATTGATATGCCATTGGAACTGGCTGAAATGGAGCGCATCGGTGAATTGGTGAAGGCCGAAGCCAAGTGGGAGGATGGAGAGGGGGCAATATCCGCAGTCACAATGGCGGAAACTGGTCCTAGGCCGATCTTTATCGTTGGTTTACCACGTTCGGGAACGACACTTAGCGAGCGTATATTGGGAGCCCATCCCGATGTTTTCGCAGCAGGAGAGATTGCCGATTTTTCCAAGATCGTTGTCGATGTCACGGGAACGGGTAAAATCTCGGAGCAGATGGAACGCCTTGATGGCAAAATGATTGGCGAGATTCGCAAACGGTATCTTGCGGCACTGAATGCCTATGATCCGAACGTGAAATTTGTAACCAACAAGACACCAGCCAATTTCCTGCGGGTCGGTTTGATCCGTCGTGTATTCCCTGATGCGCCAATATTACATACCCATCGCCATCCGTTGGCGACCTGCCTGTCGCTTTATACCACACCCTTTGCCATCCCGATGCGCTACGCCGATGATCTTGGTGATCTGGCGGATTATTATCGTGCTTATGAAAAACTGATGTCTGTTCTGTTTGAAACTGACAGGAACGGAACATTGTTTGATCTGTCTTACGAAGACCTCGTGGCAGAGCCGGAGCAGGTGGCGCGTGACTATCTAGCGCATTGCGGACTGGATTGGCGGCCGGAATGTCTTGAATTCTATCGCGAGGAAAAGGCAGCCCGCACTGCCAGCATGACCCAAGTGCGCCGTCCAATCAATCGGGATGCAGTCGGTAAATGGCAGCGATTTTCTCGCTATATCGGGCCGCTTGCGGACTTGGCAGTGGATGATAAATCGGTCGGGAAAAAATCACAGGGAAGAACGGTTGTGGCGTGACCGGCTAACCTGTTCAGGTTAGAACTGGATTAGCAAAGAAAATAAAAAGATCCGGAGCGCCCATAAATGACACAGCATATCCCCAAAGCCGAATTGCATCTGCATATGGAAGGCGCGTTGACGCCGGCACTGGTGCGGAAATTTGCCACCCGGAATGCAATCTCCCTCCCGGACGGGATTTATGATGATCAGGATCGGTATCTCTGGTCGAATTTTCCTGAATTCCTGATGAGTTTTGATAAGGCGAGTGCGGCCATTCGCACTGGCAAGGATTATGCCGATCTGACCCACTGGTACCTTACAGAACAGGCCAAAGCCGGTGCGCTCTATGTCGAGATTTTCTGTTCGCCGTCGCATGCGCTGGAATGCGGGATTTCATTTGATGATCATTTGAACGGCGTTGCCGAGGGCATCGACAGAGCCAAGAAGGAAACCGGGATTGTTGGTCGGATCATCATGACCTGCGTACGCCATATCGGACCGGAGAAGGCCGTTGGTGTGGCGACTGAGAGCGTTGCCTGCGGTCATCCCTATATTGTCGGGTTTGGCATGGGCGGGAATGAAAGCATGTTTTCGCAGGAAGTGTTTTATCCAGCCTTTAAAATTGCCGCCGACGCCGGGCTTGGCTGCACGACCCACGCAGGCGAGGTCGAGGGTCCGCAGAGTGTCTGGGATGCGATCGACAAATTGCCGGTCACCCGTATAGGACATGGTGTGCGATCCATTGAAGATCCAAAACTGGTCGAGCAACTGGTAAAGCGCGGCATCGTTTTGGAAGTGTGCCCGGGTTCGAACATTTCCCTGTCGGTTTATCCCGATTACGCGTCCCATCCGTTGCGCAGGCTTTACGATGCCGGGGTCAAGGTGACGTTGGGTTCCGACGATCCGCCATTTTTCGATACAACACTGGCGGAAGAATATCAGCGGGCCAAAGACGTGTTCGGCTTCAGCGCGGAAGAGCTTCGCGGGCTGACACGGACGGCTCTTGAAGCGGCGTTTGTAGATGCGGAAACAAAAGCCGCACTGATCGCGAAACTTGACGCCAACTGATGCAAAAACGCCCCGGATATCCGGGGCGTTTTTTGTTCTGTTACCAAGGCGTTTTGCCAAGAAGCGTTTCCCCAAGCGGGGTCAGTTTTGCGCGATCATAGCGTGTCTGTTCCCAATTGCGCGGGTCGCCGGGGAAGGCGTGGCCGCGGGCTGGCAGGCGTTCGGACCAGCTTTTGGTCCGCCAATCGACAAGTTCCTGTTCTTCCGGTGTTGCCGGAGCCATCGAAATATACTGCGCAATGCGTGTCTGGTTAGACCGGTTGGCACGGATGCCATGTGCCAGCAGACTGTTGAAAATCAGAAGGTCACCGGCCAGCATCGGGATGCGTTTGGGTTCATAGGGAATATTGGCAATGTCCGGACGGAACGGATCGCGATCCTTTGGTGCGGTGGCAAGCCAATCGGCAAAATTGGAAAACAGGTCGGGCACGCACTGGAAACCACCCATATCATCATTGGTATCGACCAGCGATAAAACCCCCTGCACATTGATTGGCAACGGATACTGACTGGTATCGGCGTCCCAGTGAATGAAGCCGTCAAAGGCACGCGCGCCGACATTGGGGGTATTAAGATTGGCGCGATCGATCGATACCCAAAGATCAGTGCGATCCCAGATATCGACAAAGGCATCATAAACCCGTGGTGTCTGGCGGTTATCCCACATTGATTGATGATGATAGGCTTCAACCATGCCGGAATTGTTCAGTTCAGTCATCGCGTGATCGCGCATTTGCGG
Organism: Thalassospira sp. A3_1; assembly: GCF_017744215.1. Classification (NCBI taxonomy): domain Bacteria; kingdom Pseudomonadati; phylum Pseudomonadota; class Alphaproteobacteria; order Rhodospirillales; family Thalassospiraceae; genus Thalassospira; species Thalassospira sp. A3_1. Next base: position 61,686 of record NZ_JAGHQQ010000005.1, on the reverse strand, counting down.
GCGGGACCAGCTTTTCGGATCGTTCGGGTCTTTTTCCTCGAACTCCCAAAGGAAATCGACGGTGGCCTTGACCTGTTCCTGCGGGACGGCATTTTTCACGACAACATAGCCATAGGTCTGCCAGTGTTTGAAATCCGCATCCGACAGCACGCGCAGCGGCAGCGTTTTTTCAAGGTCACGCAATTGCGTACCGGTGACTTCCTTGACCGAGGTATTGCCAGGTCTGTTTGCATTCGGGCCCATTGGGGCCATTGTCACCATGGTCGCGTTTGCCAGCATGCTCATGATTGTTTCCTCCCGCATGGTTCATGATGTTGGAACCATTCTAGGGTCCTGCAATGATTGCGCCCACTGACAGGGCGGACATAATATGATACTATTCGGCCAAGTTAATCGATTGCGATAGCCGTATAAGCGGGCATTTGAATGAAGCTTCTGTTCGAACATGTGAAAATTGCACCGGACCGGTCATGGCGTGGCTTGCATCGGAACCTGCGTGCGATCCCGTTCGAGTGGCATTTTCATCCGGAATATGAACTGACCCTGACGCTTGGAAGTGAGGGGCAACGCTATGTCGGGGATCATATCGGTTCTTACGGTGACGATGACCTGGTGTTGTTGGGCCCGAACCTGCCCCATACATGGCATTCGGACAATGCCGCCCCGCCCGTAGCCGGGAAAATCGACATGGGGGCCTATGATCTTGATTTGCAGGCAAAGTCGGGCGAACGGCCACATCAGGCCTTTGTGTTCTGGTTTACGGCCGATTGGATCAATAATGTTTGTGCAACGATGCCGGAATTTGCGCGTTTGCGACCTGCCCTGACAGATGCGAGGCGGGGGGTGAAGTTCGATGCCCTGACCGCGCGAAAGGTTGCAGCCTTTACGCCCCGGTTTGATGCCGGCGATCCGGCCGACCGCTTATTGTTGCTGATAGAGGTATTACGGGTTTTGCTGGATGCGCGGGAACGGATACCGCTGGCGTCTGAGCGGTTTGATGCAACGGTGCCCGATTATCACGAGGCAACCCGGCTTGGCCGGGTTCTGGATATTTTGCATTCGCACTATGTCGAGCAGATTGGCAGCGCCGAAATAGCCCATCAGACCGGCATGAGCGAACGGACACTGCGCCGGTTTTTTAAACGCCATACAGGATCAAGCGTTCAGGATTATCTGATGGGGTTGCGGCTCGGGCGGGCGGTATCGCTGCTGCTGTCTTCGGACCTTCCGATCTATCGGGTGGCGGAGGAAGCCGGTTTCCAGAACCTGTCGCATTTTAATCGGCAGTTTTCCCGTCATCGTGGCATGCCACCGAGCCGGTTTCGGCGGGACCGGTTTGAAAAGGGGATATTGCAGGCGGTATGAGGGCGAACATCGCCTATCAGAAACCGGGCAGGGTCCAGTTGTGGTGGTGATTTGCCAGATGCTGGTCGAACGCCTGCCAGAAAAGGGCGCGGAAATGATCGCTTTCCTGAAGGATTTCGTGGCGGGATTCAGGGATTTCGACCATGGTGACGGATGGATGATCACCAAACAGTTCCTGTGTGGCGCGGTTGCTGACCACCTGATCGTTTCCTGATAGGACCATTGTAATCGGGGGCAGGGGGGCAGCCGCAAAATCATTGTCAGGCACCACGCGACGTGACAATTCCGCCTGAGCCCGGAAGCAGGCATCAAGCCAACCTGCTGATACCCCGCCAACCACCAGATCGGGATTGTCCTGCAAACAGGTGACGTTGCGTTCATAGCGCGCACGATCCGATGTCAGCAGATTGTCATCGGCAAAGGGTTGTAATGGCGAAAGCAGCTTTTGCCCCGGCAGGAACTGTTTATTGAACCCGTATCGGCAAAGGCCGGCTGACAGAAACTGTGCAGCAAGCGCAATCCAGTCCGGACCGCCAAGCCCGAAGAACGGGGCAATCATGACGGCACTGCCAAACAGGTCCGGGTTTTCAAGCAAAATATGCATACCGACCAACCCACCGGTCGAATGAGTTAGTAGCAGATCACAGCGGGTATTATGCTGATTGGCCAGATGCCGGAGCACATCATGGGTGTCTTCGACATAATGTCCGACATCACCAACATAACCCATATGGCTTTCCGTCACTTCGCGGGTCGATCCGCCCTGACCGCGAAAATCAAATGTGACGCATCCAAGCCCGCGTTCCGAAAGTTCGCGTGCAGTTTCATCATATCGTTCGATAAATTCACCACGACCCTGAAGGATCAGGACATGACCAAGGGCATTTTCGGGCGAGTAAAGGGCATAACGCAATGTCAGGCCGCTTTGTCCGGTAAAACGATCAATGGCAAATGTCATGTCTTCGCGAGCTTCTTATCCGGTGGTCGGAGGGCGATCAGCACTATTCATCAATTTGCGGTCTTTCCGGGGACTTCCAGTGACACTTCAATGAAATGGGTCATCTTATCAAGCATGCTGACGAAGTCCGGGTTGAAGGTGCCGCGTCGCAGGCTGCCCGGTGATGCGGATTCCGCCAGATTGAGTTCGCCGTAAACGGCATCGCTGCTGGTCTGGCATTTGCTGTTGGGGCTTTGCTCGTCGTAATGATCGCAACGACGGATGACGCCATCCATGCCGTAATGTGGATTTTCAGGGCGCATGGTAATCGCGGTATGGGCGTGGTTCAGGGTACGCCAGTCCGGATCGGCAGATTTGACAATGTCGACACCGTCGCACAACGGATGTTCGTCAATCAGGTGTTCTTCGCCCTGATACCAGATCAGGCGTTTGTTGTTGTTTGTCACCTTGCTGCAGAAGAAATTTGCGGCCAGTAAGGGATCAACTGTTCGGTCATCTGAACTGACGACCATGAAGACGGGAATATCGAACGCATCCATGGTGCCATTGCGATAGGGTTCTGTCAGGAGGTGGAATTCGGCGGCCGCATTCATTGCCATCGAGCCGTATTTGGCGGCATCGCTATTTTCACCCTGTCCAACCCAGCTTTGGACATAACGGGCATAGGGTGTCAGCCAGGCCTGATCGCTTTTGGCCGAAAAACCGGGGGATAGCAAAACCATTGCCGTCATGCGCGGATCGCGGCGGCGAGCATCAAATTCCCGTCCGACCAAGGCTGCCCCCATCGAATAGCCGATGGTGATGATGTGATCGGTACCATCGGTGAAGCCATCCATGCCGTAGCGAACCGTTTCGATCCATTCCTCGTAGGTTACGTCCAAAAGATCACCTGGCACGGTGCCATGCCCCGGAAGCAGGACGCCATGGAAGGTTGCGCATGGGAGTTTGGATGTTAGCGTATCGCGGATATCGGTCATTAGAAACGGACTGTCTGTCAGGCCGTGCACCATCAGGAACCCAACATCCCTGCCGTGTGCCGTATCGTTTCCGGCGGCATCGCAGGCAGCCTTGTCCGGACCTGTGGCAAAGGGGGCTCGCATTGCGACCACCTGATCGAGGTTGTATTGACCAAATGGGGCGGCTTCCTGATCAAAGCGTTTGGATTTCAGGGCCGAGCGAAGCTGTTTGCTGGTTTTTTTGACGTAATCGTCAAACGGTTCGTTCGTCGCTGGTGCGGCGATGGCAAGACCGGATGGATCATGTTGCGGATCTTCAAAAAAGCATCCCGAAAGTGCGAGGGTCGCCGGAAGGGTAACCGCGACAAGTGTCGAACGCACAAAGCCGTTTACGGACATGGGATGCTTCCTTCCATCATTTCTGTTTGCAGGCTTGTCCGATAAACTCTAACTCAGGCTGGATTATGACGCGACTAACAAAAAAGCGGCCCGAAACGGACCGCTTTAAAGCAGGCTGGCAAATCAGGCACTTATTCCATGATTTCCCAGCTATGTGTGATTTCGGCAGCCTTCGACAGCATGATCGAGGCTGAACAATATTTTTCGGCTGACAGTTCAACCGCACGGGCCAGTTTGGCTTCGTTCAGGTTTTCACCCTTTGCCTTGAAATGCAGATGGATTTTCGTGAACACCTTGGGATCGGTTTCAGCACGTTCGGCTTTCACATCTGCCTGAACGTCAACGACCTTCTCGCGGCCTTTCTGCAGGATATGCACGACGTCAATCGATGAACATCCTGCCAGTCCCAGAAGCAGCATTTCCATCGGGCTCGGGCCAAAGCCGGTGTCCCTGTTGCCATCCATGATCACTCCGTGGCCAGATCCACTGGTGCCGGTGAATGTCAGATTTTCAAGCCACTTTACGCGTGCTTCCATGATCGGGTTCCTTGTCTCGAGAATTCCATGCTTCATCGTCTAGCCTGCCTGACCGGATCGTGCAAGCCGTGATCGCACCAGGCAGTTACAGGTTGAAAAACATCAAATGCAGGGGTGTAAAACTGTTATAGGAGTTTTTACCTTAACAGGAGATAATGTATGTCATTCCAGACCGTTATCGCCAAGGAGGGTAAGTCATGACGCAGGATGCCGGACGCAGCAAAAGCCGTTTCATGATGGCCATGGAACATGTTTTGCGTGAAGTGAACCATGAAGTCATCAGTCCTGCGATCCCCGATATGAGCGTCGATACGGCCTTGCCGCTGATTATCAACGTCGCCAAGCTTCGTGCCGATTATCTCAAATATGCTTTCAAGCTCAGTGCGGACCGCAAGGATAATCACCCGACGGCCGAAGAACTGGCGAAGCTTAAGCATCTTCGCGAAAGCTATCAGGAGATGCTGGCAGCAGCCCGGGAACTCGAACATTGCATTGATCGGGGATATATTGATCTGCCGGTTGGAGATAAAAAATCCTGACGGATTGGCACTGGCCGCAAGAGCAGTCTTGCCATATACTTACGTATGCAATAAGAGCCTTGTAAAAGGCCTTCTAATGGGTCTGGATTTACAAAAGATCCAATGGTTTTGGGGCATTATAGATAACACGGGAAAGGGAGTGCGTCGCAAAGCGGCGCGTACGTGTATTGTCAATTGCTCCGGACGTCGTCGCCACAGCAGCACTGGCGCGTGACGGCATTATATTTATCGGTTCGTCCGATCTTAAAATCGTTCATGCCAACCCGGTTGCGGTTAATCTTTTTAACGCATCGAAATCGGCTTTGCGTGACGGCAGCGAAATCAAACAGTTTCTTGCATTTCTGGCGAAAAATGCTGAATTCGCCTCGGGTGATGGTGTTGGAGCCGTGCGCGAGACGCTTGGCCTGATTTCCGGTAAAACAGCCAAGGCGGACTTGCCCGCGTTTCAGACGGGCGGTAAAAAAGTCACCTGGCGCAAGGCCGAAGGTCCCGAAGGTCTGACTGCGCTGGTCTTTCGCGAAGCGGGCAAGGCCGAGGAGCTTGCCAAGGCTTTGTCCGATCACAAGATTTTCATCCAGCATTTAATCGATGTTCTGCCGATCCCGGTTTACCTTAAAAATCTGGATGGTGTGATTAACCGTTGCAATGACGCGTTTGCAGAGTTGATCGGCCATGAACCCAAAAAGGTGATCGGTAGCAAACTTGCCGATGTCGCCTCTAAGCCATTGGTCGCGCAGATTACCGATTACGAAGCACCACTACTGATATCCGAAGGGCATGTGCGGCACGAAATCGATTTCGAAATGGGTGGTGTTGAAAAATCAGCATTGTTTGCTGTTGCAAGTCTGAAAGGTCCAAGTGGTTCGATTGCCGGGACCATCGGGTCGCTGATTGATGTCACATCGTTGAAACGTGCGCAGGCCGAAGTTGCTGCGGCGGCGCAACGTTTGACGGGATTGCTTGAAAAAGCCCCTATTGGTGTTGGCATATCCAGCCGGGACGGTGGTGAATTCCGGTTCTTCAATAAAATGTTCGGCAATCTTCTGGCACTGAACAGTGACGAGACGATGCCAACCGATACGGTCCTTCTTTCGGAACGCTACCGCGAAAAAAGCCTGCAGGATATGGATATGCTCGGCGAATTGCAGGATGTCGAGCTTCGTATTCGTCGCCCGGCGGATTCCGACGCAAGATGGCTTAAAACATCCATGGAGCCGCTCACATTCGAAGGACAGGAATCCGTTCTTTGGTGGCTAAGCGACATCACCAAGCAGAAACTCGCCGCGCGTGAATTACAGAACAAGGCGAATAACGACGAACTGACAGGTCTGGCCAACCGTGCGCGCTATATGCAGAAACTTTCGCAGTGCGAGACGGTTCTGCGAGGTACAAATACTGCGGCGTCGATCTTTCTGCTTGATCTGGATGGCTTTAAGGCGGTCAACGATACTTTGGGGCATGCGGCAGGTGACTGGGTTCTTGTCGAGACAGCGAAGCGTCTTAAACGGGTTGCACGTCGCGCCGAAGAAGTGGCCCGCTTGGGCGGGGACGAGTTCACCCTGTTCTTTATTAACAAGGGTGATGAAAATGAAATGGCCACTCTGGCTGATGAGATCATTACCGAGATTTCCAAGCCCTATGTATGGGAAGGAAATGCGTGCGATATCGGTGCATCTATCGGTTTTACCGTTTTTGATGCCGGTTATTGTGACATGAGCGAACAATTGCGCCGTGCGGACAAGGCCATGTACGAGGCCAAGGCCGCGGGCAAGGGACAGGCATGTTTTTATCGACCGGAACTTGAACCTGACCTGCATAGGGATGAGACCACCTGACGCCGATGTAGGTGATAAGCTTCTGTTTGGGGTGGGGTGACTTATTCATCCCGCCTCTTTCCTTTGTTGCCCGGTCGCCGGATCAATGCCCAGCGTATCCATCAGCGGACCAAGATATCGGGCGTAGGGGTGCCAAGCACCGATGCTGCTGCGATAGATCGGTTGCCGAACCTGTAAGGTGCTGTGTGTACGAACTTGGCGTCTGTTTTCATAGAATGTCAGGCAGGCTTCATCCCACGGTAATCCCATGAAAGAGATAAGGCGGCGGGCTTGTCCTTCAAGGTTATTGACGATGTCTTCGTAATCGACCTCGATAAAGCGATGAGCAGGTAAAATGTTTCGCCAGTGGTCCATGAATTTCAGGTAGTTGTTGTAAAATGCGCCGAGTTCCATTTGGTCGTAGCTGAAATTCTGGGCACTTCCGAAGCGTCGACTGTAACAGGAAAAACAGGTGTCCATCGCATCACGGCGGCAATGGATAATCCGGGTGTCCGGATGCATCAGCGCAATCAGACCCGCCCGAGTGAAATTGGCAGGCATCTTGTCGATAATGCGTTTGACGGGCATGCTTTTCATGCTGCCAGAATCAGCTTTGACCCTTGCCCGCGCTTCTTTGCAATAGATGGTGCCGAGTGTCTGAATAAACGCGTCGCTGAATTTAAGAACCTCGTCACGAGGCTGACCTTGTTTAACCTGATGCTCGATCAGGGCATCCTGATGATAACCAAGTGTGTCAAGTTCACCTGCTCCGTACATTTCCGGGTGAGATGCCAGAATTTGTTCGACCAGTGTCGTTCCGGATCGCGGCATGCCGACGATGAAAACATGTTGTGGCTGATCACCCTTTTCATCTGGGGTTTGCAGATCGGAAAATCGTTCTGCCGGAAAGGCCGCCTTGGTAATGCCAAGGACGTTTTCGATGGTTTGCGGGGAATATTGAATGTTGCGACGCTTGATGCGATTGCCGTCATTCAATGCTTTCATTGCGGCATCAATTTCGCCGTGTTCCATATGATTTTTGGCCAGACCAAACAGCAATAGTTCCTTTTGACCGTCGGGAATGCTTTCAAAGGATCGTGATCTGTTCTTGTTGATCATTACCTGCCGGGACGGGTGGTCTGCCGAAACTCTGTCGATCAGGGTCAGGCAATGCCATGCGCGGATATGGCCGGAATGCCGTGCAAGGACACCTTTGAATATAGCGCGGGCCGCATCGATCTGCCCCAGTTCTTTAAGGCATTCACCTTCGCTAATGAGGGTGTCGATATAACCGTCCATATGACCGGATCCCCGGGCATATTTCCCTGCGGTGCGGAAATGACCGATAGCGGCATCAAGATCATCATGGGCGAGGCTGACCGCCCCCATTGCATTCCATGCAAGCCATTCGGATGGTGCAAGTGCAATCGCACGTTTCAGAAATGGTACTGCCTGTCGTGCCTCGTTATTCCCGGTCAGGAAAATGCCCATTTGCAGCAACAGCTTCGGATCAAGCGGTTTGCGTTTTAGAGCCTGGGTCAGAACGGTTTTTGCCTGCGCCGGATAGCCAGATGCGCTTAGAATGGCGGATAGATCGGTAAAGTAAACCGTTTGTGGATCAGAACTGTTGCATGCCCTTTCAAGATCATGAATCGCATCAAGGGCATTGCCATCCTGATGATGCATCAGGGCACTGATATGCAGGGCGTCGGGCAGGTCAGGCTTCTCTTTTAGCAAACGATAACACAGTTTGCGGGCCTTCCGGCGATGTCCATTGGCCCACTGGTTTCGGATTTCGGCGATGGCCTTGATCGTTGTTTTCGTTTGGTGACGTTCTGCTATCTGATTTGACATCAGTTCTTCCGGGCTTTTGGGCTGGTGCTGTGTGTAAACACGCTTGCTGGCAGAAAAACTGGCGGCCGGGATAAAAGAAAAACGCCCGGCACATGGCCGGGCGTTTCGTGTTCGATGGTCCTTTCTTGTGAAAGGATCAGCCGCTGTAGTACATGTCGAATTCGACCGGGTGCGGCGACTGTTCGAAGCGGATAACTTCTTCCATTTTCAGAGCGATGTATGCGTCGATCAGGTCGTCGCTCATCACATCGCCTTTTTTCAGGAAGTCGCGATCTGCGTCGAGGCTATCAAGTGCTTCATGCAGAGAACGGCAAACAGTCGGGACTTCTTTGAGCTCTTCCGGCGGAAGGTCATAGAGGTTTTTGTCCATTGCATCGCCCGGGTGGATCTTGTTCTCGATACCGTCAAGGCCAGCCATGAGCATTGCGGTGAATGCGAGATACGGGTTGGCAAGCGGATCAGGGAAGCGGATCTCGACGCGCTTGCCCTTCGGCGAAGCGGTATACGGGATACGGCAGGAAGCCGAACGGTTACGAGCCGAGTAAGCCAGAAGAACCGGTGCTTCGAAGCCCGGGACCAGACGCTTGTAGGAGTTGGTCGTCGGGTTGGTGAAAGCATTCAGTGCTTTGGCGTGCTTGATGATGCCGCCGATATAGTACAGGGCGGTGTCAGACAGGTCAGCATAACCGTTACCTGCGAACAGCGGCTTGCCTTCGTGCCAGATCGACTGGTGAGTATGCATGCCCGAACCGTTGTCACCGAAGACCGGCTTCGGCATGAAGGTTGCGGTTTTGCCATACTGGTGTGCAACCATGTGGATGCAGTATTTGTAGATCTGAACGGCGTCGGCATGCTCGATCAGGGTGCCGAATGCGATACCCAGTTCGTGCTGCGACGGTGCAACTTCGTGGTGGTGCTTTTCGCAACGCACGCCCATTTCGTTGATATAGTTGACCATTTCGGCACGGATGTCGTTGGCCGAGTCAACAGGCTGTACCGGGAAGTAGCCGCCCTTCGGACCCGGACGGTGGCCGCGGTTGCCGCCTTCGAATTCGGTGCCGGTGTTGTAGGGGCCTTCTTCGGAGTCCAGCTGATAGCCCATGCCTTCGCCTGCGGTGGTCCAGCGAACGTCGTCAAACATGAAGAATTCCGGCTCTGCGCCGAAATATGCAGTGTCGCCGATACCAGCGGATTTCATGTATGCGAGTGCGCGTTTCGCGGTCGAACGCGGGCAACGCTCGTAACCCTGGCCAGTGGCCGGTTCGATAACGTCACAAACGATGATCAGGGTCGGCTGTGCGGTGAACGGATCAACAACTGCGGTTGACGGATCCGGCATCAGGATCATGTCGGATTCGTTGATTTCTTTCCAGCCGGCGATCGACGAACCGTCGAACATGATGCCGTCAACAAAAACGTCTTCGTCGATCGTGCAGATGTCCTGCGCGGTGTGCTGCCATTTACCTTTGGTATCGGTAAAGCGCAGATCGACAAACTGGATGCCTTTTTCTTTGATAAGCTTAAGTACAGAAGCAGCGTCAGACATGATGCAACCCTTTAAAACTCAAAATTAGTGACCGTACGATGTTCAATGTCAGGTAACAGACCGATTAGATCGCGTCGTTGCCCCGTTCACCGGTACGAATGCGGATCGCGTCCTCAAGCGAGGAAACGAAGATTTTACCGTCACCGATACGACCGGTATGAGCGGCTTGCTGGATTGCCTCAATCGCACGCTCGACAAGCGTGTCCTCAACGACGATTTCCAACTTTACCTTCGGCAGGAAGTCCACAACATATTCGGCGCCGCGATACAGCTCCGTATGGCCTTTCTGTCGGCCGAAGCCTTTGGCTTCGGTAACGGTAATCCCTTTGAGGCCAATCTCCTGAAGGGCCTCTTTGACCTCGTCAAGCTTGAATGGCTTGATGATGGCTTCAATCTTTTTCATTAAGCGCCCTCTGCTTTTTGCGAGAGTTGCGTAGAACTCGGAAAGCTCAATTGCTTTGCCGCGTCAATTGCACGGGCCGTGCCAGTTTTGGCCCGCACGATCATTCTAAGGAGTCTCTGCGCGAAAACCCAGCAAAACCCATGAAATTTTTAAGATTTTCTTGAATGCATCTGGTCGACTTTTAGGCATAATGTTCAAAATTTATGCAAATGGTCTGTGCGCGCCGTGTTCAATGTGGTTTCCATCTATCCGTGCTTGCCTGATCAGCCCGCATCATGCGACACAAAATACAGAAAACACGGACTATGACGGTTGGGGAAGGATCATATAATCTGTCTGCCAGAAATATGATCTCTGCCATCAGACATCTTAAATAAAAGGCCGGTTGCCACCGACCGGTATCGATACACAGATAAGGACGCCTCATGACCGAATTTGTCGGCAATCCTCTTTTTGCTTCGGGCGGCATCACGATTTTTGAAGTGATGAATGAACTGGCCCAGAAACATAATGCCATCAATCTGGGGCAGGGCGCACCAGATACCGACGGCCCGGCAGATATCCGCCAAGCTGCCGCGCATGCGACGATGGAAATGTCAAACCAGTATCCGCCACTTGCCGGGGTTCCAGAACTGCTTCAGGCGGTTGCCGACCATAACAAGCGTTTTTATGGCATAGAGGTAGATCCGAAAAAAGAAGTCCTTGTTGCTGTGGGCGCGACCGAGGGGCTGGCAGATGTGATCCTTGGTCTGGTCGCTCCTGGCGATGAGGTGATCCTGATCGAACCGCTTTATGACAGCTACCTTCCTATGGTGAAGCTGGCAGGGGGTATTCCCAAGCTGGTGCGTGTTACCCCGCCGCATTGGGAATTGCCGCGCGAAGAGCTTGCCGCAGCATTTTCCGAGAAAACCAAGCTGATCCTGATCAACTCGCCACAGAACCCGTGTTCAAAGGTCTATGGCGATGATGAATTGCAGTTCATTGCCGATCTTTGCATCAAGCATGACGTCATCGCGCTCTGTGACGAGGTGTATGAACATCTGGTTTTTGACGGGCGCAAACACAAACCGCTGATGACTTTCCCCGGTATGCGCGACCGCACTGTGCGGATCGGGTCGGCAGGAAAGACATTCTCGCTGACAGGATGGAAGATCGGGTACATCACGGCATGTGCCAAACTGATGGAGCCGATCAAAAAGGCACATCAGTTCCTTGTTTTCACTGTCCCGCCGGGGCTGCAGCACGGTGTTGCCTACGGGCTTAACAAGGGTGATGATTATTTTGAGGGCTTTACGGCCGAAATGCAGGCAAAGCGCGATTTCCTGATGAAAGGTTTGAAGGAAGTCGGTTTTGGTGTTCTGGACTCTCAGGGTACTTATTTCATTACCTGCGATTTCCGTCCGCTCGGATATGATTGCGACGATGTCGAGTTTTGCCAGATAATGATCAAGGAAGCCGGTGTTGTCGCGATCCCGGTTTCAGCCTTCTATCAGGGTAAAGATGGCGGGGTGCGGAACTTTGTGCGGTTCTGCTTCTGCAAGCACGAAGAAAAAATGACCGAAGCCATCGAACGGATGAAAAAGGCTTTTGCGAAGTAGAGAAATGCCTTGGCGCATTATGAAACAGGCCGACAATTGTCGGCCTGTTTGCGTTTTAGGAGGGGGTGATCCCGCCGTCTGCTACAGCGTTCCCTGACCTTGCAGAGGAAGACCTGCATCCCGCCAATCCTGTTTGCCTTCGTGGTAATCGCGGACATTGCTGTAACCAAGCTCGGACAGGGTATCGGCTGCAAGCCCGGAATTGCGGCACGGCCCATTCGCGCAATAAACCACGATGGGGGCTGTTTTGTCGGGCAGGACCTGCGTGACTTTTTCGGCGATCAGGTCATGGGGGATGTTGATCGCACCCGGTAAATGGGCATCGACATAATATTTTGCCGGAAGTGCTTCGATCAGGGTCGGGGCGTTTGGCCCGGCAAGGGCGGTTTTCAGTTCTTCGCGGGTGATTTTAACAGCCATCTGCCGTCTCCTTTATGTGACGTAGTGTTTGATGACTTGAGTATTGATGCGCTGTTTTGCGAAGTAAATTTGTGATAAATCAAATATTGTGTGCACAAAAGCGAACGGTGATTTGGATGCTGGAATGGGATGATCTGCGACTGGTTCTGTCTGTGGCGCGGGCACGCAGTGTGACGCAGGCTGCGCGTCAAACCGGACTTCATCATTCAACCCTGTTTCGGCGTCTTGCAGATATCGAAGGGCGATTGGGCAATAAACTGTTCGAGCGTAATCAGGGCGACTATCAGCCAACCAATGCCGGGCAGGTGGCGATCGAGGCCGCCGAAAAGCTGGAAGGTGAATTGTCAATTTTGTCGCGCAAGCTGGCCGGGACGGATATCCGCCCGAGCGGTACAGTCAGGCTGACCACAACCGATACACTGCTTCATGCGGTTCTGGCCTCCGATCTTGCGGCGTTTGGGGTGGCTTTTCCTGAAATCACGTTGCAGGTTGTCACCGATAACCGTTTTTATGATTTGAACCGGCATGACGCCGATATTGCCATCCGCCCGGCGAACGCACCGGACGGCAGCCTTGTCGGACGCAGGATCGGTGCGATCACATCGGTGGTTTGTGGATCGGATGTTTTTGATGATTGCGAAAACGCACCCTGGATCACCTGCGATGAAAGCCTCGCGCATATCGCTGCCGCCCGATGGCGTGATAAAAACTTCGCTGATGGCCGGGTGGCTTTGCGCAGCAATTCACTTTTGAACGTTGCGCGTCTTGTTGATAGCGGCGCGGGCGTGGCCGTTTTACCGTATTTTCTGGCGCAGGCTTTCGCCAATATCCGGGTACTGGGTAAACCGATCAACGGACTGGATAATGATCTGTGGGTTTTGATCCATCATGATTTGCAGGCTGTGCCGCGTATTCGGGTATTCAATGAATTCATGTTTGCAAGATTAAAGGCCAAATCAGCACTGTTTGCCGGTGGGGCATGAACAAACAGCTCGTTATCTTCTGGCGCAAATAGCATTCCTGCGGCTGAATTCTGCCTTCAGGCGGGGAACCACATAATCGACAAAGGTGCGCACACGCGGCGTGGATAGCCGTCCTTCGGGGATGACAAGATGAACCGGGATGGGCGGTTCTTCGTCATCTGGCAGTAATATTCGCAATTCGCCCCGTTCGACATGTTCGGCAATCTGATAGGAATATGCCCGCGTAACCCCTTTGCCTTCCACGGCAGAGGGCAGGGTGCCAGCAATGCCGTTGGCGATCAGGCGGGGTGTAAAACGCACAACCCGAGGCGCGCGGTCGGCAGTTCTGGAGGGGAAGGACCATCCGGTTTCGCCTAACTGGGAATTGGCAATGCATTGATGGCCAGCCAAATCCACGATCTCGCGGATCGGTGGATTGTTATCCAGATAGAACGGCGAAGCACACAGCAGGCGCCGGACTTCGCCCACGCGGATGGCTATCATGCTGGAGTCAGTCAGATAGGCGATACGCAATGCCACATCAATGCCTTCGTCAACAAGACTGACAATCCGGTCAAGCAACAGAAGCTTCGCCCGTACTGTTGGGTGCAGGTCAAGATAATCATCAAGTATCGGGCGCAGGATACCGGCCCCGCTGGTGATAGGGGCGGTTACGGTCAACAGACCGCGTGGTGCCTTTGTCTCGCTTTCTGCCAGAAGGTCGGCTTCTTCGATATCAATGAGGATGCGACGGCATGCAGAGGCATAGCGTTCACCCGCCTCGCTAAGACGAAGTGCACGTGTGGAACGGTGCAGTAATTGCACACCGATATGATTTTCCAGAAATGTCAAAGCCCGCGTGACTGCAGCCGGGGACCGGCCAAGCTTTCGTGCCGCCCCGGCAAGACTGCCTTCATCCAGGGCGGTGATGAAAACCTTCATTGCATCAATGCGGTCCATTGTTCGTTCCTTAAATCGAAAGGCTGAATTGCATTTTTCACTAATTCTATCGAATGGCGCAATTAATTAAACCATTGGTAACGCTGTTGCCCAACGGGCGAATTCAAATTGCCTGAACGAAAAGTATGGCCGTGATGCCTGCATCGTTCAGTTTTGTAAGGAATGAAGTCATGAGTAACGAACGGAAAGTTGCCATCATAACCGGTGCTTCCCAGGGCATTGGTGCCGGTGTTGTCAAAACCTATCGCGAACTGGGATATGCGGTGGTTGCCAACTCTCGCAATATCGCGGCTAGTGAAGATAACGAAGTCGTGACTGTTGCCGGTGATATCAGCGACCCGGTGATTGCGACAAAGATTGTTGAAACTGCGGAAGACCGTTTTGGGCGGATTGATACCCTGATCAATAACGCGGGCATTTTTATCAGCAAGCCGTTTCATGAATATTCTGCCGAAGATTTCGAGAATGTTCTGCGGGTGAATGTTGCCGGGTTCTTCCATATCACGCAGCGTGTCATTCCCCTGATGCTGCGGCAGGGGCGCGGTCATATCGTCCAGATTACAACTGGTTTGGTTCATCAGGCTCTGGCCGGTGTTCCATCCGGTTTGGCAACCCTTACAAAGGGCGGGTTGGACTCGGTAACCCGTGGGCTTGCGATTGAGTATGCCAAGCAGGGTATTCGTGTGAACGCCATTGCGCCGGGCATCATCAAAACACCGATGCATGCACACGAACATTTCGAATTCTTCGACGGCCTTCATCCGATGGGACGAATGGGCGAGGTTGAAAACATTGCTGATGCTGTTCGTTATCTTGAACTGGCCAACTTCGTTACCGGTGAAACCCTGAATGTCGATGGTGGTCAGCACGCCGGTCGCTGGTAATTCCGATGTTAATCCTAATTGTCAAGCCGGGCCAATGCCCAAGGAGAACAAGATGCCTTATGTAAATATCAAGATCACCCGTGAGGGAACCACCAAGGGAGAAACCAGCACCACGGTCAAGGAAAAGCAGGCCCTGATAAAGGGGGTTAGCGACCTTTTGTTCGAGGTTCTGGGCAAACCGCATAACAGCACCTTCGTTGTCATCGACGAAGTCGAGACAGATAACTGGGGCGTCGGCGGTATTCCGGTTACCGAGCATCGAAAACAGGCTGCGGCAAAGGCCGGTTGAAATCGGTTTCAAGCCAAATACAAGTACAAAGGGCGCAGCCGAATAGCTGCGCCCTTTTCTTCGTCTTCTTTTCGGTAGGTATCAGGAACTGACCATTTCCCAGCTTCCAGTACGTGCAGAGCGGCTCAGAGCATCGAGGATCTGCATATTGGCGATGGCGTCCTCGATCGGATAATCGATCGGGCTTTCGCCATTAAAGATCGCCGTCGCATTCTCTCCCTGCAGGGTATAGTGGTTGCAGATCGGGAATTTGATTTCGCGTGCTTCGTCAAAACCGGGCTGTTTTTGCGTGCCGATACGTATCAGTGCCGGATTTTCAGGGATCGGGTTGAACGGCATAATGATTTCTACGCGGCCTTCGGTGCCAAGGATATGAACGCGTTGCACGGCAGCCGACTGTGTGCCGCAAACAAAGCTTGCCTGAATGCCGCTTCCGAAATCGAGCATGCCCGAAACAAGCCGGTCGGTGCCGAATTTCGGATCCTTGTCCATCAGGGAAACCACACGCACCGGTTCCTTGCCGGTGATGTAGCGCGGGCCGACGATGCAGTAACAGCCGATATCAAGCAAACCGCCGCCGCCGATATCCTTTTTGTTACGCACATTGTTCGGATCGGCATTGAAATAGGTAAAGATGCTTTGCACCGTGGTGATTGTGCCGATCTGACCGCTTTCGACGAGCCGACGTGCTTCCTGCCATTGCGGATGATGACGGACCATGAAGGCCTCAAGTACATGCTTGCCGCTTTTGCCGCGCGCTGCGATCAGGCGCTTGGCATCTTCGGTGTCCAGTCCGATCGGTTTTTCGCACAGTACGTGTTTTCCTGCTTCCAGCGCCTTGATCGTCCATTCCACATGAAGATGGTTGGGCAGGGGATTATAGATTGCCTCGATTGACGGATCGGCCAACAGTTCTTCGTAGGAGCCATAGGCGCGCGGAATGCGCAGGCTTTGGGCGGTTTCGCGCGTTTTTTCAAGATCACGTCCGGCAATGGCAAGAATTTCAAGTTTGTCGCTTTCCTGCATGGCCGGAATGACCTTTTCCGTACCGATCTTTGCCGTGCTGATGACGCCCCACTTCATTCCGATACTCCGTATTGTTTTCTCTTTGTGGCGCACATGACGGTTTAGGCCGGTGCGCCGTGTTAATTTCGCCCGGAATGGCGGGCGTGTACAAGATATTGAATTGATTTAATTAGGCCACTTGCGCGATCACGCAAGATGTTCAAACGGATGGGATGCCTGTTCGGTTGGATTGGATGCAATGATATACCCGATGTTAAAACCCGCAGTCCCCCGGATTGTGCGACTTTGCGAAGTTCCGGGGAAAACAGGGCAAAAAAGTAAAAATATGCGCTTGACGTCCGGGGCTCCTGGCGATAAAAACCGCGCCACACGACGGCGGGTGTAGCTCAGGTGGTTAGAGCACCAGATTGTGGCTCTGGGGGCCGTGGGTTCAAGTCCCATCACTCGCCCCATGTGAAAAGGTCAGGCAGAAATGCCTGGCCTTTTGTCTTTCGGGCCGCTTTCCAATTCCAAAACCGGGACTGATCTGCTAGTTAGCCTTTGCGCTCGCGCCCATTCGTTTGTTCCGGTTCCGAGGAGGTCGCCCCCATGTCCGCAAATTCAGTAAATCGCATTACCCTTCGCCGTCCGGATGACTGGCATTTGCATCTGCGCGATGGCGCGATGCTTGAAGGGGTCATTGGTGAAACCAGCGAACATTTCGCGCGTGCGATCATCATGCCAAACCTTGTGCCGCCGGTGATCAAGACCGAGGATGCGATAGCCTATCGTGACCGGATTAACGCGGTCATCCCGCAGGGTCACGACTTTACGCCGCTGATGACGCTTTACTTGACCGAAGGCACCAATCCCGACGATGTCGAAGAAGGATATCGAAATGGCGTGATTACGGCGTTGAAGCTGTATCCGGCCGGGGCGACGACGAATTCGGCAAGTGGAGTGCGCGATTTCGACAAGGCGATGCCTGTGCTGGAACGCATGGCAAGTCTTGGCATTCCACTTTGCGTGCACGGCGAAGTTACCGACCCCGAGATTGATATTTTCGACCGCGAGGCCGTGTTCATCGATCGCGTTCTTGATCCGCTGCGCAAGCGTTTGCCTGAACTTCGCGTGATCATGGAACATATCACCACCGAAGACGGCGTTGAATACGTCAAGGCCACTGACAAGAATCTTGGCGCGACGATCACGACGCACCACCTGATCATCAACCGTAACGCCATTCTGGTTGGCGGCATTCATCCGCATTTCTATTGCCTGCCGGTGGCCAAGCGTGAAAAGCATCGCCTCGCATTGCGCAAGGCCGCGACCAGCGGTGATGTGCGCTTCTTTCTGGGGACTGACTCAGCGCCGCATACCGATGATCGCAAGGAAAGCGCATGCGGTTGTGCCGGTATCTTTACCGCCAATAACACGGTCCAGCTTCTGGCCCATGTGTTCGAGGAAGAAGGGGCGCTAGACAAGCTTGAAGGCTTTGCCTCGGTCAACGGGCCGCAATTCTATGGTCTGCCGTTGAATGGCGACAAGATCACGCTGGAAAAGCGCGATGAGGCGGCAACATTCCCGGCCAGAATTGAAACCGGTGAGGGTCCCGTCACAGTGTTTGATCCGGGTTTCCCGATTTACTGGCACTATGCCGATTAGGCTTGCGCAAATCATGTTCAAAAGGGGCCTGCTTGGCAAGCCCCTTTTCTTTGGCTTCTACGATGAAGGTCAGCCCGTGATGTCAATATTGGCCGGGGCCGCGTGCAGCCCCAGGGTCATGCGATAGCTTTCTGCGGCCGCAATCGCCTGTGTTGCGATCATCGCACTGATATTACGTGAGGCACCCTGCGCAACATTGAAGTCGGCCGATGATGTTCCGGGCATAGAGGCGGCGCGCGATATGGCGGCCTGATTGGCAATCGCCGCAATCCCGTCAAGGCCCTGAAGCGGGTGAATGCTAACCTTGCCGCCCGTGGCATAAAGCCGCCCGTCGGGACCGGCGGTGTAGCTGTAACTGATCATTCCGGCATTCGCACCGGCAAGGGTCTGATGGCTTTCTTCTTCGGTCCGGACATTGGCGTCCCGTGCCTGCAATTCACGTACAATCTCGCGTTCGCGGTCGGTCAGAAGGGCCGGGTTGCTTGTTGGTGGGCGCGCACTTTCAGGTGTTTCCTCGCGCGCTTCGCGTTGTTGCTTGGCAGGACTTTGGGTGTCGGGTGCTGCTGCCCCCGGCAGGGTGCGAGGATCAAGCTGCTGAATGATGGTTACAATTGATGCTGTGCTGTTGACCGGCGCGGAAGGCGCGTTTGCCGTTATATCGGGTGGCGGTGTGACAGAGATGGCTTCGTTGATTGGACGGATCGAAACGGCGGCAGACCTTAATTGTGGCCCAGCAGAACCATTACCGGCAGAACCAGAATCTGCCGATTGGTGTTCGGCACCGAGGAGGGCTCGGGTTGCAATGACTTGTCCCAATTGCCCGCCACTGCCGGGGATAAGCTGAATTGCACCGGCCTGTGTCATGGGATCATTATATATCAACTTGTGGTTAGGTGTATATAATTGGCGGTGCTGCCATCACGGCAGTTTGATGTGACCTTGAACGGCCCGTCGACCATAGAATGCAGGATCGCGGATGGATGGTGCCGGGGAAATGACATTTTGAAACGTTTATGGATGTCGGTCGTGACCGTGCTTTGGGCAATGTTGCCGGTGGTTGCATTCGCCGCACCGGATGCTGATCTTTGGCCGGACTGGCAGACCCATGACGATTCAAACGAAGCAGAAATTGATCATTCTCCCTGGCAAACGATTCTTGATCATCACCTGATTGTGGTTTCGTCGGGTGTCACCAAGTTCGATTATGCCGGGGCCAAATCGTCAAGCCGTACACAAATTTCAGGCTACCTTGCTGCAATGCAATCCGTTGAAATCGATGGATACAGCCGCGAACAGCAAATGGCATTCTGGATCAATCTTTATAATGCGCAAACAGTTGCGGTGGTCCTGGATCATTATCCGGTCGACAGTATTCGCGACATCAATATTTCGCCTGGCTGGTTCTCGGTGGGGCCGTGGGACAAAAAACTTCTGCTGGTCGAGGGACGGTCACTGAGTCTGAATGATGTTGAACATCGCATCCTGCGTCCGATCTGGCAGGATCCCCGCATTCATTATGCGCTTAACTGTGCGTCGATTGGCTGTCCGGCACTGATGGCAACGGCCTATGACGGCAGCCGTATAGAAGAGCAACTTGATAAGGCTGCTTTGGCGTTCATCCGGGATGAACGTGCGGTCCGTTTGGCAGAAGACGGATCAGGGGTAGAGCTTTCATCGCTTTTTGACTGGTATCGATCCGATTTTGGCAAAAGCGATGCCGCATTTTCCGATCATCTGGCGCGCTATGCCGGATTGGAATTCGCAACGTGGCTGAGCGTCCACGGCGTTGATTTACCAATCAGCGGCTATCATTATGACTGGTCATTGAACGATAGCGGTCCGTGAGTCGCGGTCATTCAGGCATCATGCCGCATCCGGACGCAGGCCGGTCATACGCCAGTCATGGGGGGCTACACCGCTGCTGCGAACCCGGACAGGGCGCAATGGTAGGCGATTTTGCAGAACCTGATCAATCGTGTGACGAACGTCACTGGCAGAAATACCATCGTAGCGCATTAATGTCTGGACGATCGGATCGGCCAGCATTTCCTCAATGGTCAGTTCCTGATCCACATATTTCATTGCTCGCATCCCATTCATATTATTGCGCTTACAATAAAGCGATTGAAAATCATTCTCAACAATTAAGTTGTGTCCATTGTCTTTTTTCATCTTTTCGCTGCAAAAGCGTTGTGCTGCGTCAAAGTCCGACAGGCGATTTCACGCTAGACAAGATGGGGCTTTATTTTTAGGTGGTGCCGATTGCAGGCCGCATTATGGGGCGGCTGATTTTCAGCTATTCGCTTGATTCTCGTGTTTTCTGGCTCTAACGCTGTCAGTTGGCTTTCGATGTTCGATAAAGCCCAAAAACTGTGGCAAGAATAGGCTGGGAAGATGACACGTCCGGGAATTCGTGAATTTGCGTTGCTGTTTTTGCTGGCGCTGATGTGGGGCAGCTCGTTCACCTTCATCAAGATCGGTGTGCATGCCTATTCGCCGTTGGTGGTCGCAGCCGGGCGGCTGAGCGTTGCCGCACTCGTGCTTTGGGCCTTTGCTTTTATCCGGAAAAGTGACCTCCCAAAGGGTCGGCGCGCGTGGTGGTCTACCTTCTTTGTCGCGTTGCTGGGAAATGCTATCCCTTTTTTCCTGATCAGTTATGGCGAAACGGAAATCGATGCAGGGCTGGCGGCAATCCTGATGTCTGTCGTGCCGCTGACAACGGTGGCGCTGGCGCATTTCGTGACACATGATGAAAAACTTTCGACGGGCAAGGCGCTTGGCGTGGTTCTTGGCACCATCGGTGTGATTGTTCTGGTCGGACCGGAAACCCTGACCGGGCTTGGCGGACAGCTTGTTTTTCAGCTGGCTGTTTTGATCGCGGCGGTGTGCTACGCGATTTCATCGCTGGTTGCGCGCAATCTGCGCGATCAGCCCCGCGTCGGATCTGCGGCGGTGATTCTGATTTTTGCCGCATTGATGCTCGCACCCTTTGCGCTGTTTGTTGATCAGCCCTGGAATATGGGATGGGACGTTGATGGGGCGCTGTCGATCCTGTATCTGGGGATTTTCCCGACTGGCATTGCCATGTTCCTGATTCTGTATCTGATTGCGCGTGCCGGGGCGAGCTTTGTGGTGTTTAACAATTACCTTGTGCCAGCCGTCGGTGTGATGGTCGGTTTTCTTGTGCTTCAGGAAGTGCCTCAGCCCACCAGCGTGATCGCGCTTGGCGTTATTCTGGCCGGGATTGCCGTTTCGCAGATACGTTTCGGGCGAAAGACTGTCAGGGATAAGGATGTTGCCGAGATTGAATGTGACCCGGTAGCACCGATCATGACCGCACCCGATGGCAAAAAGTAGCCTTCAGGCCGGGCATTTTTGCTTAAAATACGATTATTTTGGTCGTTTGTGCCTAATGCCGGGACAGGCAGATTTGTCAATATTGTTTGTGCCGGACAAACCTGATACTTTCCGGCTCACTGGTCAGGCATATGTCCATATGTCACGCCGATTGAAGCATTTCTGATCAAGCGTTTAAGAGGTCACGGCTTTTGTCCACCAAAGAGACCAACCCAGATAGCCGCGATATTTTCCCGGTATCCATCGAACAAGAAATGCGCCGCAGCTACCTCGATTACGCGATGAGCGTGATCGTCAGCCGTGCGCTTCCAGACGTCCGTGACGGTTTGAAACCGGTTCACCGCCGCATTCTGTATGCGATGCATGAAAACGGCTTTGAATGGAACAAACCGTTCCGCAAGTCGGCCCGTGTGGTCGGGGACGTTATGGGTAAATATCACCCGCACGGCGATAGCGCGATTTACGACGCAATGGTTCGTATGGCGCAGGGGTTCTCCATGCGCTTGCCGCTGATTGACGGGCAGGGGAACTTCGGTTCGATGGACGGCGACAAGGCCGCCGCCATGCGTTACACCGAAGCCCGCATGGCCAAATCAGCCCACTTTCTGCTCGACGATATCGATAAGGAAACCATCGATTTCCGCGATAACTACGACGAAACCACCAAGGAACCATCGGTTCTGCCGGCACGTTTTCCGAACATGCTGGTCAATGGTGCGGGCGGTATCGCAGTCGGTATGGCCACCAATATTCCGCCGCACAACCTTGGCGAAGTTATTGATGGTTGCATGGCCTATGTCGATAATCCGGCCATTACCGTCGAAGGCCTGATGGAATTCGTGCATGGTCCGGATTTTCCGACCGGTGCGCTGATCCTTGGCCGTTCGGGTATTCATTCGGCCTTTAAGACCGGTCGTGGTTCTGTCGTTATGCGGGCACGTACCCATGTCGAGGAAATCCGCGCCAATCGCGAGGCCATTATCGTCACCGAAGTTCCCTATCAGGTGAACAAGGCGACGCTGATGGAAAAAATCGCGGAACTGGTCCGCGACAAAAAGATCGAAGGCATTTCCGATCTGCGTGACGAGTCTGACCGTTCGGGCGTTCGCATGGTTATCGAGATCAAGCGCGATGCGGTTGCCGATGTGGTTCTGAATCAGCTGTTCCGCTTTACCGCGCTTCAGACCTCGTTTGGTGTCAATATGCTGGCGCTGAACCGTGGCAAGCCGGAATTGATGAACCTGAAAGACATCATTCAGGCATTCGTCGAGTTCCGCGAAGAGGTCATTACACGCCGGACCATTCACCTGCTGAAAAAGGCGCGTGAACGTGCCCACTTGGTGGTGGGGCTTGGCATTGCTGTTGCCAATATCGACGAAGTCATTCGTTTGATTCGTGCCGCGGCTGACCCGCAGATTGCACGTGAACAGCTGATGGAACGCAGTTGGCCGGCGGGCGATATTGTTCCGTTGATCGAGCTGATCGCCGATCCGAACCAGGTTGGTTCGGACGATGGCAATTATCGCCTGTCCGAAGCGCAGGCGCGCGCAATCCTTGAGCTGCGTCTGCATCGCCTGACCGGTCTGGAGCGTGATAAAATCGCGTCCGAATTGACCGAATTGGGTGAGAAGATCAAAGACTTCCTTGATATTCTTGGTTCGCGCGAACGCAAGATGATCATCCTGAAGGATGAACTGACGGAAATGCGCAACGAGTTTGCCAATGAACGTCGCAGTGAAATTCAGGAAGCCGAATTCGAACACGACATCGAAGACCTGATTGCCCGCGAAGAAATGGTCGTGACCGTTTCGCACAGCGGTTATATCCAGCGTGTTCCGCTGTCGACCTATCGCGCACAGCGTCGCGGTGGCAAAGGCCGTTCGGGTATGGCAACGCGCGAAGAGGATTTTGTATCCAAACTGTTCGTGGCTAACACCCACACCCCGGTTCTGTTCTTCAGTTCCGAGGGGATGGTTTACAAGATGAAAGTCTGGCGTCTGCCGCTGGGCACGCCGCAATCGCGCGGCAAGGCGCTTGTGAACCTGCTGCCGCTGTCCGAAGGCGAATATGTCACAACGGTTCTGCCGCTTCCCGACGAGGAAGAATGGCCAAACCTGCATGTGATGTTTGCGACTTCGACCGGTAACGTCCGCCGTAACAGCCTTGCCGATTTCGTGAATGTGAAATCAAACGGCAAGATCGCCATGAAACTTGAAGAAGATCGTGGTGACAAACTGATTGCGGTTCAGACCTGTACCGATGATGACGATATTCTGCTGACGACCCGTCTGGGTAAATGCATTCGTTTCCGTGTCGGGGACGTTCGTGTCTTTACTGGCCGTAACTCGGTCGGTGTACGCGGTATTCGTCTGGCCGACGAGGACGCGGTCATCGCGATGTCCGTCCTGTTTGGTAACCATGCCTCCATGGAAGAACGTGACGAGTATCTTTCGATTGCAAGCAAGCTGCGTCGCGAGGAAATCTCGGCTGATGATGCTTTGCCTTTGGAAATCCTCTCGCAGGAACGTTACGACGAACTTCTGGCGGGCGATCAGCTGATCCTTTCGGTTACTGAAAACGGTTATGGCAAACGTACGTCTGCCTATGAATACCGTGTTACGGGCCGTGGTGGTCAGGGCTTTGCCAATATCGAGATGTCGGAACGTAACGGAAATGTCGCGGCGTCCTTCGTAATTGAAGAAGGCGACGAGCTGATGATGGTCACCAATGGTGGCAAGGTCATTCGTATGCCGACACACGATATCCGCATTGCCGGGCGCAAGACACAGGGTGTTACCCTGTTCCGTACGGCCGAAGATGAACAGGTTGTTGCTGTCGAACGTCTGTCAAATCTGGGCGATAATGGTGATGAGGAGCTTGAAGGCGAAGAAGGTGCAGAAGGCATCGAAATCGCAGCAGGCGAATATGCACCGATCGTTGCTGATGATAGCAGCGAGGCAGTGGAAACCGGTTCTGACGACATCGACGAATAAAACGGAAGATCAATGAACGAACAGTCTTCAAACGCCTCACGTATCGGGATTTATCCGGGCACGTTTGACCCGGTAACCCAGGGGCATATGGACATTATTCGTCGCGCGACCCGCATCGTTGACAAGCTTATTGTCGGCGTTGCGGTTAATGCGGGAAAGGGCCCTATGTTTGGGGTCGAAGAACGTTGCGCACTGGTCGAAGAGGCTCTTAAGGCTGCGGGTGGCGAAGTTGCTGCCCGTACCATCGTGAAGCCGTTCGGATCGCTTCTCATGCAGTTTGCCCAGGAAAATGAGTCAAGCATCATCATTCGTGGTCTGAGAGCCGTTTCGGATTTCGAATATGAATTCCAGATGGCCGGAATGAATGCCCGTCTTGCCCCCAAGGTCGAGACGGTCTTTTTGATGGCGTCGGATAAACAGCAATTCGTGTCCTCACGCTTTGTGAAGGAAATCGCCCGTTTAGGCGGTAATGTTACCGAATTTGTGCCGGCAAACGTGCTGAAGCGACTGCACGAAAAGCTGGCCGAAGAAAAGGAATAGCGCACCCATGCGTCTTATTCGTCTCGCATCTCTTTTTATACTCGTATTAGGAATAGTGACCATGTCGAACGGTGGAATCGGCGGCGGTGCTCAGGCCCAGTCGGCCGATGCATCGCAGGATCTGGAAAATACCCTGTATCTGGATCTTGAAGCAGGTCGCGTTGTGATCAAGCTGCGCCCGGATCTGGCGCCCAAGCATGTCGAGCGTATCAAGGAACTGACCCGAGAAGGTTTCTATGATGGCCTGACCTTCCATCGTGTGATCGAAGGTTTCATGGCGCAGGGCGGTGATCCCAAAGGGGACGGCACCGGCGGATCTGGCCAGAAGCTTCCGGCGGAGTTTTCAAACGAACATCACGTGCGCGGCACTGTTTCGATGGCGCGTTCTGCCAATCCGAACAGTGCTGATTCGCAGTTCTTCATCGTCTTTGCCGACGCGCCGCATCTTGATGGACAATATACCATCTGGGGGCAGGTCGTATCGGGCATGGAATATGTTGATGGTCTGAAGCGCGGGGCTCCGTGGGCCAATGGCCGGGTTGCTGATCCGGACCATATTGTAAAAATGCAGGTCGCGGCTGACGCGCAATAAGCGTTTTGGTCCTTATAATGCAACCGAAAGCCGTCCTTGATCAGGGCGGCTTTCGCGTTTTGGGGCCGGAAAGCATAAAAACCCGGAAAATATGGAAAACAGGTGTTGACCGCAGCCGCCAGTCCCATTAAAACGCGCTTCACCAACGTTGAGGGCCCGTAGCTCAGTTGGTAGAGCAACTGACTTTTAATCAGTTGGCCACAGGTTCGAATCCTGTCGGGCTCACCAATAAGCCCCTGAAACCCAATCGGTTTCGGGGGCTTTTTCTTTTTCATGATTTTTATTGCGATCACTGTCAGACCGCTTTCCAGCGGATGCGAATGTCAATTTGGGACGGATTGGAAACAGGCCGGTTTTTGATGTTTTTTACCATTTGAATGGCTGTCATGCAGTTTGATCGAAAAAGGGGGGTTGACCCTTCGCGATCAGCGCATTAAAAGGCCGCTCACCAACGTTGAGGGCCCGTAGCTCAGTTGGTAGAGCAACTGACTTTTAATCAGTTGGCCACAGGTTCGAATCCTGTCGGGCTCACCATTCCAAAACCCCTGGAACCCAGATGTTCCGGGGGTTTTGCTTTTCCGTGGTCTTTTCTGCCTTCAAAAAACGATTCCGCCCAGTTTCAAGGCGTGCGATGGGTACCGTTTTTCGGGCGATGCAATGCGGCCATGCGCGAAAAAATCGCATCTTTTCGCAGTTGCGATTGCATCGCAATGTGATTTCTTGTAAGTAATGCAAATCAGTTTCAAACGCGCTGGAGCAGGACGTCCGGCGTTGATCGTATTTTGGATCGGAAGAGTTACATGCCTGAACCCGTAAACCAGCTGTCCGCATCGCCAGATGCGCAGACCCCGCTCGGCCTTGATGGTGCCACCACGGATGCCGCTAACGGTGTGCTTACGCAAACAGCAGATGGGGCGGTAACCTTGGATCCCGAAACCGGTCTGCCGGTAGATGGTGCGTTGGTCACCACCGAAAGCACCATCGTGCCGGATGCCATCAGCAGCCTGCCGGTTTATGACCTTGTCGATCGTGCCGGGGTTGTTGGTTGGGTTCTGGCCGCACTTGCATTAATCGGAATGCTGATTTTCTTCTACAAGCTGGTCGGCTTTATCCGGCGTGGAATTTTTGCCGACGGTTTTGCCAAGGATGTCGAACGTCATCTTTCCAATGGTGACGATAAGCAGGTCGCGCAGATTCTGTCGCGCCGCCGTCATCCTGCTGCTCGCATCGGTCTGTTTGGCATGACATTATCCGTTGCCAATTCCGAAAACCGCGAAGCGGCATCCGATATTATTGCTTCGCACGCGCGCAAGGAAATTGATGGTCTGAACAGCGGTTTGCGAATTATGTCGGCGATTGCGGTGCTTAGCCCGCTTCTGGGCCTGCTGGGTACCGTTATGGGCATGATTGAAGCCTTCCAGAAGATGGAAGGTGCCGGAAGCCGCATTGACCCATCCGTGCTTTCGGGCGGTATCTGGCTTGCACTTCTGACCACGGCAATCGGCCTTGTTGTCGCCATCCCGGCGACCGCGTTTCACATGTGGATGCAGGGCGTTATCGCCCGTGCCGCTGCGGTCATGGAAGATGTCTGCACCATGGTGATCAATCGTGGTGAACTGGCTCAGAAGGGGGCGCTTCGCGCGTCGAATATCGCCGAGCTGCGCCAAGCGGCGGAATAAGCCCGAACAAGGTCGGAATACGCCCTATGCAATTGCGCGATCGAAATCGTGGTGCTTCGCCGATGATCGGCCTGACACCGCTGATTGATGTTGTCTTTATCCTGCTGATCTTTTTCATGCTGGCCTCCAGTTTCCTTGACTGGAAGGGTTTCGAGATGTCGGTGACTGTCACAGACGGTCAGGCGCGCAGCAGCAGCGACGTCCGTCCGGTAACAGTCAATGTTGATGCAAATGGTGGTTTATCGCTGAATGGCGAAGCCGTGCCGATTTCCAATCTTGCCGCGGCCATTTTACGCAAACATGCTGGTGCCAGTGTTCATCTGCGCCCGATCAACGGTGCCGATTTGCAGCATCTGATTGTTGTCATGGATGCGCTGGGACGCGGCGGTGTGACTGATGTGGATCTGATCGAATGAAGCGTCGTATCCAGATCCCCGATGACAGCCCGGCACAGGAACCGATGTTGCCTTTGATCAACATCGTCTTTCTTTTGCTGATTTTCTTCATGATTGCCGGAAGCTTGCAAAAGCTGGGACCATTTGATGTGGACCCGCCGGCAAGTTCCACGGCCGAAAGCCAGCCCGAAGATACGATTGTGCTGTGGTTTGGCAAGAATGCCGAAATTGGCATTGATGATCGTCAGGGCAAGATTGCCGATCTGGCGGCTTTGCTACCAGCCGATTATGCCGGGCGGCCAGTCGAAATCCGGGCAGATCGTACCACCGAAGGCGCACGTGTCGTTGCCCTTTTGAAACGGTTGCAAGAGCTTGGCATTGAAAAGGTCCAGTTGATGACCGCCATGGAAGCAGATCAGGGCCAAGACGGATAGAAAATGTCGAAACGCATTGATTTCCTGATCGCGACCGGGTTGACCGGCATTGTTCTTGCCGGGGGTATTGTTCTTGCCATGCCTGAACCACAGCCTGCCGGTTGGGGCGGGGCGGGGGCCGTGCAAAGCATTAGCATCTCGCTAGGCAGCGGACAGGCGACCGAGGGTGAAGCTGAAACACCGGAAGAAAGTGCCGATTCCGAAGACAGCAAACAGGGTGAAAAACCGGTCGAGGAAGTAGAACCTCAACCGGAACCTGTTCCCGAGCCGGTTGTTGAGCCGGAGCCCGAACCAGAGCCGGAACCGGTTGTCGAAACCGTGCCTGAGCCCGAGCCCGAACCGGTCGTTGAACCGGAACCTGTTCCCGAACCTGTTGTCGAGGAAGTGGTCGAGCCCGAACCTGAACCTGAACCGGTCCCCGAAGTCAGTCCTCTTTTGGCAGACGTTATGCCGGTCCGCAGAAAGCCCGAGCTACCCAAACCGACACCGGAACCGGCAAAAGCGCCCAAGCCTGTTGAAAAGGCCGCGGCCGAACCGGTCGAGCAGCCATCCGGCGGCCCGGTGGATTCAGTCAAATCCCAGGGGACGGTTGGCGAAGCAACCCAAAGCCAGGCCGCAAGTTCCGCGTCGGGCAGTGGCGGTGGTGCTGCAATGAGCAGCGCAGCCTTTGTCGATTACCAGACAGCTGTTGTGCAGATGCTGATGCGTTATCGCGAATATCCTGATCGCGCCAAACGGCGCGGTATCGAAGGGCAGAATATGGTCCGCTTGATTATCGAGCGCGATGGCACGGTTTCCCTTTTTGAAATGATCAGCCCGAGTGGCTCATCCATTCTGGATCGCGCGACGCAGGATATGATCGAACGGGTCAAACGTTTTCCACCATTCCCCGAGGATATGGCGCGCACAGAAATGACATTGACGATCCCGGTGATCTACGACCTCCGCTAAACAGAAAAATGCCAGTCCGGAAGACTGGCATTTTTTAGGACTAGCATTTTTTGTGTCAGAATGGCGGGCTTAGTCCGAACTGTCTTCCCAGACATATTCAATCTGTTCGCGCCATGCGAATTTATCCAGATGTGAAATGATGACGCCTTTCATCGCCTTGATCCCGTCGGCTTTCTCTGACTGTCCCTCAAAGCGCAGGGTGGTGTTATCGGCCTGAATGATGCATCGGCCCATCGGAAAGCTCACATGCCCCTTATCGGGGGTAAAATCGACTTCTACCTTATGGGCAAAGTGCTTGCACAGTTGTTGCAGATATTTGCTGGCATGTTCGGTCTGAACCGATCCTTTGGTTTTGAACATGGATTTACCGATCTCTGATGGTTTCTTATGAGGAAATTGATTGCAGGGGTTTAAGGTTGATCAAGGCCGATCCAGTAAACCCCATCCAGTGCCACCGGCTGGAACCGGTCAAAGAACTCGGCAAGGGTCGCGTCTGGATCAAGGTCGGAAAACTGATCGGGATGGAACCACTTCGCCATCGCCTGTAACAGTGTCACATTCATCGGCGTGTTATAGAAATGATGCCACGCGGCATAGACTTTGCCGTTTTTAACAGCGTCGAGCTGTGGCAAGCCGGTGCGTTCCATGTTCTTGGCCAAGGACGCGCGTGATGTTTCGGCATCGGCGTAGGTTCCAAGTATGATACGGCCCACATTCTGCTCGTCGGTCATTGTTGCCCCGCCAATTGCAGTTGCCACATATATATCCGGTTGATCGACCAGTAGCTGTTCGACTGAAATCTGGCTGATGACCCCGGGAATCCGGTCGGCGAAGATGTTTTGCCCACCCGCCATTTCAACAAATTTGCCGATCATCTGGTTGCCCATCGCCTCGCAGCAGGAACCATGCAGGCCAACCCGGCTCTCAAGGAAAACTTTGGGTTTGTCAGAGATGGCTTGCAGGCCGGATGTGACCTTGGCCAGATTGTCTTCGTAGAATTTGATGAATGCCTCGGCCTGATCTTCCTTGCCCATCAGTTTGCCAAGAATGCGAATACTTTTGGGGGTGTTTTCAAACGGTTCGCTGCGGAAGTCGATCATGACAACCGGGATATGGGCCGCCCCGAATTGTCTTAGGACCTCGTGGCTATCCGATCCGGGGCCATGACCACCGTTTATACCGAAAATTGCAACATCGGGTTCAACTGTAATCGCCTTTTCAACGCTGAATGTTGCTTCGCCACTGCGTCCCACCAACGGGATATCGTCAATTTCGGGAAATTTTGCCTGATATTGGGCAAAGGTTGCGGGATCAAGGTTTTTAAATTCGCCCATCATTCCGGCAACCCAGCGGACCGGATTTTCGGGGTCAAGGATGCCAAGGCTTGGCAAAAAGCGGCCTTCGCCAAGGATCATATGTTTAACGGGGACCTCAATGGTGACCTCGCGACCCGAGACATCGGTCAGCGTGATGGTTTCTTTGGCCTGGGCCAATCCGCCGATCATCGACGTGAGGGTTGCCAGAGCAAGAAGGCATTTGAATTTCATGGCAAAAGTCCTGCTGGAGTATTTATGGGGTGGCATACGTTCTGAAACGCCGAAATGGGCGGCACGAATGCCACCCATCACGGATTTCAAACCGGCTGGAAAATTGTCTGATCAGAACGTCACCTTTGCAGAAACAAGGAAGGTGCGTCCCGGTTCGTGATATGGTTCTCCGACTTGAGCACTGTCATAGCCCGGGGTTGCACGGTCGATATAGTCGCGATCAAAAATGTTCAGGGCATCAACGCGCAGGGTCACCGCGTTATTCAAAGCTTCCGGCGTCCATTCCCCGTAAAGATTGGCCACGAAATAGGTATCGAGTTTCGGGAAACCGTTTTCCTCGGGATCATCGTTTGCCAGAGCAAGTTCGGACGTTGTACCGACCCGCACACCAAGGTCATCCCATCCGTGTGCAACTTCAAAGGTGAAGATATCGCCCTGCAGAACGCCCTGATAGGATGCATTGGTGCTGAGAGGCGCATCACCATCTGTTTCGACATCCGTGTGGGAATAGGTCACACGGGCAAAACCCGGACCGTAGTTGTAAGCCGCTGACAGGTTGTAGCCCTGCGTGACGAGATCGATGGTTGTGTTGCGGTAAACCGTACTGCCAACCACGGATCCGGTCAGATCGTGGGAATCATCAATCTTGTTGTAGAATACGTTACCGTCAAGCGACCAGCCACCTTCGGAATAACGTGTGCCGACCTTGAAGTTTTTGGAGCGGGAAGGCGAAAATCCGTCATAATTCCAGACGCCACTGAAATTGTAGATCGCGGATTCACCAAGTGGAAGTCCGCCAAACTGTGTGCCAGCTCCGCCATAAACAGTAACCGTTTCAACGACATCGTACTCGGTATTCACGTTGCCGCTTAGTCCGAATTCCTCGAAATCGGTTCCGTCAACGCCTTCGAACCACTGACGGTCTGCACGGCCACCAAATGATACGCGCCAGGCATCGGTCAGCGACAGTCGGGCTTGCGAAAACGCACCGATGTTGGTTGTGGTTTCGCTATAGCTTCCGTCGCGGGGCGTGCGGTCATGGGTGCCGGTAGCTTCATCGTGATAGAAATCCATACCGGCCGTCACATCGCCCATGCCGACATCAAATGTATTGGCAGCCTTGCCGTTGATGGTCTCGATCTCGGACTGTACATGATAGAAATTCGGACCGCCCTGAAGGCGGGGAACATCAAGATTGGTTTTACTGTAATTCAGGCTAAATTCCGGTGCCAGCAGGTCTCCCGGCATTTCATCGACATAGCTGACACCCAGCGATGTATCCTTGTAGGAAATCCATTGTGGCAGTTGCCCGCCAGCAAGCGATCCGAAGTTCGGCCGGGCAGGGCGCACGCCCTCGTCTTCGAAATGGCTGGCAAAGGCTTCGATCCGCGATCCCTCGTTCCCGGTGAACGCAAATTTGCCAAGCCCATTCTTGCTGCCATCTGCGGTACCGACAACTTCATCGCCGTCGCCATCCTTGTAGTTGCCCTGATTGCTGTTCTGGACATAGCCAAGTGCTTCAAACCCATCATGCTGACCGGCAATCGTCAGCCATTCGCTAAAGCCTTTTGTATTGCTGTTATACTGGATTTTGGCCGATCCACCGAAAGGATCGTCCGGTGACAGAACGTCACGTGCATCCTTGGTTTCGTATGCCATCGATCCGCCAAGCGCGTTCGGTCCCGCGTCAGCAGGCGCGACACCGGACTCAACGCGCACGGTTTTGAGCATGCCTGGATCAATCAGTGCCGTGCCGATATGGTGATAGGTTGAGTCAACCTGTCGTGTGCCATCAATCTGGACATTGAGCTTGGTATTCTCGATACCCTGCACATAGACCTTCTGGGAGATCTTGGTTGGTCCGCCAACAGTTACTGCGGCTTCTCCCGCGAAGACATCCTTGATGTCCTGGGGGTTGGTGCGATCCAGTTGTTCCTGGGTGATCGTTACACCACCGGCTGCCGTTTGGGCGGTATCCCGGCTAGCGGTAACTTCGATCGGCGTTAGGATGGTTTCGTTTTCGGCTTTGGTTTCTTGTGCGATGGCTGCGACCGGCAATACCGTCAGGGCAACGCCGGCAAGCAGGGTTGCGCGGCACAGGCCATAAACCGGTTGACGGCATTTGCCCGGCAATACCGGTCTGGATGACTGCGACATGCTGATTTCCTTATCAAATAAATTTGCCAAATGCGAATGATTTTGAATATTATTAGCTGGGTGGTTCGGGCAATCGTAATACCGTTTGCGAGATCGCCATTGATGTTTGCGAAAACACAAATATCGCTCGTGGCAGGAAATCAGGACTTGGAAAGGCTTCGATATGGCGTTTGATCAGCAGCATGCGCCGCAACGGGTGCGGCGTAATGTGACACGGCGCGAAACCATCACCGGTCAGCAGCTTGAGGATTTCGGAACAGCGTTGCCTGGAAACGCCGCTGACGGTATTCGTCGTCGCCCGATGATGAGCGGACGGCTATCCAACGACAATCTTCAGTCATTCCTGAACATTCACACCACCGATACCGTTAGCATGCAGGATGCTGCGGTGAAATTTCCGGTCAATCCGGCGGTAACTGTGGCGATCGTCTTGCGGGGGCGGGTACGCGGTGCGTTCGATAATGTCCCGTTTGACCTTGATGCCCGTATACAGCCGGTCGGGTTTATCTGGGCGTTATCCCAACCGGTCATGCTGCATCGAGAATTGCAAAAGGGTGACGATGTCAGCAAGGTGATGATTTCCGCAAAGTATGACTGGGTCGTCAAGCGGGTTTGCAACGGTGACAGTCGACATGCAGCCATCAACGATTTCATTCATGCCGGGATTTCCGTGCGCCAATGGCAACCATCGCGTCGCGCAATCGCGCTTGCCGATCAATTGCTGTACCCGCCAACCGATGATCCGCTGTTTCGAGATTTGTATGCCGAAAGCCGTGGATTGGAAATTCTCGCCGAGGCACTCGGTTCGCTGCGCCCGGACGCTGAATTTATCGCGGAGGGAAGTGCCGAACCCGACGCACTTGAACATCACCAGAAGGCCCAGGAAATTCGCGATTATATCAAAGACCATATTCTTGATGATCTGACATTGTCAGGGCTGTCTGAAAAGCTCGGCATGAGCATTGCCAGCCTGCAACGCATTTTCAAGAATGCCTATGGCACCACTGTCAAGGATTTCATCCGCGAGAGCCGCCTGATCGCAGCGCGCGATGCCATGGAAAAAGACGGCCTGACGATTGGTCAGGCCGCCTGGATGGCTGGATATTCAAGTCCGGCAAATTTTGCAACCGCGTTCAAGCGGGTCTTTGGCATATCACCTTCCGATGCAAGGGATCGGTAAAACCGCTGCGCTCAACTGGTTTCTGTCAATCGAGACACAAAGTTGTTCACATCGGTCTTAAGCTGGCGGGAATGCTGTTTAAGAACCTGCGAAACCTTGTAAACTTCTTCTGCGACCGTTCCGGTGCGATGCGCGGTGCCGCTGACCGATTCCAGGCTGGTGTTGACATTGCCGTTTGCCGACGAAACGGATGTGATGTTCGTGCTGATTTCCGTGGTTGCAGCGGCTTGCTGTTCGACGGCCGCCGAAATGGCGGTGATGGAATCAACAATTGAACTGATCTGGCCTGCAACCTCGCGGATTGCTGTAACTGCGGCCGATGTATTCTGCTGCACATTGTTGATCTGGGTAGTAATATCGCCGGTTGCCTTTGCCGTCTGGTTAGCAAGGTTTTTGACCTCGCTTGCGACCACGGCAAAGCCTTTGCCCGCATCACCGGCGCGTGCCGCCTCGATGGTGGCGTTCAGCGCCAGAAGGTTGGTCTGATTTGCAATTTTATCGATCAGATCGACAACCGTTCCGATTTGCTCTGCCGAGACATTCAGCGATTCAATGACATCCGACGTCGCCTGCACGGAACTTTCAACTTCGTTTGATACAGTCGAGGCACGCGAAATCTGGCTTGAAATCTCGCGAATGGAACTGTCAAGTTCTTCGGCTGATCCTGCCACTGTCGATGCATTTGAAGCCGATATCTCGGCGGCGGATTTTGCGTTTTCCACCTGTTCGGTGGTTTGCCCCATGCTGCTGATCAGGGTTTCCGAGGCGCTTGACATGTCTTCTGCCGAACTTGCCAGTGCTTCGACGACCTTGGAGACGGTTGCCTCGAACTCGCCCGACATTTTCGCCAAACGGTTGCTGTATGTTTTCTGGGTTTCCTCGTAATAGACGGTGATTGCCATTTCCATATCGACAAGAATGGCGTTGGTTGAGGCCGTCACGATTTGGGAAACTGCTGAATCTTTGCGGAAATATGCATAAAGAATATCGCAAAGCCGGGCGAGCAGAAAGTTGTATGCCGAAACATAGGATTCAGGTGTCAAGCCGATGATTTCATGGGCTTTCCCGATCCGGCGTACATCGTCATAATAGACTTGGTCAAATGTACCGTCGAACAGCTTTGCCCAGTGTTTGCGCTGTGCATTTTTCAAGCGTTCGATATTTGATGGATCACCGATAATTTTTGCCAGATCACGGCGGGCCATCACCTTGCGGTAAAATTCGTCCAGTATCGGGGCCAGATTTTTTTCGATTATTGGCCATGCCTTTTTCAGATGAGCCGCTTTCCTGTCATCAAAATCGATGAATTCAAGACGGCGTTTAAGTTCCTGATGCATTCTTGTCCCTCGTCGCTCGCTATCACAAATTTCCGGGGTGCGTGGCAGTACCTTAGGTTGGATATGAAGATTATAATGTTAACTATCCAAAAGGGTGGGAAAGGTTCGGTTTTGAAGTGAACTTTCAAAATATAACGTTTTCTGCCAATTGTTTGCAGCATTATCTAATAATATATGGCGCAACAAATGCAACTATGGCGGGTGTTTTGTGTGGCCAAGATCACGAATGTGTTTCTGGTACGTCGTCAGGCAGATCAATTCTGTCCCTGATGAACGCGAAGGAAACATCATGCCGATCAATGCCAACCAGTTGCGTCAATCCATTGTTCGTCCAGTTTTGCAAAATCTTGGTCTGTGGTCGCAGGCCGCGGAAAATCTGATCATGGGAACCGCCGCCCAGGAAAGTGGCCTTGGCACCTATGTTGAACAGGTCGGCGGTGGTCCGGCCCGCGGGATTTTCCAGATGGAACCAGCAACCCTGAATGATTGCTATGTCAATTTTCTGGATTACCGAGCCGATCTGAAGGCAAAGATTGATGCCTATCTGGCGCCGCAACCTGACAAGGCAACGCAGTTGGCAACCAACAATGCCTATGCTGCTGCCATGTGCCGGGTTCGTTATATGCGGGTCAGTGCCGCCTTGCCCGATGCAAATGATATCCCCGGTCTCGCGGCCTATTGGAAGCAATATTACAACACTGCCGGGGGCAAGGGGACGACGGACGAGTTTATCGCCAATTACAATCGTTACCTTGGCAGCAGCTAAGCTGCCGTAACGTCGGCGAAAAAATCCGCATTGTTCTACGCAAAAATAGTGGCATATGCGCGATCTTTTCGCCAAAATCCCCCAACGCTTAGCGGTGATTGCGCAAAAAATCACCAAAGTAAAAGAGTTTAGGGGGTTACAATGAAACGTCGTCAGTTCCTTAAAGGGGCCGGTATTGGTGCCGGTGCCGCGGTTGCGGCCAGTGTTGCCGCACCGGCCATCGTATCCGCACAGGAAAGCCTGAATTGGCGGATGGTCATGCCGTGGCCCAAAGGGACGCCGGGCCTTGGCACCAATGCCGAAAAATTTGCCGCCATGGTCAAGGAAATGTCCAATGGCCGTCTGAGCATTTCGGTTTTTGGTGCGGGCGAAATCGTCCCGCCGTTCGAATGCATGGATGCAGTCGAACAGGGCGTGGTCGAAATGGCGCACGGTACCCCTTATTACTGGCAGGGCAAGAATCCGGCGCTGAACTTCTTTTCGACCATTCCGTTTGGTCTGACGGCGTGGGAACTTTCCGCCTGGCTGCGTTTCGGTGGCGGGCAGGAGCTTTGGGAAGAAGCCTATGCCGAGTTTAATGTTGTGCCGTTCTATGCCGGTAACTCGGGCATGCAGGCAGGTGGCTGGTTCAACAAGGAAATTAATTCGGTTGAGGACCTTAAGGGCCTGAAAGCCCGTTATGCCGGTCTGGGTGGCGAAGCGATGCGCCGTTTGGGTGCAAACATCACCATGCTGCCGCCGGGGGAAATTCTGCCTGCGATGCAGTCCGGTGCAATTGATGCCGCCGAATGGGTTGGCCCTTGGAATGACCTTGCATTTGGCCTCTATCAGGTTGCCAAATTCTATTATACCCCGGCCTTCCATGAGCCCGGACCGGGCCTTGAAATCTTTATTTCCAAGGAAAAGTTCGACGCGCTTGGCGCCGATCTGCAGGCGATCATCCGTTATGCAGCACAGGCGATTGCCGAAAATACGCTAGCCGACTTTACCTACAATAACCTGCAATCCTATCAGCCGTTGATCGACAAAGGGGTTGAAGTGCGCCAGTTCTCGGACGATGTCATTCTCGCACTGGCCGAACAGTCGAATGCCGCCGTCGAAGAGATTGCCGCCAAGAATGATCTGAGCGGCAGGATCGCTGAGAGCTATCTTGCGCTGGTCAAGAAAGCCGCCCGTTACGGCAAGGAATTCGAGGCGACCGGTCTTTTGCAGCGTGCAAAGGTCTGGGGCTACTAAGTTCGGATGCGGAAATATAATCATCGGAAAACGGGGTTGCCTTCGGGCGGCCCCGTTTTTGTTTGCCACACTTAGGGGTGAAAATTGACCGGCCTTATATACAAGCCATGCGTGTGGCGGGATGCTGCATCCCGCAAAGATGAATTGTTGGGGGCGGCAAAAACGCTAACTTCGAACGCTTGCAAAGTTACGAATGTAATATTCGAAGCTGTTTTGCGCAAAAAATTGCCAATATGAATTGGGGAGCCCCACAATGAAACGTCGTCAGTTCCTGACGGGTGCCAGCATGGCCGCCGGTGCCTTTGCCGCCAGCAGTGTCGCACCTTCAATTGCCAAAGCCGATGAACAGATCCACTGGCGCATGGTGATGCCCTGGCCGAAAGGCACGCCGGGCCTTGGTGCCAATGGCGAAAAATTCGCCGAGCGCGTGACCAAAATGTCAGGCGGCCGCCTTAAGATCACCGTTTACGGTGCAGGCGAACTTGTTCCGGCATTCGAATGCATGGATGCGGTCGAGCAGGGCGTGGCCGAGCTGGCACATGGTACCCCCTATTACTGGGCGGGCAAGGATGCCGGTGTAAACTTCTTTTCGACGATCCCGTTCGGCCTGATGGGCTGGGAGCTTTCGGGCTGGCTGCGTTTTGGCGGCGGGCAGGAACTTTGGGATGAGCTTTATGCCCAGTTTAACGTCAAACCGTTCGCTGCCGGGAATACCGGTTTGCAGGCTGGTGGCTGGTTCAACAAGGAAATCAACACCGTCGACGACATCAAGGGCATCAAGATGCGCTATGCCGGGATCGGTGGTGAAGCCATGCGTCGTCTGGGCGCCAATGTGACGATGTTACCCGCAGCCGAAATTCTGCCGGCCATGCAGTCCGGCGCGATTGATGCCGCCGAATGGGTTGGCCCATGGAACGATTATGCGTTTGGTCTGACGCAGGTTGGCAAATATTATTACACGCCGGCCTTTGCCGAGCCGGGCACGGGTATTGAAGTGTTTGTCAACAAGGACAAATTCGCGGAATTGCCCGAAGACCTTCAGGAAATCTTTGCCGTCGCAGCACAGGCCAATCTTGAACAGACGCTGGCAGATTTCACCTTCCACAACATCCAGTCCTATCAGGCGGTGTTGGCCAAGGGAGCGGAAATCCGTCATTTCAGCGATGATGTGATTGCAGCCCTTGCGACCGAGGTCAAGGCAGCGGTCAAGGAAATCGCCGATCAGAACGAACTGAACGGCCGTATTCATGCGTCCTACATGGATTTCGTGAAAAAGGCTGCACCGTATGGAAAAGAGTTCGAAGCCACCGGCCTTTTGCAGCGTGCCAATGTCTGGGCCGATGCGTAACAGGCTTTCGGTCTGATCGTAGACGAAAAACAAAAGCGGCATCTTCGGATGCCGCTTTTTTCATGCCAATGGAACCGGCTCACAGAACCGGGGCAGATGCCTAATGCACGGTTGGCGAACCGGGGGGCAGGGGTAGGTCGAAGGTGAATTTGTCCTGACCTTCATATTCTTCAAGCGCGATCCGCTTGACCAGTTCCGAACCAAGCGCCAGCGAGGTTTCAATCGCCCATTTAAGCTGATTTACCGCCCCTTCGTTGCCCGCGGCGAGGGCTTCGGGGAGGATGCGTTCCTGCAGGAATTTGGCAACCCCGGCAAAGGCACGGGCGGCACTTTCGCAATTGGCACGTTCAACAACAAAGCGTCCGGAATGTTCGATGGCGGTCGCGATGCCGGAAAGATGGCCCATCATGACCTTTATCTCGCGGTCGTCGCTTTCGGTTTTCTTTGCGACAAAGCGCAGAATTCCGGCGTAAAATCCATAATCGGAAGGCATGTCGATCCTGATCGTTCTTGGTCTTTGGTCGGGTTTGGATTTGCGTCGTTTTAGTCCATAAGCGCGCCGTGGTATAGTCTAAACGCCAACCGCCTGATCTGGCGGCATTATCGATACGCGGAGCCATAAGCCGGATGCTTCAGGGCGGACTTATTTTCATTGTTGCCATGGCCTATATCGGGCTTCTGTTTGCGATTGCGCATTATGGTGACAAATATGCCGAAAAATGGCGGGCATCGCGCCTGAAGCCCAGCATCTATGCGCTTTCGATGGCGGTCTATTGCACGAGCTGGACGTTTTTCGGATCGGTCGGGACTGCATCCACACGCGGCTGGGCGTTCCTGCCGATCTATATCGGTCCGATCATCATGATGGTTGTCGGCTTTGGTGTGATGACCAAGATCGCCACCGTGTGTCGCGAACAGAACATTACCTCCATCGCCGATTTTCTGGGCTCGCGATATGGCAAAAGCCAGAGCCTGGCAGCCCTTGTGGCGATCATTGCCGTGATCGGGGTTCTGGCCTATATCGCGCTTCAGCTTAAAGCGGTGTCGCTGTCATTCGATGTTCTGATCGGCGAGGTCGGCGAACAGATCGTGCGCCACAGTGCCGCAGATTTTTCCAAGGATACGGCGTTTTACGTCACCATTCTGATGGCGGTTTTCGCGATCCTGTTCGGGGTGCGTTATATCCATGCGTCCGAACATCATGACGGGCTGATCCTTGCGGTGGCGTTCGAAAGCCTGGTCAAGCTGGTGGCGCTTTTATTCGTTGGCCTGTTTGTGGTTTACGGCCTGTTTGACGGTTTTGGCGACATGCAAATTCGGGCAGCAGCCAATCCCGACATTACCGAAATGTTCAAGCCCGATGCCTGGCTGACATCGCATTTCTTCATTTCGACCCTGCTGGCGCTGTTTGCGATTTTCTGTCTGCCGCGCCAGTTCCATGTGACATTTGTTGAAAATGACGACAGCCGGAATTTGAAATCGGCGCGCTGGCTTTTTCCGGGTTATCTGATTGCGATCAATATTTTCGTCGTGCCGATTGCGATTGCCGGGATTCTGCTGTTTGGCGGTGATCCGGCGGTCAATCCCGATACGTTTGTTCTGACCCTGCCGTTGCTTGGCGGGGAAAACTGGCTGGCGGTGTTTGCCTTTGTCGGGGGGCTTTCGGCCAGTACCGGTATGGTGATCGTATCCTGTGTCGCGGTGTCCACGATGGTCTGTAACGATCTGGTCATGCCGCTTTTGCTGCGGTCGCAGAAATTGCAGGGACGGTTCGCCGGGGATGTCAGCCAGGTTCTGCTTAAAGTTCGCCGGGCCGCGATCATTGCCATCCTGTTTCTGGCCTATGGCTTTTACCGGTTCCTGTCGGAAAAATACGCGCTGGCCGATATCGGGCTTTTGTCCTTTGCCGCAGTGGCGCAATTCGGCCCGGCGGTTCTGGCGGCGATTTACCTTAAATCGATCAACCGCACCGGGGTTCGCATCGGTCTGATTTCCGGTTTTGTGCTGTGGACCTATACCCTGCTTCTGCCAAGCTTTATCCAAAGCGGTCTGTTGCCGATGTCGATCCTGACGGACGGGCCGCTTGGCATTGGTATCCTGCGCCCGCAGGCACTGCTCGGCGTCGGGATCGAGGACCATCTGACCCATGGGGTTGTCTGGTCGCTTGGGGTTAATTTCGTCCTGA
Source organism: Thalassospira sp. A3_1 (assembly GCF_017744215.1). NCBI lineage: Bacteria > Pseudomonadati > Pseudomonadota > Alphaproteobacteria > Rhodospirillales > Thalassospiraceae > Thalassospira > Thalassospira sp. A3_1. The sequence continues at coordinate 20,836 of NZ_JAGHQQ010000005.1, read as the reverse complement.
TGTTTGTCGGATCGGCGATTGGTGTGCAGGGTGTCACCCAGCGCCGTCAGGCCCAGCTTTTTGTAGATATCTATCGCAAGGATACCAAGGCGCGCAATGACACTTGGCCCGGCCGTGTGACCCTTGGCGATCTTGAAGACCTTGCCGCGCGCTTCCTTGGCAAACACTGGGCGCAACGTGCGTTTCGCACTTACCTCAAGCAGCGCGGGGATGACAGCAAACGATCCGACATTGCCGATTTTGATGCGGCGAATTTCACCGAACATCTGTTATCGGGCGCGGTCGGGGCGGCGTCATCGCGCGTGGTGATGGCGCTTCTGCTGCCCGATAAGGCCGTATCGCGCCGCGATGCGATGGAGCTTCTCGACGAGGCGTCCGAGGCGATCAAATTCAACCGGGACCTTTTGCTCAATACGCTGGAAAACATTTCGCAAGGGGTCGGGGTGTTTGACCAGAATTTGCGTCTGGCGACATGGAACCATCGCTTTATTGATCTGCTGGGCATCACCGCAAGCGACATTCAGGTCACGTTGCCATTATCGGAACTTGTGGATATCTGCCGCGACAATGGTGCACGGGCGGTCGATATCGATATCCTTCTGGGCCGCAATGCCGCCCCGCAAATGCGACGATTGCCCCATACCTATGAGCGCAAGCGGGCGGATGGCATGGTGCTTGAAATGCGGACCAACCCGATGCCCGATGGCGGGTTTGTCGCGACCATTGCCGACATCACGGCCCGTGTCCGGACCGAAGAGGCATTGCGAGAGAGCGAGCGCAATATTCGCATCTATACCGATAACATCCCGGTCATGATCGCCTATGCCGACAAAAACCAGCGGCTTCGTTTTACCAACCGCCCGTATGAGCGGATGTTTGGCATCCGCCGGATCGAGGCGCATGGCATGGCGGTGCGCGAAGCGGTGGGCGAAGAACGCTATGTCCGGCTGGAGCCGATGATCCGCGCGGTGCTTGAAGGCTATCGCCAAAGCTTCGAGATCGATTTTCCCGCCCCCAAGGAAGGCTGGGGGGCGAGTGACGGTAGCGAACGCGAAGCCCGTTATGCCGAGGGGACATATATCCCGCACTTTGACGAAACCGGCGAAGTGCTTGGTTATTTCTGTATCTATCACGACATCACCGAACGCCGGAATGCCGAACGCGCGCTTAAGGATGCCAACGAAGGGCTTGAGGCGCGTGTGACGGAACGTACCCACGCGCTTGAGGAACTGAACTCGGAGCTTTCGGTTGCCAAGGAACAGGCCGAAACGGCGAACGATACCAAAACCCGGTTCTTTGCCGCGGCCAGCCATGACCTTTTGCAGCCGCTTAATGCCGCGCGGCTGTTTACCGTGGCGCTGGGCGGCAAGGAGCTTCGCGACGATATCCATGATCTGGTCAACAAAGTTGATCTGTCGCTTAAGGGGGTTGAGGAACTGCTCAACGAGCTTCTGGATATCTGCAAACTTGATGCCGGGGCCATGCAACCCACCATCCGTGATTTCCGGGTTTCGGATGTGCTTAATGCGCTCAAGACCGAATTTACACCCGTCGCGGAAAAGGCCGGGCTTCGGTTTGCTGTGCACCCGCGCGATGTGTGGGTGAAAAGCGACAGCAGGCTTTTGCGCCGCATCCTGCAAAACTTTATCTCCAACGCGCTGCGCTATACCCGCCATGGCGGGGCGGTGGTCGGCTGCCGGATGCGCGGTGACAAGATCAGGATCGAGGTCTGGGATAGCGGGCCGGGCATACCCGAGGACAAGCTTAAAATCATCTTCCGCGAATTCCATCGCCTTGAGGGGCCGGAAACCACCGATGTGAAGGGGCTTGGCCTTGGCCTTGCGATTGTCGATCGTCTTGGCCGGTCGCTGGATCATACGGTTTCGGTGCGATCGCGCCCGGGGCGGGGGACGGTTTTCTCGGTCGATGTGCCGATTGGCATTGTGGACGAGGCCGCAATGCCCAAACCACGCCGCCGGATGGCAGGCGAACTGGGCGGTTTGCGCGTCCTTTGCATTGATAACGAACCCGATATCCTTGATGGCATGCGCGCCATGCTGGAAAACTGGAATTGCGTGGTGGCGACTGCGCGGTCAGGGATTGATGCCGAGAAGCTTCTGGTTCCGCAGAAAGTAGTGGTGGACAAGGAGGGATTCGAACCTGTCTTTGCCCCCGATATCATCCTTGCCGACTATCACCTGAGTTCCGGCGAAACCGGGCTTGATGTCCTGATCAGGCTGCGGGACCAGCACGGCTTTGACATTCCCGGCGTGGTGATTACGGCGGATCGTAGCACCGATACGGCAGAACTGATCCGCGCCCAGCGATTCGCACTGCTGAACAAGCCGCTCCGCCCGGCAAAACTGCGCGCATTGATGACACGGGCATTGAACCGGCAAAGCTCGGACGCGGCGGAGTAGGGTGCCAAGTATCCTGTAAAGCATTGAAAAACTCTACTTTTTTCCTGTCGGAGAATTTTCTTTGATTTTCCGGAAAATTGTTCTTGATTTGTTCTTTTGTTTATGGCATAAAGACAAAGTCAACGGGAGAAATGCACCCGGACCCAAAACCCGCAAAGCGTGATTCGCTTTCGCGGGTTTTTGCGTATTCGGGCCAAAGACAGGAAAACGACGATGACGGTGCAACGATCTGGCAGGTCGAAAGGGCGGCGGCGACATCGCCAAAGGGGTATCAATAGCGCGTGGAAAAGTCACTACGGCGGTATTGCGTCCGGGTGATGAGCCCTTGGAGAATTTGTGGAAAATTGGTGTGAATCATGACGGGAGAGATGTGCCCTTTGGGTGAGGGCGAGCCGTTCGGAGCGAGGTGATCCGGGGTGAGGCGATGCCGGGGATCATCTGGCTTGGCGACGGGACCGATGATTGCGTTCGGAAATGCGGGAAGGTCAGTCACCGACGGCGACAATTGCGCTTGCCTTGCATTCATCGACCGTTACTGGTACGGCGACCTGAGTTGCAGGCAGGTGGAGCGACCGTCCAACTCGATGCCATCGTCGGAAGGTGCTGTTTTGGTGTCAGACCGTCGAAGGTAGCTTTGCCGAGGGAAAACATGTGCCGAACTCACGTTGGGTATGCTGCGACGTTAGGGGGGATCGAATGCATCGATTTTGCTGCTGGGTTGTAGGGAGGTTAAAGTGGTTGATGTGCTAATTAAGTCAATCTAAAGTAGTTGATGTTCATGTTTGATGAGGCATCAGCTAAATGAATTCGATTGGAATCCGTCTTTATAAGATTACCCTTCAAACTGGGGCCAGAAGGGAAGAAGCTGACCTCTCTAATGCGGGTATCGATACATACAGTTTGATAAATAGGTTCTTGGTGCAGCGCGCCAATGCAATGGACATAAACGATCGACAGCGTACTTGGCATGTAGAACGCCGAGAGGCAGATGGGCGTTTCATTCGCGGTGTATTTAAATACGGCCACTATGGTTACCAGGCCGACCTCATTGACGGAGCAACTAGCGAAAACAGATACCGTCGGCAGTCGACAGATGTTGAAGTAATTCCCCTGTATTACTCTTTCTGGATTCCAAATCGAGGTAACATTGGAATTGCAGCATTCCAGTCGTTTCAGGGGAAGTCGTGTATCGATATCGTTGCTAGCGATCTAATGCACTATTTCTCCAACCTCCACCATGAGAGTAAGCTTTTAATTCGTAAGACAATGCCGTCTTCAGGTGACGCTGCACTTTTAAATCAGCAGGTAAAACGGCTTGTGTGGACCAAAAAGAATCAAAGTGCGGACACTGCTGATGAACTTAGGAATCTTCCGATCACAGAGTTCGACGTTGAAATGACATTCAAGGCAAAGCGACGTGGCAGATTTGGGTCTTTGCGCGATGTGCTGCGTGAACTTCAGGATGTGACGGAGAGGTCAACCTTTGTTTACCAAGGCGTGGAGTTCGAGCAGGGATGCGCCGAAGTTCTGATTGGTAATAAGTTGCAAAAAGTTGGTGTGTTCGGTTTCCATTCTAACGCCGGTGTTATCGACATTACAGATCAGGTTCAAATCGTTGACGGACATCCGCTGTTTGAGAGCATTGTGCCAGTCGTTGACGGATTGACTGCTGATATGTTCACCGAGTTAACGACCTGAGAAGATGACCAAATTTAATGTACTTTACATAATCTCAGATCACATTGGGACATTAAGGACAACTGATGGAAAGTTGTCCTGCATTGATGTGTTTTTGATGTATGTCGTGCCGGGATTGATCGGGGGAATCGCATTCTTTGACATTCTTCCTATTGAAAAATCGGTCTTTGGAGTTTCCATTTCCGTTTTTGCTATATTCTCTGCATTACTTCTCAATGTTCAGATTGCGATATTTGGCATTTTTCAGCGTAAGTGGATTCTAACAGGGGATACGGTTGTTGATCAAAAAGCACAAAAAAAATATGATTTGAGGAAAAATCTTCTTTCTGAGCTTAATACCAATATATCATACTTAATATTGATATCTTGTTTCTCGGTTACTTTTTTCCTTGTTTTCTATGTCGCAAATTTACCGTATTTTTTAGAGGCATTTGCGGGTGTTTATTTGTATATTCATTTTCTTATTACTTTGATGATGGTGATAAAGAGAACTCATGTCTTATTCCAGCATGAATACTCAATGGATACTGATTTAACTGATTAGATTGGTTTTCAAGGTTATTCCCTATTTTGCGGACAATGCCAGTTTAGCCCCCAGCAGCACAAACACCCCGGCAAAGCTTTTCCCCAACCAGTTCATGATCCTTGGCCGTTCGATGACGTGGCTTCGAAGTGCACTGGCAAACAAACCATAGACGATGAAAACCGCGAAGGTGAGTGCCATGAAGGTCAGGCCGAGCAGGGTCATCTGGGTGGTGGTTCCGCCGGCATCCGGGGTGATGAATTGCGGTAGGAAGGCCAGGAAGAACAGGGACAGTTTCGGGTTGAGCGCGTTGATCAGGATGGCATCGCGGATGATTTTGGCAGCATGGACCGGATCGGATTTGGCGGTGACTTTCATCGCACCCGTGCCACGCCACATGCCCCACGCCATGTATAGCAGCCACGCCACGCCGAGATAGCGCAGGGTTTCAAAGGCAAGCGCACTGGTGTGCAGCAGGGCCGCAACGCCAACGATGCTTGCCCCCATGGCGGGCAGGATGCCGAGCGTACAGCCAAAGGCTGCCCAGATGCTCGCCCTCATGCCGCGCCCAAGACCAATGGCAAGGGTATAGATCACACCCGTGCCGGGTAGCAGGACGACAACAAGTGAGGTCAGGAGATATTCGGGGCTGATCATGATGGCATGGTTCCGTTTTTGGTTTAACCTGATCAGCCCAGTTAAGCGCGTTTTGATCCGGTATTCTTGAACGGAATTGCAGGCCGGAGAACGATCAGTTTGCCCTTACGGCTTTTGCATAACGCCCCGGTGACAGGCCATAGGCGCGGGTGAAATGCCGGTTCAGGTGGCTTTGATCGGCAAAGCCCGCAGTGGCGGCGACCTCGGCCAGGGGGGTGCCGGTTGCGATCAGGCGGCGGGCGAAGTCAAGGCGGCGCTGGATGATATAGGCATGCGGGGTGAGCCCCGTTGCGCGCGTGAAATGGCGGACGGTCTGAAAGCGGCTTAGCCCCGCCGTGCTGGCAAGATCGGCCAGCGACAGGTTTTCGTCCGGGGCATCGTCAATCATGGATATGGCGCGCGCGATACTGGCATCGGCACCGCTTCGTGACCGGTGGTGATAATGATCGGGTTCGCCCGGCACAATGATCGCGTGATGGAGCAGAAGAAACAGCATTTCCTCGCGCCGCAGGCCTGCATTTTCATGGTCGCCTTTGGTGATGGCGGCAAAAAGATCAGCAAAGCAGTGCGCGACGGCGGGCGATGTTATGACCGGGCTTGTGAATTCGTAGTGGTCTGATTTGCCATCTGTCATGTCACGCGCCGCATCACGGATCAGGTCCGGGTCCAGATACAGCATGTTCCAGCCACGCGGGGTATCTCCAAGCGGGGTGCCGTCATGGACTTCGCGGGGATTGACCGTGAGGATATTGCCCGCCCCGGCTTCGACCATGCCGCGCCCCGAAAGCGATTTTTGTGCGCCCTCAAACATGAAGCCGATGCCGAACTGTTCATGACTGTGTTTGGCAAAGCTGTGGCATGTCCTGGCCTTGAGGGCCAAAACGCCGGTGCAGTCATGAGACAGGATGCGAAACGGTTCGTCTGATGCGTCTGACATGCCAAAAGATTGGCAGTTTCCGATCCGTTTCGCAATCAATTCGGCACAAGTGCGGGATGGCTTAGAACCGTTTGATCAGGCCAAAACGGATCGTGTGCGACTGAAAATCGGCTTCGTGCTTGAACGAGCCGGTAAAGGAGGCAGCCGCCAACGGAACAAATCTGTCAAAGGACTGACTCTTGTCGACGATTTCGGGATAGTAGTTGAAAACGTAATCCCCGCGCAGCGACCAGCCATCTCCGAGATTATAGGCTGCCCCCACATTCGACGAGAGGCCAAGTGCCCAGCTTGTTTCATCAAAGTCAACGGGCTGGCCGCTGCCATTGTCGTCAACATAACGGAACTTGTATTTGAACTGGCTGAGCGACGGACCCGCGGCGGCATGGATCATCCAGTTATCGAACGCATAGCCGATTTTCGGCCGGATGCTGAAGGCGAAGTTGGTTTTGACGGTGGTTTGCGTCGAAAAGTCTATCGTGGGAGAGGACGTGAAAGTCACCGGCCCGGCGTTTGAGGTTTCGGAATAATCCATAACCGTCAGGTCGGCTTCGATGCCATAGATCATGTTGCCCTGCCGGTAGTCATATCCGAACAGGCCGGAGCCGGAGGCAGAATAGCCGTCTATTTTTTCCTGCAAGCCCGGGCGCAGCTGATCAAGGTCGCTTTGTTCGCTGAAATAGCCGCTGCTTTGGGCTTCGCTATCGGGATTGGATACGCCATACATGCCGCCAAGCGCAAACCCGCCGTAAAAGCCCTGCCAATCAAGATTTTCCGATGCTTTCGCATTAAATGTTGTGATGGAGAACGCCATCACTGCGGCGCAGGCAAAGGTGCCTGAAAATCCGGCTTTACAAAGCATGCCTGTCCCCTAATTTCTTGTTTCATAAGCTGAAATTGAGGGAACAGTATTTTATATTAGCCGGGGCTTCAATGGCTTTGATCGCAATGGTTGCACAAATAAACCTTAGGGTTGTTTTGTGAGGTCAAAAATCAATTCAGATTGTTATTGGGGCCGAGCATTTCGCGAAGCCCCCCCAGACCTTCGACATGTTTGGCAAAGACGCTGGTGACGATGAGCAACGGGACGGCGACCAGCACACCAATAAAGCCCCAGATCCAGCCCCAGAAGGCAATGGCAAGGATCACCGCCACCGAATTGATGCGAAGCCGGTTGCCAACAAGGGCCGGGGTGAGGAACTGGCCCTCGATCGCGGTGCAGGCGAGATAGATCGCAGGCGGCAGGATGGCGGCCGTCGTGGTTGGCATGGAAACCAGTGCCACCATGCCGACAATCCCGACACCGACAACAGCACCGAGCAACGGCACAAAATTGAGCACGCCTGCGACAATGCCCCACAAAACCGGATTGGGCATGCCGACAATGGCAAGCAGGGTGCCGATCAGGATGCCAAGGCAGATATTGATCGCCGATATGGTCAGAAGGTAGCGCGAAACTTCGCGTTCGATATCATGTGCGATGCGCAGGCCCTTGCGCCGGTCGCCAAAGGTCGGCAGGGCGCGGACCATTTTTTCATAGACCATGTCGCCTGATGACAGGATGAACAGCAGCAGCACAAGCATGAGCGCAATTCCGGCGACGATTTCCGGTGCGCCCTGGGCGGCCTGACTGATCATGTTGGGTTCCTGAACCACGACCTTTTGCGTATCGGCTTCGTTATTCTGATTGGTTGCTTGTTCGACCTGTTTTTGCACGTCGCGCAGTTTTTCAAGCGGCCCGCCAAGATCGGCAAGGCGCAGGCGCAACTGGCGTTCGATCTGCGGCGCGTCGTCGATCCATTTCGATACCGGGTCGCTTAGTCCGTAAACGCCGGCAATCACCGATGTCGTCAGGGTCAGGACAATCGCAAGTGCGGTCAGGCTTTGCGGGACGCGATAGCGTGCGAGTGTGCGCACCACCGGCGAGAAAACCAGTGCCAGCAAAAAGGCCAGTATCACGGGCAAAAGCAGGCTTTGGGCGACATAAAAACACCCGAAGGCCAGAATGACGAAGGTGCCGATGACCGATACCGTGCGCGCCCGGCGATAGGCGCGTGCACGCGCGCTCAGCATTCTTTGTTGGGCTTCGTCGGCTTCGTCGATTTCGGTAGGGGCATCCGCAGCACCGTTTTCAATGGCGGGGGTGTCGGATGCCTTGATGGGATCGGTCATGCAATATGCTCCGGGCGGAATTCTGCCGGGCATGATGCAGTCGGCAGGAGAATATCGTCAGTGTAACGTATTGCCGCCGTGGGATGTTCCGCAATCGTCTGAAACGGAACGGGTACGCGGTTAATTGCCGCGCACCCGCCCGGTTTTGATTCTATATTTAAAATCAGCGATAGAATGGCGATGCCATGTCGCGGCTGGCGGCCTCGGTCATTGTGGCGTCAAAAATCCGGGTATAGAAGGCGGCGTCAAGGGCCCTGGTTTCCGTCGGGAAGTAATCAAGGGCAAAGCGTTTGGCGTTTTCGATGCTGTCAAAGGCATAGAAACCACCGACCGTGCCGGTGTGAAGACCGCTTAGCCAGGTTTTTGACAGAAGGCCCGGCTGCTGTTTCAGGACCGGGTTGAAGGTCCGCCAAGGGCCATTGTCAAACGGTAGTACGTGAAGCTGGACTTCGGTATACACGAAGGCCGCCGGTTTGACATCGATCCTGGCACCGTAATGCACCGAATTCATATCAATGCTGGCTTCGCTGGTGGCAAGCGCATCAAACACACGGGTGGTTTGCGCCACGCCGAAATTCCGTGCTTCGGCCGGGAAATAGCTGGTGACAAACTTTTTGGCATTTTCGATGGTGTCAAAGGCGTAAATGCCGCCCGCCGAATTGTTACCAAGCCCCGATAGCCAGGTTTTGTTGAGGAATCCCGGCTGGGTCTTGATGGTGTCATTGATGTTTTGCCATGGCACCTGATCAAAGGGGGCAGAGATTTGCAGTTCGGTATAAACAAAGGCGTTCTGTGACATCTGAGTATTTCCCGGATTTGAAGTGATGGCCGCCGCACGTGAGCGTGACGGCAGAAGGAGGCCCGTGCCCGCCATCGCGGCGGTGCTGCTGGCAAGCTTTAGAAAGTCGCGTCGCCCGAGCCGGTTTAGGCTGGTTTGGAGGTGGGTTTGGTTGTGGCGTTCTGGATCTGCTGTCATGGTTCTGATCCGTTTGAGGTTAAGAAATATAACGATCGTTATTTAAATAACTGATCGACAAATCCGGGTCTGTCAATTAAAAATATAACGATCAATATATTTTTGAGGATCCGATGGTCAAAAACCAGACACGCAAAGAGGAAACCCGGCGCAATATCCTTGACGCGGCAAGCCGAGGATTTCGCGAAAGGGGCTTTGCCGGGGTCGGTGTTGACGGGATTTCCAAGGCGGCACAGGCGACATCGGGCGCGTTTTACGCCCATTTCGGATCAAAGGACGGGGCGTTTCTGGCAGCGCTTGAACTTGGCCTTGACGAGGTGATTGACGGCGTGCCGCGGTTTCAGCGCGACTTTGGCGAAGGCTGGACCGATGCCTTTATCGATTATTATCTGGGGTGCGATCACAGGGCCGATCTGGCATGCGGGTGCGCGATGACCAGCCTGTCGCCGGAAATGTCACGCGCCGATGCCAAAAGCCGCGCCTTGTATGACCGGAAAATGCAGACCATTGCCGGACTGGTGGCGAAAGGATTGCCGCAATTCCCCGCCGATCAGCGATTGGCAAAGGCGTGGGCGTTTCTGGGGATATTGATCGGCGGGCTTACGGTGACGCGCGCACTAAGCGACGATGCCGCGATTGAAGCGGTATCGGGAGCGGTAAAGAATGCGGCCACCGATTTGTTGCGGGCCTAGGCGCAGGTGCGCATCAGCCCTGAAGGACGGCGTCGCGTTTTTCATCGAAGCGGGCATTTTCCGCGGCGATGTTTCTGGTGAACGTCTCATAGGCGGTGTCGGCCCTGGTCTGAAGGCTGTCGCGCCTGTCACGTACTTCGTTGGCATTATCTGCGCGTTCGGCAAAGTTCTGAAATTCCAGTTCGGCCTTTTCCAGTTCACCGTGCAGTTCTTCAAGGTGGGTGGTGATCGCCTGATCATGGGCGGCATTCAGGGTTGCCAGTTCACGGCGAAGGTCATCGGACGGATTGGCGGGGACAGGTGCAGATGCCGCGTTTCCATCATCGCCATAACCACGCGTCAGCGGGTCAATGCCGGTATTGGCGCGCACATCTTCGGCGGCCTTTCGGATGGTGTTGCCGATGACGTCACCGAGAATTTTGGCCATGGCGGCGGTGGTTTGCGGGTCCTGCTGGGCGAAGGCCGGGGCGGGGGCCGCGACGACAAGCGAGGCGGCAACCGCCATGGCAGATAGCGAAAGGGATTTCTTCATCGGGTGATCTCCTGTGCGGGGCAGAGAGGTGTTGCACAGGAAGCATCACGCGCAATTACGGTGATAAATTGGTGCCGGTCTGGCAGGGGCGTGACAGTTCGGGCTTGGCAGGGCGACGGGTGTGAACCGCTATGCCTCGATCGCGGGTTCCTGCAATTGCAGTTCGCGGGCCATGATGACAGCCTGTGTGCGGCTATGAACCGAAAGTTTGCGCAGGATGGCGGAAACATGGGCCTTTACGGTGGCCTCGGTCACGTCAAGTTCGTAGGCGATCTGTTTGTTCAGTTTACCTTCGGTCAGCATGTTGAGCACGCGCAATTGCTGTGGCGTCAATTGACCGATTTTTTCGGCAAGGCCGGTGGCCTCGTCATCGGCCGGGCCGTTTTCGATGGCATCGCGCGCCCAGTCGGGCATCCACATATCGCCATTCAGAACGGTGCGGATGGCCGTCCCGATCTGATCAACCGGGGCGGATTTTGGCACGAAGGCCGATGCGCCATATTCAATCGAACGGCGGACGACAGGCAGTTCCTGACTGGCCGAGACGATGGAAACGGGAATGTCGGGATAGGAGGCACGCAGGGTGAACAGGCCAGTAAAGCCGTTCATGCCGGGCATGTGCAGGTCAAGCAGGACAAGATCGATATCGCCGCTATGGGCTTCGATCTGTTCGATGGCCTCAGCCAGGCTTCCGGCCTCGTACAGTGTGACATTTTCCAATTCTGATGACAGGGCCTGTTTGAGTGCACCGCGCACAAGCGGATGATCGTCTGCGATCAGAATCTGGAAGCTGTCAGCCATTGGCGATTTCCCCGGAAGTTATTTCCCCGAAAGGTCGCGATTATTCCATCCCGTTATCTTTTAACGGCGTCTCACGATAATATTAAGGTGAGGGGACGATAAACCGGGATGACATTGTTTGTCTGGTGTGGTGCGACCCTGATGCGTCCTTGCTGCCTTGGCAGAAAGGAGTGAGGGAAACCAAAGATCACTCTCGCCCCACGAAATGTGAAACTTCGGCCCCCCTCGCGCCACCACTGATGATTATGACGACTAAAATCGGGCTCGTAAACTCTGCATTTGTCCGAAAGTGAAATTTACCTTATCTGTTGGGTTAATGAACGAAATTCAGTTTTGAAGAACTGCGCCGCATTGCAGCATTCGCGATTTTATACAATCACTGGCAACGCCGCGCAGACCAAGGGAAAAAGGACCATCTGATGTCTGATCAACCGCAAGTCATCCGCCGCGAAGATTACACCGCACCGGCCTTTCTGATCGAGAAGGTCGAACTGGTATTCGAGCTTGATCGGGATGTCACAAATGTGAAATCGCGGCTGTTTGTTCACGCGAATCCTGTTCGCGGGACCGGCGGCGGGGACATGGTCCATCTTGACGGCGAAGACATGAAACTGGTTTCGATTGCGGTTGATGATCGCAAGCTTGGCGTTGATGAATATAATGTCGATAAATCGGGGCTTAGCTTTACCGCGCCGGGCGATACCTTTGTTGTTGATATCGAAACCCAGATCTCGCCCGTCGCCAATACGCGGCTTGAAGGGCTTTATGTATCGCAAAGCGCGTTTTGCACGCAGTGCGAGGCGGAAGGGTTCCGTCGCATTACCTATTTCCCGGATCGCCCGGATGTGATGGCGACCTATAAGGTCACGATCCGTGCCGACAAGGCGAACTGCCCGGTTCTGCTCTCAAACGGCAATCTGATTGATAGTGGTGATCTTGACGGCAACCGGCACTTTGCGGTGTGGGAAGATCCGTTCCCGAAGCCGAGTTACCTTTTTGCGCTGGTGGCGGGGGACTTGGCCTGTGTTGAGGACAGCTTCAAAACCATGTCGGGCCGTGATGTGGCGCTGCGCATTTTTGTCGAACATGGCAATGAAGACCGTTGCGATTACGCGATGGACAGCCTGAAACGGTCGATGAAGTGGGATGAGGAGGTTTATGGCCTCGAATACGATCTGGACCTTTTCAATATCGTCGCGGTTTCCGACTTCAATATGGGGGCGATGGAAAACAAGAGCCTGAATGTGTTTAACGCCAAATACATTCTGGCCAAGCCCGATACCGCGACCGATACGGATTATGAATTGATCGAATCGATTGTTGCGCATGAATATTTCCACAACTGGTCGGGCAACCGGGTGACGTGCCGGGACTGGTTCCAGCTATCGCTTAAAGAGGGGCTTACGGTTTTCCGGGATCAGGAATTTTCCGCCGATCAGCGATCCCGCCCGGTGCAGCGCATCAAGGACGTCGCACAGCTTCGTGCGCGCCAGTTCCCCGAGGATGGCGGGCCGTTGGCGCATCCCGTCCGCCCGGACAGCTATATGGAAATCAACAATTTCTATACCGCGACGGTCTATGAAAAGGGGGCGGAGCTTATCCGCATGATGCATACCCTTTTAGGCGCAGATGGCTATCGCAAGGGGATTGACCTTTATTTCGATCGCCATGACGGGCAGGCCGTGACCTGCGATGATTTTGCCAAGGCGATGGAAGATGCCAATGATGTTGACCTGAGCCAGCTTAAAATCTGGTATTCGCAGGCCGGCACGCCGAGCCTTAGCTGGCACGGCGAACATGATGCGGATACCAAGCAGTTCCACCTGACAGTTGCGCAGAAAACCGAACCGACACCGGGGCAGCCCGACAAGGTTGCACTTCATATGCCGATCGCGATCGGGCTTCTGGGCCGGGATGGCAGGGAGCTTGTTTCGCGCACCGTGCAACTGACCGAGGCCGAACAGGAATTCGTGTTCGACAATATCGATCAGGTGCCGGTGGTTTCGTTCAACCGTGGTTTTTCGGCCCCTGTGAATGTCGCGACCGAGCAGCCGCATGAGGAGCTTGTGTTCCTGATGGGGCATGACAGCGATGCGTTCAATCGTTGGGAAGCAGGGCAGAAATACGCAACCGCGCTGATGCTCTCGGCCATTGCCGAATTTGAAAAGAATGGCGGCGATGCGGACGCGGCATTGGGCGATGTGACCGAATTTGTGGCGGCGATGCGTGCGACCCTGATCAATGACGATCTCGATAAGGCGTTTCGCGCCGATGCGCTTGTCCTGCCGGGGGAAGAATTCCTTTCCGAGCAGCGCAAACCCGCCAACCCGGACGCGATCCATCAGGTGCGCAACGCGCTGCGCAAGCGCATCGGATCGGATTTGCGGGCCGAATTTGGCAATGCCTATCACCAGAATGCGTCGAACGCGGCCTTTACCCCGGATGCGGAATCGGCCGGGCAGCGGGCGTTACGCGCAACCGCACTTTCCTATCTGGTGGCAAGCGGCGAGGGCGAGTTTGCCGATCTGGCAGCCGAGCAATATCGCACGGCGGATAACATGACGGATCGGATGGCAGCACTTTCGGTGCTGAACCATCTGGATCATCCGGGCCGGGCCGAGGCGCTTGCCGATTTCGAGGCGCGCTTTGGCAAGGATACCGTGGTGATGGATAAATGGTTCGGGCTTCAGGCGATGTCATCGCGGGATGATACGCTGTCGCGTGTGAAGGACCTTATGAGCCATCCGCTCTTCACCATGCGTAATCCGAACAAGGTCAGATCGCTTATCGGGGCGTTCGCCATGGCCAACCCGCGCCATTTCCATGCAGCGGATGGCAGCGGATATGCGTTTTATACCGACCGCCTGATCGAACTTGACGATATCAACCCGCAGGTCGCAGCACGTCTTTGTGCGCCGCTTGGCAAATGGGCGAAATATGATGAGGCGCGGGCCGACCTGATGAAGGAAGCGCTTGATCGTATCCTCGCCAAGCCGGATATTTCGCGTGATCTGTATGAAATCGCATCGAAATCGCGGGCGAGCTAAGACGCGGTTCGATATGTAATGAAAAAGGCGGCACGTAAAGTGCCGCCTTTTTGTGTCGTCGCCTGTCTGAATGAGGCTTTGATCAGGTCAGTTTCATACGTTCGCTGAATTCCTTCATGCGTTCGGAAAGATTGCGCGCCATGTCGGAGAGTTCGCGGCTGGCGGTGTTGAGGTCATGGGCCGAGCGACCCGTGCTTTGCGCACCGTCATTCACAAACCGGATCATCTGGTCCATCGATCCGGCCCCCGATGCAATACGCTGCACGTTTTCCGAAATCTCGCTGGTCGCACGGCGCTGTTCATCCACCGAATGGGTGATGGTCGACTGGATGTCGTTGACCTGATGAATAACGTCGCCCACCGTGCTGATGGAATGGGCGGCTTTCTGGACTTCCTGCTGGATCGCGGTGGTCAGATCGCCGATCTGGCCGGTCGCACTCGCGGTCTGATCGGCAAGCGATTTGACCTCGTTTGCGACAACGGCAAAGCCGCGCCCCAGTTCGCCTGCACGTTCGGCTTCGATGGTTGCATTGAGCGACAGAAGCTTGGTGCGATGCGCGATATCGTTGATCAGATCAATGATCGATCCGATTTCCGAGCTCGCCTTTTCAAGCGAGACGATATTGCGCTGGCTTTCCTCTGCCTCGGAGCGTGCCCGGTTGGTCACGTCTGCGGCCTCTGTTGCCTGACGGTTGATTTCCGCGATGGAGGATGACAGTTCCTCGACCGCGGTGGCGACGTTCTGGGTGTTGCTTGCCGCCTCGCGCGAGACGTCAAGCGCGCTGCCCGACTGATCGACCGTGTTTTCCGACTGGCTGGTCAGATCACGGGCAAGGCCAAGAAGCCCTTCGGACTGTTCAGTGACCGATTGCGCAACGCGGGCGACCTCGGCCATCATTTCGGTAACCGCGATGCGGCTTTCTTCGCGTTCGGTCACCACGTTCCAGGCCAGCATGGTGCCCAGAAGGACATTGTCCTTATCCCGCACCGGGGCTGCCAGAAGTTCAAGATGATCGCGTTCGGTCTGGACCACCTCGGTAAAGGGCAGGTTGGCCGGATTGGAAAGCCGTTTCTGGAATTCCGCACCGACCTTGAGGAAATCGCCCGAAACCGATCTGGCATCACCACCGACATAGGTTTGCGCACTGGCATTAAGATATGTCAGTTCGCCTTCAGGCGTGATCAGGGCGGTCATGGTCGGGGTATTTTCGACCATGTTTTGCAGGATCATCGCCTGACGCACGGCTTCACGCAGGCCGACAAGGGCCTTGCGCATTTCACCGATTTCATCGGACCCGACACGGGGCAGACGGACATTGGTGTCCCCGTTCGAGATTGATGTCATCGCACCGGCAAAGGCGCGCAGATTGCGAAATACCGTGGTCCGAAGCAATATCCAGCCAGCGATCCAGCCGACCAGAAGAACGGCCACCAGAATTTCGATCGACAGGGTTCTAAGATCGTCGGTCTGGGAATAGAAGTCGGTAATGTCGCGGTCAAATGTGGCGGTCGCCCAGACACCGCCCCGGCCGTTTCCAACCGAAATATCGACGGTGGCACGGTGCGTGCCGCCCGCTGCTTCGGCCGGTTTTGCTTCTGCCTCTGCCGGGGCATCGCTATCGGCCGTTGGGGCCAGGGCTTCGCCGCCTTCGCTGGCATCCCCGTCTTCAAGGCTTTCAAACAGCACATTGCCGTCGCTGCCAAGAATGCGGAAATTGCCGCCCAGAACCTTGCCGATCCCGGCCAGGGTCGGCAGCGGATCGGTGATCACTTCCATAAAGCCGACGGCGCGAAAACCGCCGACCGGAACAATGGTGCTGAAAACCGGTTTGCCGGCTGGTGTTGCCCACATATAGGTCACC
Source organism: Thalassospira sp. A3_1 (assembly GCF_017744215.1). Taxonomy (NCBI): domain Bacteria; kingdom Pseudomonadati; phylum Pseudomonadota; class Alphaproteobacteria; order Rhodospirillales; family Thalassospiraceae; genus Thalassospira; species Thalassospira sp. A3_1. The sequence continues at coordinate 4,522 of NZ_JAGHQQ010000005.1, read as the reverse complement.
GGTTTGCGGGCATCGGCCTTGTCGCGTGTTTTAAGGTAATCCATGACCGCCGGATCATCGGTCACACTGGCACCCAGATTGGCATCCGAGGTCGCAAGCTGGTTGAAATCGGTGTCATAGGCGATGGTTTCGACCAGAACCAGTTCGCCCTGAACGACCTGGCTGGCATTGGAAAGGATGTTAAGTTCGGCCTTCATGCGGGCCTGATCGTTATCCTGATAGCTTTTGACCAGACTGCCAAGGCGCGACCATTCATTGACGATGGGGGTGACCCGGTCGCCGTAATCCTGTGCGACGCGTGAGCGGACAAAGAAATTGACCGTGCCGCCGACCGAATTGTTCAGCGTCTCGACGGCAAAGTTTCGATAGGTATCCCCGGTCCACAGCAACATCCATGTAACTGCACCCGATAAAAGCAAACCTGTTACGAGCAGAATACGCCGTAACGTCAGGAGGCCCGTGGCACCCCCTGCAATAGCCGTCTTCGCGGCTTTATCTCCCGTCATTCATTACACTCCAGAGCCAGTTTTTTATGGTTCTTTTGGTGCTTCGTCCCCCGGTTAGCCTCTTGAAGGGCAATTGCCCTGATCCAAACAGAGCTTGGCGGCAAACACAATAGCGCTGTTGCCGCCAAGCCCATGTTTTTCGCGGTATACAGTATTTTATATATGAGGATTGAACCGCCATGAGGGCGTGAAAATCCCCATGATTTTCAGGGGCTATTGAAAAAACACAAAAAAATTTGCGAATGTGTGTGATAATCGTTTGCAATTAGTTTTTTGATGCTCTATGACTGTGTTTGTCAAATGCAGACGGCAACGTCGTTTGCGACGGGTCATCAGGCTCACATGGCGTACCTGATGATCACTGTTCTTCGGGACTCTCTCTCCCCGAAGGTCGATCTCTCTCACTCGAGGGGGCTGGTATCCGGAAATTGTGCGGGACAATTCCGGGCTATATGCCAGCCTCCCTTTTTTTGTCCTGCATGCCGGGTTTGTGACATCCGTGCTTTGAAATCGCCAAAGTTTCATGACATCCGCAATCTGCATATCGAGACACGACAGACACGCATGTTTTTAGCGTTTTATAAACGGCCTGTGCCCTAAAAGAAGCAGGGTAGCCCGTGACGGTGTGACATCACCATGACGGATGCCCACGATATTTACAGGTAATCAGTCGTAAAGGACCGGCAAAAAATGGCTGGCGAAGACGAAAACAACCGCACCGATTTGCATGCGGACCCGAAACCGGAACCGCAGAAAGACGCGCCCTTACCGGCGTTTATTTATGGCCGCAATGGCCATGGCGAGGACGGCGGGCGTCATCGACAGTCACAAAATGGGCGGATAGCAGAAATGGATCGCAAAACCTTACTGGGTCTCGCAACCGGTGCCGGCATGCTCGGTCTGGTCTTGTTCTTTGTCGGCATGCTGGTCGGCGCAGGGCTGTTCATGGACCCTGACGAACAGATGGCAGCCAATGAAAAACCGGCCGGACAGGCGGAAATTCTTGCAACCCTGCCGGAAGAACCGGCGGGATCAACAGCCTTGCCCGAGGCCGGAACGACCGGCAATATTCCGGGCGGTGCATCGGGGATGGCAACGCCATCTGCAACACCGTCTGCCCCGGCAGCCCCGGCAACAGATGATCCGGTCGGTGATCTGATCGCCGAACGCAGTGCGGCCCTTGAGGGTGATGGTTCTTCTGATGCCACGGAAAATGGTGATGCATCGGCCGCCGAGGATACGGGGGATACTGCCAGCGACACCACGACGCCGGAAGCCCCGGCTGCCCCGGAAATGAGCGACGCCGAAAAGGCCGCGGCCCGTGCCGAGCAGACGGCAAATGCCCCGCGCAAATTGCAGGCGCCGGAAATCAAGTCATCGGACGCGGCCGAAACTGCACCGCCCGCGCCAGAGGCCCCGGCAGCCCCGGCTGAAACCGCGGCCGTTCCGGAAAAGCCCGAACCAGCTGCGACATCCACTCCGAAAGCAGCCTCTTCGGGGGCGGCCGCACCATTTTCGGTTCAGGTCGGTGCCTTCAAGGTGCATGAAAATGCCAGCCAGCGCGCCGAGGAACTGCGCAAGCTTGGCCTTGAAGTTGCGGTTGTTGCCCGTGGTCCGGAAGGTGATGCCACCTGGTATTATGTCCGGGTTGGCAGATACACGACCATGAAAGAAGCACGTGACAAGGCGGTTGCGGTCAAAAAGGACCAGAATCTTGAAGGTTTCCCGGTCCGGGCCGAACCCAATGACCGCGAAGTCAACTGACACATATATATAGTGTCGCAAGATACGATACCGGGGCCGGTGCAGATGCTGCACCGGCCCTTTCCGTTTTCTGATGAACGGGTTTGTTTTTGCGCCGTCTTTGCGGCATTCTACTTGCCATCTCAGGGCAAAGGCTTTAGGCGGTACGCCAGAGTTTTTCGGAAAGCAAAGCCGTGACGTGCCACGCGGGCCGCTTTGCACATCAGGATGGTTGGCAGAAACATGACCACACAGAACGATTTTCCCAATCTTCATATTCTCGATCACCCGCTGATCCAGCACAAACTGACGCATATGCGCAAGGTCGATACCTCGACCAAGACCTTCCGCCAGCTGCTGAAGGAAATTGCGCTGCTGATGGGCTACGAGATCACCCGCGAATTGCCGGTCAGCTATGAAGACATCGTCACCCCGATCTGCCCGATGAAGGCGCCAATGATCCAGGGCCGCAAACTGGCCGTTGTGCCGATCCTGCGGGCCGGTCTTGGCATGGCCGATGGCCTGATCGAACTGATGCCGTCCGCGCGCATCGGTCATATCGGCCTGTATCGCGATCCCGAAACCCATATGCCGGTCGAATATCTGGTGAAGCTGCCCGAAGTCGAAGGCCGTACCTTCATTCTGGTTGACCCCATGCTGGCAACCGGCAACTCGGCAGTGGCGGCGATTGATACGCTGAACAAATATGGCGTTAAGGACGAAGACATTCGTTTCATGGCGCTGGTCGCGGCCCCGGAAGGGGTGAAAGTCTTCCATGATGCGCATCCGAACGTGCCGGTCTATACCGCGGGCCTTGACGAGAAGCTCAATGAAAAGGCCTATATCGTGCCGGGCCTTGGCGACGCCGGGGACCGTCTGTTTGGCACCCGCTGATTAATATTGCGATATCAAAATACGAAAGGGCGCCATCGGGCGCCCTTTTTGTTTGGTCTTTTTCAGGTCAGGTCAGGCTGCAATCAGCCTTTGGGCGATACCGTGATATCCACCGTCGATCCGGCAAAGGATCCGCCCTGCAGCTTGATGGTGGCAACACGGCTTTCGCGGTCATAGACCATGACCGAAATATCGGCACGCACGACGGTGACCTTGCTCCAGCCGAAATTGGGCATTTCGCGTTCATAGAAGTCATACATCTGGGCGGGTGTGCCACCGGAATTCATCACGAGGCGGCCATGCCAGGCATCGGATGCCCCGAAAATGATGCTGCGATCCATATCCAGGGATGAATTGGATGGCATCGGAATATCGGTGAACTGGGTAAAGGACGGGATCGGCTGACCGCCGCCCTTGCTGTCGGAGCCGCCACCTGATGCGGTATTCGGAACAAGGTTCGAACCGGAGCACCCGGCAAGCGCAAGGCTTGCAAGTGCGGCTGCACAAATAAATGAATGTCGCAGTCTCATCATCTTCCTTCGGTCCCCTAATGCCGTTCAGGCACTGTTATCTCGCCCCATAATCAGGTCATTATGTAAAAGAAAGGTTCACATATTGCCTTTTGTCCATCTTTTCAAAGGCCAATTGGCAATATTGCGTATCCCGTCCGGTTTTATGGCAATTTCATTGTCCGGGCATTGATACCGGTTCTGTCCCGACACGCGATCATTGCACCGCACACACCATATATAAAGCATCAAAATTGCCATCGATCATCTGATCCTGATCAATGAAGCGGATCGGGGCAGGGGGTAATCTGGTCGAACCCGGATAAAAAACGGCCTTAATGGCGAATCATCATTCGGGGTTCGGATTTTTCATTCGGTTGGAATGGCGGGATTGCGCCGGATTTTGTCGGGCCGATTTGCGATTATTCAACTTAAAGTCCGAAACATCCCCCGGACTTGGTGCCGGGGTTGGCTGGGTGCGAAATGTCAAGTAATTGAATTTAAAAGATTTTGAGAAAAAAGACGTCGAAATGCATTTTTTCTCGAAAAAGGTGTTTACAGGTCCGGCGAGGGGCCCTATAACCCGCCTCCACCGACGGGGTGCGGCGCTGGTTAGACGGCGACGCGGACTGGAGGTAGAGGGCTACGGCTCTAGAGTTCTTTGACATTGTTGATCAGTAGGAAGGGATGCGCGGGCAGCGTTATGGCGCAAAAGTCTGTGCATCCTGGAGACGACGGACTGATTTGGTTTAGGCCAGATTGGTTTGTGGTAACCACCAAAATGTGCAGACGTCGGTTTTTAAGAGTTTGTCTATGAGACAAGCTTGGATTGAACATGAGAGTTTGATCCTGGCTCAGAACGAACGCTGG
>NZ_JAGHQQ010000004.1:0-316350 GCF_017744215.1 Thalassospira sp. A3_1 | reverse complement strand
TAACCTGAAGGTCGTAGGTTCAAATCCTGCCCCCGCAACCAACTTTAAAAAAGCCTGCCCTCGTGGCGGGCTTTTTTAATGTTCGTTTGCCAGGTGGATGTGGATTGGAAGATCGCAAACAGGCCAAGCCTGTTGGCTAAGGTTCTTTGCGGAGCCCACAAGGGCGGAGCTGAGCGAACAAAGTGAGCGCTAATCCTGTCCCCGAAACCTGTAAAAAGATCCTCTCGCTTATCATTCCGGACGCATCAGGGTGTCCCGTATCAAACCAGTCGTGCGCTCGGAAACTGTTTGAGCAACATCTCGCATTCTAAGTCATTCATCAGGCACATTGCGGTCGTCAGGCCATCCGCCAGGGCGGCTTTCGGGGCCGTGACACTGATGCTGTCACGGCGGCTTTTTGCCGGAAGCCCTGTTCGCGGATTGAGGATATGTCCGATCAGGCCATCCTGATCAAAGAATGTCCCGTTTGGCAATGAGGTTGCCAATGCGTTGTCCCGCAACATCACAGCATCTTTTTTGATCTGTGACCCGGTATTGATGGCAACAGCCCATGGCTTGTCGTCGGGGTGACCGCCAATTGCAGAAAACTCGCCGGTATTGATCAGAACATTCGTCAGTCCTGCGCCGCGCAAAAGGGTGGCGATCCGGTCCGCAATATAGCCCTGCGCAACGCCGTTCAGGGTAATTGCCATGCCCGATTGCGTAAATGATATCTGGTTCGAGGTTATCGAAATCCTGTGCCATCCGGTCTGATTCAGGACCTGTTTGATCAAAGCGGGGGCCGGGGCATGCCCGTTGGCATAGCTTTCGGCATATAGTTGCCAGATCGGCTGAATGGTTGGATCAAAAAGGCCGTTGCTGGCCTGATGGATAAGGCCGCACATGCCAAGACATTCCAGCAGCTCGAACGGTGGGGTATCGACCCTTCCGGTGGAGTTTAACCGAAACAGGGCTGAGTGGGGCCGATACAGGCTGAATATATTCTCCAGCCTGTCAAGTTCGCTTCGCGCACGGTCAAGGATACTGTCTGCATTCGGGTGTGATAGCGTGATCGAGGCCGCAGCCCCCATTGCGACCCCCGTCCAGCTTTGGAGAGGGTGTTTTGCCGGTGTGGCCCACGCGGCAAGGGGAACACTGCCAAGAACACCGGCAGCCGCAGAAATACTTAAAAACCGACGTCGTGAAATGGTGGGCATGGCGAACCTCATTCTGTGCGAAGTTTTTCAAGGCGGGAGCGATAATCTTCGTCATCTGGCAGGGTCGCTGTTTCATTGACCCGCGCAGATGGTGCGGCCGACGCATTGCCCAGAACCAGTGCATCGCTGATATCGGTCAGCATCATGACCCGGCCGCCATGCTGGCGGGCAAATGTCATGGCATCTTCCTGCCCTGAGAACGGGACGAGTTCGGCGGACCCCATGCCGCCCGATTTGTTCGATCCCACCACATAATAGGCCGATATCGCCGGTATCCAGTTATCCGGACCGACATTGTTCCATTCCGACGCCTTGGACATATCGGTTACGTAAACGGCGCGGATTTTATAATTCTGTTCGGGCATGCGTTCATAAGCCACACCATCACGCACCTGACTGAAAAACAGTGGATAGGGCAGCCCATCCAGATGGATCTGTGCCTTGGGACCGGCATGTTCCAGAATATTCATCTGGCAAAAATGTCCAACGGCTTCTTCTGTCAGGGCGACCGGTGGCGGCATGTCATCCGTGATCTGATCCTGACAGCCAGTCAGGATCAAAAGACTACCTGCAATCAGCAGCCACGATGCGTGCTTTGATCGGGTTATCATGGCGTTACCTTCCGGAATGTCAGCCAGGCAATGGTTGTTGCGACGATGGGCCAGACAAGGATGGAGATCAGGGCGTGAACAGGCGGGATGCTGTTGGCTGCGCCTGTCAGGCCGGTGGCGGCGGCAGCGGCGTCCGATACGGCAAGATTATAAATCCGGAAGGCATCAGCCGGATTGCCGAGCAACAGCAAGGGGAAATAATCGGTGGTGAATTTCCCGCCGTCATCCGCAACAATTGCCGTCAGAAGACCGAGGTCATAAAGTACAATCAGCACCAGCCACAGACCGATCACCAGACCTGCGGCAGCACCCGGACGACGGGCAAAGGCCGATATGCCATATCCAATGCCGATGAACGTCGCGCCCAAAAGGATGGATGTCCAGAAAAGACGCAGCAATGCCGGTACGCCCCTGATTGCATCGGGGTCGGCGGCCATTGCCGTAATGGCGGCAATACCGTACCCGGCAGCAACCGCGATGGCGAGGATCGCCAGATGGGCCGTGAATTTTCCAAGGATAAGGGCCGCGCGCGACACGGGATAGGTCAGAACAAGTGACAGGGTGCCACGTTCGATTTCCCCGGCAATCGCATCAAAGGACAGCAAAAGTGCGACCAACGGGACAAGATACACCGTAAGCGAGGTCAGGCTGGCGACTGTCACCGAAAGTTTGTCTACCCCGAGTGCCCCGGTTGGCGCACTTCCGGCAGCAGACAGAACAAGCGAGAACAGCACCATCATTGCCACGGCAATCGTGATCCAGCGGTTGCGGAAGGCAATGACAAATTCGGTTCGGGCCGATGCCATAATACGGTTCATGCGCCACCCCCTTTACTGAAATGGCTGTAAATGTCTTCCAGACTTGGCGGGATAATGTCGACATCATCCACCAGTGACCCAAGTGCGGAAATATCCCCCAGCCGGGCAAGCTTTTCATCGGAACGACAGACCAGATCGACCATGACGCCGTTGCGCCGTCCTGCCGAAAGTTTCCGGGCAACCTCATCGGCCTTGCCGTTTTGTACTGATATCTGCAGGCGGATAGGCAGGGATGCCCGCCGTCGCAGACTTGCCAGCGTATCGTTGGCCACCATGACCCCAGATGAGAGGATCACAATCCGGTCGGTTCGGGCTTCAACTTCGGTCAGGGCATGGGAGGAAAGCAGGATCGCGGTTCCCTGAGCGGCAAGATCATCCAGAATGGTATAGAAATCCCGCCTCGAAACCGGGTCCAGCCCGCTTGTCGGTTCATCAAGGACCAAAAGCCGCGGTGTTCCGATCAAGGCCTGTGCCAGGCCGACGCGTTGGCGCATGCCTTTGGAATATGTTCCGATCCGTCGTTTTGCCGCGGCCCCCAAGCCGACACGCTCCAGAAGGGGCATCGCCTGGCTGGTGCTTTCACCGCGTAAACGAAGGTAGTGACAAAGTTGCTCCTGCCCGGTCAGGGCCGGATGAAACGCAGCGTTTTCGGGCAAATAGGCGGCGCCGGTTCTGGCTGTGTGGCTGCCCGGGGCTGCGCCAAGGACAGATGCAGACCCCAGATCGGCCGGGATCAGTCCGAGGATGATCTTCATCAATGTCGATTTGCCGGCCCCGTTATGGCCGAGCAATGCAACACGTTCTCCGGCGTTTACATCAAAGCCGACCGCATCAAGAACGGTATGGTTCCCGTAACGTTTAGTGACCTGCGAGAGTGTCAGACACATTTTCAGTCCTTTCAGGCAGCCATATGGGGGTGGTGCGGGCAGCAGCTTCTAGTGTGACGATATTGTCGGGAACGGGAATGCTGATCGGTTCCATCAGCGGGAAGCTATCGATAACCCCGCCGGGCAGAATGGCCGGGAAGTGTGCCTGGCTCCAGCGGATCAGTTGAACCGCCGGTGAGCCCAGCAGCATTCCGGCAGCCGGTTGTGACCACAGGATATGGTCCATAAGGTCATTGGGACGGAACCGGCTATCGGTGATGCCATTGCCATCAAGATCGAATGCCGGATGATCCGACCAGAAATTGCCCCGGCCATCGAAGCTCCACTCCACATTACGGGTACCGACATACTTGACCTGGGTCTGGTTGGCGATGAAGGCATTACCGGTCATTGCATTGCTTTCCGAACCGGCGGTGAAATGAATGCCGATACCACAGCCTTCAAACCGGTTGTCGCCGATCAGGTTGTGATGCGCGTTATAGATAAACAGGCATTTCCCGCCGGTTCCACGCACCATGTTCCCGACCAGATCGGATTTGTTGGTGTAATTCAGCATCAATCCCTGATCGCGGTCGGCGAGTGAAAGGTTGTCGCGCACTATAATGCGGTTGGAATACATCAGGGCAAAACCAAGATGATTGCCTACCGATACATTCCCCGAGATTTCTGAGTCATGGGCATACATGTAATGCACGGCAAATCGCAGATCGTGCATCAGGTTATTGCGGAAAATTCCGCGTTTGGATGTGTTTACGAAAATACCGTCACGGCCATATTGGATATCGTTTTTTTCGACCAGCGTGCCGGGCGCGTTCCAGACATAAATACCATTGCCCCGGGAGTTGATTCTGTGATCACGCCGCCCGACGATGATATTGTTGCGAACCGTGGCATCCGTGGCACCGTGAATATCAACACCATACAGGTTGCCGAGGAGTGTGTTCCCCTCGATCAGGATGCGTGCGGCGGTGCGGTGCAACTGAATACCGGAATCAATGGTTTCGTGCGATGACCCCGACCCGGTGATTTCAAGGTTGCGAATGGTAATGTCCGAGCCGGTTATGGTGATGACACTTCCGGTCCCGTTGCCGATAATTGTTGCCTGGTTTCGGCCATCAATCGTAATTGGTTTGTTCAGTTCAACCGGCCCCTGATGGTAGCCGGAATCAAGAAAAAGCACATCGCCGGGGGCCGCCCCGGCGATGGCTGCGGCGAGCGCGCCGTCTGTTGACGGCACGGATTGCGTCGCGGCAAAAACCTGCAGCGGCAAAACAATCAGGGCCAGAATCATCAGGACGGAGCGCATCATGATCATCAGCTCCGCGGTTCGACAAACATGCGCCCGCGCATTTCCATGTGCAGGGCATGGCAGAACCACTGGCAGTAATACCAGTAGACACCGGGTTTGGACGCAACAAAGGTTGCCGATGCCGTGGCTTGTGGCGCGATTTCAAAGGCCACACCGTGATCACCCATGGTGAAGCCGTGAGTCAGATCGTCGATGTCATCCATGTTGGTCACGATTACCGTGACCTCATCCCCTTCCTTGACGGTAAAGGATTCAAGGCTGAATGTCGGTGCGCTACTGGTCATGTAGACACGCACCTTGTTGCCATCGCGGATAACCGTTTCGGCCCATTCGTCGATATTGACGCCATCGGCCTCGGCCTGTGCGCGGGTTTTTGCCCACATCGGGTCCTGACGGTTCCATACACTGACCGGATTGACCACAGAACGGTGCACAATGATCGAATCATGGGGTTCAGCGAAGGTCGGGCCGTCATGAACCAGAACAAGGTCGTCACCCTGCATCGAGAAAAGCTGTTCGTTTTCCGGTTTCAGCGGACCGACATTCAGGAACCGGTCCTTCGAGAACTTGTTCATCGAAATGAACCATTTCCCGTCTGCTTCCAGGGTTTCACCCATCGAGGTGGAGTTGTGACCTGGCTGATAATGCACATCGACCTTCTTGATGATTGGGTCGACCTGCTCGCCAGCATAGGCACGCACGGCATTTTCGATGTTCCATTTGACCACCTGGCTGTCAAGGAACAGGGTGGTCAGCGCGTTGCCCTTGCCGTCAAATGCGGTATGAAGCGGACCAAGGCCAAGTTCCGGTTCGGCAACAACAGCAGAGCGGGGTTCCGCACCGTCATAGAACACGGCATCAAGCTTGGTGACATCGATCACCGACACCGTCGGGGACAGCTTGCCTGCGATACACAGGTGTTTCCTGTCTGGTGCCATGTTACAGCCATGCGGGCTGTTGGGGATCGGGATGTAACGGGTATAGTTCTTGTTCTTGCCCTTACGACCGTCGATGACTTTGACGCCATTGAGCTCGATGTAGTCGCCGGCGGCGATACCTTTTTCGATCTCCTTGAGGTTAAAGACGACGACGTGATCAAGCTCGGATGCGGTCATTTCCGCAAGGTTCATGCCCATTTCCGAGTTGTAGCTGGTGGAAAACGCGTATTTCCCGTCGTAGTCGGCATCGGTGTTATCCAGGTTGCCCGATACCATGACCTGCCAGGCAACCTGCATTTCATCTGCATCGATTGCCGTATAGAAGTTCACATATTGTGATGGATCATTCAGTACCTTGCCGTCATTGACCATCGGGGTTTCGTCCTCGCCATTGGCAAAGACATAGTTGGTGCGCGGCCATTTTTGCGGACGGAGGCCATGAATGGCCTTGGCGTTCGGGATTTCAAGGATTTTGTCGGTTTTCATGACGTCGCAACGGACACGTGCTACACGTGTGTTTGCCTTGTCATTCATGAACAGGTACCGCCCGTCATATTTTCCTTCGGTAAAGGACATATGCACGTGGTGAAGATCACCGTTATCATGGACTTTCTTGCCGTTTGCGGCCAGATAATCCCTGGTTTTGGGCAACATGTTTTCGGTCAGGACATTCAGGCTTTCATTGGTTTGCCCCCAACCGGTTGCCGAACAGCGGTTAAAGACAGGAACGCGCATCAGTTCGCGCATGGACGGGATGCCCAGAATGCGCATTTCACCTGTCTGGCCCGATGACCAGAAGCCGTAATACTCGTCAAGCTGTCCGGGGGCGAGGCTTGCCCCGGCAACGGTGGAGGCCTGCGCACTTCCAGCAGAAAGTGCGGTTGCGGCACCCGTCACCCCGCCAACCATGGCCAGGCGTGCAGCGCCAGCAGCACCGGCAAAGGCAGCGCCACCAGCTGCTGCAGTCAGCAGACCACGACGGGTAACACCGGTTTTTTCGGTATTGTCAGACATCACGATTTCTCCTTGGGATTGTGCTTTGTTGTCTGGGTCCGGTTCAGCGCTTTTTGTGCGCCTTCCATGCTTGCCAAAAGGCTTTCCTGCCGCTTGAGCTTCTTAATCACGACCGGACAGATTTTTTTGCTTTGATACAGCACTTGGCAGTGAAGACAGTTGTGACACTCGTTCGGGTTGATTTCTCCTGTTGGGTGGATGGCCTGGACCATGCATTCATGCGCACAGGTCTGGCACGGGCTCCCGCATTCCTTGTAGCGTTTGAGCCAATCAAACATGCGGATACGCGCCGGGATCGCCAAAGCTGCGCCCAGCGGGCACAGATACCGGCAATAGAATCGTTCGACGAAAAGTCCGGCGCCAAGAAGGGCAAGGGCATAGAGAATAAACGGCCAAGCCCGGTCGAATTTAAGGATGATGGCGGTCTTGAAAGGTTCGACTTCGGCCAGTTTTTCGGCTTGGTCAATGCTGGCCAGCATGGTGCCGAAAAGACCAAGGAAGATGATGTATTTCACCGCCCACAGCCGTTCATGCAGCCCCCAAGGCAAAGTCCATTGCGGAATGTGGAAAAGCTTTGCAATTCGGTTGGTCAATTCCTGCAGGGCGCCGAATGGGCAAAGCCAGCCGCAATATGCCCCGCGACCCCAGAAGATCAGGGCGGCTGCGACCGAGAACCACAAGATAAAGGTCAGCGGATCAAGCAGGAAAGCTTCCCATGTAAATCCGGTCACGAGTGAATTGGTCAGCGCCATCAGGTTCACGACTGAAAGCTGAGCATTGGCGTACCAGCCCAGGAACACCAGTGTCACGGTCAGGAATGATATACGGAACCAGAAGGTGAATTTTGCCGAACGTGTCAGGATGTTCTGGAAGAAGAATGCGAGCGTCAGGGTAAAGAGCATGATGCTGAGCACCACGATCTCGATCGTTTTGTCGTGCCAGATGCGTTGCCACAGTGCGGTTTTTGCTGCCTGTTCATCCGTTTCAAGTGTTGACGGGGCTTGAGAGGCGGCCTTCTGTTCCGGTTTCACCACCTTTTTCAGGTATGTTGCAGGCGGTTGCCAGCCCATATCAAACGTGGTGTAAAGACGTTCAACCGCACCGATATCGCGATGGACCAGAAGTTCCAGACGCCATGGCTGTGTCGGATCGAAATCGTTCGACGCCGGAATCTTGAACAGATCCATTTCTGTCAGTTCCGGGGCTCCGCCGACCATGATATCGCCAACGCGCCGGTGGTTCCGGTCGCGGAAACGCACGGACATGTCGCCCTGAATCAACTGAATGCGGTCGAACAACCCGCCACGGACATAGCCCGATCCCTTGAAGGAATATTGCCCCCGTCCAGCGACAAGAATGGCTTCTTCACCTTCCTTGAGCCATGATTTGAGGTTGTTGTAGCCGCGCTCACCAAGTGTTGCCCTGCCAATTGCCGGAATGCTGACAAGGGTGGCATACATGTCGATGAAGGTTTCTGCAGGGTCGGCTGTGATCGGGCGTTCGGTAGCCCGCGGGTCATCCATGGCGGCAAAGGCATCATTGACCTGCCCGACATCAAGCGACATGCGCCGCAACGTTCCGTCCCCGACCATTGTCTGCCAGTCGGCCGGGGCCGAAGCGTCCGGATTAATCTTGAACTGCGGTCCGGTTGTTGCCGTCGGGGTGCTCAACCCGCCAAGGCCAAGGGCCCGCGCCACCTTGATACCCGATCTGAGGATCGAGTCATCAATAACCATAATGGTCACGGTGGCACCGGAAATAATGTTCAGCTCATGGTCCGCGCCCTTGGCTGCCTGGACCAAATCAAAACCGATATACCCCTCGGTCAGTGCGGCGATACGCTCTTCGGGAATACCGATCAGGACAATCGGTTCTGAATGTTTGACCAGTTTGACGCCGATGACCTTGGCATCGTCGTCAACCGCAGCCATCACATGGATTGGTTTCCCGGAATAGCCGGTGGTGCCGACAAAATCGGATGTGATAAAGGCCCAGCCGATCCTGGTGCCGTTCTTAAGTACCGGGGCGACCGGATTGTGTGCATCAATCGGACCATAGCCATCTGCCCCATCAACCAGCGATGCGGCGGGAACCTTGCCAATGAATTGTGCCAGAACCGGGTTGTTCTGGGCGTGTGCGTCAGATGGCGCGAACAGAACCGGAAACAGGATGCCCATTGCAAAAAGCAACATGCCAGACAGGATGTACCGGATTTGCAAGAAGTGCCGAGCTGACAGAAAAGACACTGGAACAGATGGCGTTTTCATGATGTCAAACCTTGTGCGGGGGCGCGCGTGCCGACGCAGGCGCCCGGATGGTGGCGTCTGCAACGTCGAATGATTGCGGGATGTCGGTCAGGATGATTGCGCGCTCATGCCCGATGGAGCGTATCGCATCGGGAAGGCTGAAAAACGTGCTGTTGATGCAGTTCGGGCAGGCGGGGCAATCGCATTTATCCGGTGCGGGGACCTGATTGCCATTCTGGTCGATCAAGATCGTTTCTGGTTGCTGACCGGCAACACATATCGTGATTTCAATAATGTCGCTGCTGATCGAATGCTTCGTCGTCTGTGCAAAAGTTTGACCGGCATTTGTCCCGATCAGGGAAAATGCGATCCAGAATGACAGGAATATACGAAGCATATTTTTCATAATGCTTCTTTATTCCATGTCGGGCAGACCTTGCTTGATAGAGGTCAAGTGCCCGAAATGAATGGGATTTAAATGAGCAGTCGGCCATGAAAAAATCACGAGGCGTTCATGATTTGGTTGCGCATGGTCGGCGCCGTTTATCTTGATGGCACAATAGATTGGGCAGCTTCTACAACAAGCGGGGCAATTTCTGCTTCTGCACGTTCGATGGGCCAGCGGATCGACGGCAGAGAACAGTGGATGGCGCCAACCGGTATTCCGTCAAAGGCCGGTAACCCGGAAAAACCGGTCAATGCGATCTCTCCAGAAGCCATTGCGCATTGCCAGTTGCGTTATGTGGTCGGCACGGATGCGGATGGCATTCTGCCGGCTTTGCGCCGCCAACTTGATAAGCATGGCTTTACTGACGTTGAAATCATTCCCTCGGCAAAGGGGTTCTTCCGGGCAACGCGGCTTGATCCGTCCCATCCGTGGGTCACGCGTGTGCGCGATTCAATCATCCAGACCACCGGAACCAAACCGGCAATCCTGCCCAATCTTGGCGGGTCGCTGCCCAATGATACATTTGCCTATATCCTTGATTTACCGACCGTCTGAGTGCCGCACTCCTATGCGTCATGCTCTCAGCATGCGCCCAACGAACACATCTTGCAAAGCCTCAGCCGACAGGCCCTGCAAATGATGGCCGGTGTGTTCTGGGATATCGGCGATACGGCTTGAAGCCGATTATGACGGGGGTTATCCAGTGCAACCCGATCTTACCGACGCGAGGATGAGCAATATGGCACGATATCGTTCCATCAGAACGGTGTCGTATCCGCTGAAGGCAGTCCTGATTGACGACCGTCAAGGAGTAGCAAGGCAAATCAGGTATACTCCAGCCATCGTCAATACATTGAGCTGTCCACTCCCCTGCACAATGTATCGAAGGGCCACAGTTCATCAGGCTGTGGCCCTTTTCATATCTGTATTCCGGATATGGATATTTGCGCGGTGGGGAAAATTATTCAGCCCGGGAACCAAGCGTTTCCCGGAGGTCCGCACCCGGAAGGCTGTGCAGGAAGCCATCCGCGAAGGCCAGATCGTTTTGCATTTCCTGCAATGATTGCCTGACCTCGTCAGACGAGGTTTCACCATCGATCAGACGACGGTAGAGATTGGCAACGCGCACCATATCAAGAGTGTGCGGTGAAATCCGGAAGGCGTTAACACCGGCATCTTTCAGATCATCAATAGCGGTTGATAATTCCAGATAGTGACTGGACAGGGTTTGCAGACCATTGACGGCAAGAAACGGTGTGTGATCCAGCGTTTCGACATCCATGCCATCAAGTGCCTCGCCACAGACATATCGGCAGCCGTCCTTGTGCAAGCCATGTGCGCGTGCAGAGTAACACCGGGCTGATATGGCAAGCGGGACACGACCGAATATCTGGACTTCGATCTCGGCCGTTTTACGCGCGCTGCAAAGGGCGTTAATCGATGGCATCGGCAATTCCCACGGAAGGGAGACGCGATGTGCACCATTGGCAATCAGATAGTCCAGGGTGCTTTCGTTATATGTATTGATATACGGCCCGACGACATGGGGGCGGCCGGAAAGCAGGCCGATGGAAGATATGTCGTTGGCTTCGATCAGAAGATCCGGCATCTCGGCAATTTCACGAAGCTGGGCGATCTCGCGTTCATTCATGACGAGGGCCAGTGTCGAGAAGACGACTTCCTTTCCGGCATTCTGAAGCCGTTCGATGATGTCGGGCAGATGTTTGTCAAAGAACGGCATGCGTTTGGCACAGACGACTTCACCAACATGGACTGTATCAACATCGATTTCATCGGCAATGCGGGCATAGAAATCCCGTTTGCGGTTTTCATCCCAGTGAAAAAGAATGGGCCCCATGACCAGTCTTGATTTCGTCATTGCCAGCTTCTCCGATAGGCACCTGTTGTATCTGCCTGACCTTCGCTAAGGGCGGCCAGATTGCCGCGTGCGCCGGTTTGCCCGTTTGCAATGCGGTCAAGGGACGCGCGGAACGCGCCGACTACCTGCGAGATATAGGCCTTGCCGCGCTGTCGCCCTTCGATCTTAAGCGCCGTTACACCGGCATCGGCGAGTTCGGGCAGGATGGCCGTGACGTCAAGGCTGGTGGGTTCTTCGAACAGATAACCGGCCTTGTCCATAGCGCGGAACCGGCCCTTGCACAGGGTGGGATATCCGACCTTTTCATCATTGCCGTAAACATTGATTGTAAAATTGCCAAGGCGGGAAACGGTGCTGTCGCCGCGTTCCTCGTAATGGACGTGGGCTGCTGGTGAACAAACGCCATTCATATTGGGGCTTTCCCCCGTGGCATAGGACGATAGTGAACAGCGGCCTTCGGCCATGACACACATGCCGCCAAAGGCGAAAACTTCGGTTTCCACCGAAATGCGCCGGTTCAACATCCGGATTTCTTCAAGCGACAGGACACGCGGCAGAACCACACGACGCACGCCAAATTCGCGGTGGTAAAAACGAATGGCTTCCTCGTTCGAGGCCGATGCCTGTACGGACAGATGCAGGCGCGCATCGGGATGTTTATCGCGCGCATAGCGCAGCAATCCGATATCAGCCAGAATGACTGCATCAACACCAATTGCAACCGCATCATCGACAGCCTTGTGCCAGATATCCTCGGAACCGGCATGCGGATAGGTGTTGCAGGCCAGATAGACATGCACGCCATGTTTATGCGCGAATGTAACGGCCTCGGCCAGCTCGGGTCGGGAAAAATTCAACCCCGGAAAGTTGCGGGCATTGGTCGCATCGCGGAAACCGCAATATACAACATCCGCACCGGCCTCGACGGCGGCACGCAGACTGGCGGGGGTTCCTGCCGGGCAAACTAGTTCCATGAAATCCCTGTATGTGTTTGTCGGTTATGAAGGATCAGGCAGGGCGAAATCATCACCCGCCAGCGCGATCTGAGCGGTGCGGTGCGTGCGACGTTTGATGGATTTCTGAAGCCCTGAAATGTTTTCCGCATGTCCGCTCAGACGCCGGTCAAGTCCGCCCAGACGTTTTTCAATCGGGGAAATCAGGGTATCGGCCACGCGGTCCATGTCCGATTGCATCTGGCGATATGCCGCTTCGGCGGCGCGCAGTGCCAGACGTGCAGCAGGTCCCAAGGCGCCGAAACTTTCAATGACGGCTGAACGCAGGTCTATTTCTTCGCCGTCCAGGGCATTGCGAAGGGCAACGACAAGGTCGGTCCGGCCCTCTATTCGTAATGCGCGCGAGAAAAACAGCGCGTCCCCGTCGGATTTTCCTTCGAGCAGTTCCAGAAGGGCCGGAAGCGGGCCGATGATCCGTGCCGCGATGATATTGTCATCCCCTTCATGGGCCGGGCGCAGGACGGGGAGCTCTGGATCAAGGGCAAGGAAAAGGTCGAGATCAAGATCCGTCGGGCATACGAGCAGGGCAAATGTTTCACGTTCGGTGACCCGTTCAAAAACGGGTTTGTGTCGGCGATACATGGTTGCCATGGCGTGCTGGCACAGGCGTTCAAGCGCGAATGCCGGAACATTTCGAACGATGGGGTTCATTAGCAGAAAGGGCGTAAATGACGGGCGTTTGATTGACACGGCGGACTCCGGACCACATTGGTGCCGGAAGTATTGTCCTGTTTGGGTTTTAAGGTGTTGATGTCCGTCAAATCACTGAAAGATTTGAATTTTTACGGTTCTTGATAAGGTGGAAAGGTTCTGCTTTTCCAAGACAGTATCGGGCAAGGGGAATTGCAAAATTCCGGGCAGGGCTACTTGACCATCGTCAACGTGACTTTTGGGAAGGTGCCTAAACTTGGTTGGATCAATATCCGGGGATGGAGGTCCGCCAGCATGCAATCCGATTTCACTCATGATCAGGAAGCTGCCAATTCAGCAAATCTGATCCATCGCAAGATCGGCGATCTGGTCGCAAGTTTTCCGGGGGCAACCCTGGTTTTACGACGTCATAAAATCGGATTTTGCTGTTCAAGCAACAAGTCGCTTGACGAGGTCACCAGTGCGAAAGGACTGGATGCCGGTCTGATTGCCCGTGAATTGTGCGATTTGCCCAAGGGGCCACTGACCTTGCCGGATCCAAATGATATCGATGCGTTCATCGATTTTATTCTGGATCGGTATCATCAGACCCATCGCGATGAACTGGCCGAGCTTATCCTGCTTGCCCGCAAGGTCGAGGCGGTTCACGGAGATCATCCGGAAGCCCCGGCGGGATTGGCCGACGCGCTGTTTGAAATGACGGAGAAGCTTGATTCCCATATGGCGAAAGAGGAAATGGTTCTGTTCCCGGCGATGCGCGAAATGCAACGCAACAGTGCCAGCACAATTCCCCTGATCATGCCGATCCATTGCATGCGCGAAGAACATGACGAGCATGCCGAAGCCATCCATAAGCTGCAAAAGCTGACCAACAATTTCACGTTGCCCGACGGTGTCTGTGGTTCATGGCGGGCGCTTTATTCCGGTACGGCCAAGCTGGTCGAAGACCTGGTGGCGCATATCCATCTTGAGAATGAAATATTGTTTCCGTGTTTTGAATAGCCTGACGCGGTTTGCCTTATCCTTCCTGCCGTGCATTTCCGACCCCACCTGCCCCGCCATCGTGCGGGGCTTTTTTCGTTTGACGGTAGTCAAGGTGGGAAACGTCCAGTCGGGAAATGATTGCCTGACGCCGTTTTGGGGACAGAGCGGCATAGAACTGCCAATCGGAGTGAGGATCCGTTCAAATGTCGGAACGACTGACAAAATCTGCCGCCCGAAACATCTTCTACGGCGGAACGATCTTCTTTCTGGTCATCTTTATCGGACTGACCTTGCACAGCCACAACTATATCGTCAACGAGTCCAGCAATCAGGATCAGCTGACGCCATCGGTTGTCGCCGGCAAGCATGTCTGGGAACGCAATTCATGCATCAACTGCCATACGCTTTTGGGAGAGGGTGCCTATTTCGCACCTGAACTTGGCAATGTCTGGGTGCGGTATGGCGGTAAAGATGATCCGGAAGGTGCGCGCGATATGCTTAAGGCATGGATGGCCGCACAGCCCACAGGCATCGAAGGCCGCCGCCAGATGCCGCAATTCAACCTTACAGATCAGGAGCTCGACGAGCTTGTCGACTTCCTGAAATGGACCAGTGAAATCGACACCCAGAGCTGGCCGCCAAACGAGGCGGGATAATCCGGTGCTGATGGAAACGAGGCTAGAATGAAATATCAATCGCAAAAGGTTGCGCTGTATTACATATACGGCGCGCTGACATTGTTCGCAGCCCAGATTCTGTTCGGCGTGGTGGCGGGCACTGTCTATGTTTTTCCAAACGTCTTGTCCGAACTGCTGCCGTTCAACGTCATTCGCATGATCCACACCAACGCCCTGATCGTCTGGTTGTTGATGGGCTATTTCGGGGCGGCTTATTATTTGCTGCCTGAAGAATGCGAAACCGAACTGCACAGCCCGAAAATGGCGATTATCCAGTTCTGGCTGTTCATGGCGGCAACCGCTGCCGCAGTTGTCGGATACATCCTTGGCTATCACGAAGGACGCGAGTTCCTTGAACAGCCATTGCCGATCAAGGTCGGTATCGTCGTGGTGGCGCTGATGTTCCTTTACAACACCACGCTGACACTGCTTAAGGGGCGGAAAACCGCAGTATCAAACGTACTGATGGTTGCCCTTTGGTTCGTCGCGTTGCTGTTCCTGTTTGCGTTCTATAACCCGTCCAACCTTGCGGTGGACAAGATGTACTGGTGGTATGTCGTGCATCTTTGGGTCGAAGGTGTGTGGGAACTGATCATGGCGTCGATCCTGGCGTTTCTGATGATCAAGATGACGGGTGTTGATCGCGAAGTCGTTGAAAAATGGCTTTATGTCATGGTTTCACTTTCGCTGTTTACCGGCATTCTGGGTACCGGCCATCACTATTACTGGATCGGAACCCCGGGATATTGGCAGTGGATCGGTAACGTGTTTTCGACGCTGGAAGTCGTTCCTTTCTTTGCCATGGTTGTTTTCTGCTTCTACATGGTTTGGAAAGGTGGTCGGGATCATCCGAACAAGGCGGCCCTACTTTGGTCGCTTGGCTGTTCGGTCATGGCGTTTTTTGGCGCGGGCGTATGGGGCTTCATGCATACCCTGTCGTCGATCAATTACTACACCCACGGAACACAGATTACCGCAGCACATGGCCATCTGGCTTTCTACGGGGCCTATGTGATGCTTAATCTGGCAATCTTCACCTATGCGCTGCCTTATCTTCGCGGGCGTGAACCTTATAACCAGCAGCTCAATATGTGGGGCTTCTGGATCACGACCAGTGCGATGGCATTCATGACCTTTACCCTGACATTTGCGGGTGTCGTTCAGACCCATCTGCAACGTGTTCTGGGGATGAATTACATGGAGGTGCAGGATCAGGTTGCCCTGTTCTACTGGATGCGTTTGGGAGCGGGGGTAGTCGTGCTGATCGGTGTCACCATGATCATCTGGTCGCTTGTGGTCGCACCGCGAGGTGGACGCGTAACCGCAGGGGCACGTCAGCCCGCCGAATGACGGCAATCAAGTCTGTGTGTTCGATTTCATGCTCTCTTCCATGACGACACATGGCGGACAACGACCGGTTGGTTCCCGCGACCGGTCGTTGTCATTTTCGGCCTTTCTATTTTCCAAGGAGCATTCACATGCAGACCGCTCTTAAAGACGTACTCCCAGATCAGGACGTTCCTTATTATCAGTCTACCGGCAATGAACAGCAGTTGTTTGAAACGGCTTGGCAGCAGCATCTGCCCTTGTTGCTGAAGGGACCGACCGGTTGCGGGAAAACGCGTTTTGTATCGCATATGGCGGCAAAGCTTGGTGTTCCGCTTTATACCGTTTCCTGCCATGACGATTTGACGGCGGCGGATCTGACGGGGCGCTATCTGATCAAGGGCGGGGAAACCGTTTGGGTGGATGGCCCGTTGACGCGCGCGGTCCGCCACGGTGGGATCTGCTATCTCGATGAGGTGGTGGAGGCGCGCAAGGACGTGACGGTGGTCCTGCACCCATTGACCGATGATCGGCGTCTTTTGCCGCTGGACCGGACGGGCGAGCTTCTGGAAGCGCCGGCCAATTTCATGCTGGTGGTGTCCTATAACCCCGGTTACCAGAACCTTCTGAAGCAACTGAAACCATCGACCCGGCAACGGTTTCTGGCGGTCGAGTTCGATTTCCCGGACGCGAAAACCGAAAAAGCGGTGATCATGCGTGAAACCGGGATCGATGTTGAACGCGCAGCCCTTCTGGTGCGTATCGCTGGCAATATTCGCAAGCTTACCGGGATTGATCTTGAAGAAGCGGTTTCAACCCGGTTGCTGGTTTATTGCGCGACACTTTTGATGGCCAATGTTGCATTTGATGACGCCATCAATGCCGCCATCATCGAACCTCTGTCGGATGATGCGGATATCAAGGCGGGCCTTCGCGAGGCCATCGGGATTATCCGGGGCTGACAGCCGGGAGGCGATGATGAGTTTCGATTTTCTGGAATTCGAAGAACAGGTCGGCATGATCTGGCACCGGATTGCGTCGCGCAATCAGGAAAGCTATCGCGATCATGCTGAGCACGCGATCACGTTTGCCGAATTGCGCAGCCATTTACCGGTGATCTTTCGCACCCTTGGTGGCGATCCGGCGCTGGAATTTGCCCAGATCGATAAACGGGTTTCGGGGCATCGGTTACGCTGGCGGCAGCGGATCGGTCTGGTGGATGAACAGATCACGATGGCCGAAATGAACGAGGCATCGGTAAAGCTGCCCGCGTCCATTTCACTGTTTCCGTCGCGTGACCTTAACCGTGATTTTTATATCTGGCTGATGGCATGGTTCGCGGTTTCGGAGCCGCAAACCATTTCGGCGGACATTGTGCAAAGCCCGTTATTGGCCGATATCATGCGGCTTTCCCGGGCACGACAAACCGATCGGGATGTGTGCCACAATTTCCCCGGTATCATTGGTTTGCGGCAACGCCTGTATGATGCGTTTCTGGCGTTGCGACCGGTTCGTCCCTTACCCCGACGCGAACAGCATATCGAAGAATGTGTTCTGAAGATTCTTGGGGTCACAGGGCAGCCGCATGAAAACGATTTGTGGCCCGTTGTTAACGCTGTCGGCACAGGTGTTGATATTGCGGGAATGATCAATATTGCGGGTTTGCAACCGCATCGTTATGCGCCGTTTCTTCCCGTTCCGCTTTGGGGCGAGGCCATTTGTTCGGGAACGGCCGGTCGTGTTGCCGATACCGACATGGACGAGGATGGAAATTCGTCAGATGGCAGTCAGGAACGCAAAAAGCGCGCCCGCCGGCGCAAGAATGATCAGGCTGGTCGCAATGATCCCCTCGCATTAAACCGGTTTGAAAAAATCCTTTCGATTGCCGAGATGGTCAATGTCAATCGACCGATGGATGACGAGGACGAGCAGGACGCAAAGAAAGCGGCTGACGAGCTTGACGAAATGGAAATTTCCGACTGCAAACGCAAAGCGGCAACCAAATTGCGTTTCGATCTGGATCTGCCGCCCCGCGAAGCCGATGAAGGACGCGTGATTGGTGAATGGACCTATCCGGAATGGGATTACCGTCATCAATCGTATCGCCCGGATTTCTGCAAAGTCATCATGCAATCCGGTGATGAAAAAGTCAGTGAGTGTGATGTTTGGCATCCGGGTGAAACCGAACGACGCCAAATCCGTCAGGTTCGCCGTCAATTCGAAGCGTTTCGGCCGCGCCATGAAACGCTGCGCGCGCAATGTGACGGAAGCGAGCTTGACCTTGAGGCATTGGTGCGCGCCCGCTGTGACCAGAAAGGCAGTGGAGAACTCAGCGACAGGCTGTATCTGAACACGGTTCGACGGGCACGCGATTTGTCGGTTGCGGTACTGGTCGATGTATCATTGTCGACCGATGCCTGGATACAGGATCAACGGGTTCTCGATGTTGAAAAGCAGGCGCTTTCGGTGCTGGCTGGTGGGCTGGATGCCTGCGGGGACGAATTTGGTGTCTTCAGCTTTACATCCCGTCGGCGCGACTGGGTGCGGATCAATGCGATCAAGAATTTCGACGAAGATTGGTCGCCCCGTACCCAGGAACGGATACAGAAGCTTCGGCCCGGTTATTACACCCGGTTGGGGGCTGCCATCCGCCATGTTGGAAAGCTGTTGGGAGATCGACCGCACCAACACCGGTTGATGCTGGTAATCACGGATGGCAAGCCAAATGATATCGACCATTACGAAGGTCGCTACGGCATAGAGGATAGCCGCCGTGCGGTACGTGAATGCCGAAAGGCAGGGCTTGGCCTTTTCGGTGTAACGGTCGATCAAAGGGCACAGGATTACTTCCCCTATATCTTTGGGGCAGGCGGGCACGCAATTGTCAGCAAGCTGGAAAACCTTCCTGCGGCCTTACCACGTATCTATCGCCAACTTGTACGTTGAAAACGGGGTGTCAGATGGGACACGATCAGGACACGGTTACGCAGCATGACGGTTTCGGCCTGAAGGATCATGACCCGCAATCTGCTTCGGATGCTTGGGGTGGGCTTGAAGCCTTGCCCGGGCATCCGTTGATGTGGGTTCTGATCCTGTCGGAACTGGTTGTCTTTGGGGCGTTTCTGTTGACATTTTCGGCGGCAAGAATTGGTGACCCGGCGGGATTTGCCAATGATCAGCTTCACCTTGATCGCGTTATGGGCGGGATCAATACGCTTATTCTTTTGACAAGCGGCCTTTTGGCTGTTTTTGCTGTGCGTGCCATTAAAAAGGATGCAGTTTTGCAATGCCGGGTCTGGCTGGCGGGGACGGCAGCTTTGGGTATCGTTTTTCTGATCGTGAAGCTTATTGAATATGGCACCAAAATCGATGCCGGGATCGGTTTGGAAACCAGCACGTTTTTCACGCTTTATTACCTGATCACCGGCTTTCACGCCCTGCATGTGGTGATGGGGCTTGGGGTGCTGGGCGTTGTTGCCATATGGCCGAACCTGACAAATATCGAAACCGGAACGGCATTCTGGCACATGATCGATATGGTCTGGGTATTGGTGTTTCCTGTGATCTATCTTTTGCGGTGAGGAAACCATGGACCGACATCTTCCAGTCGCGACAGAAACCGACGATATTTCAGCCTCGTCCACGATGCCAAGCGACGGGCATGGGCTTTCGTCGCGCACGGCCATTTTTGTCTGGTTGCTCGCCAGTGGCACGACCGTCATGTCGATGGTTCTTGCCCTGATCGGTGATGATCGTACAGGTGCGATGCTTGGCATTGTGCCCGCCATGACGATCATGATGGTCGGGAGCCTCAAGGCGTGGCTGATTTTGCGATATTATCTTGGACTTGGTCCATCTGCGGGCGGATGGCGGGGATTGTTCATCGCGTTTCTGATCGTGATTTTCGCAGGGGTTCTGGCCGCACAGGCAGCCGTGATTTTAATGAACCGCTAAGCCGTTTGAACCGGTTTTAATGGCTGGTGCCGGCGGAATAAGTGATTTTGTTGAACACGTTATATTTCCCAACCGGTTTTTTCATCGGGATGCGTTTGATTTCTTCGAATGTTTGGGCATCGTAAACAATGATTGCGCCGTCATCGTCCCAGATCGAGAGCAGCGCGTGTTTGCCGCTGCGATCAAATTCGACATGGGCCGCGACCTTACCGGGTTCGGGGCGGAGCGTTTTGACGATTTCGAGTGTGCGTTTATCGATGATATGGACCACGTCCTTGTCCGGGCCAAAGAATACATCGACCCAGGCATAAGGCGTGTTGTCATGGCTGCGGGTGAAAAATCCGGGGCCTTTTGTTGCGATGGTTTTGATGGTTTTCCAGCTTTCCATGTCGATGACGCTGATTTTGGAATCTTTCAGGTGCGGTGTCGCCAGCACCGAATGGCCCTGATAGTCAAAGGTGATGCCTGAACCAAGATGGGGCATGCCTTCCAGTGCGATATCGGCAACCTTTCGGCCGACATTCAGATTGATTACCTGCCCATCGCGGCCATTGCGCGCCGCCCCGATCAGGTGGCGATAATCCTGATCGAAGAAGAAATCATCCAGACCATCATCAAGATGAATACGCCTTACCGGAAAAGGGCCGTTCTGAACATCCAGTGCTTCGACCATATTGGCTTCGTAGTTGTGAACGAAACCGGGATAGACCGGACGTGGATCATCGGCATAGGAAATTTCCCAAACTTCGGGCAGGTCTTTCAGGGCGACGATAAAGCTATGGCGCGGTGGTGCGGTATATACCGCCGAAACACGCGATGATTTGCCATCATCACCGATAACGGCGAACTCGCGTATTGGTGTCAGATCCCGTGCATCCAGCAGAACCAGATTGTGCGGCAGCATGTTGCCCGCCATCACATATCGGCCGTCATCGGATACCGCCACATTTCGCGTATTCAGGCCGACCCGGATTTCAGCAACGGTTTGCAGGGAATAAAGGTCATACATCTGAACCCAGCCATCGCGCGACGCCAGATAGACAAAACGACCGTCCGGAGAATATTTCGCCCCGCCATGCAGGGCAAAGCGGGTCGGGAAACGATCAAGCGGTTCAAACGTGTCACCATTAAGTATCGTGACGTGATGATCGCCCGCCTCGACAATTGTGAACAGGTTTAAAGGATCACCTTCGAATTTTGGTTTGTCGGGCAGTTCCGCCGGATCGATGAAAACATCGTGACTTTGGACGATTTCGGACATGCCCCATTCTGGCGACCTGTCCATCGGTTGTCGCAACCAGTCTGCCAGAAGGGTGATTTCCGTTGCGGCAAGGGTTTCGCCAAAGGCCGGCATCTGCGTTGCCGCGCGGCCATCGCGAATGACATCCGAAATGCCGTTGCCGCGCAGTTTTTCGAGGCTTTCGGGCAAAAGGGCCGGACCCATTCCACCCAGCCGGTCGCCATTGTGACAGGCGGCACAATGCGTTGCATAGAGCGCGTTGGCATCGGCAATCTGGGCAGATGAAAGGGCGGTTTGGCCAAAGGCGTTTGTGGTGCTGATCAAACCGGATACCAATACCGTGCCAAGGCAAATCCGCGCCAAGGCAGCCTTGACGATGGTGGTCATGATGTGACCTCCACCTGACCGTGGCGTTTGGTTGCGGAAAACGGAACGGTTTCAAGACGGTTATGGTCGCCAGTAATGCCAAGTTCGGCATCATCAAGATAACAGCCGGGATCCTCGGCCCATGGATCACCGGTTAGTTGATAGGCGCGCGTTCGCGTGTTGCCGCCGCAAATATCGCGATATTGGCATTCGCCGCAGCGACCATGCACAAGACGGGGGCGTTGCTTTAGACCGGCCATCAAAGGATCGCTGACATCCTGCCAGATTTCCGAGAACGGCCGTTTCAGGACATTGCCCAATGTGTGTTGCCACCACATGGTATCGGGATGGACATTGCCCAGATTGTCGATATTGGCAACATTCACACCCGATGCGTTCCCGCCCCAGCGTTGCAGCATTTTCCCGATCTGGTTGGATGCCGCCGGGTAATGTTCGTCAATCCAGAGTTTCAGGAAAACCCCGTCAGCATCGTTGTTGCCCGTCACATAGTCGCGCGCGATGCCTGCCTTGACGTCTGCCTCGCAACGGGCAAACATCATCAAAAGTGCCTCGCGGGTCATATTGTAGAATGCATGGTCCTTGCGGTTGTGGTTTCCGCGACCGGCATAGTTCAGATGTGAAAAATAGAACTTGTCGATCTTTTCCTGTTCAACAAGGTCAAGAAGGCCGGGTAGGTCCTGATAATTTTCGCGGGTCATGGTGAAACGGATGCCAACCGGCAATCCGGCATCACGGCATAGTTTTGCTCCGCGAAGGGCAAGATCAAACCCGCCTTCAAGACGGCGGAAATAATCATGTGTTGCGCCAAGCCCGTCCAGACTGATGCCAACATAGTCATAATTGGCGGCTGCGATCTGATTGATGTTTTTATCATCGATCAGGGTTCCGTTGCTTGACAGTGCGACATAGAAACCAAGTTCCTTGGCATAGGCCGAAATATCAAAAATATCGGGCCGCATAAGCGGTTCGCCACCCGACAGGATCAGCACCGGAACATTGAAATCGCGCAGATTTTCCATGGTACTGAAAACCTGTTTTGTCGTCAGCTCGCCCGGGAAATCCTTATCAACGGCGGAGGCATAACAATGCCTGCAGGTCAGGTTGCACCGCCGGATCAGGTTCCAGATAACGACAGGCCCACGATTGGAAAGCGGGGCATGTTTGCGCGGGTTAGCAACGGGGATCGCGCCATTTTCGGCAATGTCGATGGCAGCACGGATATACTGGCTTAACCGCAACATTTCTTTTCTCCGCTTTTGCGCCAACGCAGGCCGGTTTTTTTAAGAATTCGGTTGCTGTAAAGAATGCGGTGGTCGCGGACATTCTCGCCCAAACGGTTGCGGATATCCTGAACCTTGGCCTCGACCGTTTCACGTGTCGTACCGTGGACCATGGCAAACAGGTTGAATGGCCAATCGGGCAGGTGGCGCGGCCTGCGATAGCAGTGCGATACGAAATCCAGCTTTCCGATCATCTCGCCCATGGCATCAACGGCTTCATCATTGATGTCCCAGACGCTCATGCCGTTGGCGCGATAGCCCAGCCGGTAATGGTTGGGAATGATGCCGATCCGCCGGATGACACCGACATCGTGCAACCGTTGCAGACGCTGTTCGACTTCATCCGGGCCAAGACCAAGACCCAGCGCGATATCCCCGTAAGGTGACGGCGTTAACGGCAATCCGGTTTGCGTCGCACGGATCAGGGCATGATCGATTTCATCAAGTTCCGGCAGTTCTGGTTGGTTCAGAAAGGAAATCATTGATCGGGAACCTCCAGATGCAATTCAAGGAAATATTCCCGTTCCTTTGGGAAACTCAGCACCCGAAGGCCGGTTGCGTTTTCGATCCGGGTGATGACGTGCTGAAGTTTTTTTTCATCCTCGGCAAGGATCACGAACCACATATTCAGCGCATCTTCACGGGCGTAATTGTGAGCGACTTCGTCAAACGCGTTGACCTGTTCCGCGACCTCGTCAAAGCGATCGGATGGTACGGCAATCGCGGCAAGGGTCACGGCACCACCCAGTCTTTCGGTGTTGTAAAGCGGGCCGAACCGGCTGACATATCCATCCGCGATCAGGTTTTTCACGCCGTCAATAATCGTTTCCTCGTCATAGCCAAGACGGTCGGCCAGAACCTGAAACGGGTGGGCGCAGATCGGGAAACCACCCTGAAGATTATTGATCAGATCGCGTTCAAGCTTGTTCATGGTACTTCCCTGATTTTATCGGGAACGGGATCGTCTGCGTCGATGCAGGTCCGGATGCGGATAGGGATGCTGACGCCGTCGGGGCACCATATTTTCCGGCCCGCTGGGTGAAGCATTGCTTGCTGAACAGAACCTTATGAGGGGTGTCGTAAAGTTCCAGACGTGCCATCAGATGGCGGATTTGTGCCCGGACGGTCAGCCGGTCACGACCATGGATCATGCAATAAAGATTGTATGGCCAGACCCCGGCAACCCGTTCCCGACGATAACACAAGGTGACATAGGGCAGTGTCGCCATGGCCTTGCCAATGTCGGATGCCGCATCATCACCGATATCGAAAACGCACATCGCATTGGCCTGATAACCAAGTGCGCGATGACGGATGATCATGCCAAAACGGTTGATAACCTTGTGGGCGATAAGCTGTTCAAGCGTTTCGATCACCGTTTCCTCGGTCGTGCCGAGGTCATTGGCAATATTTGCGTAGGGACGTTTGCCGATTGGCAAGCCGTCGCGCAGTCTTTTGATCAGCTGGTGTTGAAGCTCGCTCAGTTCCATTTCAACGCAAATCCCAAATCGAGACGGTAATGTTCGATCATCGGCATCCGATATACCGGGAAGCCTGTCTTGGCTTCGATTGCCTTGATTGTCGTGTCCAGACTGGCCTGATCGGCGGTGGTCACGACGAACCATAGATTGAGTTTATCTTCGCGTTCGTAATTGTGATTGATTTCGGTAAAGTGGCTGACTTGGGCGGCAATTTTTTCAAGCTGATCATCTGGAACTTCCATCGCCGCAAGGCTTGATGCCCCTGCGCGCCCGGTCGCATAGGTCGCGCCAATCCGGTCGAGATAACCTTTGTCCTTCAAATCGGAAATGGCGGAAATCACCGTGTCTTCGTTGGTGCCCAGTTCTTTGGCGATGGTTTCAAACGGGCGTGGTGTCGTCGGGAAACCGCGCTGAAAATGTTCGATCAGCAGGGTTTGTAGGCGGGTGAGTTCGGTGCTCATGATGGCCTCCTACAACCCGATCCGACCGGCACGGTCAGACATGAAAATACCACTGGGACTGGGGAGCGGAAGTTCGGCAATCGGCTGGAGCGTGTAGGGATTGTATCCAACGACCTTGTTGTCATCACGAACGGACAGCCAGACCTGATCGCCACGTGGACTGAATTCCATATGCAGGACACCGGTGCCGGGTTTCAGTTCCCCCACGATTGCCAGACTTTCCGTGTCGATTATCTGGACCGTGTCGTAATCCGGGACCGAGAAATTGACCCAGACATGCCTGTTATCGGGATGGGCCATGACGAAAACGGGCTGTCCATGGACGGGAATACGTCCGATCTGCTGCCAGTTTTCGGTGTCAATCACGAGAACTTCGTGGCGACCGATGGCCGGTACAAATGCGCGTTTCCCCGCAATCGCCCAGCCTTCAAGATGGGGCATTTTGTAAACGGGTAAGCGTTCTTCACCCATGCCATAATGATCAAGGATGCGGCGCACGCCATTTTCCGGATGCCAAAGATCAAGCAATGCCATGCCGTCTTCGCCAAACAGACCGGCAATGTAATAACGACCGTCGGATGTGATCAGCGCATCATAGGGCTGTGTTCCGATATCTTTGTAGCGGCTGATCTTTGGTTCGTTGCCGGTTGAGAAGTCGGCTATCCAGATTTCGCCGGAATCCCAAAGGCTGAAAACAAACCGGTTCCCTGGCGCATCAACCAGCCCGATGACTTTTGAACGATCCGAACTGCCGTCAATGCTTGCAGGAATATCGGCCAACAGTTCGAGGGTTTCACTATCGAAAACGCGGACACCGCCGGGTTCGTAATTGGCAACCGCCACCAGTCTGCCGTCCTGGCTGATGGCTCCGCCAATACTGTTGCCCGCTTGCAAGGTTCTAACGACAACTTCATGTTTGAGAATGTCTACCTTGGTCAATCCCCCGTCGCGGCCAAAGACGAATGCGAACCGTCCGTCCCGGGAATAGACGATCGACGCATGTGATAGATCACCAAGGCCTTCAACGATACCGATAAATTGCCGGGTACTGGTGTCAAGGATGACAACTTCGCCAGTGGCCCGGGCAACGACGGTTGCCAGATCAGCCGTCCCGCGAACGGATGAGATATTTGCGCAGCCCGCCAAAAGCAAAATGCCCCCAACAACCAAAAGGTTGCGGGTTGCCTGTAACGCGGTGGAAGGAATGCGGGCCGAAAATGCAATGCGCATCATTCGGGTTCTCCTGTTTTCAGATAGCGGGCCATCCACGTGGCCTCATCGGGTGTCACGATTGCGCGCCAGGGCGGCATGGCTGTTCCTGGCAATCCGTCGAGGATGATGGTTGTCAAATCCTCGACGCTGTAAGCCGCAAGGTTTTCCGGTAAAAGGGGCGATCCCAGACCTCCCTTAAACGTTAGGCCATGACAGGAACCGCAATCCTGACGCACCATTTGCTCCAGCGCATGGGGGCTTCGGGAAGAAGTCGCGTTTTCCGCACTTACTGAATAGGTCCCTGCCAAAGTGAGCGTGGTGATCAGGATCACGAGGGAACTACGCAGTATGGGCATAACGTAGACCCCCATCGGGAAAGTCGGGTGCTGCGTTTTGGTCAAACCGGCTTTCGGATAGAAGTTCGGCCTCGGGCAGTGATAGTCGATCAGCCAGTGAAATGACGCGGCCAATGACGATCATGCAGGGCGGATCAAAATCCAGCCGGTTCAGGTCGTCACAGACATTGCCCAATGTGCTGCGGAAATGTCTTTGATCCGGTGTTGAACCATTTTCGATAATCATCACCGGCGTATCGGTGGGCAACCCATGTTCAAGCAGTTTGCCCGCGATTACCGGCATGGTTTTTACGCCCATGTAAATCGCAAGCGTCGTGTCCGGATCGGCAAGGGAACGCCAGTCATGATGCGGTTCGACATCTGCCTGCATATGGCCGGTGACAAAGCGCACACTGGTTGCCAGACCGCGATGGGTCAGCGGTAGATTAAGTTGTGCCATGCATCCTGCGGCGGCTGTAATTCCGGGAACAACTTCAAACGGAACATCATGCAGGCTGAGCCATTCGGCCTCTTCACCCCCGCGTCCGAAAATATACGGATCCCCGCCCTTCAGACGAACGATGTGGCAATGTTTTCTGGCCATATGAACCAGAAGCGTATTGATTTCGGACTGCTTCAGGCTGTGGGATCCTGTGGATTTTCCGACATAAACGCGTTCTGCAAACGGGTTGGCCAGTTCAAGTATTTCATCGGAGACAAGCCGGTCATAGATAACGGCATCCGCGCGGTCGAGAAGACGTGCTGCCTTTATGGTCAGCAATTCAGGATCGCCTGGCCCGGCTCCGACAAGATAAATACGCCCGGATTTTTGCATGACTTTTCCCCTGTTTTGGCAAGGTTTCAAATGCGGGAAGTCCGGAGGCCGTGAATGGCCTCCGGCTCAGCAGATCAGTAGATGTCGTGTTGGGTGTTGTAGATGTTGAATTTGCCCGTCGGGGTCACAAGGCGATCATCTTTGATGACCTTCTTGAGCTTCCGGGTTTTGTCATCAACAATCACAATGGCTGACTTTTCAGCTTTGCCGTTCCAGACAGAGAACCAGATTTCGGTACCCTGTTTGTTGTATTCACCCTGAACAACGCGCTGGGCACCTTCGTCGCCAAGATCAGCCCATTCGGCAATCGGCAGTGTTTCAACACCGGTATCAAGATTATTAATATCGAGTACACCAACCGAATGATAAATCTCGGCATCCGAGTTCAGCGGTGCATCAACCCACAGATTGGTCGATTTCGGGTGGGTTTTGATAAACAGCGACCCGCCGCCGAGCCCGTCAATGGATGCCGCCATTTTCCACGCATTTTCCGGATGTTTTTCCGGATCGGTACCGATCAATGCAATGGTGTCATCGCCAAGATGGCTGGTTGCCCAGACCGGGCCGAGTTCCGGATGAATAAAGTTCGCCCCGCGACCCGGATGCGGTTTGATACCAACATCGACAATCCCGCTTAGCTTGCGTTCCTTGGTATCAATGACGGCAACGCGGTCCCGTGCGTTGGCCGCGACAAGGAAATACCGGCCCGTTGCGTCAAAACCACCGTCATGCAGGAACCGTTCCGCACTGATCGAGGTGACCTGAAGGGCGTCAAGATCCTGATAGTTGACCAGAAGAACTTGACCCGTTTCCTTGACGTTAACCACGAATTCCGGGTTGTAGTGCGATGCCACGATGGACGCGACACGGGGTTCCGGATGGTATTCCTGTTCGTCATAGGTCATGCCGCGGGTCGAAACGATCTTGAGCGGTTCAAGAGTTTCCCCATCCATGATCGTATATTGCGGCGGCCAGTACGAACCGGCGATGGCGTATTTGTCTTCCCATCCCTTCATTTTGGATGTTTCGACAGACCGTGCTTCGAGACCGACTTTAAGCGATGCGACGACCTGAGGGTCTTTCATCCACAAATCAATCATGTCGATTTTGGCATCACGACCGATAACCAGCAGATATCGACCCGAAGCAGATACACGAGAAATGTGAACAGCATATCCGGTATCGATCACATATTTGATCTTGTAGTCATGACCGTCGATAAGGGCGATCTGACCTGCATCACGAAGTGTTACCGAGAACAAGTTTTCGATATCAAGATCGTTCATCTTCTTGGTCGGACGCTGGTCAACCGGAACGACGACTTTCCAGCTTTCCTTCATGGCTTCCATACCCCATTCCGGCGGCTGGGGCGGGTCCTGCAGGACATAGCGGGCCATGATGTCGACCTGTTCTTCGGACAGTTCGCCCGACGTTCCCCAGTTCGGCATCCCCCCAGGGGATCCATAGGTAATGAAATCATGCAGATATTCGTAACCAAGATCGCGGGTGCGGTCCGTTGTCAGGGCAGGGCCGGTTGCACCATTGCGCAAAACGCCGTGGCAACCTGCGCAACGTTCAAAGAAAATCTTGCGGCCCTGGTTGAATTCATCGGCCGTCATCGTTGGCACACCTTCGTGTGTACCGGGTTGCGACCCATCGGTCGGAAGTGACTCGAGGCTGGGTTCATAGGTGCTTTCGCTTTCAGGATGTTTTTCCTGGGCGATTGCCACCGAGGCAAAGATAAGGCCGAAACCAAGTGCAAGCGGCGCTGCCGACCGTCTCAGCCGAGTTGTGAGTTTCATGCGTCCCTCCATTAGGAAAATGAAAGCCTTCGCTCCCGGTTGCGGAGATTTGATCTTTCGACGCGAGCCAGCCTTGATGATGATCAAATAACCATAAGAACATTATGGTTTTGAGCCGTTCCACTCTTGACGGGAGTCAATACGCTTGGGGGAAAAGCCCGCAAAATGCGTTCAGAGAGAGTGAAACAGGGGAATGGTTATGTCCGTCTGCGATCCGGTTTTGATGATTGTCGCGCATGGAACGCTACGAACTGGTGCCGTGCCCGGCGGGATGTTTTCCGCGCATCTGCAACATCTGTTACCGCATTTCGACATCCGCCTTTCATTTTTGCGATCAACACCATCAGCGGGGAATGTGTTGAAGGTCATGACGCGGAATTCGGCGTCTGACGTGCTTGTCTTTCCCCTGTTCTTTACGCCGGGCGCCGGTTTGGTGGCTGAACTGTCCGCACTTGTTGCCGATGCCCGGTTGGAACAGAAGGCACTTCTGCCGTTTGCTGGGCACTTGCCCGGATATGACCGGATGCTGGCAGCTCGAATTGCTACCCGGTTAAAGGCGGGGGGAAATCAAAAGGATAAAACGGCAATTTTTCTGGTGTCACACGGGCAGAAGAGTGACATCTGCCCGTCGCCCGAAATGCAGCAGTTGCGAGCGATACTTTCGCACCATCTTGATCACGACGAAATCTACAATGTCCAGATTGATGGCCAACCGTCTCTCGCCAACTGGCGAAACATGACAAGGTGCAGAAATGCCCTTTTTGTTCCCCTTATGACGGGGGATGGGGCGCATTGCCGCATTGATATTCCGGCTTCTGTTAATTCCCGGTCTGATGAGAAAGTCGGCATGCTCGCACCGGTTGGCACGTGGTGGGAGTTGTCTTCGCTGTTGGCCGATCATGTGAATTGCGGTCGACATCATCGCAGAATCAGTTTTCAACCATTGCAGTCAGCTCGGACAGAGTTTGGAGCCGATCATGTCACGCCGTAACCTGAATGATGCGGATTTCAGTCTGATGTCGAAGGTAGCAGTTCTTTCTGCCTTCTCGCGCGATGAAATCGTATCGATGACAAATGGTGCGGCCGTTGTGATTTATAACGGCCGCGAATTGCTGTTTAGCGAAGGGGAGCCCGCCGAACAGTTCTTTATTGTCATCAAGGGGCAGGTGCGTCTGTTTCGAATTCTGGGCGATGGGCGGGTAACGCTTTTCCATCTTGTCTCAGCAGGTGAGTCCTTTGCCGAGGCGGTTGTTCTTTCCGGGCAACGTTATCCGGTTTCTGCCGAATGCGATCCCGGCAGCGAGATTATCGCCATCAGCAGGATGCAGCTTGTCAATCGCCTTAGGAATGACAAGGCGATGATTGGTCGGATGATGCAGTCATTGATCGAGAGGGAACGGTTTTTCTACAGGGAGCTCAATGATTTGCGTCAGCGTAGCCCATCGCAGCGCCTTGCGGGCTTTTTGCTGTCGCAGACTGATGATGCCGAAATCGTCCCCAAGCATGTCATCGCAAACCGGATCGGGGTAACGCCGGAAACATTCTCACGCGCATTGCGCAAACTTGAAGACGACGGATTTATTGCCCGGGATACAAGGATGAGCATCCTTGATGTCGAAGGGCTAAGGCAGTTCTCGCGTCGATAAGCGTTTTCCGATCAAAATTGATCTGGAACAAACGTGATCATCTGGGCTGATGTTAGAGTTGTTCCAGTAAATGCATTCTTCCCTTTATCTGTAATGGACGATGCCGTGATGAATGATATCGAACGCATTTCCGGTGTTCTTCGCTTTGCGAATTATTTCCGAACTTGGCCGCAGGAAGATATCCTTGAACTGGCATCCTTGTGCCAATGGGTCAGATTTGACACCGATACAATGATGATTTCGGCAGATGAACCGGCGTCAGCGCTTTATCTGATTGTGAATGGGCATGTCGAATTGTCTTTCAAGGATCAGGACGGTAAAGACGGGGTCATTGATCTTCTGGGGAATGGCCAGCTTGTCGGGGAATGCGCATTGGTGCCCGATGGCTGTTATGCGGTTTCGGTTCGTACCTTGGAGGCAACGACAGCGGTTCGTATTGATGGTGCGGGCTTTGCCGATTTTCTTGCGGCCCATTTCGACCGTGCACTGACCATGATGTCGGCCATGACAGAACGGTTGTGTCAGATGTTGCGACAGGCCGAAGAACTTAAATGCCGGTCTGCGGCACAACGTCTGGCGATCTATTTCCTGGCAGATGCGGTGCCAATTGACGGTGTGCATGAAACACCCCTGACCATTGAAAAGTCTGCCTTGGCCCGCAAGTTGGGAATGACCAGCGAAACGATCTCTCGTGCGCTTAAGAAACTTTCTGAAATTGGTGTTTCGCAACATGCCAATGGTCACATTATCCGGATTGCAGATGCGGAAATGCTGGCCGATTGGTGCGGGTTGTCTGGGAATGATGCCAAGGAAGGGGGCGAAGATGCGTTCAAGACCGCTGTCTGAAATCGATTACGATATCGTCCGACAGGTCCCGTTTCTGTCTGCTCTTGGCGGGGCGCGGCTTGATAATCTGATGGCAAAATGTCGTGTTGAATGCCATTCGCGCGGCGAACATCTGTTTCGTGCCGGTGATGTTGCCAGTAACTTCTATGTTCTGCTTTCCGGACACTTGCGCCTTGTAAAGGTTTCCCCGCAGGGCGAAGAAACCGTCATGCATTTCCTGACCCAATCAGGGGCATTCGCCGAAGCCGTTTCGTTGGCCGGTCGGGCATATCCGGTGGAATGCGAGGTCATGGAAGATTGCGAGATCATCGCCATTCCGCGCGATACCTATCTTTCCGTTTTACGCAGTGCGCCCGATGTCATGGCCGAAGTCCTTGCCGGACTTCTGCGGTGGGAACGATTCTTCCTTGAAGAAATTTTCAAAATTCGCCACACCAAACCGATCCAGAGAATTGCTTCATTTCTGATCGATTTCGAAGAACGCAGTGGTGAGAATCTGGGTGGCGAGGACGAGACGAACTTTCCTGAAAAACGTCAGATCGCAAGCCGGATCGGCATTACGCCAGAAACATTCTCGCGTTCGCTTCGAAAGCTAGAGGCAACAGGCGCAATTGCCGCCGGACCGAAACTGCGCATCCTTGACCGGGCGGTTCTGTACGAGCTTTCGCGATAGAATATGACGGTAGGCCTGATCTCTCGTGACGTAAAAATGTCTGCGAATGGGTTTGCCGCGTCGTAAACAAAAAGGCTGCGGTCCATATGAAGCCACAGCCTTTTTGATGCCGGTTCCGTCGGACTCAATTGGCGAAAGACAATTGAACCTTAACCGATTGACTTCGATCCCGTGCCAGATCAAAGGCTTCCGATGCTGCTTCAAGCGGGAAGGTCGGGTGATGATCGGGTTTACATCAATATCGCCAAAGTCAATCAGGCGCACAGCATCGGCAAATTCCGCATGGAACCGGAAGGTGCTGGTGATCCTGATTTCCTTGGCGACCAGCGGATTGAATAGGACCGGGATTTCGCCGGCAACGCCGGCCCAAAGAACTTCATGTTCAGGCAATGCTGCTGCAGGTTCTGCGGGCAATAACGGCACGTGCCACACGGGTGGCTTGGGTTGATTGCAACCTTTTGCCCGACGCCCAGACTGGTTGCATCCGGGCCAAGTGCAACGATGGTACCCCGCGGCTTCATGTCCAAGGATGATGGGTTCGCGCACGCGGATTTGACCAATCCCGCCTTCGAAATAGTAATGCATGTCCGAACCGCACACACCACCGGCACCAACACGGATAAGGACTTCATCACCAACAGGGGCGGTGGTTGCTTCGGTGTCGAACCGAAGATCGTCTTGGCCATAAAACGTATCAATAATATTGAAAGTGATTATCATTACTGATACGGTCCGCTCGTCACCGTTGTGGGGGCTGTCTGTCGGGGCTCGTAAAACGGGCCGTTTGGCAGGGTTTCATAGGCAATGATAGAACCTGCGCATGAGTTTCTGGAGGAACACACTTGCAAAGCTGTTCGAAGACCATCGGCGTCAGCTTGTCGCGATGGTGGTTCGGCGGATACGTGATCGTGAAGTTGCGGCCGAACTTGTGCAGGATGTCTATGCGCGCCTGATGCAGTCCGGTGATTGCGGGGAACCGGAAGCCAATACAAAGATGCTTTATGCATCCGTACGCAATGCGGTCATCGATCATCACCGCAGCAGCTTTGGCCGTGCGCAGGCAATGAACGGGGTTCTCCCGGCTCAGCTCTGGCTGTGCGAAACGTCATCTCCTTACGATCATGCCGAAGCCCGTCAGGCGCTTTCCGCGCTTGACCGTGCCTTGCTGGAACTTTCGCCAAAGGCGCGCGAGATGTTCATCCTCCATCGTGTCGATGGCATATCCAACGCGAAATTGGCGAAAAAGTATGGCATTTCCGTCAGTGCGGTGGAAAAACAGCTGGCCCGGACCATGCGCCATTGCCAGGAACGGCTGGCAGACTATCGCGACGACGTCTGATAAATCCCATACGCGCTATGAGGATATTTTATCGTCATCCGTTATTGTTTATAGAAAGGGAATTTGGCGGATCACATCATTTACTGATATGAACGCCAGATCATGACGGGCGAACCGGGAACCTATGCAAGGCGCTTTTGAACCGACTGAACAGCAAAAGGACGAAGCTGCACTCTGGCACGCAAGACGGGCAGGTGGTTCGCTGTCGGCTGAGCAGGAATACGAGTTTGAACAATGGCTGAATGCGGACCGTAATAACCGACTGGCATTCGATCAGATGCGCGTGCTTTGGGCACGGATCGAAGAACCGGCAAAACGCCTTTCCGAAACCCAAAGGAAGCCAGCACTTTCCGGTTTTCTGTCATGGTTCCGCCCGCGGCGTGGCTTTGCTGCACTCGCCGGAATGGCGTTTGTTGCTGGCGCGATCTTTTTCCTGCATCCCGATTTTATTGATAATATTCAGGCCGATATCGTTAGTGGTCAGTCAAATGTCACGGCAGTTGAATTGCCCGATGGTTCGGTTGTGCGGCTTGCCGCAAACAGTGCCCTATCGACCAACTTTGGTGGTGGTCGCCGGGAGATACAATTATTGCGCGGGCAGGCATTTTTTGAAGTTGTTCATCGCAACGGCGATCCGTTCAGAGTCCATACCGGTGACGTGACAGTGCAGGTCGTTGGCACCCGGTTCAATGTGGATCGTCTTTCACAACAGACTGTTGTGATTGTCGAGGACGGGGCTGTTCGTGTGTCAAGCGCGCAGGATGAAAACGGTGTTCTGCTGGGACCGGGGCAGCAGGTTGTTGTCAATGACGGAACACTTTTACCATCCGAAATCGGTGATGTCGGACTTGCGCTATCCTGGATGAAGGGGCGTCTTAGTGTGCACAACATGCCCGTCTTAGAGCTGACCGCCCGGTTGGAAAACTTTGACGAAGGTCGCATCGTTGTGATTGGCGATGTAGGAACGCGCAGTATTTCCGGTAGTTTTCCGACGACCGATATCCCCGGATCGCTTGAAACTGTTGCCGATGCAATTGGCGCAAAGGTCGTTAGAACCTCGCCATGGTTGACAGTTATTTATTGAGATTGCGAAAAATTCGCAAAAAATCATCCTCCGATGTGAGGACTCTTATTTCCCGTTCGTTTGTCTTTTTAGATGCAGGGGGGACCTGCCTGAAAGAAAAGACGTTTATGGAGCGGGAAGTTGGAATTCAAACAAGCAAGAACAAGAACATACTCTCTGATTTCGGCATTGCTGGTTTCAACGGCAATGGTGGTTCCAGCGACAACGGGGGCGCTGGCGGCAAATGTGCAGACCGAAATTGCACAGGCGACCTATTCATTTGATATCTCGGTTTCTTCCCTTGCTGAAGGGATCGCTGAAATCGGCGCCGCTTCGGGATGGCGGATTGCCTATACGATTGATCTGCCGTCTATCGAAGGCGCGCGCGCAATCCGCGGCGATATGACAGTTCCCGCTGCAATTGATTCATTGCTGCGCGGTACCGGACTTTCCTATCGTGAAACCGGCGAAAATTCATTGATCCTGATTAACCCTGCGGCAGAAGCCGGGCAAAGCGGTGCCGCGGTTGTTGATCCGATCCGCGTTGAAGCCAACAGCACGCAATCCGATCTACCGCCCGCCTATGCTGGTGGCCAGGTTGCGACCGGTGGGCGTCTTGGCATGCTAGGTAACACGGACATCATGGACGCGCCGGTCAGCATCACGAGTTATACCAGCGAAAAGATTGCCGATCAGCAGGCCGAAACCATTGCGGATGTTCTGCAATATGACCCATCCGTTCGTGCACCGAATGCTGAAACATCCAATTTGGATACCTACCAAATTCGTGGTTTTGGTATGAACCTTGGCAACGCAGGTGAAGTGTCCTTTAACGGTGCTTATGGCGTTGCACCAACCTTTCGTGTTGATTCGAATGTTGCCGAACGTATTGAGGTTATCAAGGGCCCCAACGCTTTGTTGAACGGTATGTCGCCAACCGGTGCCGTTGGCGGTGCGATTAATATCGTGCCGAAGCGTGCCGGGGATGTGGACCTGAATCGTGTGACGGCCGACTATGGTCGAGGAGAACAAGCAGGCGGCAATGTTGACTTCAGCCGTCGGTTCGGGGCCGACGAGGAATTCGGTGTCCGCTTTAACGGTGGATATCATAACGGCGATACTTTTTTGGACCATCAAACTCGCGAACGGTCACTGGGAGCCTTGGCCCTTGATTACAAAGGGGATAAATTCCGTGCTTCGATTGATCTGATTGATCAGCGCGAAAAACTCAATGCGCCAGCACGAGAATTTTTCATTCCTGCAACGAGCACTTTTGCGGTGCCAGATGCACCTGATGGTTCAACAAATCCGGTTCAGGAATGGGAATGGTCAGATGCCATTGATCAATCCGGCTTGGTTCAGGCGGAATATGATGCGTTTGACAATCTTACTGTTTTCGGCGGTTTCGGTGGTGGGCGTACAGAACTGGATCGTTTGTTTGGAACGCCAACACTTCAGAATTCTGCGGGTGACTATGCCGAAACTGGTCTCTCCTATCGCCGCTTCCTGACGGATCGCTGGTCGGTTAATGGCGGTGTTCGCGGGGAATTCGAAACTCTCGAAGTGAAGCATAAGGCAACCTTTGAAGCTACCCGGTATGAAAATACCTTACGGCAGGGTGTTAATAGCACAGGTGTCGGAACAGCTCCCAGCGGGAACATATATGCAATTAGTTCGGCTGCGCCGGTTATTTTTAGAGCTCCGGCCAGTAGGGGAAAGACATCAGAATCTCAGTTAACCGGCTATGCGTTGGCTGACACGATGGCATTCTGGGATGAACAGGTTTTGTTCACCATAGGCGCTCGCCATCAGAGCATTTCTGCCGATAACTACACCAATGGTGTGATTAGCAGCAGTTATGATGATAGTGCTATCTCACCTATGGTCGGCTTGGTGGTAAAGCCCGTTGAGACAGTTTCCCTTTATGCAAACTATGTTGAAGGTCTCAATCAAGGGGAAATCGCGGGTAACGATACGGCAAACGAGGGGCAGGCAATGTCCCCTTATGTTACCGAGCAGATTGAGAGTGGCGTGAAGCTTGATTTTGGAACCATCGGTGGATCCATCTCCGTATTTCAAATTACCAAACCGGACGGTGATGTTGATCCTGATACAAATGTCTTCCGTGCGGATAATGAACAGAGAAACAGAGGTCTTGAATTCAATGTCTTTGGGCGGGTGACTGAGAATGTTCGATTGTTGGGTGGCGTCATGTTCCTTGATTCCGAAATTACCAAGGCTGTTGATCCGGCAATCAAGGGCAAGCGGCCTGTGGGTACACCGGACATGCAGGTTAATCTTGTCGGCGAATGGGACACACC
This sequence comes from Thalassospira sp. A3_1, assembly GCF_017744215.1. Classification (NCBI taxonomy): domain Bacteria; kingdom Pseudomonadati; phylum Pseudomonadota; class Alphaproteobacteria; order Rhodospirillales; family Thalassospiraceae; genus Thalassospira; species Thalassospira sp. A3_1. The sequence continues at coordinate 279,478 of NZ_JAGHQQ010000004.1, read as the reverse complement.
ATTTGTAGACGGACTGACATTAAGTGGAACAATTACGCATACCTCCGAACAGTTCGTTGACACAAATAACCGCCAAGGCATTCCAGACTGGACAACCCTTGATCTTGGGGCGCGCTACAAGACCGAACTGTATGGAACGCCTATGACTGTGCGTGCCAGCATCCAAAACATAACGGATGAGAAATACTGGTCTGGTGTCAACGACTATCGATTGCTTTCGCTTGGAGCACCGAGAACGGCATTTGTTTCTGTTACTGCAGATTTCTAAGTGGATGTCCATTCGCTGGCAGATACATCTTCTGTTTATCATCCAGCTGGTCTCTATGGGCGCGATGGAGATGAGCGGGCCGTTCTGGCCCGTTCATTTGCGTTCATTAAGCCAATCAGACGACCTGTTCACATTTGCCAGTATTGCGGTCTATGTCGGGCCGATGCTGGGCATCATGCTGACCAGCACGTTCTGGGGGCGGCTTGGGGATCGGTTCGGTCACAAGGCGATGATGATGCGCGCCCTTTTCGGGCTTGCGATTACCCAGCTTGCGCTGGCCTATGCCAATGACGTGTGGCTGATCCTGATGTTGCGGTTCCTGCAAGGGGCGTGTGCGGGCTATATTGCGCCGGCACAGGCTTATGGCGTCAGCATCGAAAGTCCGGCACGGCGGGCAAAGCTTTTTGCCTATCTTCAGGTTTCAACCAATGTCGGGTCGCTTGGCGGCGCATTGGTCGGTGGTGTGATCCTTGATCATGCGGCTTTCTTCTGGATCAACTTTTCAGCAGCCATTCTGTGCGCCGTTTGTCTGGGTTCGGTCTGGGCATTGCTGCCGGTTGTGGTGCCAAAAGATGCAGGGCGTGGTGCCGTTGTCAATGTCGCACCCACGGAAAAGATTAGCATTTTGCGATCACCACAGATCGTATCTCTTCTGACCATTCTGGGTGTTTTGTTGCTGGGCCGGATGGTGACACAATCGCCGTTTTCGATTTATGTGCTGAACATCTTTGATGTCGGCAACTGGATTGTCGGTCTTTGCTATGGCTTGCTGGCACTTGGTTTTGTCGTTTCAGCATCCCTTTGGGCACGCCATTTCGAAGGGCGTGCCGCGCGCGATGTTCTGGGCGGCATGTGTCTGGTGATTGCCGGATGTGTTGTGGTGACCTTGCTGGCCGGCGCCACCCGGTCGATCTTTGTTTTTACCGCGATGTATTTCATCTGGGGGGTGTTGCTTGGCGCGACGACGCCGGTATTGACCGCCCTTGTGTCACGCGCGGCGGGTGATTACCGTCAGGGGCATGTGCTCGGCCTTGCACAAAGTACGGCGCAATTTGCATCCATCGCGGGCATCGCCCTTGGCGGCTGGTTCAGTCAGGCCGCCGGTCTTTCAAATATCTATTTTCTTGTCGGTCTTGTCTACGCCATCGGGTTTGTCCTGACCGTTTTTGCACGTGCGCGTGCATTCACGAGTGCCCGACCATCAGAAATTCCCGGAGAATAATAATGATCGTAAAAACGATATCGCGCCTGATTGCCGCCGCAGGTTTAAGCCTGCTGTTCATCCAGGTGGCACAGGCCGAAATGATCACCGTCACCGACATTGCTGGACGAGAGGTCAGGGTCAATGTGCCGATCCAAAGGGCTGTCTTGGGTGAAGGGCGGCAGCTTTATATCATCGCCGCACTGGATCGTGAAAATCCGGCAAAGCGGATTGTCGGCTGGCGCAAGGATTTGATCGAGGCCGACCCGGCCACCTATCAGGCCTATCTGGCGAAGTTCCCGGTCTTTGGCGATATACCGGCATTTTCTGGGCTGGAACAAAGCCTGATTGATATCGAAACCACGATTGCGCAAAAGCCTGATGTTGTGTTCCTGAACCTTGAAACACAACAGGCCGTGGACGAGGTGAACTATGTTGAAAAGCTTGGTGCGCTTGGCATTCCGGTGATCTATATCGATTTCCGGCATGATCCGGAACACAATACCGAGCCATCAATCAGGCTGTTTGGCAAACTGTTCGATCAGGAAGTTCGCGCAGAAGAGTTCATCAAATTCCGCGCCGCCGAAATTGCCCGCGTGACCGATAAACTGGCGGAAGCCAACCCGTCGCGACCAAAGGTATTCATCGACCGGGCTGCCGGTTTTTACGAGGATTGCTGCCATTCATTCGGGGATGGCAATTTCGGAGCGATGGTCGAAATGGCGGGGGGCGACAATATCGCCAAGGACCTGATCCCGGGAACATTCGGGCAAATCAATGCTGAACAGGTTCTGGTTTCAAACCCTGATCATGTGATTATCACCAGTGCCGCGTGGGATGCCTATGTGCCGGGCGGAAAATGGGTGCCGGTCGGGCCGGGAGCGGATGCGCAATTGGTCGAGAAAAAGCTGGAATATTATCCGACACGTTCAGCCTATCTTGGAATTGCGGCGCAAAAAACGCATGCGTTCCACGCTGTCTGGCATCAGTTCTATAACAGTCCCTATCAGTTCGTCGCGATCCAGCAGATGGCAAAATGGTTCCATCCGGACCTGTTTTCCGAGCTTGATCCCGACGAAACATTCAGGACGCTGCATGATCACTTTCTGCCGATCAATTATCAGCCGGGGTATTTTGGCAGTCTCGCCAATAATATGTGATCATCGATTGCTGAGTTATTTGCTCGATCGCACTTACAGTTTAAATGAAGGTTTTGTAGAACTCATATCGCATTTTATGCTGGTTGCGGGGACATGTGGGGCAGACAATAAAAAACCCGCTGTTGGCGCAGCGGGTTCCTGGAAAGGCTTAAACTTGACCCCTCTAGAAATCTGAGGACGAGTTTAGGCGACGGGATCGCTTTCACTGACAACGATTTGGCGCTGTGTGCCGAGACCCTCGACCGACAGTTCGACGATATCACCCGTGCTCAGAAAGCGAGGTGGCGTCAGGCCTAGGCCCACCCCTTCCGGCGTTCCGGTTGCAATGATATCGCCCGGCATAAGGCGCATGAAACCGGACATATAGGATATGATTTCGGCCACAGGGAAAATCATGTCGGAGGTCGAGCTGTTTTGCACGGTCTCGCCGTTAACAGAAAGCTTCAAGGTCAGGTTTTGAGGGTCGCCTGCCTCGTCGGGTGTTACCAGCCACGGGCCGATCGGTCCGAAATTCGGTGCTGATTTTCCTTTGATCCATTGTCCGCCGCGCTCGATCTGATAGGCGCGTTCGCTGACATCGTTGATCGTGCAAAAGCCTGCGACATAATCAAGCGCGTCGTCCTTGCTGACATAGCTGCACGGGCGGCCGATAATGATGCCAAGTTCAACCTCCCAATCTGTTTTGACAGAGCCGCGCGGCAAGATAATGGGATCGTTCGGCCCGCAGATGCACGATGTGGATTTTGAAAACAGCACCGGTTCTTTGGGTTCGGGGTTGTTGGTTTCGCGGGCATGACGGGCATAGTTCAAACCGACCGCATAAAAGTTACGTGCCGCCCCAACACACGGGCCGATCCGTGTACCGGGATTGACAATCGGCAAATCAGACAGGTCGCGAGCAGCCAGGGCAGCCAGTTGTTCGCAATTCACGGTTTCGGGCGTGAAATCGACAATCAAACGACTAAGGTCGCGGATGTTTCCTTCCTGATCAAGGTATCCTGGCTTTTCGTCACCAATCGGTCCGTGGCGGAGAAACTTCATAATCCAGTCCTTTCAAAAATGTTCTTTCAAATGCGCTATCAGGCTGAGCGCAAGATCATGTCAGCGGCTTTTTCCGCAATCATCACCACCGGTGTCGCGGTGTTTCCCGATACAATCCGCGGCATGATGGATGCATCGACCACCCGCAAGCCTTCCACGCCGCGTACCCGCAATTGCGGGTCAACCACCGCACCGTCATCAACGCCCATGCGGCACGTTCCAACGGGATGGAAAATGGTTGTACCGATGTCACCGGCGGCACGGGCCAGACTGGCATCATCTGTTTTGTCCGTGCCGGGCACGTCTTCGGACGGGGCATATTTTTTCAAAGCAGGCATGGTCATCAAGTGCCGTGCCTGGCGCAGTGCGCGCACAGCGACATCAATGTCACTGTCTGTGCTTAGATAGCGTGGTGAAATGTCGGGATGGGCGGACAGGTCCGCGTTCGATATGTGGGTGGAGCCCCGACTGTCCGGGCGCAGGTTGCAGACCGATACCGTCACAGCCGGATAGGGATGCAATGGTTCTCCCAGCTTGTCGGTTGACAGAGGTTGAATGTGATATTCAAGGTCCGGCGTTGCCATTTCGGGACTGCTTTTGGTGAAAATCCCGAACTGGCTGGGGGCCATGGACAAGGGGCCGGAGCGGTTCCACAAATAGCGTGCCGCCATGCCGATCTTTCCTGACCAGGAATTGGCGATCTGATTAAGCGTGCGGGCATTTTCAACGCGGAAAACCATCCTTAGCTGAAGATGATCCTGAAGGTTTTCGCCGACATCTTGCATATCGCGATACACATCGATACCCGCATCTTTAAGACGTTCGCCCTGACCAATACCCGATGCTTCAAGCAGTAAGGGCGAATGGATCGCACCGGCGGCGAGAAGGATCTCTGCCTTGGCCGAGGCATGAAGCATCATGCCGTCACGAAGGATGTTCACCGCCTTTGCACGGCCGTCCTCAAACGTGATTTTTTGAACATGGGCATGGGTTAAAAGCCGTAGATTGGGGCGATTGAGAGCCGGTTTAAGAAAAGCCCGCGCGGCACTACAGCGACGGCCGCCATTCTGGTTGACCTCGAAATAGCCGGCCCCTTCGTTGTTTCCAGCGTTAAAGTCATCGGTTGGTGGTATTCCCATTTCTTCGGCGGCGCGCTGAAAATCATCGAGCAAATCCCATTTAAGACGCTGGCGGGCGACTTTCCATTCACCGCCCTGCCCGTGGATTTGGCCATCACCACCGGGGCGGTCCTGGGAACGGATGAAGTAGGGAAGCACATCATCCCAACCCCAGCCGGTATTGCCCATCTGTGCCCAACCGTCATAGTCCGCAGCCTGACCGCGCATGTAAATCATGCCGTTGATCGAGCTGCATCCCCCCAGAACCTTGCCGCGCGGATAGGCCAGTTGGCGCCCGTTCAAGCCTGCTTCGCTTGTGGTTTTCATCATCCAGTCGGTGCGCGGATTGCCCATGCAGTATAGATAACCAACCGGAATATGGATCCAGGGATAGGTATCTTTGCCGCCCGCCTCGATAAGAAGAACTCGGTTGGCGGGATTGTCGCTGAGCCGGTTCGCAAGCACACATCCGGCCGTCCCGGCGCCAATGATGATGTAGTCGTACTCGCCGTCTAAATTGCGTGTCATGTCGGTACCTGGAAATATTGTGCTAGTAAATTGCGATTGCCGGGAAGAGGACCAGCAGACCAACGGCCAGCACCTGCAGGCAAATGAATGGCACAAGTGATCTGAATATCTCGCCAAGGGTGATGTCGGGCGGGGTCACGCTTTTGAGGTAAAACGCGGCGGGCCCGAAAGGCGGCGTCAGGAAAGAGACCTGCATATTCATGGCAAACAGCACACCAAACCAGACCGGGTCATAACCAAGATGAAGAATGATCGGCACGAAAATGGGCATGGTCAAAAGTGCGATGCCAACCCAGTCCAGAAACATGCCGAGGATAAACAGGATCAGCATCATGAACAGGATAATCACCATCGGCTCCTCTGAAATGCCGGTAATCATCTGTGATATGAAGCGGATACCACCCATCAGGTTATAAACACCGACCAGTGCGCTTGCGCCGATGCCAATCCACATGATCATGCCGACTGTTGCCAATGTATGCAGGGCCGCATCAAGCAACATGCCAAAGGAGAATTCCCGGCGCAAAATCGTAGACAGGATCACACCCGCGACGCCGATGGCAGAAGCCTCTGTGACCGAAGCGATGCCGCCATAAATTGATCCCAGTACGGAAAACACGACCAAAAACGGCATAACAAGACCACGGAGCAGCGGCAAGTTATTGCGGAGCGCGACGCGTTCGACAGGGGGCGGCGGGGCGGCGTTCGGATCAAGATAGGAGCGCAGCAGAATGTAGGCGATATAGAGCCCGGCCAGCATGAAGCCTGGCAGGAAAGCCGCGGTAAAAAGATCCCCGACCGAAACATTCGCGGTCAAACCGTAAATGATCAAGACGATGGAGGGCGGCACCATTGTGCCCAGTGAACCGCCAGCGCACACAACACCGATGGCCAGGCGCCGGTTATAGCCAAGGCGCAGCATCTGTGGCAGGGCGACAAGACCAAGCAACACGATTTCACCGCCGATAATACCGCTCATTGCGGCAAGGATGACGGCGACGAAAATCGTCTGAACGGCAACCCCGCCGCGCAGGCGGCCACCGATAAGCTTCATTGCATCAAACAGGTCGCGGGCAATGCCAGACCGGTCAAGTATGGCTGCCATCAGTACGAACATTGGTACAGAGACAAACACAAAAGATGACACGAAACTGTATACGCGGCTTGTGATCAAGGGCACCGAGCTTGGCCCAAACCAGCCCACCGCAAAGACCAGGGCAACAAGCAGGGTCACCATGGCAAGCGGGGCGCCGGTCAAGAGCAGCGCAACCAGCAGGGCGAACATCAGCAATGTTCCCCAGCCGATCCCCAGCGCCTTGAGGTTCAGTCCAAGATCAATAAGGTCAAACATCGTCGTGCCCTTGTGGCGCTTTGCTGCCACGTGCGTAATTGAAAGTGAGGATGAGAAACTGGACGCTCATGACAACGAGCACGCAGAGCAGGAATATTTTCAGAACTGCGGGCGTGGGTGAGTTCCAGGCACTGCCGGTGGTTTCCAGAAAGAAACTGCCATCGGGGCGAAACATCGCCTTTTTCACCATCAGCCACGCGGCCCACGCGAAAAACAGACTGACACCAAGGCAGGCAATTGAAATGACCACATCAAGCGCACGGCGTGCAGACGACCTGACCACATCATAGATCAGGACGACGCGGATGTGCGTGTTGCGTGCAACACAGTAAAGTCCGCCAAAGATAAAGGTCACGGCACTTAGGAATATGGTTGTTTCATGTGCCCACACGGTCGGACGGTTGAACACGTAGCGCAGGAAAACCTCCATCACGAGGATTGCCATGGCTGCGATGATACAAATCGCAAAGGGACGTGCGGCAAGGGTGATGGCGCGCCCAAGCCAACCGGCTTGTGGCAAATATTCCAATTGGGGTGTCACGGATTGCGGTGTATCGGACGTGGCAGGGGTATGATCGGGGGGCACTGACATGGCTGACCAATCGTTTCGAGCGGAGTGATGATCGGGGAGTCCGGGCGCATTGACTGCGCCCGGAGGCATCCTGTCAGTTCAAGAGACCTTGGGATTTCAGATATTCGGTCAGCAAGGCGTAGACCTTTTGCGCATTTTCAGAGCTTGCAGCGACTTTTGACCATTGGTCCATGGCAATGGTGCGGAACTTTGCACGTTCTTCTGCCGACCAGTTGTGCACGGTGATCGAAGGATCTGCTTTGGCTTCTGCCACCGCCTTGAGATCATTGATCGACAGTCTGGCAACGGCATCCTGGGCAAAGTCGCGTACAGAAACGGTCATGATTTCCTGCAGGTCTTCGGGCATCGAGTTCCATTTTTCAAGGTTCATGGCGACCTCGACCAGTGGCATGGAATGGAAGCCCGGATAGACAGGGTGAACCGCGACCTTGTGCAGGCCCTGCTGGTGGTTGGTTGAGAACACCGTGGAATCGGCGGCATCAATAACGCCCTTGTCGAGGGATGTGTAAACCTCGGAATAAGGCAGGTTCACCGGTACTGCGCCCGCTGCAGCAAAGACTTCCTGAATGAGGCCTTCCGGCGCACGGACTTTCAGACCTTTAAGATCGGCAACACCGTCAAGCGGACGGTCAGAAACAAAGCCTTCAAGGCCGGTTGTTGTCGCGCCGACAAAACGCAAGCCATAGGGCCCTTCAAGTTCGTTCATCAACTCGTAACCGCCACCATAGTTGATAAAGCGGAACATTTCGTCGGGCGACGCCCATGCGCCGATCGGGTTGGCGATCAGACCGAATGCCGGATCCTTGCCGGAAAAATAGCTTACATCGGTAATGTGACCATCCAGAATACCGGAACCGACAGCTTCCTGAGTTTCGTTATATTCCACGACCGAGCCCACGGGCAGCAGTTCGATGGCAATGCGCCCGCCCGACATTTTATGAACGCGTTCAGTCCATTCTTTTTGAATGGCGAAGTTGGGGTTTCCTGCCGGATCAACCGACTGGAATGTGAGATCAAATTCCTGTGCTGTGGCGGTCGTGCCACTAAGTATAAAGACAGCAAGTGCGACTTTCAGATGAGTGCGTTTCATTGTGTTTTCCTCCCTGTTTGCGGCATGTTTTGGTGATCCCATGCCTTTGGACCGTATCGTACGCGAGACTGTGCCGTGCGCCAAAGTCAGGCAGCGCCACTAAACCGTTTCTGAGCCGGTGCATTAACGAGATTACGCAGGGAACCGTCGCGTAAATATTGCATCGCGGTTTCCACCGAAAGGCGGCGGGCATCGGCCACACTTTCCGGGCTCGACCATGCGGCATGGGGAGTCAGGAATAGGCGTTCACCAACAATCGGATCCTTGCCATTGGCATAAGCCAAGGCAATGGCATCTTCAGGTGCGGGCGGCTCTGCGGGCAGGACATCAATACCAGCACCGGCAATCGTGCCGTTTCGCAAGGCATCAAGCAAAGCATCAATATCGATGATCGCGCCGCGTGCGGTGTTGATCAGCAGTGCATGGGGCTGCATCATCGCCAGCCTTTCTGCATTGATCATCTTGTGACTTTCGGTCGTGAGCGGGCAATGCAAGCTGACCACATCACTTTGTGAAAGCAGGTCTTCAAGCCGGTCACAGCGGTCAACCCCGACAGCAATTTCCGTGCCCCGGGACACTAGGGGATCGTAAGCCAGAACACGCATGCCAAATGCCTTTGCCCGCAATGCGGCGGCAATGCCAATGCGGCCAAGCCCGACAACCCCGAATGTTTTACCGCGAAGGCGGGCCAGCAGCGGGGCACGGGCATGGTCAAAGCCAGCGCGGGGGGAGTCCATCAGGTTCCTGTGATAGGAGTTGATGCCGCGACGCATGGTAAGCATCAAGGCGATGGCATGGTCGGCGACCTCGCTTGTACCATAATCCGGGGTGTTGCAGACCGGAATGCCCGCTTCGGCGGCGGCATTCAGATCGATGTGGTCAAACCCCACACCGGCACGCACGATGATCTGGCAGCGATCAAGCTTTGCAATCACGTCACGCGTGACCGGCATTTCATGCCACACCACCATCGCATCACACTTGCCCAGCACATCGGCCGGAATGTTTTCAGGCGAACGTTCCCGGTAAATATCCCAGTCGACCTGGTCGCCAGACGTGCGACGCTCGATCTGCGCATCGTCCGGATATTGAGCATCGGGTGTGAGTAGGCGGAAGCGAGACATATGGACCTCTTTGGGGTTCGTCGGCATCGGATATCATGAATTGTCATTCTAGAATTCTAGAATTTTAATCCCTTGTCAATATTGTTTTTTTGGTGTTTGATAGGCGAACAAAATCATGGGATTGATGGCAAATGGTGCCATCACGGAACTGATCTGAATTTCGAAGGAGACTGCTGTGTCGCTCACTCAAGAGGCTTGTGAACGACTTCGCGATGCAATCGTGTCGGGCAAATTTGAATTTGGCGAACGATTGTCCGAGGAGCAGATTGCCCGCGCGCTTGGCATGAGCAAAGCGCCGGTACGGGCAGCATTCACGGACCTACGCGATATGGGACTGGTCAGCATCGTACCCCAGGCCGGTACTTATGTGTTCACACCGACACCGCAGGAAGTAAACGAAATGAGCCACTTCCGTGCTATGCTGGAGCGTGAGGCGCTTGGCAGTGCGCTGGCGCGTGATCCCGATAGCCTTGTGCAGGGGCTTTCGGCGGCAATCGTGCAAATGAAGCACGCCATTGATGTTGATGAATTCGCTCTTTATAGCCGTGCCGATAGTGCCTATCACCGTGTGATCCTGCATCATGCGGGCAACCGCTATCTGGAAAAAGCGTATGATCTGACCGCCACCGCGCTGGAAGCTCTGCGCGCCCATTTGCAATCGGGCGAAGGAGATTTCTGGCAACGCTCGTTTGCCGAACATACGCAGATGCGTGATTTGATGGCGAACCGCCAGTTTGATGAGGCGCAGGCTTTGCTGGAAGAGCATATTCTGGTGATCAATCGATCGATTTCACTGCCGTCTGCGAACATTAACCAGCGTACCAAAAGCCGCCGTCGCACTGATGAAGAGTATGCAATATTGCTTTCGTAATCACTTTTGTCGTGTTCTTAGATTATGTGGATACAAGTCTTGCGACAGAACATATCCGACGGGCTTTAATACTTAGCAGTTTTTAAGAAATTTTATCTGATAACGTTAAAGAAAATCCCCGGCCTGAGCCGGGGATTGTGGGGTTGTTAGTTCGGGTGCTGCATTCGAAGGCTATGCCATTCCCGGGAACGAATAGCATGTCGTCTTCTTGACCATATAAAGCCGTTTTATGAATGTCAGGCACATATCTCGTTACTTGTTCACCAGATCAGAGAAGAAGCCTGTCGGAGTAAGAATCTTGTTGACCTGGCTGACGAGATAACCGGCGTCGGCCGATTTTTTCAGGTATTCCTGCCATTCCGGATCGGCTTTCAGCTTGGCACGTTTCGCTGCGCGGTCCGCGGCACTTTCATACTGCCAGATATGGACATAGGAATTGACATCACCCGTTTCAGTTGCCGCATAAACGACCGGATCACCCAGATGTTTTTTCTGAATCTGCCAGCCTTCTGCTTCATAAAGCTTCAGGTGCTTGGCAATGGTGCCCGGGCGGCAGGTGTAGGTGCGGTGATCGTAAATCATGTTCAATTTCCTTGATTTTATGTGGGGTTACATATCGTCGATGACTTCAACCTCGGCGGCATGCCGGGGGGAATGTCTGAAAAGATCTGCAATGGCATAGGCCAGCATGATGGCTGCACTGATCGGGATGCAGGCATAGAGCAGTGCGACGGGGAACCCGATGATTGGCGTTAATGCCGAGCTTTTCTGCGCAAGGGTGCTTCCTTCCACCATCAGAAAGGCAAGGAAGACAATGTTGATTAGGGATACGAGTATCGTGTGGATGCGTCGTTTCGCCTTTGGCAGCGAGTAATAAAGCCAGTCGATCCGAAAATGCTGGTTTTCCCGCCAAAGTTCGGCAGCACCGAAAAAGATCATCCAGGCAAAGCACAGTTCGATGATCTCATCATACCAGCCCAGCGAAAACCAGCCGGTCATGCGCGAGATGACGTTGCCACCCAGGATAAGCATCAAGATAGCCAAACAAGCGATGGCAATCGTCCGCAAGATGAGGCCGAGGGAACGGTCAATAAGCGTCAGTGATTTCATCATCTGCCGCCTCCCATGACCAGTTCGGGAAGCCAGGTTGATACTTGCGGGATGCAAATCACCAGAACCAGAACGGCAACGATGCCAAGCAGATAGGGCCAAAGTTCACGAACAAGCGGCGAGATCGGGACCTGTGTTACGCTTGATATCGCAAACAGCACCATGCCGACGGGTGGTGTCAGCAAGCCGATCATCGAGCACATGATCATGATGACGCCAAATTGAACCGGATCAACGCCAAGCGTGGTCATGATCGGCATGAAAATCGGAACGGTGATGACAATCACCGCAATTCCTTCAAGGAACATGCCAAGCACCAGCAAGATCACCACGATCAGCGACATGATGACAGCCGGATTATCGGACAGGGACAAAAGGCCCGTAATCACGCTGTTAGGGACCCGCTGATGGATCAAGAGCCAGCCAAAGAAACCGGCGGCGGCGATTACAAACAACACGCGGATGGTATGAAGCAGTGTATTCCACAGAATGCTTGGCAAATCGGCAATGCGGATTTCGCGATAAACGAAAAGGCCAAGGAATGCGGCATAAAAGCTTGCTGTAACACCGGCTTCGGTTGGGGTGAAAATCCCGGTTAGAATGCCGGCGATAATAATGACAGGGGTACCAAGTGGAAGGAATGCCGCCTTGAACGATGCCCAAAGTTCACGGTAGCTTGCGCGCATTTCACGCGGGAATTTGCGAATAACCGCAACCACATAAACGGCTGCCATCAACGCAACGGCCATCAAAAGCCCAGGCACGACACCCGCCAGGAAGAGTTTGACGACGGAAACACCGGTCAGGCTGGCAAAAATCACAAACGGAATACTGGGTGGAAAGACCGGCCCGATGGTCGAAGATGCAGCGGTGATCGCGGCGGAAAACCGTTCGTCATATCCGCGATCGCGCATTGCCTTGAATTCAACCTGGCCAAGGCCTGCGGCATCGGCAACAGCGGCACCCGACATGCCGGAGAAAATCAGACTGGCGACGACATTGACCTGTCCAAGACCGCCGCGAATATGCCCGACCAGGGCCGATGCAAACCGGAAAATGCGTTCTGTCACGCCACCTGTATTCATCAGGTTGCCAGCCAGAATGAAAAACGGGATAGCAAGAAGGGTAAAAGATGTGGTCGCCGAATACATGCGTTGCGGCAACATCGTCAGAATTGCGGTTTCACCAAGCGCCACATAGGTGCCGATCGCGGTGACAGCCAGTGCGACGGCAATTGGCACGCCAAAAACGATCAACCCTACAAGTGCAAGAAGCACAATGAGTGCGAGCATGATCTTAGACTTTCAGAAAAGACAGGGTGCGAGAGGAGGGGGTACGGAACACCCCCTCCGAAGAAAGCTTATCGGGAAAACGCCGATGAGATTTCTGGTTTAGTTTTCGAGAAAACCAAGGAATGTTTTCATGTTTTCCTCGCCGGAATATTCGCTCACACGCTCATATGCCGGACCCATCTTTGCCTTGAACTTGGCAAGATCTGGCTCTGTGACCTGAACGCCGCTTTCCTTGATCGCGGCAAGTTCTTTTTCTTCCTGCTCCTGGACAAGTTTGCGCATCAGGTTACCCGCAGCGACGCTTTCTTCACGAACAATCGTCTGTTCCTCGCCCGAAAGCGCATCCCATTTTGCCTTGTTCATGACATGCACCATGGAATTGTAAACGTGGCGTGTAAGCGCCAGATGGTCCTGCAATTCATAAAGCTTGTTGTGATAAATCACGCCAATCGGGTTTTCCTGTCCGTCGACAACACCGGCTGTAAGGGCGCCGGGCAATTCAGGGAAGGCAATTTGTGTGGTCTGTGCCCCTGCGGCTTCAAGGGCCGCGACGATTTGCAGTTCTGGCGGAGTGCGCAACTTCAGGCCCGCAAGGTCATCTGGTGAATTGATCGGCCTGACCGAGTTGGTCACATTGCGGAAGCCGTATTCCCAGTTCGACAGCATGACCAGCCCCTGCTTTTCAAGCTTGGGGGCCGCCCATTCCATAAACGGTCCGTCAAGAACCCGATGTGCTTCGTCATAGCTGCTAAAGGCAAACGGCGTCATAACCGTACCGAATGCCTTTTCATATTTATCAAGCGCTCCCTGCGTCGGGAGGTTCATGTCAATGATGCCCAGAACGGTCTGTTCAAGCTGCTCTGGCGGCGCGCCCAGTTCGTTTGCAGGATACAGTTCAACGACGACTTCGCCGTTGGTGCGCTTTTCAACGTTTTCCTTGAACTGCTTGGCGGCAATATGCCCCGGGTGCGTTTCGGCCGCGAAATGGGACATGCGTAAAACGGTTTCAGCCTGTGCGGACTGGATTGACGAGATTGCTGAAACGGAAAGCAGCGTTGCCAGAACCGACAAGGCAGCCTTGGTCATTCTTTGTTTTTTCAAGATGTTTCCTCCGGTGAATATAAATGCGCTTCGCACGCTTATTCTTGTTGGGGGATGGCATTTTAAATGATCCCCAAAGAGGCTTCAGGAAGGCTTCAGGAATCTTTGGGGAAGGCGGCTTCAACGCCTGAAAGCTTTTCGTATGCCTTGATCACGGCCGTGCAGCCTTCCTGACCAAAGCCCATGATGGAAGCCAGCGAATAGGTCTGATGGACAGAACTTGCCATAAAGCCCGGCAGCCCAGCTTTTTCGAGCCAGCGCACGTAATAGCCGACATCTTTCTCGGCCCATTCAAGGGCCATATACGGGGTGAAATCGCGTTCCAGAGTCTTGCGACCATACAGGTCCATCATGCCGCTTTTGCCGCCAGCGGCCGAAATGATGTCGATGACCTTGGTCATATCCAGTCCCTCTTTCGCCGCTAGGGCAAAGCCCTCGCAGAACGAGGCCACATTGGCAAAGGCGATGAAGTTGTGGATCAGCTTCAAACGAATGGCATGGCCGCTTGGCCCGACATGGAAAATATTTTCGGCATAGGTATCAAACAGTGGACGAAGATCTTCCAGTAGTTCCGTGTCCCCGCCATAAAGGACATTCACACATCCCTGTTCGGCATGGATTGGTGTGCGGGTCATCGGCGCTTCGCAATAGCGCACGCCGATTTTTGTGCAGGCGGCACTCATCAGATCAACGTGATCCGGGCTGGTCGTTGTGTGATCCAGCAGGATTTGCCCCGGTTTCATGTCCTGAAGGCAGCCGGTATCACCATTGATGGTCAGCTTTTGAACATCTTCTGCCTTGCCGATGCAAAAGGCCAGAACGTCACAATCACGCGCCATGTCTCGTACGGATTTGGCAACAATCGCACCCCGGCTTTCGGCGAGCTTGATCTTCTCCCGGTCCAGATCAAGCACATGCACTTTCACGCCCTTAAGCAGCATGTTCTTGACCAGACCACTGCCCATTCCACCCAGGCCGACAAAGCCGACGGTTTTTTCAAAAGTCACGTTTTCCTCCGTTTTCCGATGTTTGCCGCTGCATTTTCGGTGCATGGCCATTCTTCATTGAAATCGGGCATAACATGTCTTCTTGTTGTCTGACAACCTGTTTTTATGTTGACAAAATAAATCTTGTCCATGCATAAGGTCCGCATCATAAGGATCAGTCACGGCTGATCGATCCTCACCAGAAAAGGGCATTTTCGGTGGACTCTTTTACGCGACTAAGTAGACGTCCAAGCTTGACCGATGACATCTCGCAGAAGCTTTCCCGCATGATTCTTGACGGTAAGCTTGTCGCTGGCGAACAATTGCCGACCGAGCAAAGCCTTGCGGAAAGTTTCGGTGTTGCGCGTACCGTGGTCCGCGAAGCCATTTCACGTCTCAAGCATGATGGTCTGGTTGACTCACGACAAGGCGTTGGCGCTTTCGTCGCAGAGCCAAGTGCACGCAGCGCATTTCGCATCAGCCCGGCCTGCTTTGAAAAACGCCAAAAGCTGCTTGAAATCCTTCAGTTGCGTACCGGTATTACGTCAGAGGCGGCAGGCCTTGCCGCCGTTCATCGGACGGATGCAGACCTGCAGTTCATGGATACGGCATATGACAGCATGGAACGCTCGCTGTCGGGGGGGGATGCCGCAGCAGAAAAGCATGTACTGGCAGAGCGCAGCTTTTATCAGCGGATCGCAGAGGCATCTGGCAACCAGTATATTCTGGAATTCCTCTCGATGCTCGACACCCGGATCGATATGGAATTGCGGTCTGTTGCGATGAAGAACGCGCGTGTCACGGAATGGAGTGCGGAAGTTCTAGCCGAACACAAGGCTGTGCTTGAGGCCATTCGCGCGCAGGATGAAACCGCAGCCTCGCAGGCTGTGCGGTATCACTATTCGTTTGCAGCACAACGTCTGGCGGATCGCGCAGACCTGGCAGACACATAAAATCAGGGGCACCAGGCCCCTGTAAAAATTTACATCAATAACAGTCTAGTGGAGGCACCGATGCAACGCACGGGAGGTCAACTGATCGCTGATGTCTTGGTTCAGCAGGGCGTCGATCGTATTTTTGGGGTGCCGGGGGAGAGTTTCCTAGCGGTTCTGGATGCACTGGTCGATACCCCGGAAATCGAATTTGTCGCGACCAAGCATGAAGGTGCGGCATCGATCATGGCGGACGCGGATGGCAAACTGACCGGGCGTCCGGGCATTGTTCTGGTCACCCGCGGCCCCGGCGCGTCAAATGCATATGCTGGTGTGCATGTTGCTTATCAGGACTCAACGCCGCTCATCATGCTGGTCGGCCTGATCGGGCGGGATGACGAAGAACGCGAAGCTTTCCAGGAGTTTGATCTCAAGGCAATTTTCGGAACCCAGACGAAATGGACAGCGGTAATTGATAATGCGGCGCGCATTCCCGAATTGTTGACCCGTGCCTTTCAGGTTGCAACCTCTGGCCGTCCGGGCCCGGTTGTTCTTGGCTTGCCCGAAGACATGCTGCGGGATGTGGTCGAAATGGGCGTGCTTCCTGCAAAAGTTACACCGATACAGGCCGCGCCGTCGGATGGGCAGGTTGTGGAAATTGTCGAAATCCTTTCTAAGGCAAAATCACCTTTGATCATCGCTGGTGGTGAAACCTGGGATGAACAGGCCTGTGCCGATCTTGCTGATTTTGCGGCGGCATGGAACTTGCCGGTTACATGCAGTTTCCGTAGTCAGGATCGAATGTCGGCTTTGCATTCCTCTTATGTCGGAGATGCCGGTTTGGGTATTAACCCGGCGCTAGCCAAGCGGATCCGCGATGCCGATGTCTTGCTGGTTCTGGGCGCACGCCTAGGGGATTGTACAACATCGGGTTACACCTTGCTTGATGTCCCGGTCGCCAGACAGAAAATCCTTCACATCCATCCGGATGCAAATGAAATCGGGCGTGTTTATGCACCGGAGTTTGGCGTCTGCAGCGGCATGAAACAGGCGCTTTCTGTACTGGTGAAATGCAATGCCCCAATCGCCAAAACGGTATGGGCCGACTGGACAAAGGCCGCGCGTGAAGATTATCTGATCTGGTCGAGGCCAAACCATACGTCACATGGCCCGGTCAATCTGGCAGCAATCATTCAGCATCTGAATGAAAATCTGCCCGAAGATGCAATTCTGACCAATGGTGCAGGCAACTATACCGTTTGGGTGCATCGTTTCTATCAGCATCGCCGTTTCAGAACCCAGGTTGCCCCGACATCCGGTACAATGGGGTACGGTCTGCCTGCCGCCATTGCGGCCAGCCTGCGTCATCCCGACCGGCTCAGCATCTGTTTTGCAGGCGATGGCTGTTTCCAGATGACGCTTCAGGAGCTGGCAACCGCACAGCAATTCGGTGCGCGCGTGATCGTCATTCTGTGCAACAACGGCATGTATGGCACCATCCGAATGCATCAGGAGAAAAGCTATCCGGGCCGGGTCAGTGGGACTGATATCGTCAATCCGGACTTTGGCAAACTGGCCGAGGCCTATGGTATTGCAACTGCTAGGGTCGAGAAAACAGAACAGTTTGCAGCCGCCTTTGACGCGGTGGCAGCATCGGGCAAGTCGGCTGTGATTGAAGTGATCACCTACCCCGAAGACCTTACCCCGAGGTTCTCCTTGTCCGAACTTCGAGCAAACGCCCAGTAAATCAACATTCGCGGGTTCTTCCCATAGAAAAATTCATCGGATGATTTGAGAAAAACAGGAGGTACCAATGTCCTATAATCTGACAGGAAAACATCTGATTGCCGGCCAGTGGGTGGCGGGCGAGCAGACCTTCCAGTCCGAACCGGCCCATGGTCCGGCCAATACCTTCCCGGTCGGCACCCCGGCCATGGTCGATCAGGCCGCCAGGGCCGCCGAGGAAGCATTCTGGTCCTATGGCTATTCGACCCGTGAAGAGCGTGCCAGGTTCCTGAATAAAATTGCCGATGAGATTGATGCGCGCGGTGCGGAAATCACCGAAATCGGTACCCAGGAAACCGGCCTGCCCGAAGCACGCCTGAATGGCGAACGTGGCCGTACCGTCGGCCAGCTTCGCCTGTTTGCCAGCCATATCCTTGCCGGTGATTATCTTGACCGCCGTCATGACGAGGCGCTTCCGGATCGCGCACCCCTGCCGCGCCCGGACCTGCGTTTGATGCAGCGCCCGATTGGCCCGGTGGCGGTGTTCGGTGCGTCCAACTTCCCGCTGGCCTTCTCGGTTGCTGGTGGTGATACCGCCGCCGCCCTTGCGGCTGGCTGCTCGGTTGTCGTCAAGGGGCATTCGGCCCATCCGGGAACCGGTGAGATTGTCGCACAGGCGATTGATGTTGCGGTCAAGGCATGTGGCATTCATCCCGGCGTGTTCAGCCTTATTCAGGGTGGCAAGCGCGATGTCGGCCAGAGCCTTGTGCAGCATCCGCTGATCAAGGCGGTCGGCTTTACTGGGTCGCTGGGCGGTGGTCGTGCGTTGTTCGATCTGTGCGCGCAGCGTCCGGAGCCGATCCCGTTCTTTGGCGAGTTGGGCTCGGTCAACCCGATGTTCCTGCTGCCCAAGGCCATGAGTGCCCGCACCGAAGAACTCGCCAAGGGCTGGGTCGGGTCGCTGACCATGGGGGCAGGGCAGTTCTGCACCAATCCGGGGATTGCGGTTGTTCTGGATGGTCCGGATGCCGATGCATTTGTCGAAACCGCCAGGGCGGGCCTTGGCGACGTGGCAGCGCAGACCATGCTGACCGATGGCATGGCCGATGCCTATCGTAGTGGGGCGAAACGCATTGCCGCGACATCGGGTGTCAAGGAAGTCCTGACCACGTCATGTGATCTTCGCAATGCGACGCCGTATCTGTTTGAAACGACCGGTGAAAACTGGCTGGCCAATCATGTGCTGGGTGAGGAAGTCTTTGGCCCGCTTGGCCTGATCGTCCGGGTCAGGGACATTGCCGAAATGCAGGCAATTGCCAAGGCGCTTGAAGGTCAACTGACCTGCACGATCCATATGGATGGCGGGGATGCGGCGGATGCGCGTTCGTTGCTGCCGATTTTGGAACGCAAGGCGGGGCGTATTCTGGCCAACGGCTTCCCGACCGGGGTCGAGGTTTCCGACACCATGGTGCATGGCGGACCATATCCGGCATCGACGAATTTCGGGGCGACATCGGTTGGTACCCTGTCGATCCGTCGCTTCCTGCGTCCGGTCTGCTATCAGAACATCCCCACCGATGTCCTGCCGACTGATCTGGCCTGATCGTATGTCATCTTAGCTAGAGTTGCTCACTATTTGGTTGCGCGACTGGCAAAAGGATGTTGGCAGGTGGGGTGAGGAAAATTCGTTTAGAGGTTTGGAGTAAGAGAGCGTAGTTAATTGCATGCCCCCGCAACCAAAATGTCAAAGGCTCGCCATTCGGCGGGCCTTTTGCATTTTTGCTTGTCTGGACGGGTTTTGAGCCTGTGCCCATGAAGGGGATGGCTGCAACCACCGGGAGCCGCTCATAACTTGAAGGCTGAAGACGTATAGAAAACGTGCCCGTGGCACGTTTTTAGTCTGAAGGTTGAGCACGGGCGACTGCCCGCGCGCAGACTGCGGAAGTTCAAGTCCTGCCCCCGTGGCGGGCTTTTTTAATGGTCGATTGCCGGGTGGATGTGGATTGGAAGATCGCAAACAGGCCAGGCCTGTTGGCTAAGGTTCTTTGCGAAGATGGCGAAGCCCCAAGGGCGGAGACTGATCCTGCCCACGTAACCTTTTCTGTTATAAATTGCTTCTTTGCAATATATAACAAAGCCCTCAACCAAAACCCCCGCTTGGCGAAAACCAAGCGGGGGTTTCTTTCTCATACAGGCTTTATTCGTTTATGTGATTGAGGGCTTCGACAAGGCATAGAAGCGCCATGGATTGGCCATAGCCGGTCGGGTGCAGCGGGATGTTCTTGTAGAATTCAAGATCATGTCCCATGCGGGTGCCGTAGGAAACCTGTTGCACGACACCATTACTGTCGATGTTGCCGAGCACCGCATGCAAAGCTTTCTGGCCGGCCGTTTTCCAGCTTTCCGGTCCAAGGCCCAGGCGATATCCTTTGAGCAGGGCATAGCCAATTGCAGAGGTTGCCGAGATTTCCTCGTAAGAGGTCGGGTCATCGACCAGTGTGTGCCATGTGCCGTTTTTGGTCTGATAGTCGATCAGGCTTGATAGCTGTGCCTTGACAACCCATAGCAGATAGCGGCGTGTGGCGGCATCAAGATCGGCAAGATCAATCAGATCGAGTATTCCGGCCGAGATCCATGAATTGCCGCGCGCCCAGCGCGCACGCGCGAAATTGTGATTTCCATCGAAGGTCCAGCCATGAAACCACAGGCCGGTTTCGGGTTCGCAAAGATAGTGGGTGTGGACCAGAAACTGGAATTTGGCTTCTTCGATCAGGTCTTTTCGGCCGGAAGCCTGACCGTAGGATGCCAGAAACAGGGCGAGCATGAACAGGGTATCGTCCCACAGTTCATCGTTGTTGATCTTGTCGGAAACATCATGCTGGAAACCACCAGACGTGGTGCGCGGGGCGTCTGCGATCAGGCGGTTTGCCCAATCGTCAAGAACAGGTTCCCATCGAGGATCCCGGGTCTGCTGCCACAGAATGGAAAGCGCCAGCATGGGGGCTGTCGTGTTCACATTCTGGGACGGTAGACCCAGGGAAAATTGTTTTTCGTACCAGTTTTCCAGAATGCTCCGCGCTTCCGCGTCTCCGGTCTGGAGCCAGAGTTGCGCAATTCCGTATAGACCGACACCCTGTGGCCATTCCCAACTATCGAAACTGACATAATCACCGGCTGTTCCATCAAGGTTCGGCTCGTTGAACTGTCCTTCGTCTCGCAGGTTACGTAAGCCTGTCACTATCTGAGAGATTTTCTCTTTCAATTCGTCGCGAAGGCTGACGGTATCGGTTCCCATTATTGTGTCTCGCTGTTTTTTGAGGAATTTGGTCGGCGCGGAGCGGAAAATTATTCGGTTTCGAGAATCTGGGTCAGAAGACCGCCGAAATCCGGATCGTTACGATACTCGTCAAGCAGCGGCATGACTTTTTCGCGGAAGGGGGCCTGATCCGGGGAGACAAAGGTCACGCCCATCTTTTCTGCTTCGGTGGTCGAATCCTTGACGGCCTGATCCCAAAGTGCGCGGAAAGATTCCGTCGCATGCAGGGCAGCTTCCTTGAGAATGGTGTTCTGTTCGGCGGTCAGTTTTTCAGTGGCTGCGTTGGAGATCACCAGGAAGTCCGGAATGCGAAGATGTTCGTCCTGCGAATAGAATTTGGCGACTTCGCCGTGACGGCCGATGGTCAAGGCCGTGACGTTGTTTTCCGCACCATCAATCACGCCCATTTGCAGGGCCGTATAGATTTCGGCGTAGGGCATCGGTGTCGGGGAGCCCCCCATCATTTCGACCATGCGGATCGAGCTGTTGGAGTTCAGAACCCGGATTTTCTGGCCTGCAAGATCTTCTGGCGTATTGATCGGTTTATCGGTGGTATAGAACGAACGTGCGCCGCTGTCGAAGAAGGTCAGGCCGACGAAGCCGCTGCCTTCTGTGGCGTTATAGACCTCGTCTGCGACCGGTCCGGTCATGACGCGATAGAAATGGTCTTCGCCCTTGAAGATATAAGGCAGGGTGAATGCCTTGAATACCGGATCAAAGTTTTCGAGGTTGCCTGCGCTCACACGGGTCATGTCAACCGCACCGTTCTGAAGCTGTTCGAGGACTTCGCGCTCGGACCCCAGAACCGCATTTAAGAACAGCTGAATGGTAACTTCGCCGTCTGTACGTTCTTTGACTTCATCAGCAAATTGTTGCAGGGCGGTGCTGGTCGGGTGGTCTGCTGATAGCGAATTGGCAAGAGTCAAACGTGTTTTCGCCTCTGCCTGGCCGACCGCAAGAGTGGCGATTGCAGTTAAGGTCAAGGCAAGTTTCTGATATTTCATTGTTTTCCTCCCTTGGATTTCTTTCCGCCCGAATGGCGGTGACGAAAATGTCACCGCATTTCATCGATGACATGTGGATAAAACTGTCATTGTGAAAATAAAATTTCCATATGTAATAAATTTTCATTCTCGAGTATCGAAGCGAGCATGTTGAAGCCACCTGCAAGGGCCGCCTGCATCTGACTTTGGGACAATTGTACGCCGATATCTTTGAGGCTACAGCTTCGGGCAGGTTCCATAATATTTTGAATGTGCTGGAGCACGGTTTGGTTTCGTGGAACCGGTTGCATCAGCCGGTTTTAATGTGTGAGGCCGGCTGTGAATTGTTTGTGAAAATAATTTTCAGATTGCAGATATTGTTTGCACATCGCATGGTCTGGGAACAATCGACATAAAAATAATGCCTGAATTTGGCCGGGCGACTTCGACGGAGGAAACGCGAAGTGTTGCAATCTCTCAAGCATGGTATTGAGCGCCTGCTGCTGGTGATTATTTCAATCACTTTGTGCGGTATGGTGGTCCTGATGCTGTGGCAGGTTTTTACCCGCTATGTGCTGGCAACGCCTGCCTTGTTCACGGAAGAAACGCTTCGATTCACGATGATCTGGATGGCGCTTCTGGGGTCGGCCTACTGTTTTGGCAGCCGTAAACATCTGTCGCTTGACCTGCTGGTTTTTCTGGGTCCGATGTGGTGGCGCAAAGGGCTGGCAATGCTGAACGGGATTATTTCCATCGCATTTGCCAGCTTTACGATGCTGATCGGTGGCTGGGGGGCGAGCATGTCGGCAATGGCGCAGCTTTCGCCGATCATGCAGATCCCGATGGGGATGGTTTACCTTGCGGTTCCGGTGGCTGCGGGGCTGATCATTCTGTTACAGGCTCTTAATATTATCCTGATTGGTCTGGGGCAGTTGGCACCGGTTGAAGAAGTGCAGGAGACAGCCTGAAATGGATGTGATTATTGATTTCATGCTTGATCCTGCCGGTGCGGCAGTAGTGCTTTTTGCACTGTTTTTCGGCCTTCTGGCCCTGGGGACGCCGATTTCGATTGCGATTGGTGTTTCTTCGGTTGTGACGGGCTTTGCCTATCTGCCTTCA
This sequence comes from Thalassospira sp. A3_1, assembly GCF_017744215.1. NCBI lineage: Bacteria > Pseudomonadati > Pseudomonadota > Alphaproteobacteria > Rhodospirillales > Thalassospiraceae > Thalassospira > Thalassospira sp. A3_1. The sequence continues at coordinate 256,570 of NZ_JAGHQQ010000004.1, read as the reverse complement.
CAGGTTATCAGTTTTGTCAGCGCCCAAAAGATGTTTTCGGGCATCGACAGTTTTACACTTTTGGCCATCCCGTTTTTTGTCCTGGCGGGGAACATCATGAACAAGGGCGGCATCGCAATCCGCCTGATCAATCTGGCGAAATTGCTGGGCGGGCGTATGCCCGGTGCCTTGGCGCATACCAATGTGCTGGCCAATATGCTGTTTGGATCGATTTCCGGGTCATCAATTGCCGCCGCCGCTGCTGTTGGTGGTGTTATGGGCCCGTTGCAGCGCAAAGAGGGGTATGATCCCGCATTTTCAGCGGCGGTGAATATTGCATCGGCACCAACTGGTATTCTGATCCCGCCGAGCGGACCGTTAATCCTGTTTTCGCTGGTATCGGGTGGGACGTCGATTTCGGCCCTGTTCCTTGGCGGGTATCTTCCGGGCATCCTGATGGGGCTATCGGTCATGATGGTCATTACCTTTTTTGCCGTGCGCCGCGGCTATCGCACCGAAGGTAGTGTCGGCTGGTCGGAAGTGCTGCATGTGATATGGCAGGCTTTGCCGCCGTTATTGATGATTATTCTGGTTATCGGCGGCATTGCGATCGGGGCGTTTACCGCAACAGAAGGCGCGGCGGTTGCTGTTCTGTATTCATTTGTTCTGTCGTTGATGTACCGGATGGCGAGCTTGCAGGAATATCTGGAAGCTTTGAAATCCTCGGCGGTTACCAGTTGTTCGATCCTGTTTCTGATCGCGGCATCGGGCATCATGTCCTATGTCATGACGATTGCCGGTATTCCCGATGTCATTGCCGAGGCCATTCTGACCTTTGACAATCCCATTGTGATTTTGCTGGTGATGAATGTCTGCCTGCTGATCATCGGGTTTTTCATGGATCTGACGCCGGCGGTGTTGATTTTCACCCCGATCTTTTTGCCGATTGCGACCGAGATTGGCATTCATCCGGTGCATTTGGGGATCATCATGATCTTTAACCTTGGGGTCGGGTCGATGACACCACCGGTCGGGAGCGTCCTTTTTGTCGGGTGTGCGGTTGCCAATCTGCGCATTGATCAGGTGGTAAGGCCGATCCTGCCGTTCTTCTTTGCGACATCGGTGGCCTTGCTTCTGACCACATATGTCCCGTGGATCACGCTGGCATTGCCACGTATCCTCGGACTGATGTGACATTCACCCATACCTAATCCTATCCAAGCGGAGTTATATCATGAATGCGTTCTCGCTGAGCGGTCGAAAAGCTTTGGTAACCGGTGCCAATGCCGGAATAGGGCAGGCTATTGCCGTCGCCATGGCACGCGCAGGTGCGGAAGTTGTCTGTGCCGGACGGCGAAGCTGCGGCGAAACGGTTGCAATGATCGGTGATGCGGGCGGTGTCGCAGGCGAGGTCATTGTTGATTTTGCTGATCCGATGGCGGGGGCGTCCCTGTTTGAAGGGCGCAATGTCGACATTCTGGTCAATAATGCGGGGATTATCCGCCGCGCCGATTGTATCGATTTTACCGAGGAAGACTGGGACGCTGTCATGGATGTGAATGCCAAGGCGGTGTTCTTTACCTCGCAGGCATTCGCCAAGGAGGTCTTTGCGCGCGGCGGGCAGGGCAAGATTGTGAATATCGCGTCGCTTTTATCGTTTCAGGGCGGCATCCGGGTTCCGTCCTATACCACATCCAAGCATGGTGTGGCCGGTTTGACCCGTATTCTGGCAAACGAGTGGACGGCACGCGGCATCAATGTGAATGCGATTGCGCCGGGTTATATCGCGACAAGCAATACGCAGGCATTACGTGATGATCCAGATCGGTCTGCTGCCATTCTGGATCGTATTCCGGCGGGTCGTTGGGGACGGCCAGATGATATTGCGGAAACGGCGGTTTATCTGTCAGCGCCCGCATCTGATTATGTTTCGGGTGCAATCCTGAATGTCGATGGCGGCTGGCTTGCACGATAGGGCCGGTGCGGGACCTGTGATGAAGGTTCCCCATCCATCAGCGTAGCTTTTTCGGTGGCGGACAGACGCTTTCACGACTAATCAGCTCGCACGCCAATTCGATCCGGCGTGCGGGCATTTCAATATCGGCATTGGTCAGTCGGCAGGTTTCAATCAGCAGATCCAGCGACAGCGCGCCGACTGTTTGCATCGGGATTTTGACCGATGTAAGCGCTGGCGACATGTATTGGCCCTGGGGCAGACCATCAATGCCGACCACAGAAACATCTTTCGGGACGTTATAGCCCTTAGATTGCAGGGCGGAAACAGCGCCGACGGCCAGGATATCGCCAGCAGCGACAATGGCGCTGAAAGAAAGGTTGCTTTCGATGACCTCGGTAATGCGCTGGCTGGCGGCTTCGGCGGTCCAGTCGTCGATATCAATCACATAGTCGGGATTGTAATGTTCGTCCATCGCGTCACGCCATCCTTCGAGGCGGCGCTTAATTGTGCGCCTGCCGGGGCGATTGAGAAACAGGATATGGCGGTGTCCCTGATTGATCAGATGTTTGGTCGCCAAGGAGGCCGCCGATCGATTGCACGGCGTGACCGAGCTTAGCTGCATTTCCGGATCGTCACCATTGACCAGGACGGCAGGCATATCCGAGGTGCGCACAAAATCAAGTGTCGCATCATCGACGGAAACAAGCAGCAGCCCAATCAAGTCGGGTGTCTGTGCTGCTTTATAGAGGTCTTCGAAGGGCTGATTGGGTTGATAGATGTAAGACTCTATCCGTATGTCACGGCTTTCGGCGCGTTCGCGAACCCCTTCAAGAACATACATGGTGAACTGGCTGCGTTTGAAATCGATCATGGCCTCTTGCGAGGAAACAATCAGGACCTTTTGCCCGGCAGTGGTGCTTGAAACGGCATAGTTCATTTCAATGGCAGCAGCCCGGATTCTGGAGGCGAGATGTTCCCGGACATAACCATTGCCGCTTAGGGCGCGTGATACCGTTGCCGTGGAAACCCCAAGACGCGAGGCGATGTCGCTTATCTTCGTGCGTCCGCTAAGTGCCATGTTTTGCCCTTTCCTGATTCTCACCAGTTTGTGGAATTTATTTACATATTGCACGAAAAATTTCTTGGTGTGATGTTTTTTCTTGTGCGGAAGGGGAGGCGATCTTCCTGCTTCTGCGAATTTATAAAGTGTGTCACCGGCAAAAACGGTGGCGGAACGTGCAGGAAAATCCTTAGGAGATATCCCGTGGCTATGGAACAACGCTATGGTGCCGGTCCCGATCAGATCGATGGAATGAACACGTCGCAGTTGCGCGAGAATTTTATGGTCGAAGGGCTATTTACGCCGGGCCAGATCAGCTTTGCGTACACTCATTTTGATCGCATGATTGTCGGTGGTGCCGTACCCGGAGAAAAGGCGCTTGGCTTCGGCGATGGCAAAGATGTCGGGACGAACCTGTTCTTTGATGCACGTGAAATGGGCATTGCGAACCTTGGCGGTGCGGGCTGGATCGAGGTGGACGGAACGCGGTATGAGCTTGCAAACCGTGATGTTCTCTATATCGGCCGTGGTGCTGAAACCGTTTCGCTGGGCAGTGATGATACCAATAACCCCGCGCGTTTTTATATGAATTCGGTTCCGGCGGGGCATTCCGTGCCAACGCGTCTGATTACGCGTGCAGAATCCAAAATCCTTGAGATGGGGGATGCCGAGAAAAGCAACCGCCGTTCCCTGGCGATGTATATTCATCCAGAGGTCGCGCCATCCTGTCTGTTGCTGATGGGCATTACCGATCCGGCGAAAGGTTCTGTCTGGAACACCATGCCGCCGCACCTGCATGAGCGCCGCATGGAGGCCTATTGCTATTTCGATCTTTCGGATGAAGACCGGGTTATGCATTTCATGGGGCGCCCGGACAATACCCGCCATCTGGTTGTGGCAAATGGCGATGTCGTCCTTTCGCCAGCCTGGTCCATTCATATGGGGGCCGGTACCGGGCCGTATGGTTTCGTTTGGGGCATGACCGGGGAAAATCAGGAATATACCGATGTTTCGCCGGTTGCCATTAAGGAGCTGCGTTAAGTCATGCTGCTTAAATCCGGAGCATCCGTTCCTTATTGGCAGGTCACGTCGCTTGAAGAACGGGCATATGATGTGGCGGATATGCCGATGGAAGGCGAGATGGATTCAACCTTTTTCCTGACAAAGGAAAAGAATTTCATCCCGCATACCTATCCTTGCCGGACCGTCTATATTGCCGAACGCCGGGGCAAAGAAATTGCCGAACTGCCGTTCCCTGACTGGTGGAAGGCAAGAAATATTTTGCCAGGCGGATCACCGTTTCTTGATCTTTCGGGGTTCTGGTTCCGGGCAACCCATATTCAGGGATGGGCGAGAACGGCGATCAATGCCATGGATGCAGGCCCAGCGCGGTTGCGATTGGGTATTTGTGGGGCCGCGCGTGTGTATGTGAACGGGCGGGCGGTTGCGTGGCTTTCGCCCGCGACCCGTAACGCCATGGACGAGGTCGAGTTTGAGGCCGATCTGAAACAGGGCCACAACGAGGTTGCCGTCCAGTTTGAAGATCTGTGCGAGCGCGATGCGGTTATCCGTATTGCGCTTACCTGGATTGATGGACCAAAGGCAGAGGCGGGGAATTGTTTTCCGGCGGAACCTGAGAGCGTATATGCGGTCGAGGCGGCTGTTGATGCCATGCATCTTGATCGTAAATTCTATGACAGTGATGATATCTGGCTTGTCATGCCTGTGCCGTTTCCGGACAAGGTTAGCGGCCGGGTCAGGGTTGCCGGTCATTTCATGTCGCATGATCATGATGATGTGACGTTTGAAATTCCCGCGGGGGCAGATCGTGTGCGTCTGGCATCGTCGAACGATTTTCCGGCAGATTACCGGTATTTCGGATTTGCGTTCCAGTGCGGCGATTTTGCATCCGAAGCCCGGCTTGGCGCGGAAGTCAGTTGGCGCTCTGTAACCGGGCCAGCACCGGAAAGTCTTGAGGCGCGCATTGCCGAAAGCCTTGCATGGATTGCAAAGAACGGTGAAACCGATACCGAAACCGCACTTGCCTGTGCGGCCGTCGGGGATGAGGTGGCGTTGGCGCGTGCCGAGGCAATCATCAACACGGCTTTGCCGGGGATCGAGCAGTGTTTTGACTGTGCTGATTTTGCGCTGGTTCCGCTGTTGTGGACACGCATTGTGTTTGCGGATCGGCTACCTGCATCTTTGGTCGCGCGCATCGATGCCGCCATTCTGGAATTCCGTTACTGGATGGATGAGCCGGGCAACGATGTTCAGTGGTATTTCTCGGAAAACCATGCATTGTTGTTCCATACTTCTGCCTATCTGGCAGGGAATCTTTTGCCGCAGTCGCATTTTCGGCGCGCAGATCGCAATGGCATCGCACAGAAACAGGCCGGTTATGAGCGCCTGATGGCGTGGTTCGATCATTTCGAAGCAGCCGAAATGGCGGAATTCAATTCCGGAACCTATTTCCCGATTGATCTTAAAGGGCTGGCGGCCCTGTTTGCGCTTGCACCCGACGAAGTCATTCGGAAACGGGCATCTGGTGCCATTGCCCGACTGATCACCATGATTGCCAATTCGGCGCATCACGGCGTCATTACCGGGGCGCAGGGCCGTAGCTACGAACATTCACTTTGCGTCGCCGATACTTTGGAACTAAACGGTCTTGCCAGATTGTTGTGGGGCAAAGGGCAGTTTGGGGCGCATGTGAATTGCCTGGCCCAGATGGCTTTGGCGTTGCGTGATCATGGGCTTGAATTGCCTGATCTTGCCGACATTGCCTGCTGGGGGAAACGCGATACCGCGCAGGAATGGACTTTCTGGCAGGGCGAAAATGCGTTTTGCCGATTGTATCATTACAAAACCAGTGAAACCGCGATGGGAAGTGCCGCACTTTATCGTTGGGGGGACTGGGGATATCAGGAAACGCTTCTTCAGGCGCGGATCGGTCGCGAACCGGGCGCACAGATATTTGTCAACCATCCCGGCGAAATTGTTCAATCCGGTTTTGGTCGCCCGTCCTTCTGGGGCGGATCGGCAAGTGTTCCGCGCGTTCAGCAATATCGCGATCTTGCGATTGTCCGGTTTGAGGGTGTGGAGCCGCAACCTGATTTTACCCATGCATGGTTCCCGACATTGGCGTTTGATGAATGGCATGTCGATGGACATCGGGCGTGGGCACGTTCGGGCGAGGGGGCGTTGATTGTATCAGCTTCCGGTCCGCTGGAGCTTGTGCAAACAGGCGGCTCAGCCGGGCATGAATTGCGTCTTTCCGGACGTGATAGCATCTGGGTTGTCCGGCTGGGCCATAGCCGTGATTTGGCGAAATTTGCAGCCGATCATGAGCTCAAGGTTCATGTCGATACGGATGGCACATATCGTATCGAAGATACGCAATATGGCACGGTGTCGTTCCATCAGAGCGGCGTCGTATCGGCCGAGGGCCGTGCTCTTAATCCAATGGAATGGACGCTTGAGGGCGACCGCAAGGAATTGCCGCTGGTTCAGTGAGGGAGCCGAGACCTCCCGTCGGCTCCTGAATGATGAAGGCCGGAATAGCAGAAGTGCTGTTCCGGCCTTTTGAATTTTGAACTCGCAAACAGGCCAATGCCTGGTGTCACAAGGAGATCAGAGAAACCCGATCCATCGCCCCGCGAGAAGGGCGGAGGGCCAGATCAGCAGCGATAATGCGGCCATGATACGGGTTGGGCGCGTTATCCTGCCGGTCGTGATGGCATGGCGCCAGCCAGGTGCGACATGCTGTATTACAATGGTGGCGATACCCAGTGCGACAAGCAGCATCTTCCATCGGAAAGCCGTGTTGTCGAGATACTCGACCGCGTTGACCGACCAGAGTGCCGGACCGGTCAGAAGAACAAGCAAAAAACCGCATCCTGCCGAACGCGACAGGAACGGTCCGATCACCCGGATATCGGGCCTGCGAATGATCCCGACAAGTCGCAAATCCAGCGGAACGATTGCACCGATCAGCAATGAAAGCCCGAGAATATGCGCGGCATTGACCAGCATATAAAGCGGCCCCGGGCTACGTAATGCGGTGGCAAGGGGGCTTGCCTCCAGCCAGGTCGCAAGTTCCTGCAAACGTCAGTTTCCCTGAATGCGTTCGGGATACAGATCGTAATTCTGGCCGTCGATGATGATGCGGACGGCTTTCATATGTGCTTCTGCCGGGTCCTTGTTCCGGTTTCCGATCACGGTAATCGCATCACCGGGCCGGGCGCTATCGCCGGTAAAGCCCGACCTTGCCGTCTGATTGGGGTTGCTGAGGTCGATCTTCCAGGCCGTGCCCTCGGCATCCTTGACCGTTAATGACGGATGGGGCGGGTTCATCGAAATGCTTTCGATTGTGCCTTCAAGGGTCATCTGGGTGCTTTCTGCCCAGGACCAGCCGTGATGGGCGAAGGCGGGCAGGGACGGGGTGATCAGTATGACCGTCACGGCAAGCATGAAAGCCTTGCAGATACGAGTGGGCATGTTTCTGTATCTCCTGTCTGGATTGAGCATATGCCGCCCCCTCAAACCCGGAGAGAATGACACAAATTTATCGCCTTATGATTTCACAAGCGTGTGAGACTTCAATTAAGACGCAAGCGATGATGATAAGTGCGGTGGATTTCCTGTTACCCCGTCGGCGATTGATCCGGATGATGATTGACCGGGTTCTGTTCAAATTGTATGAGGATATAGCGCCGATAACAATAATATGAGGATCAATGTGGCCGTATCTCCGTCTTTGCATTCCCCGTCATCGCAGCCTGCACATCCGGCATGGATTGCAGTGGATTGGGGGACGTCAAATGTTCGCGCATGGGCGATGGATGATGGCAACAACATCCTTGATCAGGCTTCAAGCCCGCTTGGCATGAATGCCATTGCCGCCGATGATGCGCTTAGTTTCGAGGGCGTGCTGATTGGCCTGATTGATCGGTGGTTGCCGCGTGATGCGACTGTGCGGGTGCAGGTTGTTATCTGCGGCATGGCCGGGGCAAAGCAGGGGTGGCTTGAAGCGCCTTATTGTTCCGTGCCGGTGCGCCCCGAAGAACTGGCATCGGGGGCTGTTCGGCCCGATATTTCCGATCCGCGGATCGATGTTGCGATCTTGCCGGGCCTTAAACAGATTGATGATCCCGATGTGATGCGCGGCGAGGAAACCCAGCTTGTCGGGTTCCTGGCGGCCCACCCGGCATTTGATGGCTGGGTCTGTTTGCCCGGCACCCATTCGAAATGGGCGCGGGTTTCCGGCGGTGCGATCCGCGGATTTAAAACCTATATGACGGGCGAGGTCTTTGCCCTGCTGTCAAAGCAATCGATCCTGCGTCATTCGATGGATGACCGGTGGGATGATGCCGTGTTCGAGCAAACCGTGTGCGAGGCGGCAAGCGCGCCAACCGGCTTCCTGCACAGGTTATTTACCGTGCGCGCCAGCGGATTGGTCGGCAATGCCGATGCCACAAGCCAGCCGGGGGCTTCCGTCCTTTCCGGTGCGGTCATCGGATCGGAAATTGCCGATGTGGTTCGTGATCTTGGCAGGGATAGCCAGATTACCCAGATTGCATTGATCGGCGATGGCAAACTGGCGGGACTATATCGCAAGGCACTGGCAGCCCATGGGTTTGATGCCGATGCAGTGGATGGCGAGGCGATCACGATCGCTGGTCTGGCAAGTGCCTATCGCGTGATAAACATATCGTAACAGTATCTTTTTTCAGGTTTTGCAGGTGTAAAATGGCATATCCGACTTCGGTCAATTCGCAGATCACGGACGCGGCAACCCCCGTGTCGCATCGCCGATTGATTGCCATCCTGCGCGGTGTGAAACCCGACGAGGCGGCATCAATGGCGCGTGCCCTTGTCGATGCCGGGATCACGATGATCGAAGTGCCGCTGAATTCGCCAGAACCGCTTGAAAGCATTGTGGCGATGAAGACAGAAGTTGGTGATGCGGCCCTGATTGGTGCCGGTACGGTCTTGACCGAGGATGACGTCGAACGGGTCAAGGCGGCACGGGGTGGGTTCATCGTGTCGCCCAATTGCGATAGCGCGGTCATCACCAAAACCAGGGAACTTGGCATGGGATCATGGCCAGGTGTTCTGACACCGAGCGAATGTTTTGCCGCGATCAGGGCCGGTGCAAGCGGGCTTAAAATCTTTCCGGCCAGCATCATCGGTGCGGAGGGCATCAAGGCAATGCGCGCCGTATTGCCAAAAGACATGCCGGTCTATGCGGTTGGCGGGGTCGGGCCGGATGATTTTGTGACCTATGCCAAGGCCGGTTGTGACGGCTTTGGTCTTGGGTCCGGCATCTATAAGCCCGGTATGGCGGCCAGTGACGTTTCAAAGGCCGCCATTGCCTATGTCAGAGCGCATGATGCGGTGTTTGGCTAGGCTTTTGATCAATTCACAAACGTTTGTTCTATTGGCAGGTGATGGTGCTAAAGCCCACAGAGCCTATCGTCGCGCCAGAAAGGCCGCAACTGCCATCGTTTGTCGTGTTCCCGGTAGAGGCAGCGTTGAAGCTTGTTGTTCCTGCGCCACTAGAAGAAATAACAGTTTTAAGGGTACCTGTTGAAAACGAAAACGTGTTGTTGGCAATGGTGGGATTGTTGGAACTTGAAATGATAATTCCGACCGCACCGGCGGTATTGGATGATGGCGATATGGCGTTATTGCGGACCACCAGATTGGTTGAACTACGCGCATCAATGCCGACGCCGCCCCCCGTCGCACCGAAGGCCGTGAGCGTACTGTTTTCGATTGTGACGCCGGTTGTATGGTCAGCGCGAACGGCAAAAATGCCAGTCCCGCCATTATCCGAATTGCTGACGGTCATTCCGATCAGTTTGGTATTGTCCCTCATAAGCAGTGCATAGGGGCTACCGGTGTTCGTCGCCGCGATTTTGCCGCCAGAGACAGTCAGGATCGCTTCGCGACCGGAAGGGGATTTGACAGTGATATTGCCGGACCCGACCAGCGTTTGACCGGCAACCATATTTACCTGGGTCGTTACATCAATTGTTCCGTCAATGATAACCGTATTGGCCCCTGCTGTTCCCAGGTCAGTATTGAATTCACCTGTATCGGCCACCGATGAGGCGTTGATAACCGTCAAAGTTTGGCCATCGGCTGTTTCTGTGGCGGTTTCAACCGGGCCGAAGGCGCCAGCTTGGCTGACAATATCAATGTCACGGACCACCGGATCAGTCATGCGCCGTTCCATCGGTGTCAGGCGTTTACGGCCTGAACCAAAGAATTGCAGCGGAATACGAAGGCGTGCCGTCACGAAACCTTGTGAACCGCGCGGATTGTCATGTTGCCATTCGCTGCCGATGGAAAAGCGTGATCCGTCCCAAAGCCAGGGGACCTCGTCGAATGTCATTTCAGCCCGCAGTCGTGGGCCGGTTATGTCCGCGACCTCGTCGGCAAAGAAATGATATCCACCGGCGAACAGTCTGATTTGCTGGGGGGCTTCTGGTTCATAGACCGGTAGACGCCAACCGATTTCGCCATCAAAGCCAGCCATGCTGCGTTCTTCGCCGCCACGGAAGCTGATGGTTGTGCCCGACAGGCTGACCTCGTTCAAGGCGTCCACGTTACGAACACGACTGCCCTGCGGCACATAGGCATTGGTACGAAAATCCCAGTCGGTTGAAAGCGCCTCAAGCCCCAGCGTGATCTGATTGTAATAATTATCCCATTCGCTTTTGCGCCGGTCAAAATAAGCAATGCCGCCAACATTCCAGCCACTGCCAAGCATATGCCGTAGTCCAACGCCAAAATTGCCTTCAACACTGCTGCCATCATCCATGCGCGTACGTAAATTAGTAAAGAACAGCGTATCTTCATTCTGAAGAAGCGGCATGAAAAGATCGACTTCACCCAGATTACGGTTTGTGCCTGCCTTGTCTTCAAGGTCAAGATGCGGTCCCCATTTGGGAGTGTCGCCTTCTTCTGCCTTGGCCTCTTCCATTGGACAGGCAAGTGCCATCAGCACCAGCCACGCGGAAAACCGGGGGCGTATATAAGCGATCTTCATGGGGTGACCTTGCAGAAGCCTTTCAGAAAATGACAAAGCTTGTCCGACATCCTGTTGAATTGTTTTTGCGCTGTTTTCCCAGCACCTGTTACCACGTGGTGTAGGTAACAACCACGCGTCATACAATCGCGGATTTCTGCGACGATTACTTTTTGTCGTGAAGTGGATAGTGGTGTCCGAAATCGGATATTTTGGCCTACGCTTCGCGTGCTGTTTTGGTCGGACGTTCGCCAAATTCTTGTATATATTCCTGTGCGAAACGTCCCATATGGCCAAAGCCCCATCGCCGGGCGATGGTCGCAACTGGGTCCGTGACGTCAGTTGACATCAGATCATTGCGAACAAGCTGTAGACGAACCTTGCGAATATACTGTCGCGGCGTCAGCCCAAAGGCATCAATGAAGCCGCGTTGCAAAGTGCGGTAACTGCACTCGGCAGTTTCTGACAATGACACCATGTCAAGAGTTTCAGACGGGTTCGCATGGATATAGTCCTGAGCGCGCTTGACATGGCGAGGAACGACACGCGAAACTTCCTGACCGGTGAGGATATCCTGCACATTGCTTTTCAGTTGGGTCAGTATATGTGTCAGCAAAAGATCGCAGGCCTGTGAAGTCACTAATTTATTTGGCTTATCCATCAGCCCGTGATTAAGGGAACTTGCCAGAAATTGCATATAGTGCCGGATCATTTGCCCACCGGAGGTCGTAAGATTGGCAACCGGATCAAATTCTATCGGGTAAAGTCCCATAAGCTCCCCACCAAGGTTTCTTGCATGTTCCCTGATCCGGGTTTTAGAGATCGGCAGGACATAGGAATGAAACTGTTCCTGATAGGCTGTTGTCTCGATACTTAGATCGCGCATCATGCCTTGGTTGGGTGTCAGATCCCACGTGCGGCCAAGGTGGGTGATTTCGCCCCAACCATCGGTCGGGACAAACAGCATCATTGTATCGCTGCCTTCCCCGGCAGACTGCCAGTCGACACGTGCAGTCCCGAACGTTCCATGCAAAAACGGTTGGTTCCCGATCATGGCAAGCGCCATATCGGCATCAATCTCGTCCCCTTTTCGATTGATCCTGAGTCGCAGTGGTGAAGAAAAATCAGAAACGAATTCCTGTAGCTCAGCCAAATCTTTTGACCGAATTACTGTGAATTTCGAATGCAATACCATGCGCTATGCTGTGTCCCTAGCAAGCAACCGAGACGATCTAAGCCTTTGATTCAGGCTGCCTGTTTATTACCTATACGGTAAGATACAAACCAATAGCCTGCAACAGAAGACAGCACTTTGTGGCTCGGAAACGTCCGATACGTTACAAAATGCTTCCTTTCCCAAGCTGCAGAACACAATGATTGTGCGCATTGCTCGTGTGTTTTGGAATATTCGGTTTTTAAATCATTCCAAATTGTGGAAGTGCGTTTGACCCTTGAAGGCGCGCGGTCTAAATTCCTGCCATTGCAAGAACTCCAGAATGGGAGGATCCATTGGATCTGGGAATCAAGGGCCGCAAGGCGATTGTCTGCGCGTCATCAAAGGGACTTGGGCGTGGTTGCGCGATCAAACTGGCCGAGGCGGGCGTTGATCTGACGCTGAATGCGCGTTCCGAAGGGCCGTTAAACGAAACGGCGGAATATATCCGCGATACGTTTGGTGTGAAAGTCACCACGGTTGCGTGTGACATCACCACCGAAGAGGGCCGCAACAAGGTTCTGGCGGCCGAAGGCATGCCCGATATTCTGGTCAATAATGCCGGTGGCCCGCCGCCCGGTGTCTGGTCGGACTGGGGGCAGGCCGAATGGGAAGCGGCGGTTCAGTCCAATATGCTGACCCCGATCCTGCTGGCGACCGCGGTTTTGCCGGGCATGATTTCGCGCAAATGGGGCCGGATCGTCAATATCACGTCGGGTTCGGTCAAATCGCCGATCCCGCATCTGGGGCTTTCCAATGCGGCACGTGCAGGCCTTACCGGCTTTGTGGCCGGGACCGCACGCCAGGTGGCCAAGGATGGCGTGATCATGAACAATCTGCTGCCGGGGCAACATGATACCGACCGTATCAATGCATTGATGACCAATCGGGCGAAGAGCGAGGATATCAGCCTTGACGAGGCGCGCGCCAAAACACAGGCGGGTCTTCCGACCGGGCGTTTTGGTGACCCGATTGATTTCGGGGCGACCTGTGCCTTCATGTGCAGTGAACACGCAAAATTCATGGTCGGTCAAAACATTCTGCTTGATGGTGGGGCCTTCAACTCGACCATGGGCTGATATGTCTTCTTACGCTACAGGGCGGTCTGCAACGAAATCCAGCATATCACCAAATGCCTGGCGTAAAGGGTGGTGCTAGCATGGCGTCATTCACCTTTGTCTATGTGTTGCGCGAGCGGGAGGTTCCTCGCCCGCGCACCTATGTCGGCTGGTCAACCGATGTCGAGGCCCGGCTTGCCACGCACAATAGCGGGAAGGGAGCCAAGACGACACGCGGGCGGCAATGGGAGCTTGTTTATGTTGAACGGTTCCGCACCTTTGGCGAGGCGATGAGCCGCGAATGGCATTTAAAGCGTGACCGGAAATTGCGCAAAATGCTGGCAGGTGGTGCGTGATAAACAAATCAGGGCTTGAATATTTGCGCGCACTCGCAGATATGTGGGCCAACAGTTTCAAATCATCAGGACGACATCATGCCGGTACAACGCAAAAATCCGCTGAAGCTCAATAACCTGCAGCTGCGCACGCTTGTGCTGGCGCAGATTATCGCCAAGGACCCGAATTCGGGTTCGATTGACGAGGCCACCGGTGATGCGACCCTTTTGCGTATTCCGCATGCGCATGGCGATCATGTTCATGTCGGCAAGTTTGTGGTTGCCGCGCGCGACGCCAGCGGCTTTGCCAACCCGGCGGTCTGGGTTGCCCTGGCGCGCAAGGGACTGGTGCGTGAAGGTTACCCGGCCAGCATCGTCCTGACCCGCGAGGGCATGGAATACAATACCGGCCTTGCCGAGAATTTTGTCGAAGAGTCAGATCACTGATCTGTCAATCCGGACCAACGAAAAGCCCCGATCCGCCGGGGCTTTTTTTATTCCAGAATGAACTGCCCGTTTTTGATTTTCACGAAATAGGCATTGCGTTTTCCATCGCCGAACTGATCAAACATCAATTCCTGATGCAGGCCCTGTTGCGGTGGCAGGGTTGCAAGGGCATCGGAAAGCGGTTGATCCGGGTTCCGGGTTTCCATGGCGGCGGTCAGGACCGTCATTGCGTCATAGGCCAGGACACTGGTGTAGCCGGGCTGTTCATTGAATTTCTGACGGTAATCGGCAACAAATTTCTGATAGCGCGGATTGGTGGCATAACGATCATAGGTTTGCAGCAGTTCCATGCCTTCGACAGCGTCCCCGCCAAGGGTGATCAATTGCTCTGTTCCGGCCCACTCGGCCGTCAAAAGCGGGATATCTTGATCTGTTTTGCGGATTTCCTTTGCCAGTTCGGCACTGTCGACACCGTTGGCAACAAAGATGATCGCATCGGGATTATCGGCCAGAAGTTGTCGGGCGACATCCGGTTTGGTGGTATTGGCGGTGTTGAACCAGACTTTCGAGACAACCCGACCGCCAAGCTTGTCAAAGGTCAGCAGGAATTCGCGGTACCAGCTTTCGGTGAAGGCTTCGTTTTCACCGTCCAGGGCAAGGGAAATGCGCATGCGCCCCTTGTCGATATTGCGTCTGGCGTAGGCATCGGCATTTTCCCGCGTGGTTGAATTCATGCGGAAAAAGTTATCGCGAAGGCCGGTGAATTCTGCGGCGGAGGCGGTCGGTGAAATGGTCACGATATCAAGTTCGTTGACCACCGGCAGCATTGCCATGCCGACCGAGCTTATGATTGGTCCGATAATGGCGGTCACGCCAAGTTCCTTGAATTCGCGAACCGCTGCCTTTGCCGTTTCGGGATTTTTCTGATCATCGCGTGCGATGATTTCAAGTTTGCGACCGTGAATGCCACCTTGCTGGTTGACCTGTTCGACGGCAAGTTCAAGCGCATGAAGTGCCGCAATTCCGGTATCGGCACCGTCACCGGAAATACCGGCAATGAAACCAATTTTGATCGGGCCGCTTTCCCCGCAGCCAAACAGCATCATCGCAGCCGCGGCGATGGCACAAAAACGGATGGACAATCCGGGCTTCTTTACCGGTCTTGATGCGCGATCTTCGTGCTTGTTCATATTTTGCCGAACCGGTTGAAAAAGAAGATTATTGTTTGTGTTATCAGACTGTTTGATATGGCGCGCGCCGATCACGACTTCAAGTTTCCCGAACGCGGGGTGTTTGCCTTATCCGAAGTCCCGACGTGCCTGCATTACGCGGCCCGCCGTCGTCAGTAGACATAACGCCCCGAAAATCCCGGAAATCTGATTAAACCATTGCGGGAAAACGCATATTAGCACAAGGGCCAGGATGGTTTCGCTGCCCTCTGTAATGCCGGTCAGGTAATAGAAGCTTTTCTTGCCCTGTTTTTCATGGTTGCGGCCGGTTTTGGCCGCGATGATCGCATAGGCGAGAAAACTTGATCCGGTGCCGACAAAACAGAAAATCAGAAACGCCGCCATCAGGGCGTGTTCGGGCCGTCCGATGGCAAAGGCCAGAATGATACCAGCATAAAACAGGAAATCGGCGACAATATCGTAATAACCGCCAAGGTCGCTTTCCTGTGACTTTGATCCGGCATGGCGGGACCGGGGTTGGGTATGGCGGGCAACGGCGCCGTCAAGACCATCCATGATGCGGCTGAGTAAAATCAGTCCAAGCGCGATGTGATCAAGCCGGAAGGCGAGTGCGGCGGCAGCCAGAAGACCAAAGACAAAACCAAGGCCAGTCACCATGTTGGGCGTGATGCCGCTTCCCGATAGCTGGCGGGCAACGGCATTGAGCGGTTTGTCGATCAGGGGGCGCAGGCGGGCATCAAACATTTTGGTTTCCGGTTAAATCATTGCAGGCACATCATAATCCTATCACGGTCTTCGGGGAAATCATGCACGCGTGATGATGCCGGTTGGAAATTGTCCGATTGACGGGGCGTTGAAAACGGGATTGGCTATCGGTTGGAAAACCTTTGATCCCTTATCGGTGCGCCCCAGATGTCCGTTTCAGATAGCCTGCCTGTTTCCCCGTTTGCCGCAAACGGCATTCGACATGACGTGCGTGACATTGGCGCGTCGCTGATCCGCGAGGTTGCCCATCTGGGCATGGGACGCGAAAATATCGTGCCGCTATGGTTTGGCGAACCCGATCAGCCGACCCCGGAATTCATTCGCAAGGCGGCGATTTCGGCCCTTGAGGCGGGCGATACTTTTTATCAGCCCAACCGGGGGATCACGCCGCTTCGCGATGCGCTGGCGGTTTATGGCAATCGTCTTTATGGCACGTCGCTGGATCGTGAAAACATCACCGTGACGGTATCGGGGCTAAATGCCCTGATGATTGCGATGCAGTCGATCCTGAAGGCGGGCGACAGGATGGTGACCACAGCCCCAATCTGGCCCAACATTGTTGCCATGCCAAAGGTTCTGGGTGCGCAGGTGACAACCGTGCCGTTGCGGTCCGGGAATGATGGCTGGCAGCTTGATATCGATGAATTCATTACCGCCTGTGCGCCCGATACGCGCGCCATCCTGATCAATTCGCCGAATAATCCGACCGGCTGGGTGATGCCCGCGGAGGACCAGAAAAAGCTGGTCGAATTTGCCACCGAACGGGGCATTTGGCTGATCGCGGATGAGGTTTATGCGCGCCTGATCTATGACGGATCGGATGTGGCCCCGTCATTTGTTCCCTATGTCAACGACGATACGCGGATCATGGTGATCAACAGTTTTTCCAAAAGCTGGGCGATGACGGGCTGGCGGCTGGGCTGGATCACTGCGCCCAAGGGTGTTGGCGGGGAGCTTGAAAAGCTGATGGAATTCAATGTGTCCTGCCCGGCGGGGTTCATTCAGCAGGCGGGGATTGTCGCCCTTGAACAGGGCGAGGAATTTGTTGCGGGCTCTCGCGCCAGATATAGCCGTGCACGCGCGGCAATCATTGAACGGTTACGCGACATGAACCGCATCCACCTTCCCGAAGCCGACGGCGCGTTTTATGCGTTTTTCCGGGTTGATGGGGTTGAGGATACGCTTTCCTTTGCCAAGGATCTTTTGCTGTCCGAGGGCATCGGCCTTGCGCCCGGCGAGGCATTCGGGCCAGAGGGGGCAGGCCATATCCGCGCCTGTTACGCGGTATCGGAAGACCGCATTCACAAGGCGATGGACGGACTGGCGCGGTTTTTGAAGCGTTAGTTTCGATACAGGCAGGTGATATTGCTGCCTTGGCGAGCGAAAAAGGCGGCCTGGTGTTTCAGGCGTTCGCGGGCGTCGTCATTGATGTTTCCGTCATCGCCGGTGCTTTCGAGTTCGATCACGGTGGCGTCGCGGCGGGCGAGGCCCAGGATGTCGAGCGAGATGCCGGGCATGTGGAAGATGATGTCCGATGTTTCAATCGCGCGTGCAATGCCATGGGCAAGGTCAAAGGCATTGTCGGCCGTGACATCGGCATGCAGGATCTGACCGCCCGGAACGGTGGCGGAACTGCCTTCGGGGACGAAGCGGGTCAGGGCGGCGTCAAGATCCTGCGGGGTGCTTTGCGTCAGGTGGGTGTCCTGCAAACCGTTCTGGAAAAAATGTGTCCAGAACCGTTGTCTTGCGACATTGTCGGGCAGGTGGGCGGCAACGCGACGGCGTGCGCTACGGGCAAGGCTTGCCAGTTGTGACATCGAGGCGGGCAGGGTGGTTTCAAGCCGTTGGCGGATGATGCGGGCCAGTGCCGGGGCGCAGCCGCCCGTCGAGATCGTAACCATCACCGGTGCCCGGTCAAGGATTGCAGGGACGATGAAATCGCAATGTTCGGTCTTGTCGACGACATTCAAAAGGATGTTGCGCCGTTTGGCCGCGATCTTGACCCGGCGGGTCATGTGCATGTCATCGGCGGCGTCAAAGATCATCACCGCACCGTTTAGCATGGTATCGACAAACGGGGCTGCTTCCCAACGGATCGCGCCGGTATCGACCATCGTTGCGATGTCGGTGCACAGTTCCGGGGCGATGACGGTGATCTCGGCCTGACTGCGTAGCAAAAGCCGGAGTTTGCCCGCCGCGACCTCACCCCCGCCCAGCACCACCACCTTTTTGCCGGTGACATGGACGAAGGCCGGAAAGAAGGGGAAGGTTTCCCGGTTTTCCGTTTCAGGGCCATACAGGTTTTCGGGTTTGGCCGTTTTATACTGCTGCTTATTCTGCGGCGCGCGGTAATGCGTCATCAAGAATCTCCTTGAGTTCGGGCAGGCAGGAGCCGCATCCGGTTCCGGCTTGCAACAGGCGGCCGATATCGGCGGTGCTGACCGCATTCTGGTCATGGATGGCGCGTGTGATGGCCGCCAGCCCGACCGAGAAGCACGAACAGATCAAACGATCATTGATGGCGCCTGCATCGGGCATACGCCCGGCAAGCAGGGCATTGCGTTCCGGCCCGCTGATGGCATCATTGCCCAGCAGTGCCGATATCCAGTCCCGGCCAAGGGCGGGGCGATCCGGGCCGACAAAAAGTGCACCCGTGATGCGGTTGCCATTCAGGCGGGCATAGCGATGAACGCCTTTTTTGCCGTCGTTATATTCAATGATGTGTTCGATGGCGTTTTCATCACCAATATTGTTGGCCGCCATCGGCAACATGGATTTGAACAGGCAGGGCCTGTCGCCGGCGATTTCGTAAATCATGCAGCCGGGACCGGTTGCCGCCACCCAATAGGGCAGGTCTGAAAGATCAACCGGCGTGTTGGAGAACAGCAATCCCTGCCAGAGCGGTTCAAACGGTTCGATGGAAACCGGGATATGTTTGGTTTCCGGTTGCCCGGAAAAGGGATCAACATGCGCGGTTGGCAAACGCCCGATACCGCCCGCCGATGAATAAACATCGTTCCAGTGCATCGGCATGAAGACTTCGCCGGGCATCTGGGCGTCTGATACAGACACGCGCATCAATGCGGTGCCGCGTTTGCTTCTGATCCGGGCAAGGCCGCCATCGGTCAGCTTGTAACGCTTGGCATCAAGGATGTTGACTTCGAGCAGCGGTTCGGGCCGATGGGCCGAAAGGCGCGCGGCGGTGCCAGTACGGGTCATGGTGTGCCATTGGTCGCGATACCGGCCACTATTGGCGATCAGCGGGAATTCCTTGCCGGGTTGCGACATGGGCAGTTTATGCGCGACCGCCAGCATACGGGCCCGCCCGTTTGAGGTGGTGAAAATGCCATTGCCATACAGGCGTTCGGCCCCGCCAGCGGGTTGATGTTTGCGCGATGCGGGCCATTGGAAGGGTTCCATGGCGTCATAGGCGGATTTTTTTGCCTTGTGCCACTGGCCGATATCAAAGGCGCGCATGCCGTCATTTTCAAATTCCGACAGGGCGGCATGTTCGGCGAAAATATCGGCAGGATCGCGGTATTTGAACGCCTTGCCATATCCCATGGCGCGTGCGACCTGCGTCATGATCCACCAGTCGGGTTTGGCGTCGCCCTGTAGTTCGCGGAACTGACGTTGGCGGGAAATGCGGCGTTCGGAATTGGTGACAGTGCCGGATTTTTCAGCCCACCCGGCGGCGGGAAGTTTGATGTGGGCATAACGCAGCGTGTCGGTGTCATTCACCGTGTCCGATACGATCACCAGCGGGCAGCGCGACAGGGCAAGACGGACGCGGTCCGCATCGGGCAGGCTGACGGCAGGGTTGGTTGCCATGACCCAGACGGCCTTGATTTCACCGCGTTCGATGGCGCGGAACATATCAACCGCCTTGTATCCCTCGCCCGGTTCCAGAATGTCGGATTTCCAGAACCGGCGGACCCGGTCAACGTCGTTAACATCGTTCGGGTCCATATGGGCGGCAAGCTGGTTGGCAAGACCGCCAACCTCGCGCCCGCCCATGGCGTTGGGCTGGCCGGTGACGGAAAACGGGCTTGATCCCGGTTTGCCGACCCGTCCGGTCGCCAGATGGGTATTGATGATCGCATTGACCTTGTCAGAGCCGCTGCTGGACTGGTTCACACCTTGTGAAAACACGGTGACCGTGCGGTCAAAGGCGGCAAACCAGTTAAAGAACGTTTCCAGTTTCCCCAGACCCGAGCCGTCATGATCGGCGTACTCACTGATCTCGGAGGGATAATCGAGGCCGCATTTTTTGGCTGTACTCTCGATATCGGGGCAGTCCGCGCGTGCCTCGGCGATGGCGGTTTCATAGCCGCTGACATGGCGAGCGACATATTGAAGGTCGCAATGACCGTTCTGGTCAAGCCATGCCAACAGCCCGTTAAACAGGGCAACGTCGCTGCCCGGTTTGATTGGCAGATGCAGATCGGCGATGTCGCAGCTTGCGGTTTTGCGCGGGTCGATCACGACGATCTTGGTGCCGTGTTTTTCCCTGGCTGCGCGCAAACGCTGGTTCAGGACCGGATGGCACCATGCCAGGTTCGATCCGGTCAGGACGACCAGATCGGCAATTTCGAGGTCTTCGTAGCATCCCGGTACGACGTCTGCGCCAAAGGCGCGTTTGTGCCCGACCACGGTTGATGCCATGCAAAGCCGGGAATTGGTATCGATATGCGGCGACCCGATGAAGCCCTTGATCAGCTTGTTGGCGATATAATAATCCTCGGTCAGAAGTTGACCGGAAACATAGAACGCCACCGATTTCGGGCCATGTTTCTGGATGGTCGCGCGCAGCCGATCCGCGGTTTCCTGTGTTGCCGTTGGCCAGTCGACGGTTTTGCCGTCGATTTCGGGTTTCAGCAGGCGGAAATCGCGCTTCATCTCGGCGGTGATCGTATCGATCAGGGCGGCACCCTTTGAGCACAACCGGCCCCGGTTGGCCGGGTGATCGGGGTCGCCCCCGACCGCCCAGCCGTCCCGGGTGGGGGAGACGATCAGGCCGCAGCCAACGCCGCAATAAGGACAGGTGGTTTTAACCTCACCCCGCATGGCGCAGACCGATTTGTTCCGCCGTCAGGCCGATATGGACCGTGCCGTCAATGACGCGCAGTTCCACCTTGGCAGCACAGCCGTCATCGGGGCCCTGTGCCTCGCCGGTTTCAAGCGAAAAGACCATGTTATGCAGCGGGCAGGTGACGAAATGACCATGCACGATCCCCTGTGCCAGCGGCCCGTCCTTGTGAGGGCAGCGGTCCAGAAGGGCGTAGACCTGATCATCAAGGGTTCTGAAAATCGCGATGCGGTCGGTTTCGGTTTGGAAGGTGCGGGCCCCCTGAAGCGGGATATTGGCGACCGGTCCGACATTTACCCAGTTTACGATATCCGTCATTGCCGTTACTCCGCTGCGATCAGGGAAAGGGATTTGAATTCGTGCGCATCCACGCCCTGGCTGGCGCGTTCGGCCCACGGATCAACCTGTGCCGTTTTCTGGCTTTCCATGAAACGTTCAAACAGGGCGGCGCGATTTTTGGCATCATCGACCACACGTTCCTGAACATGTTTCAGGCCAACACGTTCGATCCACGGTGCGGTGCGTTCCAGATAGCGGGCTTCTTCGCGGTAAAGCTGGATGAAGGCACCGCAATATTCTTTTACTTCCTGATCGGTTGTGACCTTGCACAGAAGTTCGGTCGCACGCACATGAATGCCGCCATTGCCGCCGACATGAAGGTCCCAGCCGCCATCGGTTGCGACAACGCCAAAATCCTTGATCGTGGCTTCGGCACAGTTACGCGGGCAACCTGATACCGCCATCTTGAATTTGTGGGGCATCCACGAACCCCAGGTCATTTTTTCAAGGTCGACGGCCATGCTCATGGACATCTGGGTGCCAAAACGACACCATTCCTGTCCGACACAGCTTTTGACCGTGCGAAGGGACTTGCCGTATGCATGACCCGAAACCATCCCGGCAGCATTCAGATCGGCCCAGACGGCAGGCAGGTCTTCCTTTTTCACACCCAGAAGATCAATGCGCTGCCCACCGGTGACCTTGACGGTCGGGATATTGAATTTGTCGGCGACATCGGCAATGGCGCGCAATTCGCGCGGGTTGGTCAGACCGCCCCACATGCGGGGCACCACAGAATAGGTGCCGTCTTTCTGAATGTTGGCGTGAACGCGTTCATTGATGAAGCGCGACGCACCATGATCGACATATTCACCCGGCCATGCGGCGAGCAGGTAATAGTTGAGTGCCGGGCGGCAGACATGGCAGCCGTCCGATGATTTCCATTCCAGTTCCTGCATGACGGCAGGCATGGATTTCAGTTCCTTGGCCTTGATCAGGCGGCGGACATTGTCATGGTCATGATCGGTACAGGTGCAGATCGGCTTGATGGCGGCGGCCTGATAATCACCGCCAAGGGTTGCCGCCAGAAGGTTTTCGACAAGGCCGCTGCATGAACCACAGGATGCGGATGCCTTGGTGTGGCCTTTGACTTCGTCAAGCGTTGTCAGGCCCTTTTCGGTGATGGCGGAAACGATGGTTCCCTTGCAAATGCCGTTGCAGCCACAAATCTCTGCGTCGTCTGGCAGGGCGGCAACGGCATCAAGAGGGTTTCCGGCGGATCCCCCGGCGAAGGCCTGACCAAAGGCGAGGGTATCGCGAAGCTCGGTCACGTCCTGAGCATCTTTCATCAGCTGGAAATACCAGCCGCCATCGGATGTATCGCCATAAAGGACGGCCCCCTTGATCCTGCCGTCTTCCAGAACGATGCGTTTGTAAACGCCGCGTCCGGCATCGCGGAAGACGATTTCTTCGGTTTCGCCGCCGCCGGAAAAATCACCGGCGGAAAAGACATCAACCCCGGTGACTTTCAGCTTGGTCGAGGTGACCGAACCGGCATAGCCATCGGTTGCGATTTCGGCAAGATGATCGGCACAGGATTTTGCCATTTCAAACAGCGGTGCAACAAGGCCATAGCACTGGCCGCGATGCTGCACGCATTCGCCAACGGCAAAGATATCCGGATCACTGGTGGTCATGACATCGTCAACGACAATGCCGCGTTCGACGGTCAGTCCCGCGTCTGCGGCAAGGCGCCCGTTGGGGCGGATGCCAACAGCCATGACCACCAGATCAGCCGGGATCATGCGCCCGTCCTTAAGCCGGACGCCGGTTACGCAATCGGTGCCGACGATTTCGGCGGTGTCGGCCTCGGTAATGACATTGATGCCCCGACGGCCAAGTTCCTGCGCGAGAAGGTAACCGGCCGACGGATCAAGCTGGCGTTCCATCACATGGCCCGCCAGATGCAGGACCGTGACCGACATGCCGCGCGCCTGCAGGCCGACGGCGGCCTCAAGACCCAGAAGGCCACCACCGATGACAACAGCCGGGCCGCCATTCGCCGCGGTTTTCAGCATGGTATCGACATCATCGACATCGCGGAAGGTGACAACGCCCGAAAGCTTGTGGCCGGGGACCGGGATCATGATCGGGTCGGAACCGGTGGCCAGCAGAAGCTGGTCATAGGCGGTTTCGGTGCCGCTTTTCGAAATGACGACCTTGCGGGTGCGGTCGATTTCAATCACCGGATCGCCGGAAAACAGATGGATGCGGTTTTCCTGATACCATTCGGCGGTATTGATGACGATATCGTCGAATTCCTTTTCGCCCGACAGAAGCGGGGAGAGCATGATGCGGTTATAGTTCACGCGTGGCTCGGCCCCGAAAACGGTGATTTCGTATTTGTCAGGGGCGCGACCGAGGATTTCCTCGACGGTGCGCATGCCGGCCATGCCGTTGCCGATGACGACAAGGCGGGGTTTCTTGGTAAGTGCTGCAGGGACGTGGTTCATTTGTCTCTGGCTCCTGATCGCGGGAAGCGAATTGGCAAAAAAAAACGCCCGGTGCGCACTGCCTGTCAAAAAGGCAATCTCGCAACGGACGTCGTTATCCGGGTGAACCCGCCATTGGATTCTATATATGGGGTTGGCATTTCTGCCGTGGCAGCAGGCGACCTTGCCCGCGCTCTTGTCCCTTACTATACAAGTTGCGTGCCAGAACTGCAGATTGCGCCGAAAAACTTGCAATATACTGATTTAAAATAAGATTTTTGATGCCTGCGGGATAAGCAAAAATTGCACGAAACCTGTGATTGTTTAAAAAATAACCACACGCAAAATGATGAGATTAAAAAATGTGCAAGTATGCTGCTTTCAGGCGGGGTGAGTTTTTCGTCTGTGCAGTTGCGGTGGATAAATTGTATTGAATTTCAGGGAATTATTTGAAAACTTCCGCGTTGCGAAAAAATTGGCGCACGGTTTGCACAACTTGTTTCATGTGAGCCGCTTCGACGGAAGCTGGCCCAATGACGGGTGACTCACAGTTCTTCGTCCAATGGCGGGCGATCAGACGTTTGATTTTGGCGCGCAACGATGGCGCAGCCGCAGTCGAAACGAATGACGGGCCGCCAGCGGAATCCATCTGATGAAGCGTGCGGCCCTTGGGGAAATAACCGTCGGTCGCGACAACCGGGAAACCGGTTCGGAGTGACCCAAACGAAGGGCTTCATTGTTATGGAAATCAAAAACAAGGCTCCGCGGATCAATCTCTTCAGTCTCAAGACTGTCCAGATGCGGACTTTCCACCTGACCTGGCTTGCGTTCTTCCTGTGTTTCTTTGGCTGGTTCGGTATCGCGCCGCTGATGCCGCTTGTGCGCGATGATCTTGGCCTGACCAAGGGTGAAATCGGCAATACCATCATCGCGTCTGTCGCGATTACCGTTCTTGTACGACTTCTGATCGGGCCGCTTTGCGATAAAATCGGCCCGCGCAAGACCTATACGGCGTTGCTGGTTCTGGGGTCTTTGCCGGTCATGCTGATCGGGCTTGCCGACAGCTATGAAACTTTCCTGCTGGCGCGTCTTGCCATCGGTTCGATCGGGGCATCGTTCGTGATCACGCAGTATCATACCTCGACCATGTTTGCGCCGAACGTTGTCGGTACCGCAAATGCGACCACGGCGGGCTGGGGCAACCTTGGCGGGGGTGTGACACAGATGGTCATGCCGCTGATCCTTGCCATGGTGCTTGGCTTTGGCGTTTCGGAAACCATGGGCTGGCGTCTGGCGATGGTCTTCCCGGGTGTGATCATGCTGGTGGTTGCGGCACTTTACTGGTTCTTCACCACCGATGCGCCGGATGGCAACTATGCCGACATGCGCAAAAGCGGTGCCCTGTCACCGGAAGATGATCATGCCGGTGCGACCAAGGGCATGCTGGCCGCGGCCAAGGATTACCGGGTCTGGGCGCTGTTTCTGGTTTACGGGGCGTGTTTCGGTGTCGAGCTTACGATCAACAACATTGCCGCGATCTATTTCTTTGACCGGTTTGAACTTAGCCTTCAGACAGCCGGTCTGATTGCCGGTCTGTTTGGCCTGATGAACATCTTTGCCCGCACGCTGGGCGGGGTGTTTTCCGACAAATTTGCCGCCAAGGGCGGGCTTTCGGGCCGCGTCAAGTTCCTGTTCCTGGCGCTGTTCATCGAAGGGGTTGCACTTGTTGCGTTTTCGATGATGGATGCGCTGGTCATCGCGGTGTCGATGATGGTGGTCTTCTCGCTTTTCGTGCAGATGTCCGAAGGTGCGACATTCGGGATTGTTCCGTTTGTTAATCGCAAGGCGCTTGGCTCGGTTGCCGGTATTGTCGGTGCGGGCGGGAATGCCGGGGCGGTTGCCGCGGGCTTCCTGTTCAAATCCGAAGCACTGACCTATCAGCAGGGCCTGATGTATCTTGGCATTGCCGTGATTATCTGTTCCTTTGCTGCGCTTGCGGTTCGTTTCTCGGAAAAGACCGTGGCCGAGGAAAAGGAACGTTTCGAAAAAGCCATGCAGGAACGCGATGCGCTGCCATCCGGTGCGCAGGCGGTTCCGGCAGAATAACATACGATCTTTCCGGGATGCGGCATGTGCCGCATCCCGGTTCTCACCGGGCCATCAAGGTTCGGGCGAAAAAGAACAGACAGGAGAGAGACCTTGATCGTCAGGGATTTGGGTTGGTTTAAATGAAGCTTGAAGACTTCAGCATTCTGGTGATCGACGAAAACCCGGACCGTGCCGCCATTGTCGAGCGCGGCCTTGTCGAAAGTGGCTATACCCGTGTCAGCCGCATCGGCACGTCATACAATCTGGTCGAACGCATTCAGGCGTTGGCCCCCGACATCATCATCATTGATCTTGAAAACCCGGACCGTGATACGCTTGAACAGATGTTTCAGGTATCGCGTGTTATTGCGCGCCCGATTGCGATGTTTGTCGATCAAAGTGACAGCAACACGATCCGCGAGGCGGTAGAGGCCGGGGTCAGTGCTTATGTCGTTGATGGCTTGCGTCAGGATCGTATTCGGCCCATCGTCGAAATGGCCATTTCGCGTTTCAACGCGTTTGACCAGTTGCGCCGGGAACGGGACGAGGCCAAGGCCAAACTTAATGATCGCAAGTTGATTGATCGGGCAAAAGGACTTCTGATGCAGGAAAAGGGGCTAAGCGAGGACGAGGCCTATAACCTGCTGCGCAAAAACGCCATGAAACAGAACCGCAAAATTTCTGAAATCGCGCAAAGCGTGATCACGGCCTTTCAGTTGGAGTTCTAACGCATGTCCCTTAAACAGGTTCGACTTGGCTTTGTGCCACTTGTGGATTGTGCCCTGCCTGTCGTGGCGCGTGCCAAGGGCTTTGCCGAGGAAGAAAATATCGACCTGACCCTGATCCGGGAAATGTCCTGGGCGGCCATTCGCGACAAGCTGTCTTATGGTGTTTATGACGCGGCGCATCTTCTGGCGGGCATTCCGTTGGCAGCGCGGCTTGGGCTTGGCGGGATGCCGTCGCAGCGCATTGCGGTGCCGATGGCGCTGGGGCGGGGCGGGAATGCGATTACGGTTTCAACCCGGCTTTATCAGCGGATGCTTGAAGCGGATCCGGCGGCGATGCATGGGCCGCGCGGGCTTTCGGCACGGGCACTTAAAAAAGTGATCGACGAGGACCGGGCGGCCGGTCGTCCGATCATGTCCTTTGCGACCGTGTTCCCGTATTCAAGCCATAATTACGAACTGCGTTACTGGATGGCGGCGGGCGGTATTGACCCCGATAAGGACGTTAATATCGGCGTGATTGCGCCACCACGGATGTTTGACAGTCTGCGCAATGGCTGGGTTGATGGCTATTGCGTGGGGGAGCCGTGGAACCAGCGGGCGGTGTTCCATGGGGATGGCGTGATTGTGGCTCTTAAGGAAGATATCTGGGCGCGCAGCCCGGAAAAGGTTCTTGGCGTGCGCGAAGACTGGGTGCAATCCAATCCAGATACGGTGGATGCACTGGTGCGAGCGCTTGTCCGGTCGGCGGAATGGGCCGATCAGCCGGAAAACCGTACCGAACTGGCGCAATTGCTGTCTGGTGAAAACCATGTCGGCGCATCGTTTGATATCCTGCGGGCATCGTTGCTTGGTCGACCGGTTCTGAAGCCCGGGGACAATCCGATTGAGGCACCCGATCGCCATGTGTTTTATCGCTATACCGCGACGTTCCCGTGGCTGTCGCAGGGGGCGTGGGTTGGCACGCAGATGCAGCGCTGGGGGCAGGTGGATGCCACCGTCGATTTCAATACGCTTATATCCGACATATACCGACCCGACCTTTATCGCCGTGCGGTCAAGGGGCTTGATGTTGCGCTTCCGCATGATGACTGGCGGGTTGAGGGCGTGAATGATGCCGCGGACCGGGCGTTTGTCGGCCCGGATGCGTTTCTGGATAACAGCATATTCGACATGCGCAGCTTTGCCGGTGTCGGGGAATAGCCCGGCACCGGCTGTCGGCTTGTGAATGCGAACCTATTGTGCCGTCGCACCGATCGGGATCAGGTGATAATATTGTCCTTCAAGGACGGCATTGTCGACTTCCTGCAAGCCGTTCTGCCTGATGACGGCTTGGACTTCCTTGACATATTCTTCCCCGCGTTCGGAATAGCGGATCAGGGCTTCGGCCAGTTCCATACCGGTTGACTGTCGATCCGCCGCGATGTCGCTTGCGCGCATGTCACGCAGATCGGCATAGGCATTATGGGTATTGAGGTTCAGCAGATAGGCGCGCACCGATCCGAACGGGGTTCGGAAGGAGGCGATTTTATAATCGCCCAGATGTGTGCGTTGCTGTTCGGGGGTGATGCCCTCGCCATCATAGGTCCATTGCCCGAACAGGGCATTGCCAAGGGCGGCAAAGCGCGACGTGGCCCAGCCGCTTTCGATTGCCATCTGCGCCAGAACAAGTGACGGCGGCACCGGATTGATCCGTTCGCGCAGTTCGGCAATGGTTGTGCTGTCACCCGGGGCGCCATCGACCCTGTACTGGGTGGCAAGTTCCGTAATTACGGTATTGTCACCATCGGCAATGGCCTTTTCCAGTGCGACGCGCTGAAATTCGATTTCCTCGTTCGCGAGCAGGGCAAGCGGCCCCAATGTGCGGAAGAAAATCCGTTTTTTGGTGGCGACGGTGACCTGATCGCTGATTTCACTTCGCCATCTTTCGGGGATGGTTTGCAGGAACAGGCGCGGGACTTCACGTTTGCCTTCCTGCCAGCTTTGCTGGGTGTAATCGAGGCTTTCGTAAAGCTCTTCAAGCTGTTCGTAACCGTCAAGCTCGATCCGATTGATCTGGTCCGGGTCGGGCATCGGCAGGATAATATCGGCGCGTGCAATTTGTGCCGCGCCGATCAGAAAGATGCTTGTTATCAGGTATTTCAGGCTTTTTTGCAGGCAAACGGAAAAGGACGGCATGGCATAACCTCCCGCTATGCGCGATCATGAATGCGCGCGTTGCTTGTGTTCCCTGCGTGTGATTATACCTTGCGGAAGCTTTGCAGACTATTGCGTTGTTTGCCGGTTTCATCAAAGTTGCCAGGGGCAAGCCATGCTTCGAACGCGGTCCTGATCCTTGGCCATTCAAGATCGGTAATCGAAAACCACGCGGTATCGCGGTTGCGGCCCTTATAGACCATGTGATTGCCGAAGGTACCTTCGTAGGTGAAGCCATACCGCAGGGCAGCGGCGCGTGACGGGGCGTTCTGATCGTCGCATTTCCATTCGTACCGGCGGTATCCAAGTTCGTCAAAGGCGCGTTTCATCATCAGATACATCGCCTCTGTGCCGCCGATGGTTTGCGACAGGGCCGGGGAATAGTTGATATTGCCGATTTCAATGCCGCCAAATTTGGTATCAATCCGCATGAAGGCGGCGACACCTACTGCGGTGCCGGATGCCTTGTCGATGATGGTGTGCAGCATCGGGTCGCTGGTGGTGGCCAGGCTTTCAAGCCACACCTGATAAGCGTCAAAATCGGTGAATGCGTCGGTGAAAAGATAGGTAAAGCGCGATCCGTCCATGGCTTCGCGATTGGCGTCAAACAGTTGTCTGGCGTCGCGTTTTACATTGACCGGGGTGACAATGACATGGCGACCGACCATGTCACTGCGTGGTGGCATCGGGCATTCTTTCCAGTTTTCAACCGGGCGGCCGACCGGCTGACCAAATTCGTTTTTATATTCGGATGGCATCTGATGACCTTTGTTGCGAGGCGAGGGAGAATGCAGTCTGGGATATTATTGGTGCGTCATAAAGAGCCGTTTTGGCAAAATGAAGGGAGCCAATTTTGCGGGGCTTAAGGGATGACCGAAAAACTGGTCCGGTTTGGCAAAGGGAAGGGTGGTTTGAGGTCGGGTCATGAGGAGTCTTTGGGCGTGTTACGAAAGTGTTGTGATGCGTTCGTCTTTGGGTTGCAGGGTGTGTTGGATTACCCGTGACATGGAGGGAAATGCTGCGTTGCGAAATTATGGTTTTGAAACAAACCTTTAATGCGTCCGGGCTGTGCGGTGGATTATGCGGCGACAGGGCATTCAAACCGAATTGAATTTAGTTAAATTCAATTCGTTGACAATTTGTCGAATAAATGATGAGGTTTGTATACAAAATAAAAAACCATGAATTCGGTATCAGGGTTGTTGGCAATCGTCGTTAAGAGGGACCGCGTTACAACTTTCCGTTACGCATCGTCAGAAGGCCACGGCCCCCACCGTGCCGGACGAGAAACCCGATCTGGCGCCAATCACGTCTTGCAGCACTGACACCGGTTTGACCGGTGCGCGCCACCCGCGCATCCGCCTTACATTGCCGAGGATGTTTGCGTGACTGATTCTGTTTCTGTTCCGATCCTGTCCGTCGAAGATTTGTCCGTTGAGTTCGGCGACAGCCGGGTCATCGAAAATCTGAGTTTTGCCGTGAAACCCGGAAGGACATTGGCAATTGTCGGAGAGTCCGGATCGGGCAAGTCGGTGACATCGATGTCGATCATGCGTCTGGCCGATATGATGGGCGCATCCTATGCATCGGGGCGCATCCGGTTTACGTCAAAAGATCGCGATGAAGATTTGCTGGCGCTATCGCAAAAACAGATGCGCCGCATTCGCGGCAAAGACATCGCGATGATTTTTCAGGAACCGATGACGTCGCTGAACCCGGTTTTCACCATCGGTGATCAGATCGCGGAATCCCTGATGCTGCATGAAGGCATGTCGAAGCCCGATGCGCTTGTTGAAAGCAAACGGCTGCTTGATATGGTGCGGCTGCCTGATGCGCAGGAACTTCTGGGGCGGTATCCCCATCAGCTTTCGGGTGGGATGCGCCAGCGCGTCATGATTGCCATGGCGCTTGCCTGTCGGCCCAAAGTCCTGATTGCGGATGAACCGACAACGGCCCTTGACGTGACCATTCAGGCGCAAATTTTGACCATTATCCGCGACCTGCAACAGGAACTTGGCATGGCGGTGATTTTCATCACCCATGACATGGGGGTCGTTGCCGAGGTTGCCGATGATGTTGTCGTCATGTGGAAGGGCAAAAAGGTTGAAGAAGGTACGGTTGCCGATATTTTTGCCAATCCTGCCCATCCCTATACCCAGACCCTGTTGTCCGCGGTGCCCAAACTGGGCAGCATGACGGGCGAAGCATTCCCCAAACGGTTCCCGGTGACGATGATGGATGGCGATACGCCGCGTCTGGTCGGGACGGAGCATATCCAGAATACCGCACGTTACGACGAGGCCCCGTTATTGTCGGTACGTGATCTGGTGACGCGCTTTGATATCAAAAAGGGCCTGTTTGGCGGGGTTTCCCACCGGGTTCACGCGGTCGAGAATGTCAGTTTTGATATTTATCGTGGTGAAACGCTTGCCCTTGTCGGAGAGTCCGGATCGGGCAAATCAACCATTGGCCGCACGATCCAGCAATTGCAAAAGGCAACGGCGGGAAATATCAGTTTCGAAGGCCGCGCATTTAGTGCAATGGGCAAAGGCGAACAGCAGCGCCTGCGTCAGGAAATCCAGTATATCTTTCAGGATCCGTTTGCGTCCCTTGATCCCCGCAAGAAAATCGGATTTTCGATTGCCGAGCCGATCCGCACGCACCGCCTTATTGAGGGCGAAAAACAGATTGCCGCACGCGTTGACCAATTGCTGGAACGGGTCGGCCTGACATCGGCCCATGCCAATCGTTACCCGCATGAATTTTCCGGCGGTCAGCGCCAGCGTATCTGTATTGCGCGCGCCTTGGCATCCAATCCCAAGCTGATCATTGCCGACGAAGCGCTTTCGGCGCTTGATGTGTCGATCCAGGCACAGATCATCAATCTGTTCATGGAGCTTCAGGAAGAACACGGGCTTGCCTATCTGTTCATCAGCCATGACATGGCGGTGGTCGAAAAAATGAGCCATCGGGTCGCCGTGCTTTACCTTGGTCAGGTTGCCGAACTTGGATCGCGCCAGCAGGTTCTTGAAACGCCGACACATCCTTATACCCAGCGGCTTCTGAGTGCCGTGCCGGTCGCGGATCCCACAATCGTGCGCGACCGCATCCTGATGGATGGCGAAATTCCAAGCCCGATCCGCCGGGTCGGTGATGAACCGGCCATCCTTGCCCATCGCGAAATTGCGCCCGGTCACTTTGTGGCCGACGCACGTTAAGCGGCCCTTGGGTCGCAAGCCTTGTCTCCCCTCGCGCCAAGCCACCAACAACGGAGAAAAAATAACATGACGAAAAAACAGGGAATGCGCAGTGCGCTGATGGCTCTTGCCTTTGCGGGCGGCCTGATGGCAACTGCGCCGGCATATGCCGAAGGCACCTTGACCATTTCATCACCACAGGACCCCGGTAGCTGGGACCCGGTCGATACGTTTCTGGTCAACTGGTCGTCGGTTGCGACCAATATTTATGACGGTCTGACCTATCGCGGGCCGGATGCCAAACTGGTTCCGGGGCTTGCGAAATCATGGGAAGAATTTGATGGCGGTACGCGCATCCGTTTCCATCTGCGCGAAGGCGTGACCTTCCAGAATGGCGAACCGTTCAATGCCGAAGCGGTCAAATTCACCTTTGATCGCCTGATGGGTGATGAAGGCAAAAAAGGGCCGCAGCGGTCAAACTATGCCGCAATCAAATCGGTCGAAGTTATTGACGAAAACACCGTCGACATGCATCTGACCCAGCCGGATCCGGTGCTTCTGACCAAGCTTGCCGGTTATGGTGCGATGATTGTTCCGCCGAAATACATCGCGGAAAAAGGCGAAGATTATTTCAACGCCCATCCGATCGGCACCGGTCCGTTCAAAATGGTTTCCTATGAGCCGAAAGTTGGTCTGACGCTTGAAGCCTATGCTGATCATTGGGGCGGTGTGCCGAAACTTTCGACCATCAAGTATCGCTTCATCAGTGAACCGTCGACCGCGGTTGCGGAACTTCAGGCCGGGAACGTTGACCTTGTCATTCCGCCGACCATTCCGATCGGCATGATCCCGACCATTCAGGAAGACGAAAATATCGATATCGTCACCACCGTAAGCCCGACGGTTTATGCCCTGCGCTTTAATACCGGCAATGGCATCACGGCGGATGAAAAAGTCCGTAAGGCGATGATTTACGGTGTGGATCGTCAGGCGATCATTGACTCGATCCTTGGTGGTCAGGCAGCGCCGATTGCAAGTTTCCAGGGTGAATTGTCGTTTGGCAATGACCCGTCGATGAAGCCGTTGCCGTATGATCCGGCCAAGGCACAGGCGCTTTTGAAAGAAGCCGGTGTTGCACCGGGCACGAAAATCCAGATCGACATTCGCGGCAATGACGCAACCTTTAACGAAGTTGCTCAGGCCGTTGCCAGCTACCTTCAGGTGATTGGCCTGAATGCGACGATCAAGCCTTATGAAACCAACGTTCTGCTTAATGACATCATTCCGGCGGGTAAAACCGGTGCGATGTTCCAGCAGTCGTGGGGCGGCTGGACGCTTGATTATGATAACACCGCTTATTCCATGTATCACACGGGCGAAAAGTGGAACCCGTATGACAGCGACCCGGAACTCGACAAGCTGCTGGAATCCCAGCGTGCGATTACCGACCGTGCCAAACGTGAAGAGATCCTGCAGTCGATTGCGCATTACACGGCCGATCGTGCGCTGGAAATGCCGCTTTATAACCTCAATGCGATCTTTGGGGTTTCCAAGCGCGTCAAGAATTTCACCCCGGTTCCCGACAGCCGTCTGCGCCTGACGGAAGTGACTGTCGACTGATGTGAAACGAAAGCCGCCCGGACAGATGCCGGGCGGCTTTCATGCCTATTTCTTTAAAGGACAAGTGTTTTGGCTGGTTTTCTGATCAAACGCCTTTTGCAGGCGATTTTCGTGGTCGTCGCGGTGACATTGATTGTCTCGTTTGCCATCCGCCTGACGGGTGACCCGGCGCTGATGTTAAGCCAGGGGGCCGGCAGCATCACCGAGGAAGACCTTGCACGTATTCGTGAATCCCTTGGTTTGAACCAGCCATTTTTTGTTCAGTATGCCGATTTCATGCTGGGGCTTTTCAGTCTTGATTTCGGTCGATCCTTCCTTGGTGGAACGCAGGTTTCCACCCTGATTGGCAATGCATTGCCCGCGACCCTGATGCTGGCGTTTGCATCGATGTTCGTATCCATCGTGATTTCGATCCCGCTGGGGATCAAGGCCGCCATTTCGCGGGGCAAATGGCCCGATCAGGTCATTCGCATCCTGTCGCTGGTTGGCCTGTCATTCCCGAATTTCTGGCTGGCGATCATGCTGGTGCTGTTGCTGTCGATTACTTTCCGGCTTCTGCCGCCAAGTGGCATGACGGGGATTGAGAACTTCATCATGCCGGCGATCACCATGGGGGTGATCCTGACCGCAACCAATGTGCGGCTTGTGCGGACCTCGATGCTGGAAACCCTTCAGTCGCAATACATTATGGTCGCACACGCCAAGGGGCTTAGCGAGAAGGTCGTTCTTTATAAACACGCGCTTCGCAATTGTGCGATCCCGCTTGTGACCTATTTCGGTTTGCAGTTTGGCAATCTTCTGGGCGGGATTGTTGTCGTCGAACTGGTGTTTAACTGGCCGGGAATGGGCACGCTGGCTTTTGATGCCGTTGGTGCACGTGATTATCCGGTTCTGCAGGCCGTGATTACGGTTCTGTCGATCATGATTGTCGGGGTGAACCTGCTTGTCGACATTGCCTATGGCCTGATTGATCCACGTATCCGGACGGAGTAACCCCATGGCGACCACTGCAACCAAGGCGCGGTTTGCGCGCTTTAAAAATCTTGAATTCGTTCTGGGTGCTGTTCTGACCGGTGGCATCTGTTTTCTGGTCGTGTTTTCCGACCTGCTGTTTCCTGGCGGGGCGGACAAGATTGATCTTTCGGCCCGCCTGATCGCGCCGTTTACCAATGCCGATCATATCTTTGGTACCGATCCGCTGGGGCGTGACGTTCTGGCGCGTGTGGTTTCAGGCGGCAAAATATCGCTTCAGGTTGGTTTGCTTTCCGTTGCCGGGGCGGTTGTCATTGGTGTGATCATGGGCCTGATATCGGGATATTATCGCGGTTTCTGGGACATGATCGTGATGCGCTTTGCTGATGTGCAGCTTGCATTGCCGTTCATTTTGCTGGCGATTACCTTTATCGCGATTATCGGCGGTGGACTGACCAACATGATCATTCTGCTGATCATTGCGCAATGGGTGCAATATGCCCGTCTGGTGCGGGGATCGGTTCTGTCATTGCGGGATCGGGAATTCATCCAGTCGGCCAAGGCGATTGGCGTGCGCGATATTCATATCCTGTTCCGTCACCTTCTGCCGAACCTGATCGGGCCAGTCATCGTACTGATGACGCTTAATGTTGCGACCAATATCCTGCTTGAAAGCAGCCTGACCTTCCTTGGGCTGGGGGTTGACCCCCTGATCCCAAGCTGGGGCGGGATGCTAGCGGATGGGCGGACCTATTTGCAGAATGCCTGGTGGGTGTCGGTTTTCCCCGGGCTTGCCATTCTTCTGACCGTGCTTGGCCTGAACCTTCTGGGCGACTGGCTGCGCGATAGCCTTGACCCCACAGGCAGGACGTCCAAATGACACAGATTTTCGCCACCACCTTTGCGCCGACCCTCCCAAACCTGATCGATGAAATCGTCAAGGCTGCCCGCCCCGGGCAGTTTATCGAGGCATGGCTGTTTAACGATGCCCAAACCCGTGCCGCGGCCGAGGCAAAGTTGGCCCAGCAGGGGATCCAGGCGCGCATTCGCAGTGCCTATAAGCCGCTTTTGCATTTCTTCCTTGAAGATATTGATCTGGCAAAGTCGGGCATTGCCGATATCACGGTGCGTTATCCGCGCCATCAAAATGCGGCGGATAATCGCTTCCTGCTTGAAACCTACCCCTTGGCGGCCTTGGTTACGCCAGCCTCGATCACGTTCGGGGCATCGGATCGTTGTGATTGCACCTATGATGTGATCCTGCGTGGGGCGGATGGGGTTGAAACCCGTCACGAAGTTTTTGCGCCAAACCGCGTGCATCAGGATGTGGTTGATGAAACCCACCTGTCGCCGACCGGGTGGGTGCGGATTACCGATGCCGATGGTCAGATTGTTCGCGATGAGCGGATTGAAACCGAATACGAAGCCCTTTTTGCCCGGACCATGACGGCCATTGCCGATCATGACTGGGGTGGTCAGGAACCCTATTTCGAAGAGCTGAATATCTCGGTTGATCTGCCGGGGCATGATCAGAAGATCGCCCATGGTCACGAGGTTCTGAGCCTGCATGAAGCCCTGCACGAGGATTTCTATTTCTCGCTGCTGGAATATTTTCAGGTCAAATCAGGTCGTCCGCTGGGTGATCGCGGATTGCAGCCGGGGCAGATTGTCCCGGAAATCCGTCAGGTGCCCAGTGCTGGTGATGGGGATGGCGAGACCCGTGTCACGGTTGAATTGCGCCCCCTGTCAAAGGACGAGACAGCGGGTGAGATGCAACAGATTGATTGCGCCACCCGCCCGTTGACGGTTGCGCAAATCCGCGCCGAGCTTGACGGGATCAAAGGCGAAGAATTCCACGCGACGTCGCGGTCCGGGCGCATTCTGAATGCGCGCTATCACAAGGGTACGGATTTGCCGGTCATGATCAGTGGCGGGCAGCATCCCAACGAGATTTCAGGTGTTGCGGGCGCGCTTCGCGGGGCGTTGGAGCTGGCAAAACGCGATGGGGCGCATTTCACGATTTCACCGCTGGAAAATCCGGATGGTTATGCCCTTCATCAGCGCCTGATTGTTGATAACCCAGCCCATATGCATCATGCGGCGCGCTATACCGCACTTGGCGATGACATGGAATATCGCAGTGGTGATGGCCTTTATGAAAAGGAAATCCGGGTGCGGGCGCGTGCCATCAGCGGGGCAAGCCTGCATGTCAATCTGCATGGCTATCCCTGCCATGAATGGACCCGGCCGCTTTCGGGATATGTTCCGCGCGGGTTTGGCATGTGGACCCTGCCGAAGGGGTTTTTCCTGATCATGCGCCATCATGATGAATGGTCGGAACGGGCGGAAAACTTTATCGATCAGGTTACCCGGAAACTTGCCGCCATTCCGGGGCTTCTGGCATTCAACGCGGCACAGATTGATCTTTATCGCATTCATGCCGGTGAAACCGGTTTTCGGATCATCAATGGTTTTCCGTGCATGATTTCGGTTGATGATCGACATGACGTGCCGCTGACCCTGATTACCGAATATCCCGATGAAACGATCTATGGCGATGCCTTCATCGCGGCCCATACCGCGCAGCTGGCAACGGTTGTTGCCGCCTATGATGCGTGGCAGAACCTTGATCTGCTTTAACCAAATCCTTTTGATTTAACTTTTAATGAGAATGATAGCTGCCTACCTTAATGCGTGTTGCCTGTCTTAATTCTTTGCATCGTCAGAAAACGGTTTAGCTGCGCGGTTTGAGGTTTTCCGGGTCGTAAAGCGGCTTGTAGCCGATGCCGACGACCTCGACCGGGTAAATCTCGTCAAAATAGGAGACGGTCAGTTTGCGGCCTTCCTGGCAATAATCCCATGGCAGATAGGCAAGGGCGATGTTTTTGCCGATGCTGGGGCCAAAGGCGATGGAGGTCGTGTAAGAGCGACGACCCAGTTCATCAATCAGGGTTTTGCCGGTGTCCGGGTCCATGACCGGCAGATTGCCGACCGGGTAGCGCGCCACCCCATTGGCATCCTTGTTGTCGGTCATGACAAGGGTGCAGAGCATGGCGGGTTGATGATCGCGTTCGCGATATTCGACATGCTTTGCCTTGCCACGGAAATCGGCCTCTTTGACTTTTGGGCGGGCAAGGGCGGCTTCGATCAGGTTATATTGCGTATGCAGATCGGCGTTTTGCAGACGCAGTGATTTTTCCAGACGGCGCGAGTTGGCATAGGTTTCAACACCCACGGCCATCACGCCGATGCCGCGCAGCGCATCCCAGACGGCAAGGCCGTCTTCGTAGCGCATATGAAGTTCCCACCCCTGTTCCCC
This sequence comes from Thalassospira sp. A3_1, assembly GCF_017744215.1. NCBI lineage: Bacteria > Pseudomonadati > Pseudomonadota > Alphaproteobacteria > Rhodospirillales > Thalassospiraceae > Thalassospira > Thalassospira sp. A3_1. The sequence continues at coordinate 218,554 of NZ_JAGHQQ010000004.1, read as the reverse complement.
GACATAGGAAATACGGAATGCGGTGACGGTTTTACCCGCAATGCTGATCTGGCGGATGGCGGCAAACGGGAAGTTTTCGATATCGAGTTCATCGGGGGCGGCGACAACCTTTTTGAGGTTTTCGCGTGCGTTCGGGCCCCAGATGCCGATGGTTGTGAATTTTTCGGTGACGTCGGTGATGGTGACGTCCCAGCCCTTGTCCTGTGCCATGCGGCGCATATAGATCAGGTCACGCGGGCCGGCATCCGCCCCATTGACCAGACGGCAACGGTCCGCCATGCGGAAGACGGTGAAGTCGGCACGGACCATGCCCTCGTCATCGAGCATATGGGTATAGATACCCTTGCCGATATTGGCATCCCCACCGATTTTGGCGGCACAGAGCCATTCCATCAGTTCGACATGATCCGGGCCTTCTATATCGGTCATGTGGAAGTGCGACAGGTTGATGATGCCGCAATCGTCACTCATCGCGAGCTGTTCGGCGTTGGAAACGCGCCAGAAATGGCGGGTATCCCATTCATTTTCACGCACCGGCACCCGGTCGGCGTATTTTTCAAGCAGATGTTCGTTGGCGGCGTAACCGTGGGCGCGTTCCCAACCGCCCAGTTCCATGAAATAGCCGCCAAGTTCGACTTCGCGTTCGTAAAACGGCGAGCGTCGAATGCCGCGGGCTTTTGAAAAGGGCTCGCGCGGGTGAACCGGCGGGTTATAGATCTTTTTCGCGGTTTCCCAGCAGCGGTCGTAAATGTATTTCTCGTCAAGCTGGAATTCATTGAAGCGCGCGAAATCAATCGCATGGTGATCGACATGGGTGCGGCCATGGGTCATCCAGTCGGCAATCAGTTTGCCCATGCCGGGCCCGTCCTTGATCCAGATGCCGACCGCATACCAAAGGCCGCGCAGCTTCTGGCTTTCGCCCATCGAAGGGCCGCCATCGGCCGAGGTTTGCAGAAGGCCGTTGAAGGAATGGCTTTCGTTAAAGCCAAGTTCGGTCAGGATCGGGGTCAGTTCCATGGCGCGTTCAAGCGGTTCGATCACGTCTTCGAGTTCAAGATCGCGCTGGGACGGGGACAGGCGGGCCTGATCCTTTTCAAGGATTTCACGCGGATGGACCAGACGCGGGTTTTCTTCGTAGTAATAGCCCCATTCGATCTGGCCGCCTTCGGTGCTTTTGGGATCGCCGGTATCGCGCATATAGGCCGAATTCCCCTGATCGCGCAGAAGCGGCATGCCGATTTCAACACCGGTGCCGGCAAATTCGTTATACGGCCCGAAGAAGGTCAGCGGATGGTCAACCGGCATCACCGGCAGGTCTTCGCCCGCCATTTCAGCAATCAGACGGCCCCAGAGACCGGCACAGACGACAACATAATCGGCATGGATCGTACCGCGTTCGGTTTTAACCCCGGTGATGCGGCCATTTTCGGTGATCAGTTCAAGGGCGGAGGTGTTGGCAAAGATTTTGAGCTTGTCACTTGCCACACCCTGATCGATCAGCTTGCCCGCCACGGTTTGCGAGCGCGGGATGACAAGGCCGGCATCCGGGTCCCACATAGCCCCCTGAATCTGGTCTTCTTCGAGAAGGGGGAATTTTTCCTTGGCCTCGGACGCACTGATGATTTTGACGTTGGTGCCAAATGCCTTGCCGGAATCAACGCGGCGTTTGAGTTCGGCCATGCGGGCATCATCGCCGACACGGGCAACCTCGATCCCGCCGATGCGGGCGTAATGGCCCATCTTTTCGTAGAAATCGATGGAATACATTGTTGTCCAGCAGGACAGCAGATCATGGCTTGTCGCAAAGCAGAAATCGGACGCATGCGCGGTCGAGCCGATATCGGTCGGGATGCCCGATTTGTCGATGCCGACAATATCGTCCCAGCCATTTTCGATCAGATGATGCGATACCGATGCACCGACAATACCGCCGACGCCGACGATAACGACTTTTGCCCTGTTCGGAAATGCGGCCATTTCTCTCTTTCCTTCTTATTGCGATGGTTATCTTGTGTCGGCGGTGGCGGAATTCTGGCGATATTACTGGGTGAAGAATTATTGGGTGAAGACTACGGTGCGGTTTTTGTTCAGCATCACGCGGCCTTCGAGGTGGTATTTGACACCACGGGCCAGAACGCGGGCTTCGATATCGCGCCCGGTGGCGACGAAATCATCGGCCGACATGGCGTGGCTGACGCGTTCGGTTTCCTGTTCGATGATCGGGCCTTCGTCGAGGTCCGGCGTGACATAGTGCGCGGTTGCGCCAATCAGTTTCACACCGCGTTCATAGGCCTGATGATAGGGTTTGGCCCCCTTGAAGGACGGCAGGAACGAGTGGTGAATATTGATGATCATGCCATAAAACTGGCTTGAAAGATCGTTGGTCAGGACCTGCATATAGCGGGCAAGGACGACCAGTTCGGATTTGGTTTCCTTGATCAGATCGGCAAGTTTGGCTTCCTGTTCGATCTTGTTTTCCTTGTTCACCGGCCAGTAATGGAAGGGGATGCCTTCCTGATCGGCAATTTTGCGCGCGTCTTCGTGGTTCGAGACGATGGCCGCGACCTCGGCATCGAGCCAGCCGACCTTGATCTGATAAAGCAGATGCAGCATCGCGTGATCGAATTTGGAGACCATGATGATGATCTTGGGGCGGCGGGACAGATCATCGATCTTGAGCTTCATATTGAAGCGGTCAACCGCCGGGTTCAGCATCAGTTCGATTTCGGCCTTGCTGACATTTTCCGGCGTGCTGGTGGCGATGCGCAAAAAGAACTGGTTGGTCTGACGGTCCCAGAACTGGTTGGATTCAATGATATTGGCCCCGCGCGATGCCAGGGCAGAGGCGACGGTTGCGACAATGCCCGGCTGGTCGTCACAGGCGATACGCAGGGTATAGGAATGTTCGCTCACTGGATGTGCTCCGTTTCAAAGGGATGTGACGTTCGTGTCAGAGCTGACGCTCCAGTTCGGGAAGAATGTCGAACAGATCACCCACAATGCCATAATCCGCGACCTGGAAGATCGGGGCATCTTCGTCGGTATTGATCGCAACGATGATTTTGGAATCCTTCATGCCCGCAAGGTGCTGAATGGCACCCGAAATGCCACATGCGATGTAAAGATCAGGGGCGACCACCTTGCCGGTCTGGCCGACCTGCAAATCGTTCGATGCATATCCGGCATCCACAGCGGCACGCGATGCGCCAATCGCTGCACCAAGTTTATCGGCAACCGGTGTCATGACTTCCTGGAACCTTTCGGCGGAACCAAGCGCGCGGCCGCCCGATACGATGATTTTCGCGGAGCCAAGTTCCGGGCGGTCATTTTTCGACAGGATATTTTCAAGGAAGGTCGAAAGACCGGTGCCATCCGATCCGGCATCGATGGTCTGGATCGGGGCCGGGGCGTTATCGCCATTGGCGGCGGCAAAGCTTGTCGTGCGGATCGTGAGGATTTTTGTCGCATCGGTCGTCTGCACGGTTTCAATCGCGTTGCCGGCATAGATCGGGCGTTTGAAGGTATCGGGGGAAACAACCTCGATCACGTCGGACACCTGCATGACATCGAGAAGGGCCGCCACGCGGGGCAGCACGTTTTTGCCCGTGGTGGTGGCTGGCGCGAGGATGGTGTCGTAATCGCCTGAAAGATTGACGATCAGGGCGGCGGTCGGTTCGGCAAGACGGTTTTCAAGCGCGTCGCTTTCGGCAAGCAGCACGCCACGAATGCCTGAAAGTTTTGCCGCCGCATCGGCCACGGAGGCAGCATTTTTTCCGGCGACCAGAATGTCGATATCGCCGCTGATCAGGGATGCGGCGCTGAGTGCCTTGGCAGTCTGATCGGACAGGGATTGATTATCGTGTTCTGCAAAAAGAAGAATGGCCATTTTTATCTCCGCCCGGTTTAGATGACGCCTGCTTCGGATTTGAGCTTTTCGATCAGATCGGTCACGCCCGCGACCTTGATGCCGGCCTTGCGACCAGCGGGTTCTTCGACCTTGATCAGGCGCAGACGCGGGGAAACGGTAACGCCGAAATCATCGGGCGTTTTTGTTTCCAGCGGCTTTTTCTTGGCCTTCATGATGTTGGGAAGCGACGCATAGCGCGGTTCGTTCAGGCGAAGATCGGCAGTCACAATGGCGGGCAGGGTGACTTCGATGGCCTGAAGACCACCATCGACTTCGCGGGTGACTTTGGCGGTGGCATCACCAAGGTCAAGTTCAGAGGCAAAGGTTGCCTGCGACCAGCCGAGCAGGGCGGAAAGCATCTGACCGGTCTGATTGGCGTCATCGTCAATCGCCTGTTTGCCAAGGATGACGAGGTCTGGATTTTCGGCCGCGACAACGCCTTTGAGCAGTTTTGCGACAGATAGCGGTTCAACCGGTCCATCGACCGTGATCAGGATGGCGCGATCCGCCCCCATGGCCAATGCCGTGCGCAGGGTTTCCTGTGCCTGTGCCGGGCCGATGGAAACGGCGACGACTTCGTCGGCCTTGCCGGATTCCTTGAGGCGCACGGCTTCCTCGACGGCAATTTCGTCGAACGGGTTCATCGACATTTTGACATTGGCAAGATCAACGCCAGTGCCGTCTGCCTTGACGCGGATTTTGACGTTGTAATCGACAACCCGCTTTACAGGTACGAGAACCTTCATCTTCGTCCTTCCTGATAAAATCACGGTTTGGGGATTTCATCCTTTCGCCGCAAAAACGCATTATTGGTATTGTTAAAAAATAGCTTGGTGAATTTTTGCGCCGGAAAATAGAATGTTTGCGTCAAAGCGGGATTATCGCTACGACAAAGACAGCAACCTTGTCTGCATCGGAGGGTCTAGGGCCATGTATTCCGGATCTCAGAACGCTAAAGCGGGGCGTCTTGCGAACGTCACTGGTGCGGGCAAATCGGGCCACGAAAAGCCGCGTCTTTCGGTCGGGTTCATTCTGGCGAAGCGGTTTACGCTGTGTGCCTTTGCCAATTTTGTCGATGTGCTGCGACTGGCAGCGGATGAAGGGGATCGCAGCCGACCGATCCTGTGCAACTGGACGGTTGTTTCCGACACCATGGACCCGGTGCCATCAAGCAGCGGCATTATCGTTCAGCCCAAGGAACGGCTGGGCGACCCAAGGCGGTTCAATTATATCGTCGTGGTCGGCGGGCTTATGGAAGAAACCCCCAATCTTGGTTCGGCCTATCACAAGTTTTTGCACGAGGCGGCGGAGGCCGGTATTCCGCTTGTCGGGATATGCACGGGCGCGTTCCTGTTGCACCGGGCCGGGTTGCTTGACGGGTATCGCTGTTGCGTTAGCTGGTTCCATCATTCCGATTTCATCGAACAGTTCGAAGGGCTTGATCCGGTTGCCGATCAGATTTTTGTCGTCGACCGGGATCGGCTGACCTGTTCGGGCGGGGTCAGTTCGGCGCATCTGGCGGCCTATCTGGTGGACAAGCATGTCGGGCGCGCACAGGCCAGCAAAAGCCTGCATATCATGATCATTGATGATGCATTGCAGGCGGAAAAACCACAGCCGGGTATTCCGCTTGACCTCAAGACGCAGGACCCGATCGTGCAGCGGGCTTTGCTGATCATGCAGCAGAATATCGATACACCGATTTCGGTGCAGGAAATCGCGCGCCGGATGGGCAACAGCAAGCGCCAGATTGAACGCCATTTCAGGCTTTCGCTTGATACATCGCCGCAGGTGGCGTTCCTGAATATCCGGCTTGATATGGCCCATCACCTGATGGAGAAAAGCCAGAAGTCGGTGGCACAGGTGGCGGTGGATTGCGGATTTTGTGATTCTTCGCATTTAAGCCGGATGTTCCGGCGCCGCTATGGCTGCACGCCACAGGAATTGCGCCGCCCGGTATCCGATCAAGTATCTGAAGCGGTGCCTGTTCTGGAAGAGGTGTAACTTTCGCCTGCATATCGAAGTTAACATGAAAACGCCGCCCGGAAGATGATCCCTCCGGGCGGCGTTTTTCAGTGATCAAAGACCGTGATCAGCGCGGTTCGCTGGCAAGTCCGCGCCAGATGGCAACGCACATCACAAGCAGAACAATCGTAAACGGCAATCCTGTTGAAATCACCATCGATTGCAGTGATTTCAGACCGCCCGCCGAAAGCAGCAGGACGATTGCGACCAGACCTTCGAACACGCACCAGAAGACGCGCTGCGGCATCGGGGCATCGACCTTGCCACCGGCTGCAATCGTATCAATGACCAGCGACCCGGAATCCGAGGACGTGACAAAGAAAACAATCACAAGCACGATCCCGATGAAGGACGTGATCGATGCCAGCGGCAGTGCATCAAGCATGGTGAAGAGCTGCACCGGAAGGTCGGCTTCCTGAACGGCGGTATAGCCGTCACGAACGACCTGGCTGATGGCGGAGCCGCCAAAGATCGACATCCACAGAACGCAGACCAGTGACGGGATCAGCAGAACACTGATGATGAATTCACGCACGGTACGGCCACGGCTGACACGGGCGATGAACATGCCGACAAACGGTGACCAGGAAATCCACCATGCCCAGTAGAACGAGGTCCAGCCCTGCATGAAGTTGACATCGTCACGACCGACCGGGCTTGAAAGAGCCGGAAGGTATTGAAGATATGCCCCAAGGAAGTCAAAGACATCGGTCACCAGAAGCAGGGTCGGCCCCGCGACAAGCACGAACAGGAACAGCAGGAAGGCGATCCCCATATTAATTTCGGATAACAGCTTCACCCCGGCTTCCAGACCGCGAACGACCGAGAACAGGGCGATGGAGGTGATGCCGACAATCAGGATCACCTGCCAGGTGGTGTCGATGGGCATTCCGAACAGCTTGTTAAAGCCGGAATTTGCCTGAACCGCACCAAGACCAAGCGAAGTAGCAAGACCGAAAAGGGTCGCAAAAACAGCAAGAATATCAATGATATGCCCCGGCCATCCCCAGACGCGTTCACCGAAGATCGGATAGAAGGCGGAACGGATGGTCAGCGGCAGACCCTTGTTATAGCTAAACAGGGCAAGGCTAAGGGCCACGATGGCATAAATCGCCCAAGGGTGAAGGGCCCAGTGGAAGATCGAGGCGGCCATGCCAAGGCGAATGGCTTCTTCCTGCGTGGCCGCCGCACCCAGCGGAGCCCAGTCGGTCCGAATGCCATCGGCCCCCACGGCAGTCCCGCCCAGAGAAGACGAGAAATGGCTTAGCGGTTCCGAGACACCATAGAACATAAGCCCGATACCCATGCCCGCAGCAAACAGCATGGAGAACCAGCTTACATAGCTGAAATCAGGTGTTGCGTCCCGTCCGCCAAGCCGGACCTTGCCATAGGGGCTGACGACGACGACGAGGCAGAGGATTACGAAAATATCGGCCGCACCGATGAAGAACCAGTCGAAGCCCTGTGTGACTTCGGAGAATAACAGGCTGAAAACAGAGTTCGCCTGATCTGGCATCAGCAGTGTGTAGGCAACGAACGCGATAACGGTCAGGGCGGAGACGGCAAAGACGGGGTTATGGATATCGAACCCGATGGGGCCCAGTTTGCCTTCGATATTGTCCTGACCAATATTGTAGTCTGTATCGATTTGGCCTTCTGGCGGCGTTTCTTCCGCCGCTGTTTTTACGTCACTCATGAAGCATTCTCCTGTTATGAACCTGCGAAAAAATTCCGTCAGGAGAGATCCTTTTGCTGGACCCTTCTTGTGATTTTGAATCAAAGGTGCCACGCACGCCAAAAGGCGAGCTCGTTCAGAACTGTCTTAACGTGCGGGGCGTAAGGCAGAGGTCTTAGAGTTCGACCTCGATGTCCGACAAAGGTGTCGAACAACAAATCAGGACTTTTCCCTGATCTATTTCGCGCTGGCGGATGCCGCCACCGTGTTGCATATCGACTTCACCGGAAATCAGTTTTGACTTGCAGGTGCCACAGATGCCGCGCTGGCAGGAGGACATTGGCAATATCCCCGCCTCGCGGGCTGCTGACAGCACCGTCATGCCCGGACCACATTCGACAACATGGCCGGTTTTGGTGAAGCTCACCCGGAAAGTCTGGCCGCTTATTTCCGGGGCCGCGACAGGCTCTTCAAAGGTTCCGGCGGTTTCCGCGCCGAAGTCGAAGCTTTCCTCGTAATATTTCTCCATGTCGAAACCGGTATCGCGCAGCATGTTGCGGACACCTTCCATGAAGGGGGCAGGACCGCAGCAGAACACCTTGCGGTCCTTGAAATCGGGCAGCATGAGCGACAGCATCTGAATGTTGAAGCGGCCGGTATAGCCGCTCCAGCTATGATGGGCGGCGGCCGTACTGCAGGTGAAGGCAAGTTTCAGGCCCGGGTTCTGGGCCGCGAGAAGCGATAGTTCATCGCGGAAAATGATGTCGGCCGGGGTGCGTGCGGCGTGGATGAAACACAGATCCGACGGTTCGGACAGATCGCAGGCGGTGCGGGTCATCGACATCATCGGGGTGATGCCGCTGCCAGCGGAAATGAACAGAAGCTTTTCCTCGCCGGTGGCGTCGGTGGTGAATTCACCGAACGGGCCGGAAACATTCACCTCCTTGCCCGGCAGCATGTAATCATGCAGCCAGTTCGAACCGGGGCCGCCCGGTACGCGTTTGACCGTGATTTCGATCCGGTAGGGGCGGGCGGCCGATCCCGAAATCGTGTAACTGCGCGTGACCATGCCTTCGACGGGCAGTTCAAACGTCATGTACTGGCCCGGATAGAAGCGAAACGCGCGCGGTTCGCGGGCCGAAAAGACGAATGTCTTTACGTCATGGGTTTCCTGCCGCACCTGCCGACAGACCAGAACGTCATCCTGTTCCGGGTCCCAAAGCGGGATGCGGGTGGCCTCGGTAAAGTTTTCATCGTCGCCGGACGGGGCGGCTTGGCCGGTGGCCGGTGGATTGGTCTGCGTCATCATTTGGTGGCCGCCCCGGATTTGTCTTTGGCCAGATGCTGTTTCATCCGTGCGATATACCAGTCACAGAAGGCTTCGACATGCGGTTCGGTAAAGCTTGAATAGGGGCCGGGTTCGTAGGATGGCTGTTCACTGCCAAGCTGGGCAAGACGGACCAGATCGGCGTCCTGCTGGTTGGTCATTTTCCAGACCTGGGTCAGGTTATCGAGATTGTAATCTTCGCCTTCGATGGCATCCTTGTGGACCAGCCACGTGGTGCGCACTAGCGTGCGGTCGGCTGACAGCGGCAGGACCGAGAAGGTGACGATATGGTCACTCATGAAATGGTGCCATGAATTCGGATGGGTCCAGAAGCTGAGCCCGCCAAGCTTCGGATCGGTGAATTTGCCAAGCAGCTTTTTGGAGGCGACCTTGGTATCGAGCGTCTGGGATTCTCCTTCCCACATCAGGGGCAGGCGCATGGTGCGGAAGCCGGTGACATCGGAAAGGTGATCTTCTTCTGCGGATGGCAGGCCACAGGATTCCCAGCGTTTATGGTCGTTTTCAACCGCTTTGGTATATTTTTTGACGTCTTCGGACCGGCGTTCGTCCATTTCATCAGGGGAGAAGCCAAAACCGAATTCGGAAAGCGGCACTGTCAATTGCGGATGGTTGGCTTCGCAGTGATAGCATTCGCGGTTGTTTTCCATCGTCAGCTTCCAGTTGCCTTCCTCGATCAGGTCGGAGGTGAAGGCAACCTTGCAATTGGCGATGTCGTGCGGCGCGATATAGGGCGTCATCACGCGGGCCATTTCATCGATATCTTTGGGCGCTTCGTCGGCAAGGCAGATGAAAATCAGCCCGGCGATGGAACGGATATGGACAGCCTTTAGCCCGTGGCAGCTTTTATCGAAGCCAGCGCCCATATGTTCGGCCAGAATCAGGTCGCCGTCTTCGTTATAGGTCCAGCCGTGATAGCGACAGACGATATTGCCGATGGTGGTGGCGCGTTCGTCGATCAGCTTTGCCCCGCGGTGGCGGCACACATTGTGAAAGGCGCGGATTTCCATATCGTCGCCGCGCAGAAGCAGGATGGAGGCGCGGCCAACCTCGACCGTGATGCAATCACCGGGTTCAGGCAGTTCCGGCTCGACCGCAACGAAAATCCAGTGCTGATTGAAGATCGCCTCGACATCAAGCTTGAGGATTTCCGGGGCGTTATAAAATGGCGCTTCGAGGCTTTTGCCTTTTTCGCGGCGCGACACGAGATCTTGTATGTCAGAAGAAAAGCGCATGATCAGATACCTCGGCGTCTAAGCGGTACCACGAAGAGAGGACTTTGTCGGTCCTTGCGGAATTATAGGATGATGGACCTCTGTCGGGTGCAAGGAAACAAGATGCTGCGACTTTCATCGGGCTTCTTGCGCGATTGCCAGCCGGTTTCGGGCTTTGGTCACGGAAGCAGCCGGAGGAAAGAAAATCGCACGGCATTCGGTCCCGTCGGCACATCCCGGCATAACCCGCACTGTCCATTACAGGGGGGGTGATACGGGCAAGACAGGTCCCTGTATGAGGGTTGCCAGTCTCGTGCATGGCACGGGCTATCAATTGCACCCAAAGTCTCCCTCTTTTCATGCGGCAGGTAACCTGCTCTTCATTCGCCCTTGATCGACAACGAGCGATTAAAAAGATTTCAAAATCTATTGCGAATTGGAAGGCAGTTGGCAGGAACCTTGAGGCAATCACACAGTAAAATTGCGACGCAGGACTGTAACATCGGGATTCCGGTCGGGAAGTCGTTCCAAACTTGCTTCGTGGATATTTGATCATACCAGAGGATGAAAGACGGAGTTGGCTTCACATCCATGCAGCCAAAATCAGAAAACCCTGCCTTTGTGGCGGCGATTTTATCGTATTTCGGAACTTCCCGCCCATTCTGGTGTTTGGCAAGTAGGGCAAACATCCAAAACAGGGACGAGACAATGCCTGCGAAATCCAAAGCACAGCAGATGGCGGCCGGTTTGGCGCTTTCGGTCAAACGGGGCGAGAAGAAGAAAAGCGAGCTTAAAGGTGCTGCGAAAGAGATGGAAGAAACCATGTCCGAAGCGGAGCTTGAAGAGCTGGCATCGGGCAAGCGGAAGGGCAAGCCCGAACATAAGTCGGACGCTTGAGCCCTTCCGATAATGCCATGCGTTAAAGGTCGTCGATTTTTACACGCCGTTCTTCGCGGGCCGACAGGGCAACCGCGTGGATGACCTTTTCGAATTCAAAGGCATCGCCGAAGCTTGGATAGGCGGCATGATTGTCGCGGATGGCGCGCAGAAGGGTCGCGGCTTCGATCACCTTGAGGTCGTTAAAGCCGAGCTGATGACCCGGTGCGGGGCAGAAATTGCCATAAGGCGGATGTTCCGGGCCGGTCAGGATGGTGGTGAAGCCCTGTTTTGCTGCCGGGCCTTCGTTGCGGTAAAGCTGCAATTCGTTCATGCGTTCCTGATCAAAGCACAGCATGCCCTTGGTGCCGTGGACTTCCCACGCCAGCCGACTTTTGCGGCCCCATGCCGAACGCGATGTTGAAATGCTGCCCTGAACACCGCTGGCAAAGCGGACAAGGGCGGTTGCCGTGTCCTCGTTTTCGACCTTTGCCCGGCCTGATCCATCGGCCAGCGGGCGTGTATCGTGAACGGTCTGCATGTCGGCAATCAGGCTGTCGATCGGGCCGACAAGACCATAGGTCATTGACACCAGATGGCATCCCATATCCCCCAACGCCCCCAATCCGGCATCGGCAATCGTGCTGCGCCAGGTCCATGGCAGTTCGGGATTGGCCTGATAATCCTCGTCGACCCAGCCGCGGAAATGCACGATGTCACCAATCGCACCCTCGCGGAGCAATTTACAGGCATGGGTGAAGGCGGGGTTTTTGATGTAATTATAGCCGACCATGGTTTTGACCCCGGCCTTGCGCGCCGCATCGCGCATCGCGCGTGCCTGATCAAGTGTCAGGGCTAGCGGCTTTTCGCAATAGACATGCTTGCCCGCGGCAATTGCCGCCAATGCCATGTCAAAATGCAGCATATTGGGCGTCGTGATCGATACGATATCGACCGCCGGATCGGCAATCAGGGCCTTCCAGTCGTCAGTCGCACGGGCAAAGCCGAACTGATCGGCCATGGTTTGGGCCTTATCCGCCGGGGTGTCGCACAGCAATTCAAGCCGGACATCGGGGACATCGCCCATCACAGCGCGCACCGCGCCAAATGCAAGCGCATGCGCTTTGCCCATGAAACCGGTGCCGATCAGGCCAATTCCGATTGATGCCATTTCGCTGGACTCCCTGCCGATATCAAAATAGAATTTTTATTCTATAAAATGGATGATCATGGAATACATCCAGCGTCAAGCAAAAACAAAAACAGGAAACCCGTACGCCATGACGGACCAAACCGCACCGGTCTCGCTTGAGGAATTCAATCATCGTCTTGCTGAAATATCGGAGGCAATGCCCAAAAGATTGAGGCAATGCGCCGAATTCGTTGCCCAGAATACCGACCGTATTGCGGTTTCAACCGTGGCGGAACTATCCGCCGGGGCAGGGGTACAGCCATCTGCCTTCATGCGGTTTTGTCAGTTGCTGGGCTTTTCGGGTTTTTCCGAAATGCAGAAGATGTTTCGCGAAACATATGCCCAGAAATGGCCCGATTACGCGACGCGATTGGAAAATCTGCGGGCAAGCGGGGCCGATAGCCCAAGCGCGCTTTTGGCCGAGTTTGTCGAGGCCGGGCGGCTGTCACTGGAAAATCTGGCATCGTCGATTGATGCAGGGTCGCTTGAAGAGGCGGTTGATGTGCTGGCCGCAGCCCCGATGATCCATATTGTCGGATTCAGGCGGGCATTCCCGGTCGCGAGTTATTTATCCTATGCGTTTGAAAAAATGGACATCCCGGCAGTGCTGCATGACGGGGTGGGGAAGCTTAACCCGCGCCACGCCATCCGCAAGGGCGATGTCATGATTGCCATTACCTTTGCCCCCTATTCGCAGGAAACCATCGATCTGGCGGCCTATGCACGGGGACTCGGCAACCCGGTGGTGGCGATTACCGATACCATGACCAGCCCGCTTCGGCGGATTGATGCCCTGACACTTGCGGTGTCCGAAGTCGATGTGGGTGCGTTCAGGGCGCTGTCGGCCACGCTTTCTCTGGCAATTTCGCTGGCGGTTGCGATCGGGGCGAAGCGCGATCAGGCTGCGCAATAGAAAAAATTTGTTGCATCAAAATAAAAATGGAATAAAAATTCCATTCATCGCATTTGGGGTTCCTAACGCCCGCAAGCGAGGCCCGGTAAAAAGTGACGCCTTAAGAAATCACAGGCCGGACCGCTCACTGAACATTCAGTCGACGCATCGGGGCGCAACATGCGGCCCCGTTTCAAAGCCACTAGGGAGGCTAACGATGAAGAAGACTTTGACCGCAATTGCGGCCGCTGCCATTGCCTTTACCGGATTGACCGGGACTGCTTCGGCAGAAGACGAGAAATTCGTTCTGATCAGCCATGCGCCGGACTCGGACAGCTGGTGGAACACCATCAAGAATGCCATCAAGGTCGCAGGCGACCAGATGGAAGTCACGGTTGATTACCGTAACCCGCCGACCGGCGATCTGGCCGATATGGCCCGTATCGTTGAACAGGCGGCTGCCACCAACCCGGACGGCATCATTGTCACCATCGCCGATTTCAACGTGCTTAAAGGCCCGATCATGGATGCGGTTGATCGCGGTATTCCGGTGATCACCATCAATTCCGGCACAGTTGAACAGTCCGCCGAGCTTGGCGCGCTGATGCATGTTGGCCAGCCGGAATATGATGCCGGTTTTGGGGCGGGCAAACGCGCCGCGGCCGCCGGTGCGAAATCATTTGTCTGTGTGAACCATTACATTACCAACCCGGCATCGGTTGAACGTTGCCGTGGCTTTGCCGATGCGCTGGGTGTCGAACTTGGCAGCCAGATGATTGATAGCGGCATGGACCCGTCGGAAGTAAAGAACAAGGTTGCCGCGTATCTTAATTCCAACCCGGATGTGGATGCGATCCTGACCCTTGGTCCGAATTCGGCCCACCCGACCCTGGCTGCCGTTCGTGATGCCGGTCTTGCCGGTCAGATCATGTTTGGCACGTTCGATCTTTCAAGCGAAATTGCCGATGCGATCAAAAAGGGCGAAATCAACTTTGCCATCGATCAGCAGCCTTACCTTCAGGGCTATCTGCCGGTCGTTATCCTGACCAACTATGCACGATATGGTGTTCTGCCGTCTGGCAACATCAATTCCGGTCCCGGTTTCATCACCAAGGACAATATCGCGCTTGTTGAAAAATACGCTGGCGAATTCCGTTAAGTGTTACCTCCCGTCAGGGGGCTGGCATCTGGCCGCCCCCTGGCAAAACTCACCTGCCATTAAAAGAGTGATGTCATGACGGACGAGCGGCTCAAGCAAGTCTCAACCCTTCGACGTGCCATGATCCGGCCGGAACTGGGCGCTATTTGCGGCACGATCCTGGTCTTTGTTTTCTTCTTCATGATCGCGGGCGATAGCGGCATGTTCTCGCCCGAAGGGGTCCAGAACTGGGGCGTGGTTTCTGCGCAGTTTGCCATTATCGCCGTTGGCGCCTGTCTTTTGATGATTGCCGGCGAATTTGATCTGTCGGTCGGATCGATGATCGGTTTTGCCGGGGTGGTGATTGCCATTCTGTCGGTGCATATGGGATGGCCGGTGTGGCTGTCGATCATTGCGGCCTTCGTCGTTTGCGTCGCCCTTGGTGCGCTAAACGGGTTCCTTGTGATCAAGACCGGGTTGCCGAGCTTTATCGTCACGCTGGCGTTTCTTTATATCCTGCGCGGTCTGACCATCTGGTTATCCATCCTGACCACGCGCCAGACGATTATTGGCGGTGTCAAGGAAGCCGCAGAGGGTGATCCGCTGGCCTTCCTGTTTGGCGGGGTCATCTTCAAGGACCTGTTCCAGTGGTTTGCCGATCTTGGCTTGCTTGATACCTTTACGCGCGGTTCGCGTGCCGGTCAGCCGGTTGTTGAAGGCCTGCCGATGCTGGTGGTCTGGGCGCTGGCCCTGGTGATTTTCGGGCACTGGCTTTTGACCAAAACCCGTTTCGGGAACTGGATTTTCGCATCCGGTGGGGATGCACAGGCAGCACGCTATGTTGGCGTGCCGGTCAATCGGGTCAAAATCCTGATGTTCATGTTTACCGCATTCTGTGCCACGGTTTTCGCCACCTGTCAGGTGATGGAATTCGGTTCGGCCGCAGCCGACCGCGGACTTTTGAAAGAGTTTGAAGCGATCATCTGTGTGGTGATCGGTGGCGCGCTTTTGACCGGGGGATATGGTTCGGTCATCGGGGCGGCACTTGGTGCGCTGATTTTCGGTGTGGTTCAGCAGGGGCTGTTTTTTGCCGGGGCTGAAAGTTCGCTGTTCCGTGTGTTCCTGGGCGGTATCCTGATCCTTGCCGTCATCATGAACACCTATATCCGCCGCATGATCACGGGAGAACGGTGATGAGCACGCCATTGATTGAAATGAACAATATCGAAAAGCATTTTGGTCCGGTGATCGCGCTGGGCGGGGTGTCGTTCGATGTGATGGAAGGCGAATGCCATTGTCTTCTGGGCGATAATGGTGCGGGTAAATCGACCTTTATCAAAACCATGTCGGGTGTGCATAAACCGACCAAGGGGACGATGAAGGTCAGCGGCAAGGAAATCACATTTGATAGCCCACGCGATGCCATGGAAAACGGCATTGCCACGGTTTATCAGGATTTGGCGATGATCCCGTTGATGTCGGTGACGCGCAATTTCTGGATGGGGCGTGAACCGCGCAAAAGTTTCGGCCCGTTCAAATGGATCGATTTCGATCATGCCAATTCGGTGACATTAAACGAAATGGCGCGCATGGGGATTAACCTGCGCGAGCCGGAACAGGCGGTCGGCACCCTTTCGGGGGGCGAGCGGCAGACGGTCGCGATTGCGCGTGCGGTCTATTTCGGGGCCAAGGTCCTTATTCTGGATGAACCGACATCGGCCCTTGGCGTGCGGCAGACGTCCAATGTCCTTGCGACCATCGACCGTGTGCGCAAATCGGGCATCGGGGTGATTTTCATTACCCATAACGTGCGCCATGCGATGGCGGTGGGCGACCGTTTCACGGTTTTGAACCGCGGGCAGACCCATGGCACGGCAAAGCGGGGCGAAATCAAACCCGAAGAATTGCAGGATCTGATGGCGGGCGGTCAGGAACTGGCCGAGCTTGAAGGATCGCTTGGGGGGACGATCTGATGAAAAAGCTTGATGTCATTACCATCGGAAGATCATCGGTCGATCTTTATGGCGCGCAGATCGGCGGCCGACTTGAGGATATGGCATCCTTTAGCAAATATATCGGCGGATCGCCCACCAATATGGCGTGCGGAACCGCGCGGCTTGGCCTGAAATCAGCCCTGATCACGCGGGTCGGGGACGAGCATATGGGCCGTTTCATCCGTGAACAGCTTGTGGCCGAAGGGGTTGATGTGCGCGGGGTGATTACCGACCCCGAACGCCTGACGGCCCTTGTCCTTTTGGGCGTGCGCGATCAGGAACAGTTTCCGTTGATTTTCTATCGCGAAAACTGTGCCGATATGGCGCTGTGCGAGGATGACATTGATCCCGAATTCATCGCCGATGCGCGGTGCGTTACGGTGACAGGGACGCATTTATCGCATCCGCGCACGCGGGCCGCGGTTTTGAAGGCGTTGAAACTGGCGCGGGAAAATGGGGCCAAAACCGCACTTGATATCGATTACCGGCCCAATCTTTGGGGATTGTCGGGGCATGGGGATGGTGAAAACCGGTTCATTGCATCGGACAAGGTGACCAAGGAACTGCAATCAACCCTGCATCTGTTTGATCTGATTGTCGGAACCGAGGAAGAATTTCACATTGCCGGAGGCACGACCGATACGCTTGAGGCGCTTGAAAATGTACGGGTTACATCGCATGCGACGCTGGTGTGCAAACGCGGGCCAATGGGGGCAGTTGCCTTTACCGGCAAGATTGGTGCGAAGCTTGATGACGGTATTTCCGGCCCGGGTTTCCCGGTTGAGGTGTTTAACGTTCTGGGCGCGGGTGACGGGTTTATGTCCGGCCTGCTCAAGGGCTGGCTGACGGATCAGGATTGGGAAACGTCGCTTAAATATGCCAATGCGTGCGGGGCGTTTGCGGTGTCGCGACATGGCTGCACGCCGGCCTATCCAAGCTGGGAAGAATTGCAGTTCTTTTTCAAGCGGGGGATCAAGAACCCGTCGCTGCGTCATGATGCGGAGCTTGAGCAGATCCATTGGTCGACGAACCGGATTGGTGACTGGCCGGAAATGCGGGTTTTTGCATTTGATCACCGGATGCAGCTTGAAGACCTGGCCGATGAGGTTGGCGTTTCGCGCGACCGGATCGGGCCGTTCAAGGAGCTTTGCCTGCGTTCGGTGCGCGATGTGGCGGGCGATAAATCGGGTTATGGCATCCTGTGCGAACCGCGTCTTGGCCGTGATGCGCTTTATGCCGCAGCTGGTACCGGGCTTTGGATCGGGCGGCCGGTCGAATTGCCGGGATCGCGTCCGTTACGGTTGGAAATCGGTCCTGATATTGGCAGCAAGCTTGCGGAATGGCCGGTCGAGCATGTGGTGAAGGTGCTGTGTTTCTATCACCCCGATGACGACGCGGCGATGAAGGCGGATCAGGAAGAAACCATCAAACGTCTGGCGGATGGGGCACGGGCCAACAGGCTTGAATTCCTGTTGGAAATCATCCCGTCCAAGGTTGCGGCGTGTGATGATCAGACGACGGCAAAAATCATCGAGCGGTTCTATGAAATCGGGGCTTATCCCGATTGGTGGAAGCTGGAACCGATGAAGTCGGACGCGGCATGGCGTCATGCCTGTGACATGATTTCACGCCATGATCCCTATTGCCGGGGCATCGTCGTTCTGGGTCTTGAAGCGCCCGAGGCCGAACTGGTGGCAAGTTTCGAAGTTGCCGCCAAGCATGACATGGTCAAGGGCTTTGCCGTCGGGCGGACGATCTTTGCCGGGGTTGCACGCGACTGGCTTGCGGGTAACATTGACGATCAAACAGCCGTTACACAGATGGCGGAAAAATATCGTGTGCTTTGCACCACATGGGATGCGGCACGCAAAAAATCGGGAGGAGCGGCATGAAAACCGTTCGATTAACCGCCGCCCAAGCGATGGTGCGGTATCTGAGCAAACAGCAGAACGAAGACGGTGTTGCGTTTTTCGGCGGATGCTGGGCGATTTTCGGTCATGGTAATGTCGCCGGGATCGGCGAGGCATTGCAAGGCATCGGGGATGATTTCCCGACCTGGCGCGGCCATAACGAGCAGGGCATGGCCCATGCCGCCATTGCATACGCCAAGGCATCGAACCGCAAGCGTGCCATGACGGTCACGACATCGATCGGGCCGGGTGCGACCAATATGGTCACGGCCGCCGCATTGGCGCATGTCAACCGTCTGCCGGTTCTGTTTGTGCCCGGTGATGTGTTTGCCAATCGCGCACCTGATCCGGTGTTGCAGCAGGTCGAGGATTTCGGCGATGGCACGATTTCGGTCAATGACTGTTTCAAGCCGGTCAGCCGTTATTTTGACCGCATCATGCGCGCCGAGCAGCTTTTGACCGCCCTGCCACGCGCCATGGCGACCCTGACCGATCCGGCCGATTGCGGCCCGGTGACATTGGCATTCTGTCAGGATGTGCAGGCAGAGGCATTTGACTGGCCCGAAAGTTTCTTTGACACCAAAATCTGGAAAACCCAGCGCCCGCGCGCCGATCTGGATCAGCTTGACGCAGCGGTTGCCGCAATCAAGGCGGCCAAACAGCCGATGATCATCGCAGGCGGCGGGGTGCATTATGCCGGGGCGTGTGGTGCCTTGGCCGAGTTCGCCCATCGTCACAATATCCCGGTCGGGGAAACGCAGGCGGGTAAATCATCCATGCCGTGGGATGATGAGCTTAACCTTGGTTCCATTGGCGTCACGGGGGCGAGCAGTGCCAACGCGATTGCGGAAAAATCCGACCTGATCATTGCCATCGGCACACGGTTGCAGGATTTCACCACCGGAAGCTGGGCCCTTTTCAAGCACCCGGACCGGCGCATCCTGTCGATCAATGTCGCGTCCTATGACGCGGCCAAACATAATGCGATTGCGGTGACGGGGGATGCCAAAATCACCCTTGCCGAAATTGGCAACATGCTGGGCGATTACCGGGCGCCGGCGATTGACGCCGCGCTTAAATCCGATTGGATTGCGGCGGTGGACAAGGTGACGGCAATGCCGACGGGCAATGCCCTTCCGACCGATGCGCAGGTGATTGGTGCGGTTCAGCGCAGTGTTGATGACGATGCGATTGTCGTCTGTGCGGCGGGTGGTCTGCCCGGCGAGTTGCACAAGCTTTGGAAGGCGGCAAAACCCAACGGTTATCACGTTGAATACGGCTTTTCCTGCATGGGATATGAAATTGCCGGTGGGCTTGGTGTCAAGATGGCACAGCCGGACCGCGAGGTCGTCGTGATGGTCGGTGACGGGTCATACATGATGATGAATTCCGAACTGGCGACCAGTGTGATGCTGGGCCACAAGATCATCACCGTGATCCTTGATAACCGTGGCTTTGGCTGTATCAACCGGTTGCAGATGGCAACGGGTGGGGAGAGTTTCAACAACCTTCTGGATACCGCGCGCCATGTGGTGCCGTCCGCGATTGATTTCACCGCCCATGCCGGATCGATGGGGGCGATTGCCGAAAAGGTATCGTCGATCAGCGAACTGGAAGCGGCGATGGAACGTGCCCGCAAGGCCGACCGTTCCTATGCCATTGTCATTGATACCGATCCCCTGCCAAGCACCGATGCCGGTGGCCATTGGTGGGATGTTGCCGTGCCGGAAGTTTCGGTGCGGCCAACGGTGAATGAAGCACGAAAAAATTACGAAGCTGCGCTTAAACAACAGCGCCCCGGAGATTGAGAAAATGATCCTTTACGGTACCAACCCGATTGCCTGGTCCAATGACGATGATCAGACGCTGGGTGCTGAAATCAGCCTCGAAACCTGTTTGTCCGAAGCAGGCGAAATCGGTTTTGATGGGATTGAAAAAGGCCACAAGATGCCGACCGAACCGGCGGCACTGAAGGCCAAGCTTGATCCCAACGGGCTTAAGTTCGTGTCGGGCTGGCATTCGCTTAATCTTCTGACCCATTCGGTCGAGGACGAGAAAAAGGCGATCCAGCCACATCTGGATTTGCTGAAAGCCATGGGATGCAAGGTGTGCATCGTGTGCGAAACCAGCAATGCGATCCACGGAAATGACAATGCGGCCCTGTCCGAAAGCCCGGTTTTGGCGGCGGACAAATGGGCGAAATTTGGTGCGGATGTTGAGGCGATTGCCGCCTATTGCACCGACCAAGGCGTGACATTGGTGTATCATCATCATATGGGCACGATTGTTGAAACGGCCGATGAAATTCATCAATTCATGGCCCATACCGGCCCTAAAACGCACCTGTTGCTGGATACCGGGCACGCATGGTTTGGCGGGGCAAATCCCGAAGAACTGGCCAGCCGTTATATGGATCGGGTCGCCCATATCCATTGCAAAAACGTGCGCCCGAAAATCGCCGAGCAGGTCCGCAATCAGCATCTGAGCTTCCTTGAAGGGGTGCGGCGCGGCGTGTTTACCGTGCCCGGTGACGAGGAAGGTATTGTTGACTTCGAACCGGTTCTGAAAATCGCGGCCGAGCATGATTATTCCGGCTGGCTGGTGATTGAGGCAGAACAGGACCCGGTCGTGCGCAACCCGTTCAAATATCAGTCGATGGGGCTTAAGGCGCTTCGTGCGATGGCGCAGAAAACCGGACTGGATAAGGGAGAAGCCTGATGGCCGATCTGCTGAGAAAACCGTCGGGGACAACCGGAAA
The DNA here is from genome assembly GCF_017744215.1 of Thalassospira sp. A3_1. NCBI lineage: Bacteria > Pseudomonadati > Pseudomonadota > Alphaproteobacteria > Rhodospirillales > Thalassospiraceae > Thalassospira > Thalassospira sp. A3_1. The sequence goes on along the minus strand of NZ_JAGHQQ010000004.1, from coordinate 197,628 downwards.
AGTCCATGACATTACCGCCCAAAGTGCCAATTGGGGCTATGTCGGGTTCGGGCTTTATCACCTGAAAGCGGGTGAAACGGCAGCCGAGCCGACGGGCGACCGCGAGGTGATTCTGGTTCTTGTCGAAGGCAAGGCCGAAATCGCGGTGGGTGATCAGAATTTCGGGGAACTGGGCAAACGAATGAGCGTGTTTGAACGTATCCCGCCTGCCTGTGTCTATGCCCCCAATGATGCCAACTGGAATGCCAAGGCCACGACTGATTGCGTTCTGGCGGTCTGCACCGCACCGGGCAAGGGCAATTATCCGGCACGTGTGATCAGCGATATTGAGCTGGTTGAACGCGGCAAGGGTGCCAATACCCGATACATCTATCCGATTGCGATGGAGGAAAAGGATATTGCCGACAGCCTGCTTGTGACCGAGGTCTTCACGCCGTCGGGCAACTGGTCAAGCTATCCGCCGCACCGCCATGACGAGGATAATTATCCCGACATGACATACCTTGAGGAAACCTATTATCACCGTTTGAATCCCAAACAGGGTTTCGGTTTCCAGCGGGTGTTTACCGAGGATGGGGAGCTTGACGAAACCATGGCGGTTTCGGATGGCGATGTGGTGCTGGTGCCCAAGGGGCATCACCCGTGCGGCAGTCCTTATGGCTATGAGATGTATTATCTGAATGTCATGGCCGGGCCGATGCGCAAATGGCGATTCCAGAACCATCCCGATCATGACTGGATTTTCCAGCGCGACAGCAAATAAACCCGTTTTCCGTATTCCCGTCTTCGCAACATTTGTCCTTTCAGGATGTCAAACATGCTTAATATCGGACTTCTTGGTGCTGGCCGTATCGGCATCACCCACGCCAAAGCCGTTCAGGCCCTGCCAAATGCCAAAATCGCCAAGGTTTTTGACCCGGTCGATGCCGCGGCGGAAAACGCGATTGCCCTTACCGGGGCGACCCGTGCGACGGTCGAGGAAATCATGGCGGATGGCAATATTCACGCCGTTATCATTGCCACCCCAACCGACCTTCATGCCGATCAGATCGAACTGGCCGCGCGGGCGGGCAAGGCGATTTTCTGTGAAAAGCCGGTTGATCTGGATGCCGGGCGGGTGCGCGATTGCCTGAAAGTGGTCGAGGAAACCGGTGCGGTTTTGATGGTGGGTTTCAACCGTCGTTTTGACCCCAGTTTTGCCCGCCTTCGTGCCGAGATTGACGCGGGCGCGATTGGCGATGTTGAAATGGTGCAGATCACGTCGCGTGATCCGTCCGCGCCACCGGTTGATTATATCAAACGGTCGGGCGGGCTTTTCCGCGACATGATGATCCATGACCTTGATATGGCGCGCTTCCTTCTGGGCGAGGAGATTGTATCGGTCTATGCGACCGGTGCGGTCCTGACCGATCCGGCGATCAAGGCGACGGGTGATGTCGATAGCGCGGCGGCAACCCTTCGGACCAAAAGCGGCCGGATGGCGGTGATTACCAATTCGCGTCGTGCGACATATGGCTATGACCAGCGCATCGAAGTGCATGGCTCAAAAGGTCTGGTCGAGGCCGGAAACCATCGCACCACGTCGGTCACCGTGGCGAACGGTTCGGGATATACCGCCGAACCGTTGATGGATTTCTTCATGTCGCGTTATGCCGATGCCTATCGGATTGAGCTGACGACCTTCTGTGATGTGGTGGCGGGTAAAACCACCAATTATCCCAGCGGTGCAGATGGCCTGAAAGCGTTGATTTTGGCCGATGCGGCGCTTGAATCGCTTGCGAGTGGCAAGGAAGTTCTGGTCGGGTAGGCGAAAAAAAATCGCTGACCCTATCAAAAAGTTCTTGATTTGTTCTTTTCTGTCTGATATAAGAACCAAGTCAACACCAGAATTGCGCCCGCCGGGAACTTCCCGGCGGGCGTTTTTGTTTTGGCGGTGTGTGGCGGGTAGCCAGATTGGCGGTTCGTCGGGTCGGTATTAAGGCCACGGGCGGCGATTTTGGCCGTTTTGCTGGCGGTCAAATGGGGGACAAACGGCAGTCAAAAGCAGTCAAAGGCGGCCAAGCGGGAGAGTTGTGCCCGGTTTGTACCGGGGCGCGGGTGATGTTGGAGAAGGGCCGGGTTCGGGCACCTTTCCGGGGCCGTGAAAGCCCCGGATTTCAGGTGTTCAGGCGGTCTTTTTAAGGTGCATCGGGCCGCCCTTGTGGCGGGGGAAGCCGTAGCCGTTGACCATCACGACATCGATGGCATCAGAGCTGTGCGCGATGCCCTCGGCCAGGATTTTTTCGCCTTCTGCCTGCATGGCAGACAGGATGGTTTCGATGATTTCGGCATCGGAAAACGGGCGGCGTTTGATGCCCTTTTTCGCCGATTCAGCGATCACCAGTTCATCGACAACAGGATCAGGGAAAGCTTTGCCATGTTCATCGTAGCGATACCACCCAAGGCCATTCTTGCGCCCGAAACGCCCCATTTCACAGAGGTAATCCCCAAGCGCGACATAGCGTTCATTCGGGTCGCGGGTGGGTGCCAGGCGTTTGCGGGTGGCCCATGAGATTTCAAGCCCGGCCATGTCCTGCATGGCAAACAGGCCCATCGGGAAACCGAAATTGGTCATGGCGCGGTCAATGTCAGGCGGGAGAGATCCGTCTTCGAGCATGTATTCGCAATGTTTGCGATAGGCCGACATGATCCGGTTGCCGATGAAGCCATCACACACCCCGCAAGGGACCGCGATCTTGCTAAGGCGCTTGGCGAAGGCAAGGGCGGTTGCCAGTGTCACGGGGCTGGCCAACCGGGTGCGGACGACTTCGAGCAATTTCATCACATGCGCCGGGGAGAAGAAATGCAGGCCTATCACCCGTTCGGGATGGGTGCAGGCCGTCGCAATCGCATCGATGTCGAGATAGGAGGTGTTCGACGCCAGCACCGCATCGGGTTTGCAATGGGCGGAGAGTTTGGCAAACACGTCATGTTTGACGTCCATGTCCTCGAACACGGCCTCGATCACCAGATCGCAGTTGGCAAGGGCCGCGTAATCCGTGCTGCTGACGAGATCGCCCAGAAGCTGATCATGGCGGGACTGGGTGATGATGCCACGTTTGAGCGACCCGCCGAGATGATGGCGGACATTGGCGATGCCGCGTTCACAGGCATCGTTATCGCGTTCGATCATCACCACGGCATAGCCGGCCAGAAGGGCGGAGGTGGCAATCCCGGCCCCCATGATGCCGCCGCCAATGACGCCGATTTCGGCAACGGGGCGGGGATCGACCCCGGCCAGTTCGGGCAGCTTGGCAACCGATCGTTCGGCAAAGAAAATATGGCGCAGTGCCTTTGACTGGTCGCTGTCGCGAAGGCGAACGAAGTTTTCGCGCTCAAGACCCAGGGCGGTTCTGGCGTCGCCGGTCACGGCGGCCCGGATGGTCCGGGCGGCAATCACCGGGGCATCCTGCCCACGGGCCTTTTTGCCGATCCCGGCAATCAGGGCATCCCAAGCATCGGTGTCCGGGGCATTGACCGGGGCGCGGTCAATCAGGGCGGTCGGGCAGGGATCGGTTTTGATCCGTTCGGCCAGTGCGAGGGCGGCGGCCTGCAAATCACCATTTCCGATATCCGCAATTTCGTCGATCAGGCCGAAATCACGGGCGGTGGTGGCCGTGACCGGCTTGCCGCCGGTAATCATGGCAATCGCGTTCTCAACCGCGATCAGGCGGGGTAATCGCACGGTGCCGCCGGCACCGGGGATCAGGCCAAGATTAACCTCGGGCAGGCCGAGTTTGGCGGTGGCTGTGGCGATGCGGTAATGACAACCCAGCGCTACTTCAAGCCCGCCGCCAAGCGCATTGCCGTGAATGGCGGCGATCAGTGGCTTGGTTGATTGTTCGAGTTTGAGGATCAGATCGGGCAGGATCGGGTCCAGCGGCGGTTTGCCAAATTCGCTGACATCGGCCCCGGCGATAAAGGTTGACCCGGCGCAGGTCAGGATCGCAGCGCGGATCGCGTCATCGCGGTTGACCTGATCAATTGCTTCCCAAATTCCCAGACGGACGACATGACTGGTCGCGTTGATCGGTGGATGATCAATCGTGATGATCGCAATGTCGTTTTCGGTTGTAAGACTGACGGGGGACAGTGTGGACATTATGCGTCCTCCGGCTCAATCGGATGCAGCAGGCAGGCGACCAGATCAGAATCCGGATCGGCCAGATCGGCGATGACGTCGAAATGGTGTTTGTCGGGGGCCTCAACCGCGCGGGTCGCAGCACCTAGACCGGTCCAGATATTGGCAAGAAGATCGTTCTGACGGACAAATTCCGGCCGTTCATCCGCGCCGACCCAGCAGGTGATGGAGCATGGCAGATGCGGGCGGGTCAGTGCCGCACTTTCGGCGATTGCTTCGGCTTCGTCGAGTTTCAGCACATCATTCATCGCGGTTTTCAAAAGCGGGCGCAGATCGTGCAGGCCGCTGATGGATACCGTGTTTTTGATGCGTGCCTGCGTTGCCGGTGACAGGGGCGAGGAGACGCAATTCATCCGGCTGACCAGATGACCGCCCGCCGAATGGCCGGTCAGGTGAATAGGACCTGAAATGCGGTTGGCAACATGATCAATCGCCGCCCCGATCTGGCGGGTGATGTCCGAAAGACGGGCTTCGGGGGCCAAAATATAGCTTGGCAGACAGACCGCCCAGCCGCGCGCAACCGCACCACGCGCCAGATGCGACCATGTCGATTTATCAAACGCCTTCCAATAGCCGCCATGCACGAAAACAACCAAACCCTTTGGGGTGCCTTCGGGCAGGAACAGGTCGTATTTTTCACGCGCGGCGTTGCCATAGGAAATATCGAGTTCCGCCCGGTTCGATGCCGCCATTTCATCGCGGAAGGCTGCAGCCAGTTTGGCCCACATGCCGGGAAATTCCGCCGCACCCCTGATATGGTCGCCATTGGCGTATGCGTCGTCCCAGTTGGTGATCATTTTTTATCGTTCCCTTTTTGGAGTGCGGGTTTTTGTATAAGCCCGCAATAGACTTCGTCAGGTCCTTCGGTATCGAATCACGTCATCAATCGTTCCAGCCCGTCCCAAGAGCTACGCAAAGGTTCTCTGGTTCTGGGATCAAGGAGCCCGACTTCTTCGATCAGAAAGTTCATGCGCCCAAAGTTACACGGTGCGCACGTAATCACCAGATTATCGAGGTCGTTGTTGCCGCCCCTTGCGTGGGGGATCACGTGATCATACTGAAGCCACATCGCTTGAAATGCGGCGTGTTGTTCGGTGTTTTTCCGGCCCCATTTTAAAGAATCCGGGTAGAGCATTGCCAATTTCGCACGGACTTCTTTGCGAATGACGGGAATGCCGCAAAAACGGCAATGGAAAGCATCCCGTTCATGGAGATGCTTTTTTTTCAACGCATTTGGCATCCGGGCCGCGACCCGCTGTTCTTTGGTCAGAACAGGTGCTGCGCCAGAAATCCTGCCAGAGGAAACGTAGGGGCTGTTCTTGCCCCAAATTGATTCCGTCCAGTCCCGGATGACCGGCATATCTGCTCGTTTGATCAGCGTTGCAGCCTGTTCATGTTCCCCCTTTAGATGCGCAGTTACCGCAGCATCCAAATACTGAGCCGCTATCGCAATTTCAGGGATTGGCTCGCGGAAACATGACCGCAGGTCGGACATCAGAGATACCTTGTTGTTGGCTTGCTTGAAGCAACTTGCATCATCTTGTTTCGGGGATTCTAGGGGAAAATACAGATATTTCAAACCCAAATATTTTATGCTTGAAATAAATGTCGGGCAGGCGTACCGTTTTTGAAGTTTCCCAAAACAACCGGGGCAAAGACCCCATATCAAGAAGGGAAAATCAGGTGAGAGTAGCTTGTTTGGGTGGCGGTCCTGCGGGGCTTTATTTTGCGATTTCGATGAAATTGCGCGATCCCGGCCATGAGGTCGTGGTGATCGAGCGTAACAAGCCCGATGACACGTTTGGCTGGGGCGTTGTCCTGTCGGACGAGACGCTGACCAATCTGGCGCAGAACGATGCCAAAAGTGCCGAGGCGATCCGGGGGCATTTTTCGTACTGGGATGATGTTGCGGTTCTGTATCGCGGTGAAAAGACCGTATCGACCGGACATGGTTTTTGCGGCATCGGGCGCAAGCAGCTTTTGATCCTGTTGCAGCAGCGGGCAGGCGAACTGGGTGTCGAGCTTCGGTTCGAGACCGAGGCCGAAAGTGCCGCGCATTATGCCAAGGAATTCGACCTTGTCGTCGCATCCGACGGGCTTAATTCCAAAACCCGCACCGAGTTTGCCGATAAATTCCAGCCTGATATCGATACGCGGAAATGCAAGTTTGTCTGGCTGGGCACGCATCAGAAATTCGATGATGCCTTTACGTTCATTTTCGAGGAAACCGACAAGGGCTGGGTCTGGGCGCACGCCTATCAGTTTGATGACAAGACTGCGACCTTTATCGTCGAATGTTCGCAAGCGACTTGGGAAGCGTATGGTTTCGGCGACATGACCAAGGAAGAGTCGATTGCCACCTGCGAGGAAATCTTCAAGGACCATCTTGGCGGTCATGCGTTGATCAGCAATGCGCATCATGTGCGTGGTTCGGCGTGGTTGAGCTTCCCGCGGGTTTTGTGCAAAACATGGTCGCATGAAAATATCGTCCTTATGGGTGATGCGGCGGCGACCGCGCACTTTTCCATCGGATCGGGCACGAAGTTGGCCCTTGAAAGTGCCATCGGGCTTGCCAATTACCTGCATTCCGAGGCCGATTTGCCGTCCGCCTTTGCCAAATATGAAGACGAACGCCGGTTAGAGGTCTTGCGCCTGCAATCAGCCGCGCGCAATTCGATGGAATGGTTCGAGGAGATCGAGCGGTATTTCCATTTCGATCCGGTGCAGTTCACCTATTCGCTTCTGACCCGATCACAGCGCATCAGCCATGAGAACCTTCGACTGCGCGATGCCAAGTGGCTTAAGGATGCCGAAGGATGGTTCCAGCGCAAGGCGGGCATTCCGGCGAATGATGAAGTCCGTCATCCGATGTTCGTGCCGTTTACATTGCGCGACATGAAACTGAAAAACCGCATCGTGGTGTCGCCGATGGCGCAGTACAAGGCGGTGGATGGCTGCCCGACCGACTGGCATCTGGTGCATTATGCCGAACGGGCCAAGGGTGGTGCGGGGCTGGTTTATACCGAGATGACCTGCGTTTCCGATACCGGCCGCATCACGCCGGGGTGCCCCGGTTTTTACGCGCCGTCGCACGAGGCAGCGTGGAAACGGATTACCGATTTTGTGCATTCCGAAACGGATGCCAAAATCTGTGCGCAGATCGGTCATTCCGGGCGCAAGGGTTCGACGCAGCTTGGCTGGGAAGAAATGGATGCGCCGCTGAAATCGGGTAACTGGCCGTTATTGTCGGCATCCGACATTGCGTGGTCGGATCGCAACCAGACGCCAAAACCGATGACACGCGATGACATGGATAGGGTGCGCGATCAGTTCGTCGCAGCCGCCGAAATGGCGGATCGGGCGGGCTTTGACATGATTGAGGTTCATGCGGCCCACGGGTATCTTCTGTCATCGTTCATCAGCCCGGTCAGCAATACGCGCGGCGATGAATATGGCGGGTCGCTTGAAAACCGGATGCGTTATCCGTTGGAAGTGATTGATGCGGTGCGTGCCGCATGGCCGGCGCACAAGCCATTATCGGTGCGTATTTCGGCCAATGACTGGGTCGGGGATGAGGGCGTGACACCGGAAGAAGCGGTCGAGATCGCCCGGATGTTGCAGGCCCATGATGTTGATATCTGTGACGTATCCGCCGGTCAGACGACCAAGGCCGCACGGCCCGTCTATGGCCGCATGTTCCAGACACCGTTTTCCGACCGGATCAGGAACGAAGCACATATGGCGACCATGGCGGTTGGCAATATTTACGAACCCGATCACGTCAATTCGATCCTGATGGCGGGACGGGCGGACCTTGTGTGCCTTGCGCGGCCACATCTGGCCGATCCGTACTGGACGCTGCATGCCGCAGCCGGGCTTGGCAACCGGACGGAAAACTGGCCGGAACCGTATTATGCCGGGCGGGATCAGATGTGGCGTCTGGCGGAACGGTCCGACGTCATGACCGGGAAGGTGTAACCCATGGGAAACCTTGCCATCAGCACAGCATTGATTACCGGCGGCGGGACGGGTGTGGGGGCCGTGATGGCCCGTATGCTGGCCGATGCCGGGGTGAAGGTGGCGGTATCAGGCCGTCGGCCCGAGATGCTGGCCGAGGTGGCAAAACATCCCAATATCATCGCCATCCCCGCCGATGTGACGGATGAGGCATCGGTGCGTGCGATGTTTGGCACATTCTGCGATGTGATCGGCGCGCCCGATCTGGTGATTGCCAATGCCGGTATGGCCGAAAGCGCGCCGTTTGGCAAAACATCCATCGACCTTTGGAAACGCACAATGGATGTGAACCTTACGGGCACGTTTTTGACGTTCCGCGAAGGGTTGAACGTGATGGACCGCGCCAAGCGGGGGAGGTTGATTTCGATTGCATCGACGGCGGGGCTTAAGGGCTATGCCTATGTCACTGCCTACTGCGCGGCGAAACATGCGGTCATCGGGCTTGTCAAAAGCCTTGCGACCGAGCTGGCATCGACCCCGATCACGGTCAATGCGGTGTGCCCCGGTTTCATGGAAACGCCGATGCTTGAACAATCGGTTGCCAATATCGTTGCGAAAACCGGCATGAGTACGGAAGACGCCCGCGCAAGCCTTGCGAAGATCAATCCGCAGAACCGGTTGATCCAGCCCGAAGAAGTTGCCGAGACCGTCATGTGGCTGGCAAGCAGCCAGGCCGCATCGATCACCGGACAGGCGATTTCGGTATCGGGAGGAGAGATATGAATATGGATAAAACAGTCCGCGACCCCGATATGCCGCACAATGAAACATCGGATATTTCAAAGGCGCGCCTTAGGGCGTGGCTTCAGGTTTTACGCGTGTCGCGCAAGATCGAGGGCGAACTTCGCGAAAAGATGCGCCTTGAATTCGGGTCGACTTTGCCGCGCTTTGACGTGATGGCAGCGCTTTACCGGTCCCGCGACGGGATGCGCATGAGCGAGCTTTCAAGCGCGTTGATGGTATCGAACGGCAATGTCACCGGGATTGTTGACCGCTTGGTGAGCGAGGGGATGCTGGTCCGGGTGCCGGTTGAAAATGATCGCCGGGCATCCATCGTGCGCCTGACGGAAGCGGGCGAAAAGGATTTTGCCGAGCGCGCGCTTGTGCATGAGGGCTGGGTTTCCGAGCTGTTTTCCGATCTGTCGGCCAGTGATGCCGATGCCCTGATCCGTATCCTTCGGACTGTTTATCATCATAACGAGGCGCACCATGACTAAGATGGCAAACATCACGCCAAAGCATTTCAACTGGCGCATGGAAGGCGATGTTGCGGTCATTTCGCTGGATCGGCCGGAACGCAAGAACCCGCTGACGTTCGAGAGTTATGCCGAGCTTCGCGATACGTTCCGTGATCTGGTTTATGCCGATGATATCAAGGCGGTGGTGTTCGGATCGAACGGCGGCAATTTCTGTTCGGGCGGGGACGTGCACGACATTATCGGCCCGCTGATCGACAAGGACATGAAGGGGCTTTTGGAATTTACCCGCATGACAGGCGATCTGGTCAAGGCGATCATTGGCTGTGGCAAGCCGGTGATTGCGGCGGTGGATGGCATTTGCGTTGGTGCGGGGGCGATCATTGCGATGGCATCCGATTTGCGCATCGCGACCCCGGTATCGAAAACGGCGTTTCTGTTTACCCGTGTCGGGCTTGCGGGCTGTGACATGGGGGCATGTGCGATCCTGCCGCGTATCATCGGGCAGGGGCGTGCAGCCGAGCTTTTATATACCGGACGGTCCATGAGTGCAGACGAGGGCGAGCGTTGGGGGTTCTATAACCGGCTGGTCGAGGGGGATGTTCTGGAGGCCGAGGCGATTGCATTGGCGACCCGGATTTCCGAAGGCCCGAATTTCGGTCACATGATGACGAAAACCATGCTGGCGCAGGAATGGAATATGGGGATCGAGCAGGCGATTGAGGCCGAAGCACAGGCGCAGGCGATCTGCATGCAGACCGAGGATTTCAACCGCGCCTATAAGGCATTTGTCGCCAAGGAAAAACCGGTGTTCGAGGGGAACTGATGGCTGATACGTCCTATCTTGACTGGCCGTTTTTCGAAGACCGGCACCGCGAACTTGCCGCACGGCTTGATGCGTGGGCGGCGGCCAATCTTGACGGTATCGATCATCATGATGTCGATGGGGCGTGCCGTGACCTTGTGGCGCGGCTTAACGATGGCGGGTGGCTTAAACATGCAGCGATTGACCCCGACATTGATGGCGCGAAGCTTGACGTCCGGTCGCTTTGCCTGATCCGGGAGACGCTGGCGCGCTATGACGGGCTGGCCGATTTTGCCTTTGCCATGCAGGGGCTTGGTAGCGGGGCGATTTCGCTGTTTGGCACTAGGGCACAGCGGGCCGAGATCCTGCCGAAGGTCCGTTCGGGCAAGGCGATTGCCGCCTTTGCCCTGACCGAACCACAATCGGGATCGGATGTTGCCAATATCGCACTGGAAGCCCGTGCGGATGGCAGCGATTTTGTCCTGAATGGCGAGAAAACCTGGATTTCGAATGGCGGGATCGCCGATTTTTATTGCGTTTTTGCGCGCACCGGCGAGGCACCGGGGGCCAAGGGGCTTTCGGCGTTTCTGGTACCCGCCAACACACCGGGGCTTTCGATTGCCGAGCGGCTGGAAACCATTGCGCCGCATCCGTTGGCGCGGCTGAAATTCAGTGATTGCCGTGTTCCGGCGACGGCCCTGATTGGCCTTCCGGGTGAAGGGTTCAAGATCGCGATGTCGGTTCTGGACGTGTTCCGGTCGACCGTTGCCGCGGCTGCACTCGGCTTTGCCAGACGTGCGCTTGACGAAACCATTAATCGCGTTCAGTCCCGCGAATTGTTTGGCGCACCGCTTTTTGATTTGCAGATGGTGCAGGGGCATGTGGCCGATATGGCGCTTGATGTCGATGCCAGTGCGCTTCTGGTTTATCGCGCCGCGTGGCTGAAGGACAGCGGGGCATCGCGGGTATCACGCGAGGCCGCGATGGCAAAACTTTATTCAACCGATCATGCCCAAACCGTCATCGACAAGGCGGTACAAATACATGGCGGCGATGGTGTGCGTTCTGGTCACATCGTTGAAACGCTGTATCGGGAAATTCGCGCCCTTCGGATTTATGAAGGCGCGTCAGACGTCCAAAAAATAATCATTGCACGGCAAACGCTGGCACAAAAATAGCTGTATCAGGGGCTTAACCATGTCGCACGTTCTGGGTCCGACCGCACATAGCGATACGTTCGCAAGGGACAATCTGCCACCGGTCGAAAGTTGGCCGGTCTTTAACCTCGAAAAGTTTCAGTATCCCGAATATCTCAATGCCGGGGTCGAGTTGACCGACCGGATGGTCGAACAGGGATTTGGCGATAATACCGCCCTGATCGGCAATGGCCGTCAGCGGACATACAAGGAATTATCCGACTGGACCAACCGCATTGCTCATGCGCTGGCCGAGGATTATGGCGTCAAGCCCGGCAACCGGGTTTTGATCCGGTCGGCCAATAATCCGGCGATGGTGGCGTGCTGGTTAGCCGCAACCAAGGCGGGGGCGGTTGTGGTCAATACCATGCCGATGCTGCGTGCCGGCGAACTGGCCCAGATCGTTGACAAGGCCGAGATCGAATTTGCCCTTTGCGATACGCGGCTGATGGATGAGCTGGTGGCGTGTGCGAAGGACAGCAAATTCCTTAAAAAGGTCATCGGCTTTGACGGTACCGCCAATCATGACGCGGAGCTTGATCGCATTGCCCTTACCAAATCGGTGAAATATGAGGCGGTCAAGACCGGGCGCGATGATGTGGCGTTGCTGGGCTTTACATCGGGCACGACGGGGGAGCCCAAGGCGACCATGCATTTCCATCGTGATCTTCTGATCATTGCCGATGGCTATGCCAAGGAAGTCCTGAATGTGACGCCCGATGACGTGTTTGTCGGATCGCCGCCGCTTGCCTTTACCTTTGGGCTTGGCGGGTTGGCCGTCTTTCCGCTTCGCTTCGGGGCGACGGCGACATTGCTTGAAAAGGCATCGCCGCCCAACATGATCGAGATTATCGAAACCTATAAGGCAACCGTGTGCTTTACCGCGCCGACGGCGTATCGGGCGATGTTGGCCGCGATGGAAGACGGGGCGGATTTATCATCCCTTCGGGCCGCCGTTTCAGCGGGCGAGACATTGCCAGCCCCGGTTTACAAGGCATGGATGGAAAAGACCGGCAAGCCGATGCTGGATGGCATTGGTGCCACCGAGATGCTGCATATCTTTATTTCCAACCGGTTTGGCGACAGTCACCCGGCCTGCACCGGGCGTCCGGTGGGCGGATATGAAGCCAGGATCGTTGATGATGAAATGAACGAGCTTCCGGTGGGCACCATTGGCAAGCTTGCGGTGCGTGGCCCGACCGGGTGCCGGTATCTGGCCGATGATCGGCAGCATGGTTATGTGCGTGATGGCTGGAACCTGACGGGGGATGCGTTTTTTGTCGATAGCGACGGCTATTTCCATTTTGCCGCGCGTAATGACGATATGATTGTCTCGTCGGGCTATAACATTGCCGGGCCCGAGGTCGAGGCGGCGTTGCTGGCACACCCGGATGTGGCGGAATGTGCGGTGGTGGCGGCTGCTGACGAGGAACGCGGTTATATCGTGCAGGCGCATGTGGTATTGACCCCGAATGCCAATCCGTCACCCGAAATGGCGAAGCTTTTGCAGGATCATGTCAAGGCGACGATTGCACCTTATAAATATCCGCGTTCGATCCTGTTTATCGATGCGTTACCGAAAACCGCGACTGGAAAAATCCAGCGATTCCGCCTGAAACAGGAAATGTCTGCATGATTGACTTTGCCGCCACCAAAGCCTTGTTCCATATCCCTGACGGGGTGATTTACCTTGACGGTAACTCACTGGGCGCGATGCCGAAAACGGCGGCCGCGCGCGCCAAATCCATGATCAGTGATGAATGGGGCGAGATGCTTATTCGCGGCTGGAACGATGCCGGGTGGATGGAGCAGCCCAAACGCGTCGGCGATCTGGTCGCGCGTCTGATCGGGGCGGCACCGGGTACGGTGGTGATGGGCGATACTTTGTCGATCAAGGTTTATCAGGCGCTTGCCAGTGCGCTTGAAATGAAGCCGGATCGCAAGGTGGTGGTTTCCGACAATGGCAATTTCCCGACCGACCTTTATATCGCCGATGGCTTGATCAAAAGCCTTGATAAGGGCCATGTGCTTAAGACGCCAAACCCGGAAGATGTCGAAAGCCTGATCAATGATGATCTGGCGGTTTTGATGCTGACCCATGTCGATTACCGCACCGGGCGGATGTATGACATGAAACGGATCACGAAGATGGCCCATGATGCAGGCGCAATCGTGATATGGGATCTGGCGCATTCGGCGGGGGCGGTGCCGGTCGATCTTGCGGGATGCGAAGCCGATTTTGCGGTCGGGTGCACCTACAAGTATCTGAATGGTGGCCCCGGTGCGCCGGCATTTATCTATGTGCGGCCCGATCATGCGAAGACCGTGCGCCCGGCGCTTTCGGGATGGCTTGGCCATGCGGCCCCGTTTGCCTTTGACCTTGAATACAGCCCGGCCCCGGATGTTTCGCGGATGCGGGTCGGAACACCGCCGGTCATTCAGATGACGGTTCTGGAAGAGGCGATGAAGGCGTGGGACGGGGTCGAGATGGCCGATATCCGCAAACGCAGCATTGAGCTTTGCGACCAGTTCATTGCAGGGGTCGAGGCAAGCTGCCCGATGCTGGAACTGGCAAGCCCGCGTGATGCGACCCTGCGCGGATCGCAGGTTTCGTTTAAATTCGCAGATGGCTATGCGGTGATGCAGGCCTTGATTGCGCGCGGCGTGATTGGTGATTTCAGGGCACCCGATATCATCCGGTTCGGCTTTACCCCGCTTTATATCGACAACAACGATGTTGATGGCGCGGTCAGAATTCTGGCGGATATCATGGAAACGCGCGCCTGGGACAAGCCGGAATTCCATAAAAGGAATGCCGTGACATGAGCGATAAAGCCAAAAATACCGGCTGCCCGATGAAACAGCCCTATGACCCCAGTACAGAGGGTGCGCGCACCGATTTTTCCGATCAGATGTCGTATGGCGATTATCTGGCGCTGGATGCGGTATTAACAGCCCAGCATCCGTTGACCGATGCGCAGGATGAGTTGCTGTTTATCATTCAGCATCAGACATCCGAATTGTGGATGAAACTTGCGATCCGGGAAATTACCGCTGCGCGCGATGCCATCCGCTACGGTCGCCTGCAACCGGCATTCAAGATGCTGGCACGGGTGTCGCGCATATTCGAGCAATTGAACAATGCGTGGGACGTTTTGCGGACCATGACGCCAAGCGACTATACGACGTTTCGCGATGCGCTGGGCCCATCGTCGGGCTTCCAGTCCTATCAGTATCGCCAGATCGAGTTTATGTTAGGCAATCGGAACCATGCGATGTTGCGCCCGCATGCGCACCGCGACGACATTACCGAAATGCTCAACGCCGAACTGGCAACGCCCAGCCTTTATGACGAGGCGCTGGCCCTTTTGGCGCGCGAGGGGATTGCGGTGCCAGACGAGGTTTTATCACGTGATGTCAGCGCCCCATACGAGGCACATGACGAGGTGATCGTGGCGTGGCATCGGGTTTATAGCGCGCCTGAAAAGCATTGGCCGCTTTATGAGCTGGCCGAGAAGCTTGTGGATTTTGAAGATTATTTCCGGCGTTGGCGGTTCAACCATGTGACCACGGTGGAGCGCGTCATTGGCTTCAAACGCGGGACCGGGGGGACCGGCGGGGTGAGTTACCTTAAAAAAATGCTGGAAGTTGAACTGTTTCCGGAACTCTGGCGGGTGCGAACCACGCTTTGAGGATGGACGGGCCTGATGGAACACTGCAAAATCAGGGGCAGGCATCAGGTTCAGAGGGTGTGGACCCACTAATATGATCGTAATGGCAACCGAGATGACCGCGAAATACAAGGAAAAGCCCGCAGAGCGGGACGCCCCCCCGGTCAAGGGGTTTGACGCTGGAGTTCGCGGTCATCTCGGTTGTCCTGCGGATCATCCGGATTTGCACGGGCTGCTGTGTCGCAAAATCTTGAAACATGTAGATGTTCCGGCGATTTTGCTTCGTGCATCCGCACAAATCCGAATGACCATTTCGGTCATATTAGTGGGTCCACATCCTCAACCGTGACAAAAAACAACAAAGTCACGGAATGCCGATGTTGCTGAGTAGATAAAAACATAAACACGGAGGCTTTAATGAAGGGCACTAAGACGACAATCGCAGCTTTGGCTGCGCTTTTGATGGCGGGGGCGGCACAGGCCGAGCCGGTCAAGGTTGGCATGATCACGACCCTTTCGGGTGGCGGTGCGGGGCTTGGCATCGACGCGCGCGATGGTTTCATGCTGGCGGTCAAGCAGGCCAATAACCCGGACCTGACGGTTGTGATCGAAGACGATCAGCAGAAACCCGATATCGCGGTTCAGTTGGCCGATAAAATGATCCAGAGCGAGAAGGTCGATGTGCTGACCGGTATCATCTGGTCGAACCTGGCGATGGCGGTGGTGCCGTCGGCGGTGGCACAGGACAAGTTTTATCTTTCGGTCAATGCCGCACCGTCGCAATTGGCGGGCAAGGGCTGCAACAAGAATTACTTCAGCGTTTCGTACCAGAACGACAACCTGCATGAAGCCGCAGGCGGTTATGCGACCAGTGCCGGTTACGAGCAAACCTTTGTGATGGCGCCGAACTATCCGGCAGGCAAGGATTCCATCGCCGGTTTTAAGCGTTTCTATCTGGGTGATGTATCGGGCGAGGTTTACACCAAGCTTGGTCAGACCGACTATGCGGCCGAAATCGCACAGATCCGTGCATCGGGTGCGGATAGCGTGTTCTTCTTCCTGCCGGGCGGCATGGGCATTGCGTTCATGAAACAGTATGCCCAGTCGGGTGTGGATATTCCGCTGATCGGTCCGGCATTCTCGCTGGATCAGGGGATTCTTGGCGCGATTGGCGATGCGGCGATTGGCATCAAAAACACCGCCAACTGGTCCAAGGACATCGACAACGACACCAACAAGGCGTTTGTCGAAACCTTCCAGGCGGAATATGGCCGCCTGCCGTCGATCTATGCGTCATATGGCTTTGACACCGCCAATCTGTTGCTGTCGGCAATGGGCAAGGCAGACGTCAAGGATGCCGACGCATTCCGTGATGCGCTGCGTGCGGCGGACTTCAATTCCGTCCGTGGCAAGTTCATCTTTGGCCCGAACCAGCATCCGATCCAGGACATCTATGTCCGTGAAGTGGTGAAGGAAGGCGACGTTCTGACCAACAAGATCATTGGCACAGCCCTTATCGATCATGCCGATGCCTATGCATCGGAATGTGCGATGTAACGACGAAGTCTGTTTCATAGACTGGCAAGTTCGGCGGGCATTTGTGCCCGGTTTCCGGGGCTGATGCCCGCCATCTTGCGACGGAGTTTTCCTTTATGTTTTCTTTATTTCTGGAGCAGCTTCTGAACGGCCTTCAGTCGGGGGTCATGCTGTTTCTGATGGCATCGGGTCTGACGCTTGTTTTTGGTGTCATGGGGCTGATCAATCTGGCGCACGGGTCGCTTTATATGGTAGGCGCGTTTGCGTGCGCGGCCGTTGCGGCATGGACCGGTTCATTCTGGCTGGGGCTTGTCGCGAGTTTGATGGCGGCCGCCCTTGCGGGGGCGCTGGTCGAGATGCTTGTGATCCGCAGGCTTTATAAACGTGACCACCTTGATCAGGTGCTGGCGACATTTGCGCTTATTCTTATTTTTTCCGAAGGCACCCGGTGGATTTTCGGGTCCTTCCCGCTGTTTTTAAATGTCCCCGAAGCCCTTTCGGGTACGGTAACGATGCCCGGTGGATCGGAATATCCGATTTTCCGGCTGGCGATTATTGTCGCCGGTCTGATCGTGGCGGCGGGTCTTTTTGCCCTGATTGGCAAGACGCGGCTTGGCACGCGCATTCGTGCCGGGGAAGCCGACCGCGAAATGATTGCCGCACTGGGGATCAATATCGACCGGCTTTATACGGTTGTTTTTGCCCTTGGTGCGGCATTGGCAGGTCTTGCCGGGGCGTTTGTCGGCACGACGCAATCGGTACAGGTTGGCATGGGCGAGCCGGTTCTGATTTTGGCATTCGTTGTTATCGTGATTGGCGGGATCGGATCGATCAAGGGCGCACTTATCGGATCGCTTCTGGTGGGCTTTACCGACACGATGGGGCGGTTTTTGCTGCCCATCGGGTTCGAGGCATTTTTCGATCCGGCAAGTGCGACGGCGATTGGGTCGGCCCTTGCATCGATGCTGATTTATATCGTTATGGCGCTGGTGCTTTTCCTGCGGCCAAGCGGTTTGTTCGGGACGGAAGCCTGATATGAGCATGAACCGCGAAACCATCCTTAATATCGTTCTGGCGGCGTTGCTGATTGCGGTGCCGGTGATCGCACAGATCATGGGTGAGCCATTTATCATCACGCTGGCGACCAAGGTTGCGATCCTTGGCATGGCGGGGGTCGGGCTTAATATCGCGCTTGGCTATGGCGGGCTTGTATCGTTTGGTCATGCGGCGTTTTTCGGGATCGGGGGCTATGCCGCGGGTATCCTTGCCAGCCATGCGCTGAATTACGAGCCGATCATGGAGGCGCCGTTTGAAATCAACGGTACGACGCAGATGATTGTTATCTGGATCGTGGCATTGATCGCATCGGCTTTGGTGGCGCTTCTGATCGGGGCGATCACGCTTCGGACCAGTGGTGTCTATTTCATCATGATCACGCTGGCCTTTGCGCAGATGATCTATTATTTCGCGATTTCCTGGCCGGCCTATGGTGGGGAAGACGGGCTTTCGATTTATGTGCGCAACAGCTTCCCGGGGCTGAACACGCTTGATCCCATCAGCTTCTTTGCGCTGTGTGCCGCGATGCTGGGTATTGCGATTGCGTTTTCAGCGGTGCTGATCCGGTCGCGGTTTGGTTTGGCCCTGCATGGGGCGCGGCAAAACAGCCAGCGCATGATGGCGATTGGTATTGCGCCGTTCCGTGTGCGGCTGGTGGCGTTTGTGATTTCGGCGATGATTACCGCATGGGCCGGTGCGCTTTATGCCGATCTGAACCGGTTTGTCAGCCCGTCGATGCTGTCATGGCATATGTCAGGCGAAATCATGGTGTTTGTCATTCTTGGCGGGGTCGGGCGGCTGTTTGGTCCGGTCGCGGGGGCGGCACTTTACATCATTCTGGAACATCTTCTGGGCGGCATGTTTGAATATTGGCAATTGCCGCTGGGTATTCTGTTGCTGGTGGTGGTGCTGTTTGCACGCGGTGGCCTGATCGGCCTTCTGGCGGGGGAGCGCAAACATGCCTGAAGCCATTCTTTCACTATCCAATGTCACCAAGCAGTTCGGCGCATTGCTGGCGAGTGACAATGTGTCGCTGGACCTTATGCCCGGTGAAATCCATGCCCTGATCGGGCCGAACGGGGCGGGGAAATCCACCCTGATCAAGCAGATCGCGGGCGAGATCAAATCTGATAGCGGCAACATCCGCTTTGCCGGACGCGATATCGGCGATCTGGATGCGGTGGAACGATCCCGCATGGGGTTGGCGCGGACATTTCAGGTGTCGTCGCTTATGCCGGAATTCTCCGTCCTGCAAAACGTCGTTCTGGCGCAGCAATCGGTCAGCGGGAAAATCTTCCGGTTCTTCAAGCCGGTTCTGAGCGATGCGTCGCTTCTTGAACCGGCGATGGCGCAGCTGGAACGGGTTGGTCTTGCCGACCGGGCCCAGATGCGGGCGGCCGATATTTCGCACGGCGAACGCAGGCAGCTTGAAATGGCGGTTGCGTTAGCACTTAAGCCGCGTGCCTTTTTGCTGGACGAGCCGATGGCAGGCATGGGACCGGAAGGCTCCAAACGTTTGACCGGGTTCCTTGACGGATTGCGGGCAGAGGCGCCGATCCTTCTGGTCGAACATGATATGGATGCGGTCTTTGCGCTGGCCGACCGGATTTCGGTTCTGGTTTATGGGCGGGTGATTGCGACCGGAACGGTTGACGATATTCGTGGCAATGAAGACGTCAAGCGGGCGTATCTGGGGGAGGAAGCCTGATCATGAGCGCACTTCTGGAAGTATCAGGCATCACCGCATTTTATGGTGCGTCGCAGGCGCTGTTTGGTGTTGATCTGATCGTGAACGAGGGCGAGGCGGTTGCGCTTATGGGGCGCAACGGCATGGGCAAGACCACGACGATCAAGACCATCTGCCGGATGATGAGCCACCGGGATGGCGAGGTCCGCTTTGCCGATACCGACCTTGCAAAACTGCCATCGCATAAGGCCGCCCGCCTTGGCATCGGACTTGTCCCCGAAGGGCGGCGGTGCTTTGCCCGGTTAAGCGTGATGGAAAACCTGATGGCGGCGGCACGGGCCGGTGAATGGGATTTTGACCGGGTGGCGGATTTGTTCCCACGGCTTGCCGAACGGCGCGATCAGAAGGCGATGACGCTTTCGGGTGGGGAGCAGCAGATGCTTGCCATCGGGCGGGCATTGATGACCAACCCAAGGCTTCTGATCCTTGATGAGGCGACCGAGGGATTGGCACCGGTGGTGCGGCAGGAGATTTGGGCCGCGATCAACCGGTTGAAGCAATCCGGCCTTTCGATCCTTGTCGTTGACAAGTCGCTTAAAGAATTATCCGGCGTTGCAGACCGTTATGTGGTGGTCGAAAAGGGCGTTACCGCATGGACGGGGGCGGTTGGCGATTTGACCGACGACCTTGCCGACCGGTATCTGGGGGTGTGAGATGACGACATTCACCTATGCCCAGAAGGTTCTGTTTCAGCATTGCGACCCGGCGGGGATCGTTTTTTATCCGCGCTATTTCGAAATGATCAATGCGACGGTCGAAGAATGGTTTGAGGACCGCATCGGCTTCAGCTTTGCGCAGATGCATGGTGTGGACGAGGTGGCGGTGCCGACCGCGGGGCTTCAGATCAGTTTTACCGCGCCAAGCCGCCTTGGCGAGATGCTTGAGTTTCGGTTGGTGCCGAAACGGTTGGGGCGGTCGAGCCTTGATCTTGAAATCACGGCTGTCTGTGGCGACGAGCAACGCCTTTCGATGACAGCAACGCTGGTCTTTACCAGAAGGGGTGCCGGGAAATCGGTGCCGTGGCCCGATGATTTGCGTGCCAAAATCGACAACGAAATCAATGAAATGGTAGAAAAAGATGCATAAAATCATTCAGCCAGACGGATGGAAACCGCCCAAGGGTTACGCAAATGGCGTGCTGGCCGACGGGGTGCCGCTTTATATCGGTGGGCAGATCGGCTGGACGGCCGATCAGGTCTTTGTCGCCAAGGATTTCGTCGGTCAGATGGAACAGGCGCTGCGCAATATTGTCGATGTGCTCGAGGCCGCCGGTGGCGGGCCGGAACACCTGACGCGGCTGACATGGTATGTGGTCGACAAGAAGGAATATCTTGCGAAACAGCGTGAGGTCGGCGAGGCCTATCGCCGGGTGCTTGGCAAGAATTTCCCGGCGATGACGATGGTTGTGGTAAGCGCCCTTGTCGAAGACGAAGCCCTGATCGAGATCGAGGCGACGGCATCGATCCCGGCGGATAGAAACGCGGCCTGAAACGCAAAACCCCGGCAGATGCCGGGGTTTTTGTTGGTCGGTAAAATCAGATTTGCCGGAAGATCAGGGATGTGTTGATGCCGCCAAAGGCGAAATTGTTGCTCATCATATGTTCGGCCGAAAGGCTTCTGGCGTCGCCAAAGATGTAATCAAGTTCGGCGCATTCCGGGTCGACCTGTTCAAGATTGGCGGTGGCGACAAATTTGCCTTCTCGCATCATTTCAAGGCCAAGCCATGCCTCAATGGCACCACATGCGCCAAGGCTGTGACCGAAATGGCCCTTTAGGGTGTGCATCGGAATGGCGCGATCGAACACCGCACGGGTCGCCTTGCTTTCGGCAAGGTCGCCGTGATCGGTTGCGGTGCCGTGGCCATTGACGATATCGATATCCGATGGTGACAGCCCGGCAGTTTCAAGCGATTTACGAAGGGCGACTTCCATTTTGTCCGCCGCGGGCTGCGTGATGTGTGCGCCGTCCGAATTGCTGGCGAAGCCGACGATTTCGCCATAGATGGTCGCCCCGCGGGCCTTGGCGTGTTCGTATTCTTCGAGGATCAGCGTTCCGGCCCCTTCGCCGATCACCAGACCATCGCGCCTTGCATCATAGGGGCGCGGGGAGAGTTCGGGGGCGTCGTTGCTTGTGCTGGTGGCAAACAGGGTATCGAACACGGCGACCATGGTGGGGCAGAGTTCTTCGGCCCCGCCTGCGATCATCAGATCCTGCATGCCGAATTTGATCGCCTCATACGCATATCCGATCCCCATGCTGCCCGATGTGCAGGCGGTCGAGGTCGGGATGATGCGCCCGGAAATGCCGTATAGCACGCCGATATTGACGGCCGCCGTGTGGCTCATCATCTGGATGTAGCTGGTGGCGGTGATGGCGTTGCTGTCGCCATGTTCCATCAGGCGGGTGAAGCCGAGAACGGGCGGGGTGCTGCCAAAGGATGATCCATAGGCAATGCCAAGAC
Source organism: Thalassospira sp. A3_1 (assembly GCF_017744215.1). NCBI lineage: Bacteria > Pseudomonadati > Pseudomonadota > Alphaproteobacteria > Rhodospirillales > Thalassospiraceae > Thalassospira > Thalassospira sp. A3_1. Next base: position 175,763 of record NZ_JAGHQQ010000004.1, on the reverse strand, counting down.
GCCCGCCCTGAAGGATGGCGGCATCATCACGAAGCCCTGCCATTTCGAGTGCCTTGTCGGTGGCATCAACCGACATCTGCGCGACGCGGCCCATGCTGCGAAGCTGTTTGCGGCTGAACTTGCCCTTGAGCGTGAAGTCCTGCACGGGGGCTGCCAGGCGGGTGCGCAGATCATATTTGCCATCCCAGTCATCCATGCGCCGGATGCCGGTTTCGCCCGCTGCCATGCGCGAGGATATGGTTTCCCAGTTATCACCAAGGGCGGTGATGCCCGCCATGCCGGTGACGACAACGCGGCGGGTGGAGGATGTGTTGCTCATAACATGCCCCCATTCACACTGATGACCTGGCGCGTGATGTAGGACGCATCGGGGCTGCACAGAAACGCGATGGTGGCGGCGACCTCGTCGGTTGTGCCATAGCGGCGCATCGGGATCATCGCCTTGACCTCGTCCGCGGGCAGGTCGCCGGTCATCTGGGTTTCGATCACGCCGGGGGCGACGGCGTTGACGGTGATTTTGCGTTTGGCGAGTTCAAGGGCAAGCGATTTGACCGCGCCGATGATCCCGGCCTTTGAAGCCGCATAATTCACCTGCCCGCGATTGCCAGCGATCCCGGCGATGGAGGTGAGCGCCACGATCCGCCCGCCCTTGCGCCGTTGAATGATCGGCATGATCAGCGGTTTGATCACATTGTAAAAGCCATCGAGATTGGTGTGCAGAACCCGATCCCAATCGTCGTCTTCAAGGGCGGGAAACGGTCCATCGCGGGTCAGCCCGGCATTGAGGATCACACCATAGGGCGCGCCATGATCGGCAATGTCGGCCTCAAGTGCCACGCGTGTTGCGTCCCGGTCGGCGATATCGAACCGGATCAGGCGGGCAGTGCGGCCAAGGGCGATGATATCATCACGCACGGCTTCGGCCCCGGTTTGATCGGAATGATAATGGACGATGATATCAAAACCGTCCCTTGCAAGACGGCGCGCGGTGGCGGCACCGATCCCCTTGCTTGCACCTGTTACCAGAATGGTTTCTGTCATGGCTTTGTCGTTTCTTGGTTGCTGGATGGGGTTTCGGATGCGGCGTCATTGGGCTGATAGACATTGATGCGCGCCGTCACAAGGGGTTCGTCACCTTTGCGGACTTCACCGTCAAACACACCCATTTCGCCGTCTTCGAAAATGTTTTTCACATGGACGACAAGCACATCGCCATCGGCAAAGCCGTCGCACGCCATGGTCATTTTGCGCGTGCCGAGCAGATAACCGATTTTGGGGGCTGTGCCGGGGGCCGCCGATTGGGCACGCCAGCCGCTATAGGCGGCGACCGACTGGGCGATATATTCAATCCCGACATAGGCGGGGACGCCGTGCGTTGGGGTGAAGAACAGGCTGTTTTTGGTGATGCGGACTTCTGCCGTCAGGCTTTCGGCATCGGCAGCGAGAATGCGGTCGATCAGGAGCATCGGGCTTGCGTGCGGCACCAGTGTTTCGACGGGTGGGAAGGCGGGTTTTACAGACGCATTCATGCGCGGTTCCCCCGGTTCCAGCCCCGGCCCAGAATGACCGAGACGTTGCTGCCGCCAAAGGCAAACGAGTTGCTCATCATCGCCAAGCGATCCGAAGGGGGCAATCTGGTGCCCGGTTTGGTCACCAGATTGATGTCGGGAATTTCGGGATCAGTCGCACCATCCCAGATATGACGCGGCAGGGGCGCGCCATGGGCGGCATCGCAAAGCGAGAGCCAGAGCATGGCGGCTTCGATGGCGCCCGCAGCACCCAGCGTATGGCCGGTCATGGGTTTGGTGGAGCTTGCCGGGACGTTGGCGCCGAGAACATCACAAACGGCACGGGCTTCCATGCCGTCATTAAGCGGGGTCGCGGTGCCGTGCAGATTGATATAGGCGGTGTCAGATGGTTTGAGTTTGGCGTTTGCCAGCGCGTTTTGCATGGCCATTGCCGCCCCCCGGCCATCGGGATGCGGGGCGTTGGGGTGATGGGCGTCGGAGCTTTCACCGACACCGAGCAGTTCGATGTCGCCCGCATCACGGCGGAGGATGAAAATTGCGGCCCCTTCGCCGATATTGATGCCGTCGCGATTGATGCTCATGGGATTACAAATGTCGTTTGATACCGATTGCAGGGCATCAAAGCCGCGCACGGTCAGACGGCAGAGGCTATCGACGCCGCCGACCAGAACCGCATCGCACAGCCCGGCATTGATCAGGCGCGCCCCGGCGGCGAAGGCCTTGGCACTCGACGAGCAGGCGGTTGAAATCGCATAAGACGGCCCGCCAAGATCAAAGGCATCGCGCAGGAAATCGGCGGGCGATCCGATTTCCTGATGGCTATAGACGAACATTTCGGGGAAGACACCACCATCAAGGGCGGCTTCGTAATCGCTTGTGCCTTCTTCGATGCCCGATGTGCTGGTGCCCATGATGACACCGATGCGGTCCCGGCCGATATCGGCGATCAGATTGGTGATATCGGTTTCGATCTGCCGGGTTGCGGCCCAAAGCAGACGGTTGTTGCGGGTATCGTGGCGGGCAAGGTGATCGGGTAGCGGTTCGGGATCATGCGTGACGGTGCCAAGGATCGTGGTGCGGTCGGGCAGGAAGCCATCGCGTGCGATCATGTCCGCCGGGCGATCGCCAAACAGGGTCGTGCGACTTTCATCGATCCCGCTGCCAAGGGCCGATACGATGCCAAGGGCGGAAAGATACAGCGAACCCGGCGTCATGATGACGATCCGGTCCGTTGTGAACGGATCGTGATGACATAGCCAAACCGTTCATTGCGAAGGTTTGCCACACCCTGCCAGACATCGCGGATCGGGCGTTCGATCCGGGCATAGGCGCGGCCGTTGTCATCCATGCGAAGCATGCGTTCGCCCATGGTTTCGCGGATCGACATATTGCCCGGCAGGGCATCGCGCACGACATCGAGCGGCCAATAGACCATGACGATATCGGCAAGCATGCGCCCGGCATCAAGCGTTTTGGGCAGCCAGTCGGCGGTTTGGACCGACAGGGCATCGGTCGACCAGTCGATATCAATCGCGCGACGGCCCAGATCATCGATCATGACGATGCGGACGTGATCGTGTTCAAGGGACAGGCGGGCCTGAAAGGTGCCGGTTTCGGTTTCGTTGCTGCTGGTGTTTTTCCAGCTTGCCGTGACCTGCTGGGTGACGTCGATGGTGTCATCATCGGCCCATGGCTGTTCGGGCAGGGTGAATTCGTAACCCTCGTCAAGCATCACGGCTTGCGCCGGTGTTGATGTAAAGACGTCCGGCATGGAAAAGTCGGGCATTGTCAGATCGGGCATGTTCATTGTTTCACAGGCGCTCAGGCCCGTGGCAAGCATGCCAGCGACAAGGGTTTTTACGACGACGGAGCGCATAGATCGTGCAACATCTCAAGATAGCGTTCGGTTTTGGCGACCAGCGGGTTTTCCATATTCCATGCATAACCTGCAAGGATCGAAACGACCATACGTTTCAGTTGTGAATCGTCATCGGGCTGATTGAAAATAATCGTCTGTAACCGTCCATCATACCATGCATCGACGTAAGCCCGGAACGTATCGACGCCCTTTGACAGTGGTTCGGCAAAATCCATGTTCCAGTCAACGGCACTGCCATTATGACGCGCGATCAAGGCCTTGGCGGCCAGTTCGGCGGAATGCATGGCAATGGTGACCCCCGATGAAAAGACCGGATCAAGGAAGCCCGCCGAATTGCCCAGCAGCACATAACCATCGCCAAAAAGTTTTTCCGACTGCGCGCTATATCCGGCGATGGAATTGAGATCGCGGATCGGTTCTGCATTGGCCAGAAGGCTTCCGAGCCGCGTATCGTTGATCAGCTGATTGAAAATGTCCTGATCGGACATGCCGACAAAGGCGGGGTCATTATCGGGATAGATCGCACCGACGGATGCGGTGCCATCGGAAAACGGGATCAGCCAGTACCAGATTTCATGACGGGTCGGATGCACCGTGATCAGGATTTTTTCGCGGTCATAGCCGGGATCGGTGATGTGATCGCGCATATGGGTGAAAAGGGCACGGCGTTCAATCGACTTGCCGGGCCGGGCAAGGCCGAGCATCCGGGGAAGGACGCGGCCATAGCCGCTGGCGTCGACCACGAACCCGGCACGGAGTTCACCAGGATTGCCATTGGCATCGGTGAAACCAAGGCGGCAATCGCCATCGGCAAGTTGTGCGGATGTGACGCGATGGCCAAAGCGGATATCGACCCCGGCGCGGGCGGTTTCACCTGCCAGAATCTGGTCAAAGCGGGCGCGTTTGACCTGAAACGTGGTGCCCCAGCAATCGGATGGTTCGAAATTCTGGCGGAAATCAATCGACATATATTGGGGGCCGCATTCGAAGACGGCACCGTTTTTAAACTGGAACCCGGCATCGGTCACGGCATCCAGAAGCCCGGCACGTTCAAGTACATTCATGCAGTTGGGCAGCAGACTTTCGCCGATGACGAAGCGCGGGAATGTTTCGGCTTCGAGCACGGTAACGGCCATGCCGGCATCATGCAGGAATTTGGCAATGACCGATCCGGCAGGTCCGGCACCGATGATGGCGATATCGCAATCGGGTCTCACTATTCCTGTCCCCGCTGGTTTTGGGTTTGCGTGTTATTTTTTGCTGGCGCGGTCATCCAGAAGGCCAGGAACCACGCACCGATCAGGCCGATGGCAATCACCGATCCGATATCGCGCACCAGTGGTACGGATGATGTGGCAAGCAGGCCAAAGGCCAAGACGCTGCTGATCAGCGACAGCAATACCGCAAGTCGGGTGTCGTCATCATGGGTTTCGTTACGGCTTTCGGCCAGAAACAGCACGTAATCAGCCCCGATGGCAAAGACCAGAAACAGCGCCATGGTGGTAAAGAAGCTTTGGGCGATGCCAAAGGCATAGCCGCCCAGCACTGCAAACAGGATCGCCCCGGCGGGCGCGGCAAAAACGCAGACGCCGGTGCGAAGCCCGTAACGCAAAACTGCAAGGATGGCGGCGACACAAAGCGCACCGCCCAGGGCAATCCATGCCCACAGGCGGTAGGCGGCAAACTGGTTGTTGATCGCGGTGGGTGGATTGATCAGGGTGACGTTTTGGATATCGCCAAGGGCGTCACGAATGGCGTCAATATCGGTGGCGTTGCGAAGCCGGATGATGTCCGACCCGCCGGAATGCAGGCGGGTGATTTCGGGCAATGTCCTTGCCGCATTGTCATCGGGGATGAGGTAATCGGCATCTTTATCCGGCGCAGTGATGTTGACCGTTAACTGATCGGAAAGGGCCAGGCCAAAGCGATCATAAAGGCCGGTTGTGACCAGATCGCGGTTTTCGGTTTGCCGGGTGATGGACGGGATCAGATCGGACAGGCCGATCATGCCACCAAGCCGGTTATCGGCGATCAGCGGTGTCAGGGCACCCCGCACCGCTTCGCCGGTTTCAAGGCGGGTTTGGGGATCGGTGTCGTCAATGCGAATGAAGACGGGGCTGCCGCCGAGGCCGAGGATATCGGCGATTTCACTGGCGTCTGATATCAGCGCGTCATTGCCGTGGCCGAACTGGCGGATATCGTTATTGCCGGGGATCAGGAAGGCCGCAAGCGCAAGGGTGATGATGATCGCGGCACTTGCGATCAGTCGCACCCGGATCGGGGCAAATGTTTTGCCAAGGATAGCTTGCAGACCGTCATGCAATTTGCGGATCGGCGAGGAAGACCTGACATCACGGGCCGGGATCAGGGGCAGCAGGAACAGCACCGAACAATAGGCCGCCACCAGACCGGCGACGGAATAAACCGCGATCTGGGACAGCAATTGCGTGGGGCTGAGTGACAGCGCGCCAAAGCCGATCACGGATGTCAGAAGGCCAAGGCTTAGCCCCGGTCGGATTTTGCGCAGCCGGTCCGTGGGGGATCCGGCGGCAGAGCGCAGCACAAGGTAATGCAGGGCATAATCGACCGAAATGCCGATCATGGTCGCGCCAAACACCAGCGCAATCGAATGGATCGCCGGGAAGATCGCGATCACGGCGGCGAGCCCCGCCAAAAGACCGCTGCCGACGACGAGAAGCGCCCCCAGAAGCGGGATGGGTGAGTAGAACACCAGCCCGATCATCATAAGGATGCCGATGGTTGCGATGATTGCGATGCGTTGCACATCAGCTTGGGCGCGGGTGGCTTCTGCCACGGCAAAGAAAATCTGGCCGGTTTTGGCGGTGGTCAGGCCGGGGGTGGCATCGGTGATGGATTGCAGGGCGGTGTTGGCCCCGGTGACCCAACGTTGATCATTGCCGGAGCTGCGCAGATCGGGTGACAGGCTTGCCATCACCGGCAGGTAAAATTGCCCGTCGCGGGTGATGATATCGTTGCCGGTGCCGAGCTTGGTGCCAAGGTCGGACAGGAAGGCGGGCAGAAGCGCGAACGGGTCCTGTTTTAGCGACTGGCTGCTTAGGGTCGTTGCCGGGGAATAGAGGTTCTGAAGTGCGCGGCGATAAAGGGTTTCGGCGTTGCCATTTGCCAGCTTTTCGCGATCAGACGGTGATAGCAGGCTGTTGGCGTGCGGACCATAAAGCGCCATCAGGTCGGCAAAGCGGTCGTTGTTGTGACCGGGAAGGGTGATGGTTTGCGTGCCATCAAGGGCCGCGATCCGGCCCGCGAAATCAGTGGCGGCGGTTTCAAGTGTGTCGCGGTCGGGGTGCGAAAGCATGAAGATCGCCTGCTGACCATCATTTGCCAGCAGATGGCGGACGGTGGCGATATCGCTTTGCGGGCCGTTTGGGTCGGCATTTTCCTGCCCGATCAGGGACAGGATATCGGCATCGATCCCGGTATGGCCGCCGCATAATTGCCACGTGGCAAAAGCCGCCATTGTGATCAGGCACAGGGCCCAGAGGGTTGCGCGCAATGCCATTACTGAACCGGGCCGGTCAGAAGGTCGGCAAATTCGGGCGGCAGCGGCAGGCCTTGCAATGCCTGATCGGAAAGGGTGATGGCATCATGATCGCCGGTCGGTTTTTCCAGTCGGACATTTTCAACAAAATCGGTGCCGGTGGCGGTGATTTTGCTGATCTGGTTTTGGATGGTGCTGCCATCCTTTGGCGTCAGGATGACCTTCCATGCGCCTTGTTCGGTTGTGTCCTTGGCGATGTCAAAACGCTGTTCCAGCGGTTGCCAGTTTCCGGCAAGCACAGCCGAAATCAGTTCGACAAACTGGCGGAACTGATCGCCACGCGCCAACTCGTCGCGGTTGCCCTGATCATCGATCCGGGTGATGCCGTGATCATCAAGGATCGTGGTGCCGGGAAACGGGGCAAGGGTGCGCCAGACCAGCCCGTTTGCAGGAGACAGGACGAAATCACCGTTCGAGGTGAGCGGCTTTTCAAAGCCGTCAAGGTGGCGGTCCATGGTGAAACTGCCGCCGAGATATTGTTCGGTGCCGATGGTGGCCGGGGCCGGAATATCATCCGCCCGTGCGGTGCCGGCCATGCCTGCAGCCAGCAGGGCGGCGGTTGCGATGGATGCGATCAGGCGGCGGATCGGGATCAAACAAGGGCCTCCATCTTTTCGATGAAGAAATCGGGGCTGCGGTAAAGCATTTCGCCGGTGGATTTTTCGACAGCGACCTGAATGGTGAATCCCTTGGTCAGTTTTTCACCGGTTTTGCTGTCGCTGACCAGATAGTCGATTTTAAGCCGGTTTTCATATTCGCGGAGCGTTGCGGTGATCGTGATGTTTTGCCCGAATGTGCAAGGGCGGACATATTTGACCCGCATGTCCACTACCGGCCAGACATAGCCCGACGCATCCATTTGCGGATAGTTGTAATCGACCCTGTCCAGCAACGCGCAGCGAGCATTTTCAAAGAACTGCACGTAATTGCCGTGCCAGACGACATTCATCGGATCAAGGTGATAGAACTGAACCGTTTCGGTGACCGACGCACTGATCATGATGCCAAGTCCCCGCCATAAAGCGCCCAGTGACGTGATTGAATGCGATCAATCAGAAGGCGGAGTGTTGCTTCAAGCGGCTGGTCTTCGGCGATGAAGGGGATGTCATTGCCAAGCGCATCAAGGAAGGTTGTGATGTCGCTGCCAAGCTGATCGGCTTTGATATCACCGTTTTTAAGACGTAGCGTGATCGCCTGTTTGACGGCGATCAGGTTGGCAGCGGCGACCTGTTCGGTCAGTTGCAGGATGCGCAGGCAATCGCGCGCGGCAATTGTTCCCATGCTGACCTTGTCCTGGTTATGGCATTCGGTCGAGCGCGAAAAGACGCTGGCGGGCATGGTGTTTTTTAATGCCTCTGCCGTCCAGGCGGAAACGCCGATCTGCACGGCCTTTAGCCCATGATTGATCGAAGCGCGATCCGCATCCGATCCCGACAGGTTCGATGGTAGGCCATGATTGAATTTGGTATCGACCAGAAGCGCCATCTGCCGGTCCATCAGATCGGCCAGATTGGCGATCAGGGTTTTCATGCCATCAGCGACAAAGGCGACATGCCCGCCATAGAAATGACCGCCATGCAGGATGGTTTCGCCTTCGACATCGATCAGCGGGTTGTCATTGGCACTATTAAGTTCGGTTTCGAGCGTCGCGCGGAAGGTCGGCATCATGTCGGCCAGAACGCCGATGACATGCGGTGCACAGCGCAGCGAATAGCGATCCTGCAAGCGGGCCGGGGCATAATTGGTGCCGAGATCGGCAAGGTCGGTTTCAATAAAGGCGGCAATGCGGGCCTGCCCCGGATGGGGTTTGGCGGCAAACAGGCATTTGTCAAAATGGGCCGGATTGCCGAGCAACCCGATAGAGGCAAGTGCTGTGATGCGCGCGGTCAGGCGGCAGAGGTAATCCGCGCGTACGAATGCCTGACACATCATGGCGGTCATGACCGATGTGCCATTCATGATCGCCAAGGCTTCCTTGGGGCGTAGCGTTAACGGCGTTAACCCGGACGCGCCAAGCGCATCCAATGCGGTCATTTTCTGGCCGCGATAAAGCACGTCGCGTTCGCCAATCAGGGCGGCTGCCACATAGGAAAGCGGGGTCAGATCGCCGCTGGCGCCGACCGATCCTTCTTCGGGGATCAGCGGCGTGATGTCATGTTCGAGAAGGCCGGCAAGCTGGCGCAGAAGATCAAGGCTGACGCCGGAATAGCCGGTGCAAAGTGATGCCAGCCGGACAGCAAGGACGGCGCGCGCCTGATCGGGCCTGAGAATATCGCCAAGGCCGCAACCGTGAAACCGGCTGAGATGAAGCGGCAGTTCGGCGACCAGTTCGGGCGGCACACGGCGCGAAACGGAATCACCATAGCCGGTGGTGACACCGTAGATATGGCCGTGATCGCGCAATTCCCGATCAAGGAAATCGGCCCCGGCCTGAATGCGGCTGGTGAATTCCGGGTCGGATGACAGGACGGGCAGGGCGCGTTGTTCGGCAAGGGCAACGATATCTTCGATGCGCAGGTTTTCCTCGCCAAACAGGACAGTGGTGCGGCTGTTATTCATTGTTGTCCTTTTTATTCGCCCAGAAGTCATAGAAATTGAACCATTGCAGCGGCCGCGTCACAACAAGCTTTTCAAGCCAGCCTGCATATTGTTCGGCATATTCGGTGATTTTACCGACCCGGTTGGCACGCGGCAGGGTTATTTTATCGGCCAGTTTTTCCCACGCGATTTCAAACCGGTTTCCGTTGCGCCATGCCGCAGCCATATAGACCGGGCATTGCAGCAGATGGGCCAGAACAAACGGCCCCTGCGGGAACGGAGCCGGATCGCCCAGAAACGGGACACTTACCGATTTATCACGCGCACCAATGGCAACGCGATCCGCCGCAATCACGATCCATTCGCCGCGTTCGACCTTTTCACGCAGCAGCATCGCGGTATCGGGGCCGATTTCGGTGACCTCGATCAGGTCGACCTGACTTTCGGGGGCGAATTTTTGCAGGACACGGCCAAAGCGGGCGGCGTTTTTCTGATGCAATAGCACATTGACGCGAAAATCGCGGTCGCGGCTGGCGATGGCGCGGACCAGTTCGATATTGCCGAAATGGGATACGAACAGGATGACGGCCTGATCACGCGGCATATAGTCAAACAGGCTTTCGGCGTGATCGGGCAGGTCAAGATCATCGATCTTCATTTCGCCCGACCATGCTGCGATTTTATCCAGCGCGCTTTCGCCGAAATTCATGAAATGACGGAAACTGTCACGCAGACCCGGTTTGGGTTGGCCGGTGATGGCGGCAATCCGGGTCAGGAAATCCTGCGATGCGCGGCGCGCAATTCGCCCGGTGGCAAAGAAATAGGCGATGATCGGAAACATCACGACCATGCAAAGCCGACGCCCGCCATAACGGTAAACCATGCCAAGGAACCGGATGCCCCAATACATGCCGCGTTCATCAATTTCCGACCAGTGCCGGGCGGATTTGCCCCCGGTTTCAGGATGTTTTTCGGGATCAATACCGGTGCGGTGTTTTTGCCCGAAATGACCACCACGGGCGATGAAGCCCGGCAGGCGGATCAGCATTCCAAAGAACAGCCGGGTGTGCATCCAGCTGATCAGGACATTGTCCTTCCACATGCGGAAGTTCGATGTGTTGTTTTCGGGATAAGTGACTTCGGTCGGGACGTGATGGATCGGGACACCGCGCCAGTAAAGGCGCACCATCAGTTCGGTATCGAAATCCATCTTGTGACCGCAGCCTTCTTCGCGCCAGACCGCGAGGCTTTCGGATACCGGATACACGCGAAAGCCGCACATGCTGTCGCGGATATGGGTGGATAATGTTTCGATCCAGACCCAGACATGGGAAATCCAGCGCCCGATGCGGCGTTTTTCCGGAATGCTGTCATCATAGACCGGAAGGCCGGTGATGAGGGCAGCCGGATCTTCGCGGGCGATGCGGATCATTTCTTCGATCCGGTCAAGATTGTGCTGCCCGTCGGCATCGACCTGAATGGCGTGGGTGAAACCGGCGCGTTCAGCCATGGCAAGGCCCGCCATCACCGCCACACCCTTGCCACCATTTTCATCGAGATGCTGACAGGTAACCCCGTTTTCGGGATCATGCAGGCTGGCCACAACATCATGCGTTTGCACGTTCGATCCGTCATCAATGATGATCACCGGCAGATCATATTCGCGGATGCGCGCCACGACATCAGCCAGGACGTGATGGTGGTTATGGGTCGGGATGACGGCACAGATTTTCATGAGGCAGCCTCGCGCCATTTCAGAATACCGGAGCTGTGATCGCCTTCGGCGTCGGAATGATAGCGGAATTTGATTTTCGCACTGTCGCGGTCGCAATCAAGTTCCAGCATCACGGTCGATCCCGGTGTGATCGGCTTTCGGTATTTTAGTTGTGTCACTTCACCGATGGTGACCGGTACGTCAAAAAGCGCTGCGGCCTGATCCACGGCCCAGTGCAGTTGCACCACCCCGGGCAGGATCGGCATGCCGGGAAAATGGCCACGGAAATAAAGCAGGTCCGTTGGCAGGTGCAGCGACAGGTTGACGCGGTCATCATCGCGATTTTGTATAACGATTTCAGGCGTTAAAGGTTCCATATCGGCAAAAAGAGCGCGCAGCAAATGAAGCGGGCGTTTGCCCTGGCTGTCGGATGGCAGCTGATCGACAAAGCGCCAGCGTTGCGGCAGGGCAGCGTCGTCTTCGAATTTGGCGATTTCACGCCGCAATTGCCGGCCCATGCGAAACCGCCCGATATCGGCCAGCATATCGCGGCCCGCGGGTGACAGCACGGCCACCACGCCAAGGCGGCGGTCATTTTCATCGGGGATCAGGGCAATGGCGTCTTCGACCAGATTGCTTTGGCGCAGATGGCGTTCAACCGCACCAAGCGAAATGCGTTTGCCTTCGACCTTGACCACCCGGTCGGCCCGGCCATGCAGGGTGAAGGTGCCGGTTGCGTCATTGATCTTTGCGATGTCTTCGGTCTGATACCAATCATCGCCTGCAATATGGGCGGCCCGCACGCGAAGGCATCCGGCGTCATTTAGGGCGACCTCGACCCCCGGTAGAGGATGCCACGGGCAGTTGTCGCCGGTCTGCTGACGGTGGGCGATGCCGCCGGTTTCGGTGCTGCCGTAAATTTCGGTCGGACAAGTGCCAAGCATGGCGGTGGTTTCGGATGCGGCGGCAAGGTCAAGCGGACCGCCCGATGAAAAGATCAGTGACGGGCGCGGTACACGGGCGAGATCGGGATGCAGGTTTTTAAGATGCGCGGGGCTTGTGATCAGGACATCGCCATTATTGATATCGCCCTGCATCATTTCCCAATAGGGGGCGGGATCGGCGGTAAAGACACGGCCCGTGATCACCGGCCAGACGATGCGGAAAATCAGGCCATAGATATGCTGATGCGATACTAGGCCGACAATGCGCGCGCCTTCGGGGATGTGCGGCTGCCAAAGCGGTTCCTGTATGGTGATTTCGGCTTCGATCAGGGCCAGTGTTTTAGGGATGGGCTTGGCATCCCCGGTCGAGCCAGATGTAAAGAATACCGCGCGGCAATCGGTTGCGGCGGGCAATGTCATGTGGCTGCCGGTATTGGTTGCGGTAGCCGCAGCAAGTCTTTCGAGGATGGCGGCGTCATCCAGATACAGATCGAACTGGCTGCTGATACCATCAAGATAGGCGGGGCGGTCGGTTGCCGGGAAAATCACGGTCGCACCCGCACGCCATGCCGCGGTGATCGCGATCAGGAGCAGACGAGCCGACTGGCAATGGATGGCGATGCACGAAGATTGGCGCAAGGTTGGGGAAAGCCGGTCGATATCTGTCAGGATATCACCCGCACAGAAGACCCGGCCGCCTTCGACGCAAAGGGCGGTGGCGGCGTTTTTCGGATCATGCAGGTTTGCGATAAAGCCGGTCATGGGGTTTCGATATTGTTTCCGGTTTTGCGATCATGGCGGGCACGCAAGAAACGGCGGACCGGCCATTCGCCAATGAACAGGATGCCGATCAGGCCATAGGACAGAAGCCCATTATAAAGCGTCCAGATTTCCATGCTCGCATAAAGTGCCGTCCATGTGGCAATCATCGCGTTGAACGCGAAAAATCCGATCCAGACCTTGGTCAGTTTGCGCGTATAGGCAACCGAATAGGCATCAAGATCGGGCATTTTAAGCCGTGCCAGGCGTTCGACCATGGGGCGTTCGGTAAACAGCGTAACGGTAAAAACCGTGCCCATGGTCAGGCTGACGATCACCGGATAAAAGCGGATGGCGACCAGTTCGCTTGCGATGCCGCCTGCGGCGACAATGGCGGCGACCAGAACCGCAAGACCGGCAGGCCCATAACGTTTTTGCAGCGCAAATGAAGCGGCACGCAACAGAACGAGGATCAGAAGCCCGATCAGGATGATCTGCGGGGAAAAGACCGTCAGTCCGAAATAGACCAGAACCGGATAGATGATACCCAGTATGGCAAGCAGGATGGTCGCGATCCGTTTAGGAACTGACCAGGTCATGGATCTTCTCGACGACGTCATCGACGGTGCGGACAGACCGGAATTCCATGGCCGGGATTTTCTTGCCGGTGATTTCCTGGAATTTGACGATCAGGTCGACGGCATCGATGCTGTCGAGGTCAAGGTCCTCGAACAGGCGGGCGTCCGGGGTGATATCCTCGGACGGGACTTCGAAAAGTTCGACAAGGTAATCGTGAAGCTGCTGATAAACGTCCTGGCGACTTTGCATGATTACCCCTCCTTGCCCGATGCCTGAATGAATTTCGCCAGATTGCGCACGGATGCAAAATGGGTTTTCACATCTTCGTTCTTCGCATCAATCCGGACATCGTATTTTTTCTGGATCGCAACGCCAAGTTCAAGGGCATCGATGGAATCAAGGCCTAGCCCATCGACAAACAGGGCTTCTTCGCTGTCGATATCCTCGACACTTATGTCTTCGAGATTAAGCGTCTCGATAATGAAGGCTTTAAGTTCTGTTTCCAGCGAAGTCATGCGTCAGTCTGTCCAGATAATAATCCTTGATGATCCGGGTCAGCAAACGGGCCTGTCTGGCGCGGCTTAATGTCGGATCAGCAATGTCCCCAAATGATAGCGGTGCATCGACCACGAGGCGAAAACGGATTTTCGACGGCGGAATGCGATACCACGGTACCCCCTTTTTCAGGGTATCGTGATTACAGTGCACAACCACAGGAATCAAGTCGACTTGTGTTTCTATCGCGATATTCGCTACCCCGCGTTGCAATTGGCCCAGTTTGCGGCGGCTGGGCGTGCGCGTGCCTTCGGGGAAAATCAGGATACAGGCACCGTTTGCGAGATGATCGCGCGCCTGCGAAATCAGGTTTTCCGGGTCATCATTATTGCGAATGAAACCAGCCGCACGTACCACACCGGCCATGAACGGATTGCGAAACAGTTCGTGTTTGACGACACACTGGCAGCGATCCATCTGTGCCAGGATCATCACGACATCAAGCAATGTCGGGTGATTGGCGATAATAAGCGCCCCACGCGCGGATCGCAGGCGTTCGATATTTTCGGTTTCGGCAACCGCCACACCGGTGACATCAAGCATCCAGGTGAAAAGGCGAAAACCGCGGCAGATAACAAACTGGGCATAGCGGCGGCGTTTGGCGCGGTCCTGCAGGATGACCATCATGGCGGGGAAGATGGTGATGGCCATCAAAAGCCCGCCCAGACCAAAGGCCGAAAAGGCAAAGCCGGTCGCCAGCAACCGCCAGTACCAGTTAAAGCCTTTTGTCGGCCGTGTCGGCGTGCCTTGTCTTTCAGCCATTCGATTGCATTATCCAGCCGCCGGTCTTTCCTGGCAGGTGCAATCCGGTTTTGGATGACGCATCCAGACAGGCGGCAATCGCACGTGCCTGCCGGTGGGGCATGGGGGCGGGATCATGGTCGGGGATCGGATCGAACCAGAACATTTTGCCATCTGTCGCCGTTGGCTGATCAAAGCGGATGGCAAGGGCAGTGCCGGAAATATCGTCCGGGTCCTGATCCTGATAGATGTCGGGCAGCGGCAGATCGACGTAGCACAGGATGACCGGGCCATCCTCGCTGGTGAGCTGGCATAATGTTTCGGTCAGGGCCGCGATCAGGCTGTCATTCCCGGCCGAAATCGCGGTGTGGCTTTGGGTGATCGACCAGTTGATCGAGGCAACACCGACCAGCGCATTATGCACCGACATGCTGAAATCGGCGGGTGAGAGAGTTTCGTTTGTCGCGACCTGATGGAGGAGTTTCAGCGTGCGATCAATATTGCCGTGGCGGGAGGCAAAAACGATATGCGGGTTGTCGCCATCACAGATGGTGTGGCCGAGCACCTCGGCGGCGGCGCGGCCATACAGATCCAGACGCCGCCGCCAGGCAGGTTTGAGGCTGCGCGCCAGATTGGCATTATTCATGTCGTCAATCGGGACTGCGATGTGCCCGGACGTTCCGGATTTCAGGACCGCATGATCATTGCGGTCTTCCCAGAACGCCCAGTGCGAAATTCTGGCCTGCAGCAGCGTCATATCAAACCTTATTGGGCAAGGGCAGCCTTTGCCGATACCTCACGCAGGATATCCTGTCTCAGATTATTGACCCAGCGATTGTAATTATAATGGATCGAAGTACCATCATAATTCAGGTTGGTGCTGTCGACGTAGGAAATCGAAAATTCGGACTGATCAAAGTCGATTTCGACCTTGGCAAGATGGTCGCGCGGGGAATAGGTCGCGATCAGTTCACCTGCGGCTTTGCGCTGAACGATCCATTCGCGGTCGCCTGCGGCCTTGATGATGCTTTCTTCGATCTGTGCCATGCTGAGTTTTGCCGCATCAGCCGGGAAGGGCTGACTGCTGACATTCTGGACCGGGGCGGTGCGGCACGCGGCAACAACAAGTGCCAGCAAACCGACGACTGCAAATTTCAAACTGCGCATATCCAACCTGCCTTTTGTTGATATTATCCGATTGATCCGGTGCATTGGATCAATTATCGCGTTTTTTATTGCCCGAGCCGGGCAGACGCCCCTGATTTAAAGAACCCGTCGCCAACAACACAACCAAAACTTGCCAGATATATGAAAAAAAACGCAATCATCGATGTCAATACCGCGTTTGAGGGCAGCGTTTTATGGTGCTGGCAGCGGATCAATGATCTGAAGGGGGAGCGTGCGGAAAAGCGCCGCCAAAGTTCGATGCGCGGGTGGCAGATGCTGGGCGGTCTTGGCCGGCATATGTGGCCCGATATTGCGGGGGATGCGGCATTTGAAACCGTGCGGCAAAGTTCCGGCCGGCCCGGCCTGATCATCAATGGTGTGATCCATTGTGCGAGCATCAGCCACAGCCGCGACCTTGTGGCGGTGGCGATTGCCAAAGAGCCCGATGTCATGATCGGCATCGATATCGAATATCGCGAGCCGAGCCGTGATATCGACGCCCTGTCACGCTGGCTGTTTGACGGGGATGCGGATGGCCGGGATTTTTATCAGGGCTGGTGCGATTACGAGGCGGCCTTCAAGGCAACGGGCGAAACCGACCCGTTGGCACAGGCACGCGCGACATTGATCGCGATTGAAACCATCGATAGATTTTCCGGCGCGCTGGCGCGGGTTTGACAGGGTCGGATTTTAGCGGCTTGAATTTGCGCGATAATATTGCGACAGGTAAAGCTGTCGGCAATCGGGGGGCGGAAAGAAACATGACGCAAAATGTCTGGGTCGGTCAGAACATCACGGCGGGTGCCCGGTTGCGGCTGTTCTGTTTTCCGTTTGCCGGGGGTGGGGCGTTGGCCTATCGGCCGTGGCTGACGCAATTCCCCGATGACATCGATGTGGTGCCGGTCAATCTGCCGGGGCGTGAGCAGCGGTTTGGTGATCCGGTGATTGATGATCTTCCGACGATGGTTGAGGCCGTTGCCGCGGGGTTAAAGCCCGTTATGGATCTGCCGTTTGCGTTTTTCGGTTATTCGATGGGGGCGCTGATTTCCCATCATCTGGCCTGTCATCTGCAACAGGCGGGGATGGCTGTGCCGGTTCATCTGTTTGTTGCCGCAAGGCGGGGGCCGAATGTGGCCGGGCATCGGGCGCCGTTGCATCATCTGTCATCGGATGAGTTCTGGCGGGGGATTGCCAATTATGGCGGGACGCCCACCGAAATTCTGGAAAATGCGGAATATCGCGCCCTGTTTGAGCCCAGCCTTAGGGCGGATTTCAGATTGTCGGAAACCGCAGTTTCGACCGGATTGCCCAGACTGTTCTGCCCGATTACCGCCTTTGGCGGGGCGGATGATCCGAACCCGGTGCCGGATGAACTGGATGACTGGGCGGCGGCAACCACGGGCGACTTTGCCAAGCATGTTTTGCCTGGCGGGCATTTTTTCCTGCGTGATGCCGGGGATGACATCATGCGCGTGGTCAGGGATGCGCTGATTGCGTGATGGATCAGGCTTGGGTGGTTTGACGTCCGTCGACAAATTCGCCGTCGCGGACATGATAGATCGTATCGGCGGTATCAAACCAGCGATCATCATGGGTGACACAGATGATGATCTTGCCCTGTTTGCGTAAGGAGGGCAGGATTTTTTCATAGAAGACCGAGCGGAAATGCGGGTCCTGATCGGCGGCCCATTCATCAAGGACAAGAACCGGCTTTTCTTCTAGCAGGGCTGCGATCAGGGCAAGGCGTTTGCGTTGCCCCTGTGACAGCGAGGTCGTTGAAAAGGCGTTATCATCCAGTTCGACCTTGTCGTCGATTTCCATCTGTTTGAGCAGTGTTTCGACCCGCTTCGGATCAATATCATCAATGCCGTAGAGTTCGCGAAACAGGTGATAGTCCGAGAGCACGGTCGCGAAATGATCGCGATAAAGCTGCAGGGCGTCGGTCGGCACCGGGCAGTCATTGACCATGATTGATCCGCCTGCCGCCGGGCGAAGGCCGGTCAGAACGGCGATGATCGTCGATTTGCCCGCCCCGTTGCCGCCGGTGATAAAGGTGATTTCACCCTTTTTGAAGGTGGCATTGATCGGGCCGACGGCAAAACCCGGGCTGTCCGATGTGCCGGGATAGGCGAAACGAACGTCGCGCAGGCTGATTTCGGTGATATTGCCAAGGGCATCCTGGAATTTTTCAAGGGTTTCGAGCGATGACGTGCCGTTTGTGGCTTCCTGCGCGTGCTGGGCGTCAAGGGCGTCTTCGAGCTGATCATCGATATCCTTGATCTTGCGGAGCGCCACATCGGAATCAGTAAAGCTGGGCACGGCGGCAACCACAGCCCCGATCGGGCCGATCATGAACAGGGCTGCGGTCGTGGTTTGCACGGCAACGTCGTGATAGTCCGATGTGAAAATCGGAACGATGAACACCATGGCCGCCATCATCCCGTAGAAAGCCAACTGGATCAGGGCGAATTCGCGTGACCACTGGGCCTTGACCACGGATTTGGTATCGCGTGCCCGGATGGATCGGTCATTGAGCGCACCGAGAAGTGCGGCACGACGCCGACTGTTCATTTTGACTTCCTTGAAGCCATGCAGAAGATCGGACAACCCGCCAAAGAGCAGGTTTTCATCATCGATCGCATCCCGGGTCGCATCATTGATTTTACGGATGCGTTGCAGATGGATGGTCGAAACCACGATGGCCAGAACCGAAATCATCACAAAGGCAAAGGTCGACAGCCACGCAAGATAGGCCGCGACACAGATGATCAGGACCACCTGCTGCACGCCGTTCAGCATCAGGGGCAGGGCGGCGGATACGGTTTGCATTTCCTGGGTCAGCGCGGTTTGAACCGCACCCTGTCCGACCCTGGCCAGGGTATCGGGGGCGGCTTTCCGCACGCGATCAAACATGCCAAGGCGGAGCTGATGGAGGATGTGTTCGACTTCGGCGGCGATCATGTCGCTGGATTTCTTCTGGGCCCAGATATAGCCGATCAGCGACAGGCCCATCATGCCGAGATAGCGCATGCTGGCAACGCCGTCTTCGGCCTGTTCGGCGGCCAGGTTGACGATGATCAGCACCATGGTGGTGGCAATCGAGGCCAGTGACAGCAGGCCAACGGCAAGCCGCAGATCGATGCGGGTTCGGGATCGCAGAAGATCAATAAGCAGCATGATCAGATCCTTCCACGCGGGTCGTTGCGGTCAATTTCGTGCAGGGTGCCTGCTTCGAGATGCAGGCGGCGGTCTGCAGCATCGAAATAATGGTCGTCATGGGTGACGGCGATGATGGTCGTGCCGCGTGCCTTTATCTGTGGCAGGATTTCGTAATAGAATTTTTTACGGAAATAGGGGTCCTGATCGGCGGCCCATTCATCGAGAACAAGGATCGGGCGATGTTCGAGCAGGGCGGTAATCAGGCCCAGCCGTTTGCGTTGCCCGGCCGACAGGGCGGTGGAAACGAACTTGCCATCGCGAATGCCTGTCACATGGGACAGTTCAAACAGGTTCAGCCAGTGGGTGGCTTCGTCGGGATCAATTTCGGCCGATCCGTGCAATTCCGAAAACAGGTGGAAATCGGAAAACACGGTGGCGATCTTGTCACGGAAGGAGGCGATGGTTTGCGCGCCAAGCTGGATATCATCAAACCGGATGGCCCCGGATACCGGCCGATAAAGGGCTGTCAGAAGCTTGATCAGGGTTGATTTGCCCGCCCCGTTGCCGCCGGTAATAAAGATCAGTTCGCCCTTTTTGACCGAGAGGCTGATCGGGCCAAGCATGAAGCCGTGGCGCGGGTCGCGGTTGGGATAGGTAAAGCAGACATCCTCGAACGCGATGTTTGAAAATGTATCGGGGAGACTGGTGCCGTTTTCTTCAACCGGTTCGGCAATCGCGCGCAAATCCTGTGACAGGGTGACCATGCGCGCAGCAGCCTGTTCTGCCGAACCCAGTACCGCCATTGCCTGCACCACCGTACTGATCGGGCCGATCATGAACAGGACGGCCGTGCTGACCTTTGATATCGTTGATCCGAAATTATCGGCATAGACCGGCACGATAAAGACGATCACGGCCAGCAGGACATAAAAGGCCGTCATACCCATGATCATCTGCCGGAACATCAGGCTGTGGGTTTCAGCGGTGATCTGTTCCTTTTGCAGTGAATTTGCCGAAAAGGCATTGAAAAGGGTGCTGCTGCGCGACGACCACATCCGGACTTCGCGGATGCCGGAAAACAGATCGGCGATCTTGCCAAACAGGGCATTTTCGGCGTGATGGAGTTTGCCAAACCACATGCCGAGCTCTTTGCCCATGCGCAGGTAAATGACGATCCCGGCCCCGATCACCAGCACGATCAGGAAAAAGGCCAGCGTGGAGAGCCAGAAAACATAGCACATCACCGCAACGACCAGCAGAAGGGATCGGAACGACATGCCGATCATGTGCGAGTTTTGCGAAATGACCTGTGTGCTTTGGGTTATGCTGTCAAACAGGCGGGCCTGACCAAAGGTTTCAAGCTGGGCGAAGTCGGCATGCGCAATCTGATCGAGCAGTTTGCGGCGCACCTTGTCGATGCCCTGTTCGATCTGGGTCGAGATATTGGCAAGCAGGAAAACTTCGGCCAGGAAATAGACCACGGCAAGGGCGATGAAGCCGCCTGCCAGAAGCCAGTCAACCCGGTCCACCCCGTTATCGGCGATGCCTTCGGCGGCGGTATTGACGAGCCCCAGCAGGACCGCACTGCCCGCACCCGATAGCGCACCGGCAAAGGCAAGCCGGGCCATCAGTCTGTTATCTCCCCAAGACAACAGTTCGAGCAATTTCATCTGTTTGCAGTCCCCATAGAACCCGACGCGGGTGTTTGTCCGCGACTGTACCGGTGCCCGGCAGGGCTGTCCAGTCGCTGTCCAGTTGGGGGCATAACCGAAAGCCTTTTTCGCGTCGAAAGAATTCAGATCGTTGCGCGGTAGGGCAGCGGAATGGGGCCTTCGCTGTTGATCACAAGCACGTTGCTTTGGGCATTCAGACCAAAACGGGCCCGAAGATCGTTGTTTTTTGCGACATGCCAAAGCCCGGCAATTCCGGCAATGCCGGTATCCCATGTTTCAAGCGGGGCGTCGCCATTGATCCCGGCGGAAAGCGCGTTCTGAACCAGAAGGGCGACATCATCGTCAATCGCGATGCTTTGGGTGGAGACTTCGCGCAGGATTTCAAATGCCGGAAGACTCGGTTTGCCACACGACAGCCCGATCATGCGGGTCAGGAGTTTGCCCGGAACCGATGTCAGTTCGCCGGTTGCGAGGCTTGCCTGAATGCAGGCGGCGTTTGTTGCCTCTACCGTGCAGACATTCGGTTTCTGGCCGCTTTCATGCCAGAGCCCGATGGCGCAACCGGCCGCCATGCCGCCAACCCCGCATTGCAGGAAAACATGATCGGGGGTGATGTTTTCATCCCGAAGCTGCCGGGCGCATTCGATCCCCAGAACCGCGTAACCCGCCATGATGTCCCGGGTGACGTCGAGTTCGTGACCATAGTCGGTATCGGTGATCAGAAGGATATCGGGCGATTGCGCGGCATGTTCGGCGGCAAGGACCGCATCGTCATAGGTGCCGTCGATCCGGACGATTTCAGCGCCGTTATCGATGATGCGCGTGATGCGGGCCTGATCGACTTCGGACCCGACATAAATCCGTGCGTGGCAGCCAAATTTCCGGGCCGCCCATGCAACCGCAAGGCCGTGATTGCCATCGGTTGCGGCAACGGCGGTATAGTCCGCGCATTGGGGGCTTCCGGGTGTCAGGCCGCGTTTCAAAAGCTGCTGTTTCAGGCCATAGGGGGCGCCAAGGGCCTTGACCCCGCCCAGACCGAACCGTTTGCTTTCATCCTTGATCCAGACGGTGCCAAGACCCAGTTCGCGGGCGAGCCCGTTGGCGCGGAGCAGCGGGCTTTGGCGATATTCCGGCCAGGAGGATATCAGATCGAACGCCTGATAAATATCGTTGCGCCCGGGATCAAGGGCGATGATGGACGTCATCGATTTCTCCGAAATCTGGCCGTGGTTCGGTTTTCTGTTATATGTTCTTCTGGTTTATGAGGGGCGTATGATGTTGCGTCAAACACAATCTGAATATCAACGGTCGTGCGGGATCGTCGTGAAGATGATTGTGTTAAATCGCTGAGAATAGGGATATTAATTCATCTTCGCTCTCGACGGGTTTCCCGATGATCCATTAGGATATGGTCATTGGGATGCGGGGATTGATTCATCACTAACGATGAGTGGACGGTTTTGCGTTTTGAACTCGGCATGAGAATGATTGCGACCGGTATGCTGGCGATGCTGTTGTCAGCGGGGGCCGTGGGTGCCCATGCACAGGGAAGCGGTACCGTTGCCGAGGACGCAAATGCCGATATGTCCCCGGTTGATGTCCTGCCTGATATCGATGTCGATACTTATGACGATGCCATCATCGACCCGGCAAAAACCAATCCCGATCTGATCGACGGCCTGATTTACAAGCCCGATGCCATTCCGCTGTCGCAGTATCGCCGGCGCGCAACCGACCCGGAAAGTCTGGCGGCGTTAAGCAATGTCGATGTGATTGCCGGTGATGGCCAGACGGAACGATCCTATTACGCGGCGATTTACAGCGGCAGTACGAGTGGCGTGTATTTCAAGGTTGCCGCCCAGATTTGCGACATGATGAGCCGGACCTTTGAACGCCATCGGGTGCATTGCGTACCATTGCGATCCCAGGGGGTCGGCAGCAATATCCGCCTGATGAAAGAAGGGCGGGTGCAGCTTGCCATCGTGCAGTCGAACAATAACTGGGAAGCGCAGAAAGGCATTGCGCCGATCCCCGGTGCGCGGTCGGTGATGTCGTTGCATGACGAAATGGGATTGCTGGTGGTGCGCAATGATTCCGATATTGAATCGATCGCCGATCTGCGCGGCAAACGCATCAATATCGGACCGGAAGGATCGGCATCGCGGGAATTGTGGCTTGAACTTCTGTCGCGATACAAATTGACGCTGGACGATCTTGATACCGTTTACGGCGTTGCGCAGGATTATAACGAGCTTGGCATCTGCGAGAATTATATCGATGCGTTCGGTCTTTGGATCGGGCATCCGGCGTCGCTGATCGAAGATACGCTTGGCTGCGGGGCGCGGGTTGTCGGCATGGGCGGGCCGTTGACCGATGAAATGGTCAAGGCAAACCAGTATTTCTTTAATCAGGTTTTGCCAGCAAAGACATATAGCGCACAGGAAGAAGCGATTTCATCCTATGGTTTCAAGGCGTCGCTGATTGCCTATGAACCGGCTGATCCGTATGTGGTGTACTGGATCACGCGGATCGTGCATGAAAATATCGACCGGATGAAGGAAATGTATCCGACATTCCGGAGTGTCGTTGCTGACGACATGTTCAAAAAGGGCAATTTCCTGCCGTTCCATAAGGGGGCGGCGTGTTATTGGGAAACCGATGCGCATGCCTGCGACTGGCAGCCCTATTATCAGCAGGCCGACCCGAAAGGGCAGCGCAAATGGAATTATACCTATCAGCAATAAGCCGCGATATTAAGCGGGCGGAAGCGGCGCCCAGCCGATGCGCGGGGCGGTTCCGCGGCCCGATGACTGGCAAAACTGGCCGATAAATCCGTCATCAAGCAATTTCCGACAGGTCGCAAGATCGTCGCTGGCGCACCAGATGGCGGTATCGGGGGCGCGGGCGGATTTTGCATCCTGATCGGGGCCGATATCCCGTCGCAGCAAGAACCGGTTTCCGCCAAATTTTGCGATCAAGCCATGAATGGCAAGACCAGTTGATACGGTGCTGATCAGGCTTGGAAAATTGGTCGGGGCGACGGTGCTGAGCGCGATGGTTCGTCCGAATTTCCGGGCCATTTCGATCCGGTATTCAACCATTTTGCGTTGCCATCCCTGTCCGCGCCATTTTGGATCAACGGCGACCCCGTCGATATGGGCGACCTGGCCCAGCAGATCGGGGGGCAGGTGATGGTCGATGCCGAAATTGGGATCACCATCACGCGGCAATCCCAGCACGCAATAGGCCATCAGACGATCATCGTCAAAGACGCCAAAGATTTGCCCGCAGGCATCAAGATGATCGGCAAAGAACTGATCGGTTTCGGTGGCGGCATTGCCCGGCGGCAGATCGGCGATCACCCTGTGATGCAGGGCGATGATGGCCGGAAGGTGGGATGGATCAAGCCGGGTCAGGGTGCTCATTCGATGACTTCCGCGTAATCAAGCAGCGACAGCGGCGGATAGAGTTTAAGCTTCCGCGCCGATGACAGCCGGATCAGATAGGAAAACCGGTCAAGCGTTTCGACCGGGATATCGGCCGGCGATATGCCATCGATCAGGATCTGTTCGACCTTGCTGGCGGCAAGGCGGCCGACAAGTTCATAACGGCTGACAAGGCCCAGCATGGCGTGGCCGTCGCGGACTTCAAGTTCGGTCGCGCTAAAGGCGGCAAGCCCGTTGGCAAAACCGGCATCGGTCAGGGTATCGCGATAATTGCCGATGAAATTATCCGGTCCGATATACAGGATATCGGCCCCCTTGCGGGCAAGTTCGGCAACGGCAGGGGGAATGTCATCCTGTGAGGGTTCGCCGTCGGTGCCGAGCGGAGCGGCCAGGACTTCGAAGCCCATTTCGCGGCCCAGTTCGGTCAGATCGGCGACGTTGGAAACGGAATTGTCTTCGCGGCTGTTATAGACAACGCCAAGTTTGTCCATCGGGCGATAGGCACGGATGGCATTGATCTGGGCGGGAAGCGGGGCGATGTGGGCGGCACCCGTGACATTGGGGCGGCTTTGGCCCGCAGGGGCGGCAATGCCGGTTTTCCACGGCGATGAAACCATCACATAAACCACCGGAAGGTCGGTAATGTTTTGCGCCGGATCGACGGCATCATATTTGCCGACCACGGCCGACGTGATCCCGGTGCCCCATGTGTAAACCAGATCGGGCGGGTCTTTGCGGATCTGATCGATGATGGCAGGCACGCGCGACAGATCGCGCGCAGTGTCATAAATGGTCAGGTCGACGGGAATGCTGTTTTCATCGAAATAGGCGCGAAATCCCTGTTCGACATTGGTTTCGCCGCGCCACAGGACCATCGCGATTTTAAGCGGGTCCGGTTGCGATTGTGCATATACCGCCGGAGCAAAGATTGTGACGGCGATGGCCACAAGAATGCCCAACAGACGAAAGGCGGGGAGAAGGGAAAAGGTCATTTCGTTCCTCCCTCGTTCTTCTGTTCTGCGGGCACATGGCCGATCAGAAGTTCAAAGCACAGAACCGAAACAGCGGCAAAGGCCCCGAAGATCAGAACCGCGTGCGTTGTTCCGACCAGAAGGGTCAGACCGGCGGCAAGCAACGGACCCGCAGCCCCGCCCAGCCGTTCGGCAAGACGCAGGACGGCAAGAACCGGGCCGGTGCCGTGATCCTTGGTGAAATCCTTGCTGAGTTTCAGGCTGGCGGAAAGCTGCGCGGGGATTGAGGTCGCCTGCGCCAGACCAAGCAGGGCGACGGCAACCGCAAACAGGGCATATTCCGGAAGCCAGCCCGCCAGCAACAAGCCTGCTGCCGTTAGCCCGCCACCAATGCCGACCGCGCGGGTTTCGTTCTGGTTCTTGTCGGTCCATTTTGCCGCGGCCCAGCCGGTCAGGATCGCGACCAGCCCATAAAGCATGATCACCCGCCCGGTTTCAGCCGTGGTTGCACCCGATTGCAGCAGGATCATCGGGGTCAGGTAATATAAAAAACCGCTGAGGATCAGTTTGGCGGGAATGGCGGCGAACAGGATCAGGACCTGCAAACGGCGATTGCCGAGCATGGCGCGAAGGGCGGCACGTGTCGGGATCGGTGGCGGGGTTTTGCCGCGCACCATGTTATCCATCAGGAAGAAGGCCAGAAGGACTGCGAGAAACGCAATGGTCGCACCGGCGATAAAGGTCATGTCCGGGCCGAAATGGCCCGCAACAATCCCGCCAATCGCCGGGCCGCAGATATCGGCCAGCATGATGCCGCTGACCATCATGGCAGTACCCTGTGTGCGGTTGCTGTCATTGGTGGCATCAAGGACATAGGACTGACAGGCGACAAAGGTGGTGGCGTAACCGATCCCCGACAATGCCCGCCACAGCACAAGATCCCATATGCCCCCGGCAAAGGCGGTACCGATCAGGCCAAGCGTCGCCAGAAACGCGCCGCACAGATACATGCGAAGTGACCCGACCTGTTCCTGAAACAGGCTGCAGATCGGCATGGCAAGGGCAACCATCAGAAGATGAACCGCCATGACCACGCCAGCACCAAGCTGCCCGTCGATGCTGTGGGATGTGACCTGGCTAAAGAAGGCGGGCATGATTGGCCGGGCCAGTTCTTCGGCAAGGACGAACATGAAGGCCAGCATGCGGACACCGATCAGCTTTACCTCGCGTTCGCGCTGGGGATGGGTTCCGACCTTTTTGGCGGTGGTGTTGATCAGGGAATTGATCCGTTCCATGAACTGGCCGATTTCGTCATGGGTGCTTTGGCCATGCAGCAGGGTGAATTTGCGATCGCGCACATTGTCCAGAACCTTGCGCGCGACCCTTACCGGCAGGGCGACATTGACGGTTAACACCAGCAACATCAGCTCGAACGACAGGGCGAGCGTGATGATGAAAATGATCGCAATGTCATAAAGATTATCCGTCACCGGGCGCATCAGGGCCGCACGGGCATGCCCAAGGACGACTTCGATATCGTCCTGTCCCTCGGCGCGGGGCAGGTCCAGACGGGTGACGATATAGGCGGTATCATTGCCCGACGGTTCCTTAAGGGCGGTGGCGATTTCATCCGATGACAGACCGCCTGCATGCAGGATGTCACCGGCCTTGTCGGTGATGGCAGCAAAAACCAGATCGGGATCGCCATTGCGAAGCTGATAGACCACGGTTTCAAAACCGACAATTTCGCGCAGCGGAATGCCAAGCCGCAGGGCGTTTTCGATCTTTTCGCCAAGAACCCGGGCTTCGATCCCGGCCTTTTCACGGATTTCGGTTTGCAGATCGGCGCGCGCCAGTTCGGCGGCGCGCCACGAAATCCCGACCAGTGCGATGCAAAGCGAGATTGTACTGAACAGCAGCAGAATCCAGATCGTGCCCTTGGGGAACAGGCGGCTTCGGATATTGCCACCATGAGGGGAGGTCGGAGTGTCAGGTTTGGTATCGGGATTGGCAGAGAGGGTCATTTCAGCGGCTCCGCCGGGGTTTCCGATTGGCGTTTGGTGTTGCCCTTTTTTGTTTCGTGGGGCAACTGATCGCGGATTTCGCGGTACAGGGAAATTAGTTCGATTTCGCTTTGGGTCAGGACATCGCCATCATGGGGGCGGATATTGGGGGCCTTGCCCGCAACCGCGCGCGCCAGATCTTCGTGCAGTTCTTCGAAAACGCGATGGCGGCGGCGCATCAGAATGAACAGAACGCCAAGAATGGGGATAATCATGCCCATGCCCAAGGCCGCCGATTTCCACATTTCGGAGAAGGCATTGGCAAGTTTGGCTTCGGAGGTTTCGGCGCTTGCCGTAATGACAACCTGCCCGGCGCATTGGCCGAGGCTGTCGCGCAGGACCTGTCCGGCGGTGGCGATGCCCGGTGTGAAATCGATCCACTGATCGCGGGACTGTTGGGGAATTGCCGCGCCAGAGAGCGTCTGATCATCGGGGGATCGGGCGGCGTTGCTGATGATGGTGCCGTCACAATCAAGAACGGCGACATTGCGGATATCGTTGGACATATCCAGACGCCGGTTCAGGATTGATTGCAGGTTTTCCATGTTTTCCAGCCGCAAACCCAGATCGATACCGGCCACGATATCCTGACTGGTTTCATTGAGGATCACGGTCATGCGCTGGGCCAGAAGGGTGTGTAGGGTCTGGTCGAATCGCAGATAGTTCAGGACCGTGGTCATGCTTAAGGCGCTTGCAAGCACAAGGAAAAGGGCCAGCCCGATCTTGGTAGACAGCTTCAAAACGTGTCTCCGGCGACATATATTTTCAAAATATTTTCAAAACACAGTCCTGTTAAGCCGGTTATATCCTCAGAAACCCGCTTTCACAAACCATATGGTTGATTGCATCGGGGGTTGGGTCAAGGCTGTATAAATCCTTGATTCGGTTTGCAGTGCCGATAGTTAGCGATTATGATTTGCCGCGGGACAATAAACCGGGGGACGTGATGGGGGCTGAAACGCTTGAAGTGCTGAAACGGCGCAAACAGCACCGTCTTGCAAGTGGTGTTGTGCAACGCAATACCCTTTGGGCGGCCACGACCGGTTTTGTTCCGATCCCTGTTGTCGATTCTGCGGCCACGGTTGCCGTGCAGCTTAAAATGCTGGCGGAACTGAGCGATGTTTACGGTGTTGCGTTCAATAAAAGCAGCGGCAAATCCGTGATCGCGGCCTTAACGGCGTGCATTACCAGTGGCGTTTTGGGGCGGGCTCTTTTGGGGACGGGGATATTTGCCAATCTTGCCAAGGTGATGCCGGTTGTCGGATCGGCACTGAGCATCGTGACCATGCCGGGTTTCAATGCGGCATTTACCTATGCGCTTGGTCGGGTTTTTCAGCAGCATTACGCCGCAGGCGGGACGATGGCGGACTTTGACGCCAAAAAGGCGGAGGCCGAGTTCCGCCAGAAATTCAAGGATGGCCTGAAATTCGATCAGGACGGGAAAACGGCGTGAAGAACGCGTAATCGCGCAATAACAGGAATTCGGGTGGCGAAACGATGCATTTGATTTTGATTGTAATTTATCTATTGGCCTGCATTGTTTGCGGCATGCTGGGACGCCGGACATCGTTCGGGTTTCTGGGGCATTTCCTGCTGGCGATTGTGATTACCCCGATTGGCGATTTTCTGGTTCAGATCGTTGCGCGCCCGTCGCGGGAGCTTCGTGAAAAGCTTAAAGACCTTGATTATGATTAAGATGATGACTGACGGGCGATCAGCATGCGTCACGATACACCCGACGACGAGATGATGAATGGTTGATAGCGCGACAGTCGCACCCGGTGCACCAGACGAAAACGGAACCGCCCGCAAAAGAGGGCGATGGTCGATCTTTTGGCGGCGCTTTTTCATTAGTGCTGGCGTACGCCTGCGGAGGTTGCGCACGGCTTTTCTGATCGGTCTTCTGTTCCTGCTGGTCGCTATTTTCGCGTTGGCGCCGCAGATTTTCATTACCGTGCCCGCGGGGCATGTTGCGGTGATGTGGTACCGGTTCTTTGGCGGGACGGTCGTTGATAAAAGCTACGGCGAAGGTATTCACATGATCTTCCCGTGGGATGAAATGTATATCTATGACGCCCGCCTGCAGAATCAGGCGCGCGTTTATGACACGATTTCATCGAACGGCCTGTCGATGGAAGTCGACATCGCGGTGCGCTATCGCATCAACCGCGAAGCGGTCGGGATGCTGCACAAGCTGGTCGGGCCGAATTATGCCGAAGTCCTTGTATATCCGGAAATCGGATCGCACGCGCGTGAACTGATTTCGCGTTACACCCCTGAACAGCTTTATACCGAAACCCGTGCCTTCATTCAGGCAGAAATCCTTGAGCGCATGGTCAACGAACTTGGATCGTCGCTGGTCAATCAAAGCTTCCAGGGGCGGCTGGTGACGGTTGAAGACGTTCTGATCCGGTCCGTGACACTGCCGGAACGCGTGGCGGATGCGATTGAACGCAAGGCCGAACAGTATCAGGCGATGCTGGAATATGATTTCCGTCTGGCGCGCGAGGAAAAGGAAAAGCAGCGCAAGAAGATCGAGGCGGAAGGTATTCGTGAATTCCAGGATATCGTCGCCAAAACGATCACCGAGGAATATCTGCGCCTGCGCGGTATCGAAGCGACCATGACGCTTGCGACATCGAAAAACAGCAAGACGATCATCATTGGCGGCAAGGATGGCCTGCCCGTGATCCTCAATACCGCGGATGCACCGACGGCCAGCAGCTCGGATTCCGGTTCTGGGGCAGAGCTTGTGAACGATACGGCCGAAAGCCTGCCGAATGCCGGGGCGCTTAATGCACGGTCGCAGGAAATCGCGCCGCAAAATGCGATTTCGCCCGGCGTTCGCGAACCTGCTGATCCGTCAGGCAGACGGGCACGGCCTGCGGCGGCAAATTCGAACACGCAGCCCGTCACACCGCCAATGAAACCGGCCGCCCCGACAGGCCCGGCAGCAGGGGCGTCAGAAGATGTTTCAACAGCGGGTAAAACCGCCGGAGATGTTTTGAAATCGATTGCGCCGGTCTTTGATCAATCCAGTGGTAGCGGGGGCGGTGTCGTTAAACAGAGCGACATGGAACCGGTCGCGACACACGAGAGTGCAGGGCAGCCTGAAATTTCAAAAACCGGTAGCAAATAAAGGGTGTTGCACGTTGCTACTTCGGGTTAGTTCAGGTAAAGTTGAAGAATAAATTTTGCGTGCAGATCATCAACCTGAAGGTAGACATTCAAGAGGCGATAATGAGCGAAGCAGAAACCATCGAAGAGACTGAAGAAGTGGCCGTCGCGAAGGCGGATGAAATTCGTGCCCAGTCCCGTGACTGCATCCATCGCCATAGCGTTTATGCTGCGGTTGGTGGTCTTGTTCCGATCCCGTTCCTTGAAATGGCCACCAGCAGCACCATCCAGCTGCGGATGCTTGCAAAACTTTGCGACATTTACGGTGTTCCGTTCTCTGAGAACGCGATCAAGAATTCGATTTCGACCCTGGTTGCAACGGTTCTGCCGATGACCGGTGTCGGTTATGCAACGGCGGCACTGGTGCGCAAGGTTCCGGTTGTCGGCACGATCTTTGGCGTTGTTGCCATGCCGACCTTTGCCGGTGCCTGCACCTATGCGTTGGGTCGTGTTTTCGCCTGGCACTTTGCCAAGGGCGGAACGGTTGCCGATTTCGACGCCGATGAAATGAAAGGTCGTTTCAAGGACGAATTCGAAGACGGCAAACGTAAGGCGTCCGAATTTGTCAAAGGCGGCAAAACCACTGCCAAACCGGCAGCAGGTGCGACGACCGCCAAGGCCTGATTGATCATCAGGTTTTCAGATTGTATTTCGGGAATGCCCAAAGCATGCTTTGGGCATTCTTTTTTGTCTGTTTGCAATGACGCATAAAAGGCCACTGCATGCCCCCGATCAGAACCCATCGCCTTGTGTTCGAGCGCCCGAAGGGCACCGGCACATTTGTGCCGTCCGATATCCTGCGGGCGACGCTGGCGGTTTTTGATCTTGGCGATATGGACGATGCCGGGTGTAACAAACTGGCAGAAAGCCAGTTGCATGCCGCCGAAAAAGCCCGGCTGTCGGGGTTTCGGCATGATCGCCGCCGGAAAAGTTTTATCAGCGGGCGGTTGGCGGCGAAGGCCGCGTTGACGGCCCATTTGCCGGGGATTGATCCGCAATCGATTGAAATCGGATCAGGGGTTTTTGATCAGCCAATGATTGTTGGCGGCGGCGAAGATGTGCAGGGCATGGCAGTTTCGCTGTCGCATTCGGACCGGTTTGCGGTGGCGCTTGTGTTTCATCGTGCCCATCCGCTGGGCATTGATGTTGATCTGCCGGTGATGAAGGATGTGCCCGCAATTCTGGACGGGATCGCGCCCGATATACGGACGATGATCCGTGCCCATGATTTGGATGATCATGGGGCGGCCTGCCTGCTTTGGGTGGCACGCGAAAGCCTTGCCAAGACCATTACCACGGGAATGATGACGCCGCTTGAACTTTACGCGCCGTCATCGATTGTGCACGAGGGGGCCTGTTTTGAGGTGCGGTATGCCAATTTCGGGCAGTATCGCACCATCATCTGGCCCGGTGCTCAGGGGTGGCTTGGCCTGACATTGCCGGATCAAACGCGGTTCGATCCGGCAAGCCTGCCCTGGGCCTGAGTTTTCAGTCCATCATTTCGATTTTTCAAGATGACGGCGAATGCGTTCGGCGACTTCGATCACGTGGGGATCGAACATCATCGATCCGTGGGTGCCACCAACCCATTCAAGGGTCAGAGCATTACCCGCGACCCTTTGCCAGCCGCTATATTGATCGCCTTCGATGCTGGGTGCGGCGCGGGTTTCGGTTGTCGGACGCAGCAGCAGGACATCAATCCCGTCAATTTTCGGCGGGACGTAATGGACGGCGGCCAGTGCGTTATTCTGGAACACGGCCAGCAGGCGGCGCATGGTGCCGCGATCTGCCTCGTCAGGCAGAAGGTCGCAATTCTTGCCGCGTTCGAGTAACAGGTCGATGCGTTCTTCGGGGGTTAACGGACGCAATTCGTCAACCGTGACGAGGCCCAGTTCGGCAAAAATATCGGCAAGATATTCTGCCTCGCCCTTGCGCAATATGGCGCGGACCGCATCGGGCACGGCAATCGCATCAAGCAGGATGATATTGCGCACATCAATTCCGGCCTGCTGCATCCGGAAGGCGGCTTCGAAGGCCAGCAATCCGCCGAAGCTCCAGCCGATGACATGGATTGGCCCGTCGGGGACTGTCTGACGGATGGCGGGCATGTAGGCGGCGACCATTTCCTCGACCGTGGGCTGCAAATTCTGGCCTTCTTCAAGGCCCTGTGCCTCGACCATGTAAAGCGGCTGATCGGGGCCGAATTCACGGGCAAGGTTTTGATAGCACAGAACATTGCCGCCGACCGGATGGAAGCAGACCATTGGCGGTTTGGTTCCCGATGCATTGACGGTGACAATCGGGCTTTTGACATGCCTGGCGTTTTCACGTTCGGAAATGCGGGCGGCAAGTTTTTCGACCGAGGCGCAGGTGAACAGATCACCCAGCGGGATTTTGACGTTGGTGAGTTTGTTGATTTTTGACAGGAACTGAACCGCAAGGACGCTGTGGCCGCCGAGTTCAAAGAAATCGGCGGTGGCGTCATCGATGGTGCAATCAAGGACTTCGCCCATCAGGCGGGCGACGGTTTTTTCATGGTCGCTGCCAAGCGGCTTGGCAGTGACGCCCGTTACCTGATCGGTGTTTTCGGGGACTGGAAGGCGTGAAAGATCAATCTTGCCATTTACGGTCAGCGGTAGATCATCCATCGTGATCAGGTGGCTGGGCACCATATAGTTCGGCAGGGCCTGTTCAAGTTTTGCCCGGCACGCTGCGATATCGAAACAGGCATGGGCATCGTCATCGGTGACGACGTAAGCGACCAGAACAACATTGCCGTTCTGATGGCGGTCATGGGCGACCACGGCAGCGCGGCGGATATGGGGATGTGTCAGCAGGGCATGTTCGACTTCGCCCAGTTCGATGCGGTTGCCGCGAACCTTGATCTGACCGTCTTCGCGGCCAAGGAAAATGATTTCGCCATCACTGCGCCGCCGCCCCATATCACCGGTGCGATAGACACGGTTGCCGTTGGGGTCGGTCACAAATTTCTGCGCGGTCAGGATCGGATCGTTCAGGTAACCGCGTGCAACACCGGCCCCGCCAATGCGGATTTCACCCGGAACACCATCGGGCAACGGGCGGCCCATATCATCGCAGATTTCCAGATAAACACCCTGAATGGCGCGGCCAATCGGGGGTGGCAGGATCTGTTTGTGGTTGTGGGCGGTCATCACATACTGGGCCGATGAAACGCAGCATTCCGTCGGGCCATAGGCATTGACCAGTTTGCGGTCAGTCTGGCCGGGCAGGGCAAAGAAACGTTCGACCAGTCGGCTTGAAACAGCTTCGCCGCCCAGAACGACCATCCTTGCCGGACAGGAAAGCCGGTTTTCTTCCCAGTAATCCAGCAGCAGGGAAAACAGGCTTGGCGTTGCGTCAAGCTGATCAATGGCGTTGGTGACCATCAGGTGATGCAGGGCTTCGGGGTCGCTTCGTGTGGCCGATCCGGTGATGTTCAGGCAATGCCCGTTCAGGATGGCCGCAAAAATCTGAACGATGGAGCCGTCAAAGGCAAAGGGCGCAACACAGGTCAGGTTAAGGGCGCGGTCGGGATCATCGGCACCGATCTGTTTTAACTGCGTATCAAGTACCGACTGGGCGAGGTTCACAACCGATCCATGTTCGATCATCACCCCCTTAGGCGTGCCGGTGGTGCCGCTGGTGAACAGGACATAGGCAAGATCGTTTGCCGATGTCACGGTTGCAGGGCGCTGATCGTTCGCGGCATTAAGCGCAGCCAGATCGTGGCGGCGCTTTTTGGGTGCGACGGGGTGTTTTGCCGCATCCGATGTCAGGACGAAATCGAATGTGTAGGGCGCGGGATCAAACCCGTCAGCATCGATGGCGGATCGGTTGGCGGCAAAGCCGCCCTGTTCGCGTGCCCAGTCTTCAAGAAAGCATTGCGGGACAAACAGGTCTTCGAGGAAATCAAGTCGGGTGTTGTAACCCTTGCCCACCGTCTCGCGGGCAAACCGGGCCAGATCGGCAAGGTAATCATCGCGGCGATCCGCATCCCATACATTGCCAAGATAAATCGCCCCGCCCGGTGCGAGCAGGGTTTTTGCCTTTGTCAGGACCGTGCGCAGATAACCGTAACCGGGGAAGTTTTCGATGACGCTGTTCATGATGATCAGGTCGAACGAGCCCGGTTCATAAACATCGATATCATGCGCGCCAAGCTGCCGACCGATGACATGCGTCATGCCAAGATTGATCGCCAGTGCCTCGGTCCGTTCGACGTTGCGGCGTGACAGATCGGTCGCGACATAGGTGCCGACCACCGGGGCGACGTGTTTCATGGTGAAGCCGGACGCGCAGCCGATTTCAAGCACACGGGCATTGCGCGATACCAGACCGGCGACCTTGTTGCGCGCATTGGCCCCGAAGGCATCCATCGCACTTTGTGCAATCGGTTGCCCGGTAAAGGCACTTTTCCAGCCGCCAGCCAGAATGTTATCGGCATCATCCCCTGCCAGATGATCCCACAGTTCGACCGACATCAGGGAACCGTGATTTTCCGTCAGGGTATCGATATCGTCACGGTCAAGACACAGAATGTTGGTGACGGTTTTACAGCGCCACTGCAGCTGGTGGAGATCACCGATATGGGTGGTTTCGGAAATGATAAGTGGCAGTGCGGCATTGCGAACCAGTGTGGTGCGCCGGATCAGCGGCACATTTGGATCAAGCGGCACAAAGGCAAGACCGGCCTTGAGAACGCCAAGGGTTGCCGCGATGTAATGGCGGTTGCGTCCGGTCATTACGCCGATAAGCGATCCGGTCGGCAGGGCGAGACCGGCAATGAAATGCGCGATACGATTGCTTTGACGATCAAGGTCAGCATAGCTGATTTCGCCGGTTTCATCGCGGGTTGCGATGCGATGCGGGTAAGACGCCGCAATTGACGCAAACCGGTCGATGATGCTGCCGGTTGTTGCCGATGGCGGAACATCGGGCGTGCCATTCATACCGGGCGTTGGCGTATCGAGGGTTTCAAAATCGAAATCGGCGATTTTCATTATGCGTCCTTTTGGGCGTTTTGTGCGGCGGCAGCGGCGAATTTGCCAAGGAATGCCAACCAGCGCTGCATGGTTTCCGCATCAAACAGATCGGTGTCATATTCAAGCGTAAAGCGCGCCTGACCGGATTCTTCGGTCAGGAACAGAATGATGTCATGTTTGGCCGTCGTGTTATCGACAAAGGCATCCATATTGGATGGCAGGATGCCCGCAGCATCGGGGGCAAGCAACGGCAAGCCGGATTGAGCCCAGCCGTTTTGCGCCAATCCGCTTACGGCTTCGAAGCGCTGACATTCGAACACCACATTTACCAGTGGCTGACGGTTGGATTTGCGTTTTGGCGCGACGGCCCGGACCAGTTCATCAAACGGGAAATCCTGCCGGTCCAGCGCATCGGCAATATTGACATGGGTGGCACGGATCAGATCGACAAGATCGGTATCGTCGTCAAGCTGCATACGGATTGGCAGGACATTGACAAAGAAGCCGATCAGGCCTTCGGTTTCGATGCGTTCGCGCCCGGCAACGCCCATGCCGATCACCATGTCGCGTTGGCGTGTCAGGCGATAGAGCATGGCGGAAAACAGCGACAGGCCCACCGATGACAGGGTTGTTTTGTTCCGGCTGGCAAGTTGGTGCAGGCCCGATAAAACATCATCAGGCAGGGCAAGATGCACATGTGCCCCGCGGAAAGATTGTTTTTCGGGCACGGGCCGATCGGTTGGCAGATTGACCTGATCCGGCGCGTTGGCAAGCTGTTGACGCCAGTAATCGGCGGCATCTGCCCAATCCTGCCCGGATTGCCAATGGGCGAAATCCTTATACGTGATCGGAAGTGGCGGTAGGGCATCGTTCCGTTCATGAAGAACGGCATCATAAAGCGCGCCAAGTTCATTGATCAGGATGCGCGAAGACCAGCCATCGCCGACGATATGATGGGTCATCAGGATCATCAGGCTTTCATTGGCGGCCACCCGGATCACACGCCCGCGGATCAATGGGGGCTGATCAAGGATGATCGGTGTTGCGGCCTCAAGCCGTGCCAGGCGCAGGGCTTCGCGGGCCGGGTCGGCATGACCCGCAAGATCATCAAACGCGACGGCGGGCGGAGTGGTGGCGTGGATTTTCTGCGTGATCGTGCCGTCATGCTCGGCAAAGCCGGTACGCAATGTTTCATGACGGTCCACCAGCCGGGTCAGGGCCGATTGCAGGATATCGGCGCGCAAATCACCGGTGCAGCGGAAGACATAAAGCATGCCATAGGCGCCGCTATTGCCATCCATTTTTGAAAGAAGATAAAGCCGCTTTTGCGCGTGGCTGGCCGGGTAATATTCCATTGCCGGTGCGGCCGGGATTTGGCCATTGCCGGTGGCGTGGATATTGATGGTGGCATTGTCGATATGGCGGGCAAGCCCCATGACCGTGGGATCGGCAAAGAAGTCGGCCATACTGATGCGTTTGCCGGTGCGGTCGGCAATGCGGTTTACGATCCGGATCGCCATCAGGCTGTGACCGCCAAGCTGGGTGAAGCTGGCGTGTCGGTTACGGATCGGGGTTGCGAACACCTCGGTAAAGATATCGCAAACCAGTTCCTCGGCCGGGTTGGCGGGCGGGGTGTCGGTGCCGCCGTCAAGCGCCATCGCATTTGATGTGCGCACCGTTTCGAGTAGCGCCCTGCGATCCACCTTGCCATTGGCGGTGATCGGGATGGTATCGACGATATGCCATTTCGCCGGGATCATGTAGCCGGGCAGATGTGTGCCAAGCCACGTCATCAGGGCAGGGATATCGACATCCTGATCCTGTGTCGTCTGAATGCAGCCGATGATCGTCCCGCCATCAGGCGCGTTGGCATCAAACAGGGCAACGGCATTTTTGATGCCGGGTGCGGATTGAAGCTGCTGTTCGATTTCATCCAGTTCGATGCGGAAGCCACGCAATTTGATCTGATTGTCATGGCGACCGCCAAATTCGATCCGGCCATCACGGGTCCAGCGGGCAAGGTCGCCGGTGCGATACAGCCGTTGGCCGGGCTGATCGGGATCGGGGATGAACCGTTCGCCGGTCAGGTCGGGACGTTGCCAGTATTCACGCGCCAGCCGCGCCCCGCCAATCATCAATTCGCCCCAGACCCCGACGGGCGCGCGTTGACCGTTCTGATCAAGGATCAGGGTTTTGGTATGGGCGATGGGTTTGCCAATGATGGTGGCGTCGGTATCACCCGACAGATCATTTTCGGTGATCGGGCCGACAACGGCGAAGGTCGTGCTTTCGGTCGGACCATAGCCGTTCAGAACCGTGACGTGCGGGCAGGCGTTGATAAAGGTTCTGACATGCTGTTTGCTGATCGCATCCCCGCCGATCATCAGGATATCAAGCCCGGCAAGGGGTTGGGGATCATGATCGACCTGGCGGTTAAACAGGCCGACACTCATGAACATTTTCGTAACACCAAATTGCGACAGGGCATCGCCGAGCCTGGCCGGATCAAGCAGATCATTACGATCAATGACGGCGATTTCGGCACCGCGCAGCAGGGTCACCCAGATTTCAAAGGTCGAGGCATCAAATGCCAGCGGGCCCGCCTGTGCCACCGCATCAGAGGCAACGATTTTGGCGTAATCCGCCCCAAGTACCAGCCGACGCACGGCACCCTGTTCGATCAGAACCCCCTTGGGCGTTCCGGTCGAGCCGGAGGTATACATGATATAGGCAGGCAAACTGTCCGCGTTGGTCAGTTCGGGCAGTTTGAAATCGGTTGGTGCCGGGGTAATGCCCGCGATATTGATCCGTTGCGGGGATGGGGTAACGGTTTCGGACAAGGCACCCAACGCATCCAGCGCGTCATGACCGGCATCATCGACCAGAACCAGTTTGGCACCGCTGTCGGCAAGGATGAATTGATTGCGTGCCGCCGGATAGGCAGGATCAAGCGGGACATATCCCGCACCGATGGCAGTAATCCCGAGAATGGCGGCAATGGCCGGACGACCGCGTTCAATATGCAGTGCAACCAGATCACCCGGTTCGATCCCTGCGGTTTGCAGGCAATGGGCAATGGCACACGCATTGGCATGCAGTTCCCCAAAGGTCCATGTGCCGTTGGTATCGCGGATGGCAGGGGCATCGGGGGTGATGGATGCCTGTCTGGCGAATATCGCAAAGATCCCGGCATTCGCATCCGTATCAAGGCGGGTGTCGGGTTCTGGTCCCTGTTCCCAGATTTCGATATTGGCTTTCTGCTCATCTGGCAGAAGATCAAGGGACGCAATCGGGCCTGTGCTTGCGGAGGTGTCCGTCGCAACCAGCTTTTGCAGGGTTTTCGTGAAGATGTGACCGAGTTCGATCATGCGGTCGCGATCGAACATATCGGCATAATAGTCAAACGAGATGACCATTCGTTCCGGCAGGTCGCGGACAAATATCGCCAGATCGTTCTTGCATTGCTGTCGTCCAAGGCCGATGGGGCGCATGGATTTGGCCTGATCATCCGGTCCGTAATCGCCCTGCGCATAATTCATGTAAGACAGGGATACTTCCGATAGCAGGGTGCGTTCGGGCTCGGCCGGTGGCGAAAGATCATCCAGCAGAAGATCTAGGAAATAGGCCCGATGGCGCAGGGCATCGATATGGTGGTTTTGCACCTTGTGCAGAAGGGATGCGAAAGTTTCATCATCAGCAATCTGCATGCGGAGCGGCAGAAGCGAAACCATCATGCCCGGCACATTGCGGAAACCAGCACCATCACGCTGATTAACCGGGACGCTGATGACCAGATCGTCGGTTGCGGTGATCCTGCCAAGCACGGCAAACCATGTCGCCATCATCAGCGAGAACATGGTGACGCGTTGGTCGGATGCGAATTTGCGCGCCGATTTCAGCACCGCTAGATCAATATCAAACGCGACGATTTCGCCGGTGAAACTGTGGATGGCCGGGCGCCTGCGATCAGACGGCAGATCCAGTTTCGGAAGCGGTCCCTGATAAAGGGAAAGCCAGTAATCACGTGCGGTTTCAAGCCGCTTCAGGCTTTCGGGTTGCTGGCTCCAGTACGCATAATCGCGAAGCTGATAGGGGAGCGGGGGCAAGGCCTGCTCGCGATAAATCGCCAGCAATTCCGAGAGCAGCATTTCAATGGTAAAGCCATCGCAAACCGTGTGATGGATATCAAAGAACAGTGCCTTTTGACCGTCAACCGCACATAGCAGACGCCAGCGCGCGGGAATTTCCGTTGCCAGATCGAACGGCATGACAAGCTCTACACCGGCATCGTCAAGCGATACGGAAGCATCAAGTTCGATCAGCGTCAGATCGGGCAGGGCTTCGTTAAGTGGCAGAATTTTCATGACCCAGTCATCGCCATTGGCGATCAAGCGGGTGCGCAGGATTTCATGACGTTCGGTCAGGCGGGTGATGGCATCGCGCAGGCGATCAAGATCAACATTATCATCCAGCATGAAGGCATGCGGCAGGTTAAAGGCCGTGCCGAGATTGCCGCTTTGTTCGGCATGCAGAACCGAAACCTGTTCAGGGGCCAGCGGATAGAATTCCATTTCCGGTGCGCGGCGGGGGTCCGCTTCGACCTCGACCTCGGCCTCGGTTTTGGTCTGTGCCGGTTCTGGTGCCAGCAACAGGGAAACGGGCGATGGTGTCGCTGTTTCAACGGATGGCGATATCTTTGTGGCCAGTGCCGTGATCGTCGGGGTTTCAAACAGATCGGCAAGACC
The DNA here is from genome assembly GCF_017744215.1 of Thalassospira sp. A3_1. Classification (NCBI taxonomy): domain Bacteria; kingdom Pseudomonadati; phylum Pseudomonadota; class Alphaproteobacteria; order Rhodospirillales; family Thalassospiraceae; genus Thalassospira; species Thalassospira sp. A3_1. Next base: position 135,544 of record NZ_JAGHQQ010000004.1, on the reverse strand, counting down.
GATATTGCAGGCAAGTTCGGCATTCATGCGATCAACGATCTGCATGCCGGTGATGGAATCCCCACCAAGGGCATAGAAATCCTCGTCCGGGTCGATGGTGTCATAACCAAGGATTTCGGCCCAGATTTTTGCAATCCTGTCTGTCGGGGTGTGTTTTGCCCCGGCTGTTTCATGAAGGTCTGGCGTTTGCGCAATTGACGGGGCAAATTGCGCGGACAGGTCGAACACCGTCGGTGCGGCAAAAAGGTCCGAAATTGCCAGTGACAGTTTCAGTTCGGTATTGATGCGGTCGACGATCTGCATGCCGGTGATGGAATCGCCGCCAAGGGCAAAGAAATCATCATCCGGGGCGACGGCATCATACCCAAGCGTTTCGGCCCAGATGGCGGCGATCCTTTGCGGGATATTCGGCGCGGATGCCGGTGCAGATGCCGGTACAGATGGCTGTGTCGCTACGGATGGAGATACCGGTGCGGAAACGGGCTTTGCCGGTTGTGCGGTTGTTTCACCGGCAAGGGCGGGATCAAGCACGACAAGCTGTGCCGCCGTGGTATGCATGGCATCACGCCAGAAGATCGGTGCTTGTTGCGGGGTGATGGTGGCTCCATCCTGAAGCGGTACATTATGACGCGCGGCCATGCCCTGCTCGGCAAGGGCACACCAGTCGATGGTCAGGGCCGGGCGCCCCTGTGACCTGCGGTAACGGGCAAAACCGTCAAGGAAGGCATTGGCAGCACTATAGGCGGCCTGACCGGGCACACCGACGATGGCCGTCAGGCTGCCGAACATGACAAAGGCCTGCACGGGGTCATTTACGGTCAGGGCGTCAAGATGACGGGCGCCATTGATCTTGGCGGCCATGATATCCTCGAACGCGTCCATGTCCCGCACGGCCAGGAATCCGCCATCGGCAAGCCCGGCGGCATGGGCGATGGCCGTGATCGGGCCAAGGGTATTTCGGATCGTGGCAAGCGTATCGGAAAGGGCGTTTTTATCGGCAACGTCGCATGCGTAAATTGATACCTTAATACCCTTGGCGCGAAGGTCGGCAAGTTTTGACTGCGCAACCGCATCAAGGCTGGTTTCGCCCCGACGTGCCAGAAGGGCGAGCGCGACTTTGCCACCCATCGCCATTTCTTCGGCAAGGGCCATAGCAAAACCACCGGTGCCGCCGGTCACGACGCAGACGCCGTGATCGGGCCAGTTGGCCTTTGCCAGATTGCCCGCACCGGAAACCGGGCGGAGTTTGCGGTGATAACGCATCTGATTACGATAAACCGAAACCGGATCGCGGCCCGGTCCGGCTGCCAGTTCACCACCAATAAGCGTGATGAAATCAGTAGGTGCGATATCGGCAAAGCTCAGGACAAGTCGGGGTTCTTCGGTGCTTGCGGCGATGGCAACACCGGCAGCGGCACTTTGATCCGGATCGGTGGGGATGGTGTCGCTATCGATTTGATAGGCGCCACATCCGGTCACGACAAGCCGCATCCGTCCACGGATGCCACGCAGCACATTGCGCAGGCAGCGGGCGGTGCGAAGGGCGATGTCTTCGCCTGGTTGCAAGGCCAGAATGACGTTTTGCGCTGTTGCCAGCATATCCTTGCTGATGGCGTCGGGATGGGTGCGCTGGCAGGCAGCCGGGACCGGCCAGAAATCACCATCGGCAATCATGAGAGTGTTTTCAGGTATCGGGTGCGTTTCAACGTTTTCCGGCAGCCAGTCGATTTCGAGCAGTTCCGGCATGGCGGATGCGGTGGATGATGCCGTGCCGCTGCCATGCCGCGAGAAGCGGATGCCGCGTATGGTCAGAAGCAGCTTCTGGCTTTGGGCATCAAAGAAGGAGAAGTCGGCCTGTCCCGGTTTATGGCGTTCGGTACAGACAAGGATATCGTCGGTAAAGGGCGCATGAAGTGTGATTTCGTCAACGCCGACGGGAATGGAACCATTATCCTCTGCCGTCAGGATCATGCTGCACGCAATATCGGCCATGGCGGGATGAATGACCCAGTCACGCAGGTCGGCATGATATTGCGGTTTCAGTTTCAGATGCATCATCGCCATGGTTTCGTCCGCGCTGTATTGCATGGACACCCGGCAATCCCAACGGTCGCTGATCGTGATCGGCCCGATCTGGGCGGCGTAGGGGGCGATATTGGCCGTAAGGGTACATTTTGCGCGCGCATGGTCGAGCGACGGCAAATTATCGTGATGACTGCTTTCCGGTGTATTATTGGCCCAGCGCGCGGTGGCAAAGACCGACCATTTGCCGTTTTTCAGGCGGCCACCCAGTTCGACAAGACCATCATTTCCAAGCAAAAGCGTTGCCGTACCATCGGGCAGGGCATTGGGAAGAAGGGTTTTTTGCCATTTCAGGTCGGAAATCCGCACCGCCGGATCGCCCGTGCCATTGCGGATGGCGGTGGCGATCATGGCAGGAACAGCCATGCCGACCAGTGTCGGTTGTCCGTTCAGATGATGTTCGCCCGTCGGCCAGAAGGACGGCGTGCCAACCGGAATGGCAAAGCAGCGGCCCCTTTCGGTTTCGACCGGACCGGTCATGATGGCTATATCCGGTGCCCGGTTACCGCCAAAGACCGGTTTGCAGACGATTTTTGCAAATGGCGCGTGGGGCAGGGATACGCGGCGCGCGCGAATGTCGTCGGGCCAGATCAGATTGGCACCTTCCAGCCATTGGTGGGCGCTGGTGGTTGCATCGGCGAGATTGCCCGAAACCGCAGAAACCGATGAGGCACCGGCGGCAGGTTTGGGGGCCGCGCAATTTGCCATGTCACCGGCGATCAATCGCGCAAGGGCGTGTAGAATGCTGTCGCGATCCGAAACCGCAACGGCGAAGCGATGCCTTAGCTGGTCGCGCCCGGTTGCCAGCGTGTGGCAGATGTCACGAATAGCAAGGCCGGTGTCATTGGCAATATCGCGATGCAGCTTGGTGGCATAGTCGATTAATGCCGCCTCGTTGGCGGCAGACAGGGCAAGGATGAAGGTCCCGTTTTGCGCGGTTTCATCCTGTGCATTTGCCGCGTGTTTTGGGGCGGCTTCAAGGATCACATGGGCGTTGATACCACTTAGCCCAAAGGAACTGACACCGGCACGTCTTGGTGCGCCACGGTCCGCCAAGGGTTCAAGGCGGTTGGTCGGGCGCACCGGGGCGCGGGTAAAATCAATCCGGCTGTTGGGCGTTTCAAAGAAGGGTTGTGGCGGGGCCTGATCAAAGCGCAATGCCATAATGGCGCGTGCAAGACCAAGCGCCCCTGCGGCACCATCAAGATGCCCGTAATTGCCCTTGCCCGAGCCGATTAGCGCGAAGCCATGTTCATCCGTGCTTCCGGCGAAGGCACGGGTCAGGCCATCAATTTCAATCGGATCGCCAAGCGACGTGCCGGTGCCATGCGCCTCGATATACGATAGTGATCCCAGTTCGATGTCGGCCGCGCGGGCCGCCTGCCGGATGACATCGGCCTGCATGGCCGGGTTGGGGGCGGCAGCGCCGCTTGAGGCGCCGTCCTGATTGACGGCACTGCCGCAGATGATGGCATGGACGGGATCGCCATCGGCGATGGCGTTGCCAAGCGGTTTGAGGACAAAGACAACGCTGCCTTCGCCCATGCCAGTACCATCGGCGGCGTCGTCAAAGGCGCGGGTGCGTGCGGTGGAAGAATCAATCGTAAAGCCACCATCGGCATCGGGTGGGCAGGGGATCAGTTTTGCACCGCCGGCAAGGGCGATGGAGCATGTGCCGCTTCGCAAATTCTGGCAGGCCTGATGGACGGCGACCAAGGATGACGAGCAAGCGGTGTCGATGATATTTGCCGGACCGTGCCAGTCTTTTAGGAAGGACAGGCGTGTGACCATGTTCGAGGGCACGTTAAGGGCAAAGACCTGTTCGGCCCTGTCACGTGCGACATGTTCCATGGCAACGCGCCATGCCGGGTTCGCACCGCCACCAGCAAAAATGCCGACCTTTTTACCGCGCAGGGCCTGCCCGCCATAACCGGCATTTTCCATCGCCATCAGGGCGGTTTCGATAAACAGGCGCTGTTCCGGGTCAATCAGGGCGGCATCCGCCGGGGCCATGCGGAAACGGCCCGGATCGAAGTCAAAGATGCGATCAAGATAGGCGGCTTCGCGGAAGTTTTTCGGAATAGGACGGCCGATGGCGGCCATCATGTCGCGGGTTTCATGATCGCGTTCGGGCGGAAGCGGACGCACGCGATCCGTGCCGCGGGCGACGTCCGACCAGAATGTATTGACATCATCCGCCCCGGCAAGCTGAAGGCCAATGCCGATCACCGCAATCGGTTCGTCGGTGGCAAGCTGGGCACCTTGCGCCGCTGCAAGATCGTCGGTTGCGATATTCAACCCGGCCAGAAGTTCGGCCTGACGTGCGATGGTGGCACTGGCGAACAGATCGGCGATGCTGACCTTTCCGGGCCAGCGGGCATTGATTTTTTCATGCAGGCGCAGCAGCAAAAGCGAATTGCCGCCGACATCAAAGAAACCGTCTTCTCGATCCGCCATCACACCGGGCAGGATTTCCTGCCACAGCCGTTGCAGAACGCGTTCCAGATTTGCCAGGTCATGGTTGTCGGCATCCGACTTTGCCGCGATAGCCGGTTTTGGTTTCCGGTTGGCGACTTTTGGCGACCCTGCCATCGGTGTCCCCGAAAGGGCCTTTCGGTCGACCTTGCCGCTGCTGGTGAGAGGCAGGTGATCAAGGGCAAAGAAACGTGCCGGGATCATATATTCGGGCAGGCGGGTGCGCAGATGATCGCGCAGGACACCAATGGTCAGTTCACCGTCACCCAGTACAAAGGCATGCAATTCATCAAGGTCGCCAACCCGCACCGCCTTGACCAGGGCGCGTTCAACCAGATCGTGGCTTTCAATCGTGGTTTCGACTTCGCCGCATTCGATGCGGAAGCCGCGAATTTTGACCTGATGATCGATCCGGCCAAGATATTCGACCGACCCGTCGGCAAGGAAGCGGCCCAGATCACCAGTGCGATACAGTTTATGGCCCGGATTGCGGGGATCATCGGGGAACTTTTCGGCACTCAGTTCCGGACGGTTGCGATAGCCGCGCGCGATCTGTGGGCCGCCAAGCACGATTTCACCTGTGACGCCAATCGGCATGTCGCCCAGTTTGTCATCAAGGATGCGAATGGTGGTGTTGGCAATCGGTTTGCCGATGGGAACGATATCGGGATTATCAAGCGGCGAGCAGGCATGCCAGGTGACATCCACCGTCGCCTCGGTCGGGCCGTAAAGGTTATGGAGTTCGGTCCCGAAGCGATCAAACAGCAGATCGTTGAAGCGTTTTACCAGTGCCGGGTCAAGTGCCTCGCCACTGGCGAAAACGCGTTTGAGGCTGCCAAGGTTTTCGATATCGACCAGCCCGTGTTCGACCGAGAACAGGAAACTTGCCAGCATCGAAGGCACGAAATGCATGGTGGTGACACCATGATCGCGAATGGTCTGGGCCAGTTGTTGCGGATCGCGTTCAACACCCGGATCGGGCAGGACAACGCGCGCCCCGGTCCATGACCACCAGAACAGTTCCCAGACCGACACATCGAATGTGATCGGGGTTTTTTGCAAAATGACGTCATCAGGGCCAATCGGGAAGGCGTCCTGCATCCAGAGGATACGGTTCAGAACACCGCGATGGGCGATTTCGACACCTTTCGGGCGACCGGTCGAGCCGGATGTGAACAGCACATAGGCAAGATCATCGGGTGCGTTGATCGCATCAGGGATATCGGCATCTTCGGTGCCATCGATGATCAGGACATTGTCGACGTCAAACAGATGGGCGAGATCGTCGGTGGTGATGACACGCGGATAGCCAAGATCATCAAGCATATCCTTGCGGCGCTGTTCGGGGTGATCCGGGTCAAGGGGGCTATATGCCGCTCCACATAGAAGTATCCCGTGAATGGCGGCCAGCATATCGACCGACCGTCGCACGGCAACGCCGATCACATCACCCGGACCAATTGATGCCGCGCGCAGTTTTGCGGCAATCCCGGCCGCACGACGGGCGAATTGTTCGTAGCTTAGGGTTGCAGACGTTCCGATAACCGCCGGTGCGGTTGGCGTGGCGCGGACCTGATCAAGGAACGGTTCGGAAATGCTGCGTTCAATCGCAAGGTCAAGATCGGTGGCATTGAATTGATCAATCCGGTCGCATTCGTCCGCCGACAGGATCGGCAATTCGGCGATTTTGATTGTCGATGGTTTGGGCAGGGCGGCGCAGGCAAGGATTTCAAGCCGGTTGAAAATTGCCTGAATGGTGGATTTGTCAAACAGGTCGGTATCAAATTCGATCTGGCACAAAAGGGCGTCGTTCCGTTTGCTGAAATAGAACGCAAGATCGAATTTCGAGAACGGGAATTCGGTTTTCAGAAGCGAGAGTTCTGCATAGCCAAGCTTGCCGAGGTCGGGGATGCTGTCCTGCCAGGCGACCAGAACATCAAATAACGGATTGCGGGCAGGATCGCGCGGGGCATTGACGGCGGCAACCACATCCTCGAACGGGGCGGCCTGATCGGACAGGGCATCAATGATGGTTTTGCCGGTTTGGGTCAGATGGTCGTCAAACCCGGCATCCGGATCGACATTCTGACGCAGAACGACGGTGTTCACAAAGAAGCCAACCACGTCATCAAGGGCAGTCTGCTCGCGGCCCGCCACCAGCATGCCAAGCGGGATATCTGTCTGCCCGCATTGCCGGTACATCAGGATTTGGACCAAGGCGGTCAGAATGGAAAACGCGGTTGTACCACGCCGATCCGCCGCATCATTGATCAGACGCGCGGTGTCTTCGCCAAAGGCCGTTTCATGGAAATCACCGGCGAAACGACGGATTTTTGGCCGGCGCCGGTCCGTTGGCAGGGCCAGCGGTTCGGGCAGGGGCAACAGCCGTTCTTTCCAGCGGGCCAGCAAATCCTTGCCATCGGCTGAGCTTAAATAGCTGTGTTGCCATCTTGCAAAATCCTCGTAATGGCGGTCAAGCAATGGCAACGACGGGGTGGCTGTTCCGGTTTCTGCGGCATAAAGGGCTGCAAGATCGCGCAGCAATGTCGGCATCGACCAGCCATCGCAAATCGCATGATGCAGGGAAACCAGCATCCAGTGACGGTTCGGGGCGAGTGTGATGAGATCGGCCCTTGCCAAGGGCTTGTTTTCAAGGTCGAAGGGACGGACGGTTTCGCGCGCGATGAAAAGGCGGGCGGGGCCTTCGTCCATTTGGTGGCGGCCAAGCACCCATGAACCGGCGGGTGCCAGATACTGGCTGACGCCATCGGGATGATGGGGGTCGGATTTGAAACGCAGACGCAGCGCATGTTGCCGTTCTTCCAGTTTGTGCAGGGCGACCTGCAGGGCATCGGCATCAATCGGGCCATTGATTTCAAACGCAGCGGGGACGGAATAAACGGCCATGTCGGGCTGCATGCGTTGGAGGACCCAAAGACGGGCCTGTCCGCTTGAAAGCGGGAATTTCGGGCCGTCTGCCTTGGGGATCAGGAATTGCCTGCCATCCTGTTTATGGTTGGCAAGCAGGGTTGCGATCCCGCCGACTGTTCGGGCAACAAAGATATCCTGAAGTTTCGGACGAATGCCGCTGGATTTTTCGAGCAATCCGGCAAGGCGCATGGCGACAAGGCTGTGTCCGCCCAATGCAAAGAAATCCGACGATGCGGTGATGTCGCGGTTGCCAAACAGGGATTTGAAATGGTTGGCGACGATCTGTTCGAGTTCGCTGCTGCTGTTGGCGTTGCCGGTTTGGGGGGTAAGTGGTGCCGTATCTTTCAGAGCACCAAGAAGCTGTTTGCGATCTACCTTGCCATTCACATTGACCGGCAGATGATCCAGCACGACAAACCGTTCGGGGATCATGTAATCGGGCAGATTGCGGCCAAGGATTTGCATCCAGGTACTGCTGCTATCCTGATCGGCGGCGATGGCGGCACCAAGGAAGGCATCGGCACCACTGCCGACCGGCATCACGCAGGCATTGCGAATGCCGTCAATCTGGCTCAGTCGTTTTTCAATGGCGGCGGTTTCAATCCGGTACCCGCGAATTTTGACCTGCCCGTCACGACGGCCACCAAATTCAATCACGCCATCCGCCCGCCAGCGCGCGCGGTCGCCGGTTTTGTAAAGGCGGGTTTCGGGCAAATGATCGAACGTGACGAATGCCTTGGCGGTGCGTTCGGGCGCGCCGGAATATCCGAGAGCCAGCCCGTCGCCCGCGGCATAAAGTTCACCCCAGACCCCGGTCGGAACGGGTTGCCCGCCGGCATCAAGAATATAGGTGCGCGTATTGCCAATCGGCCGACCAATCGGAATGGTTGCCGATTTTACGTCCTGCGGCGTGATCGGGTGGATACAGGTGAAGGTGGTATTTTCCGTCGGGCCATAGCCGTTGATCAGGGCAAGGCCCGGGCAGGCGGTCATGACTTTTTGCAGGTGGGTGGGGCTTAGTGCCTCGCCCCCGGAAAGCAGTCTTTTGAGCGGCGCAAAGCAACCCGGGGCATCATCGGCGATACGGTTAAACAGGCTTGCGGTCAGCCACATGGTGGTAACACAGCCATCTTCAAGGGCATTGCGAAGGGCGGCTGGATCAAACAGGGTTTCGTTATCAATCAGAATCAGTTTGCCGCCATTCAGAAGCGGTGCCCAGATTTCAAGAGTTGCGGCATCAAAACCAAGCGATGCGGCCTGTGCCATGACATCGGTGTCATCAAATGCAAGCGCCCGATTGTTCACAGCCAGACGGGCGACAGCCCGGTTGGGGATCAGCACCCCTTTGGGCGCACCGGTCGAGCCCGATGTGAACATGACATAGGCCAGATCATCGCCCGCACGTTTGGCAAAGGATGCATTTGATGTTGCGTTGGTGTCAGGAAGATGTGCGATGCGAACGCGACCAGAAATGCCCGACAGGCGATCAAATTCGGTGTTGTCACACAAAAGAACGTTGGCACCGCATTCTTCCATCAGGGTCGCAATGGCATCACCCGGCAGCGATTTATCAATCGGTAGATAAGCCGCACCGTGCCAGGCAATGCCAAGAAGGGTGATAATCGCATTAAGCGAACGATCCGCTGCAAGGGCGACGATTGAGCCGGGCGTAACATCAAGAGCATCGAGCCCGGCAGAAATGGCGGCGACCCGCTGCCCCAAAGCACTATAGGTGATTTTCTGATCGCGATCCTGCAGGGCGATCTTGCCCGCGTTGGCCGGGTTTGTGATCTGCCGGGCGAGCAATTCGCCAAGGCCGCAGTCGCGTGGGTAATCCGATGCGGTATCGTTGAGCGAGATGGATAGTTGATCGCGTTCGTCTTCGGGAAGAATATCCACAAGACCAAGCGGCATTTCCGGGTTTTGGGCAAGCGCACGCGCAAAGGTCAGGAAACGTTTTGCAAAACGTTCGATCCATGCTTCGCCATAGATGTTGCTTTGATACTCGACGGCCAAAGATGTTTCCGCGCCGTTTTTCGTCATGCCGACCATCAGGGGGAATTTGCCTGCCCCGAAGTCGAGATCTTCGATCACGAAGGGGCTGTCACTGATTTCCATTACGTGGACGGCATCGAACGGCAGGCCGGTCGGGCCCTGTGCCGCCTTTGTCAGATCGTGCACCAGACGCGACAGGGGATAATCCTGCACATCGAGTATGGACAGGACCTCGTGCCCGACCTGTCTGGTCAGGGCATCAAGGTTATCTGCCATATCCGGTTTGATCGCGACGGGCAGGACATTCACAAAGCAGCCCATCGACTGCATGGTTTCCTTATCCCTGCGGCCGGCAAAGGGCAGCCCGATTATGGCTGTGCCGTTTTCCTTGTGCCGGGCGATCACGGCGATGGTGAGCGACGCCCAGAGTGTGGTCTGGGTCGTTTTGCGGGTATGGCTGGCAAGCTTTGCGAAAGCGTCGGCGTCAGCGCTTGTCAGCTCGATCAAAAGCCGTTTGCCACCACCGTTCCGATCCGCTGACGGGTCATCAGGCAGTCCGACGGATAGCAGTTTATCGGTTCGTGCCGACCAGAAGTTCCGTGCGATTTCGCCGCGTTCCCGATCCAGATTGCGATGCGCATTGCGCACAAGTTCTTCGATATCGGGGATGTTTCCGGGGGTGTCTCCGGCAAGAATGCCACGAAGCTCTTTTTGCAGCAACATGACCGACTGGCCATCAAAGCACAGATGATCAATTGCAATGATCAGTTGCGGGGCTTGTTCGTTGTCCTGTTCGATATAGCCAAACCGGGCCAGAGGACCGGTTGCGAGATCAAAAAGACCATGACGGATTTCACGGCTAGTTTCGATCTTGCGCACCGTTACCGGCATGTGGGCATACACACGCTGGATCAGTTGGCCGTCCTGTTCAACAAAGGTGGACCGGAGGGCATCATGGCGTTTCACAATGGCGCCAATCGCATCACGGACGGCGCTGAAACCGGTTCCTTCCGGGAGGGGGAAGCCGGTGACGATGTGGTAATTGGCGTTTATCGGCTGATCGCGCCTTGCAATCCATTGGCCTTCGATGGCGGGATGGGCCGGGAAGGATTTGAGGATCGGCCCGGCGGTGGAACCCTTATTTTCCGGTTCGACTGGTGCACGCAGCAGGCCGATGATTTCAGCCTTCAGGTCACGGGTTTCGGATTTCAGGTCATCGTCAAACGCACCAGTCGGTGCATCAAAACAAAGATCGCGCCCGTTGGCATGCAGGCTTAGCACAATGTCGCGCTGACGGAGTTTATCAAGCAGGTCGCGTGCGGTTTGTGTGCGGCGTAACAACTGATCGGTATTCATTACAGCACTCCCTGTTCGCGTGTCGAAAGGGGGGCTGCTGGCGCAGGCGGAGCATTGGTAGGCACTCTGTTTTTATCAAAGGATGCAATCAGGTTGGCAACACCTGAAACCGTGCGGCCTTCGAACATTACGGCAGCGGGAATTTCGGCATTCAGGACTTCGGAAAGACGTGTCGCGATCCGGACGGCAAATAATGAGTCGCCGCCAAGTTCAAAGAAATCGTCGTCCGGGCCGATTGCCGGATCGCCAAACATATCGCGCCAGATCGCCAAGATGGTGAATTGCGCCTGTGTGTCGGATTGGATATCCGGCGCATTCTGTGCCGTGGGCATTGTGGCCTCTGCCGGGGCGGCGGGAACGGCGAAAGGTTTCGGATCGGCGGTCGTGGTGATTGCCTTGTCCGGCCAGAACCGGCGCCGGTCAAAGGCATAGGTTGGCAACGGAATGCGGCGGGCGTTTGTGGTTTGGTTCACCCGGTCCCAGTCGGGCGAGGTTCCCATGACCCAAAGCCGGGCGATCGTCGCGGCCAGTGCATTTGATCCGGTGATCGGGGCATTTGCATTTCGGGCGGTGTCGGGACCGGGGGCCGGTTGCAGGGCAATGCTGTTGCCGGTCGGCGTGCCGTTGACGATGGCAAGGCGGCTTGCCGTGTTGCCAAAACCGCATTCGACCATGATCGTTTCGGGCATTCCGGCCAAAAGTCCCTTGATGTTATCGGCAAAGCGCACCGCATTGCGCAGATGTTGAACCCAGTAATCGGGATTGGTCGCGTCTTCGGGTGTCAGCCAATTACCTGTCAGGTTGGACTGGATCGGAAGGGTTGATACGTTCAGCCTGATTTTGGTGACTACATTGCGGAATTCGTCCAGAACCGGTTCCATCATGCGGGAATGGAAGGCATGCGAAACCACAAGCCGCCGGCCGGATTTACCCTGTGATTTGATGTGTTGTTCAAGTGCGTCGATACAGTCGTTGCTGCCAGCCACCACGCATTGACGCGGGCCGTTGATAGCCGCCATTGACAGATCGGGGCCAAAGGCCGCCAGCAGATCCCCGACTTCGGCCTCGGTCATGGACAGGGCAAACATTGATCCCGGTTCGGTTTGTCCCATCAGACGACCGCGCGTGACCACAAGGCGAAGCGCATCGTCAAAGGACACGACCCCGCCAATGCAGGCTGCGACATATTCGCCAATGCTGTGCCCGGCCAGCGCGTCGGGTGAAATGCCGCTTTCGATCAGCCAGCTTGCCAGTGCATATTCATAAATGAACAGGGCGGGTTGGGCGATTTCGGTGCGTGCCATGCGGCTTGATGTTGCCGCGCTTTCATCGGTAACGGTTAGCAATTCAAGAAGATCGTCAGGACCACCGATCTTTGCCACCTGCTGGCAGGCATTGCGGATCATCGCCGCCGAAGTTTGATCTGCTGCATAAAGGTCGGCGGCCATGCCCGGTCGTTGTGATCCCTGGCCGGGGAACAGGAAGGTGATGGACGGGGTGTTGCGTTGGGCGACGGCCTGATGATGGGCGGGCGATTTCGGATTGGTCAGGGCGGGAATCGTTGTGTTGATGTTTGTGGCAACGATCGCGGTCCGAAACCGGTAGGCGTGCCGCCGTGACAGGCTGTTTGCAACATCGGATATCGATATGCCTGACCCGTTTCGCTCAAGCCAGCTTGCGGTATTGGTCAGCAGCTTCTGCAAGGCGGCTTCGCTTGCCGCTGAGAAGGGCAGAATGAGGGGAATATTGTTTTTTGGCGTGGGTGATGCCGGTTTATCGGTACGTGGGGCTTCTTCGATGATGATATGTGCATTGGTGCCACCAACCCCGAAGCTGCTGATACCACCACGCAGCGGTTCATCGCCGCCACTTGATAATGGTTCAACAATACTGTTTACCCGAAATGGTCCCTGATCCAGGCCAAGATTTTCATTTGGCTGATTGAAATGGCAGGTCGGCGGGAATGCCCGGTGACGGATTGCCAGTATGGCCTTGATCAGACCGGCAATTCCGGCGGCACTGTCCAGATGGCCGATATTGCCTTTGACCGAACCAAGCCAGATCGGGTGCGTTGGGGATGTACCGGTTTTTGCATATGCCTTGTTGAGTGCGGCGATCTCTATCGGATCGCCAAGGGCGGTTGCGGTCCCGTGGCCTTCGACAAAGCGGATGGTGACAGGATCGATTTGGGCATCGTCAAGAGCGGTTTGCATGGCCTTTGCCTGTCCATCGACGGAAGGCGCGGTAAAGGCAGCCTTCGCCGAACCGTCATTGTTCATGCCGACGCCCTTGATCACCGCATGGATGGTGTCCCTGTCGGCGGTGGCATCATCAAGACGTTTCAGAAGGACAATGGCCGCACCGCTGCCGCCGACAACGCCGTCTGCCTTGCTGTCGAACGGGCGACAGACACCGCTTCGCGATCCGATGCCGCCCTGCGTGAAGTAATATCCCCCGGCCGGGCTAAGCCCAAGGGCCGCACCACCGGCAAGAGCGACACGGCACTGGCCGGATCGCAATGCTTCGACGGCAAGCGCAATATTGACAAGGCCGGTCGAACAGGCGGTCGAGGATGCGATGGCTGGGCCGGTCAGGTTCAGCTTGTAGGCAAGCCGTGTTGCAGCAAAATCCTTGTCATTGCCGAGTGTCATGCCATAGCGAATGGCATCGGGGCGGCCGCGCAGGCGATCACGCAGGCTGTCGACCAGATAGGTCGGGAAACCAACCCCGACATAAGCCCCAACCGGTCCATCACGCGCCGGATCGCAAGAGCCGTCTTCAAGGGCACCAAGGGCGACTTCAAGCAGCAGGCGTTGCTGCGGATCTGTTTCGATGGTTTCGCCCGTAGTCATGGCAAAGGGCGCGGGATCGAACATATCGATATCGTCAAGAATCCCGTGGCGCGCGACAAAATCGGCATCTTCCAGTGCTGATGGATCACCACCCAGCGTGCGCAGGCGGGAAATATCAACGTCCTTTATCTGATCGACACCGTTTTCAAGCATCGACCAGAAGGTGTCGCGATCATCCGCACCGGGCAGGCGCATCGACATGCCGATAATTGCAATGTCATGATTTTCAGACACATTGCGTTGGGTCTTTACCGGTTCGGCCTTTGCGATTTCAGGAACTGTCTGGTTATCGGCACACAGGTGAAGGGCAAAGGAATTGATCGTCGGGTGCTGGAATATTTCGACAGACGCAATGTTGCGCCCGGCGAGTTTTGACAGGGCAAACTGTGCGCGCGGTACCAGCAATGAATGGGCGCCAGCTTCAAACAGGTTGGTATCGAATTCAATTTCGTCGGTTTCGATCAGATCCATCCAGATTTTGGCAATTTTTTCGGCCATTTGATGAATGCGCATCTGATCGGGTTTGCGGGATGCGGGGGGCGGCGTTTCTTGTGCAACAGGCTGTTTGCCGCCCGGAGCTTGAGCAAATTGGGCAAGTGCCTTGCGATCGATTTTGCCAGACGGTAGCAAAGGAAGCGTTTCCACCCACTCAAGGCGGGTTGGAACGGCCGCATCGGACAGATGGCGCGCCAGTTCGCTGCGCACGGTTGCGATATCAGGCCGTTTCGAATGGCTTCCGTCCGGCAAAAGATAGCCGATCAGTTCGCCGCCATGATTGTTTTTGACGTACAAGACTGCACCCTGCCCGACGCCGGGTACGCGCGAAAGCTGGTATTCGATTTCTCCGATTTCGATACGCTGCCCACGGATTTTGACCTGTTCGTCGGTACGCCCGTGATAATAAAGCAGCCCGTCTTCGCCCCAGGAAGCCAGATCGCCACTACGATAGAAGGTTTCATCCGTTTCGCTGGTCGGGTCTTTGACAAATTTTTCGGCGGTCACAGCAGGCATATTGATATAGCCGCGATTAAGTCCTGTCCCGCCGAGATAGATCTCGCCCGGGACGCCAAGTGGTACCCGTTTCCCGTCCTCATCAAGTATCCGGACAAACGCACCCTTGTCGACGTGGCCAAGCGGGATGTTTTTGGTTTTGATGTCCCTTGGGACCAGATGGGTGGTGGCATGGATTGTGGCCTCGGTCGGGCCATAGCAGTTCCAGATATCGGCAGACTCGAAAACGGAATGAAGCCGCCGGGAAAGTGTTGGTTGCAGGACCTCGCCGCCAATGATCATTCGGCGCAATTTGAAGTTGCCATCGGCCGGAATGGCATCAATCACACTTTCATAAAATGACGGCACTGACATAAGGTGGGTGACATGGTGTCGCGCTACACCGTTCCAGAATTTATGCCCGTCGCTGAGTATCGCATGGGTCATCAGCCACATACGATGGCCACAGATCAATCCGACACAGAATTGATGCATCCATGGATCAAATCCGAGCGATGGGAAAAGTCCCATAGTTTCAGGATTGCCGTTTTCATGTGATCCGATGCCGAATTGCGCAATGGCGACGTCGATCTTGTCGGCAAGGGATTGGTGATGAACGGGAACCGGTTTTGGTTGCCCGGTTGAACCCGACGTATGGAAGACAAAGGCGATATCGTCACCGCAAATATCGGCACGGACATCTTCCAAGACGGTTCTGCCGTCAATGCCCGGCACGGCATTGATATCCTTCACCGTGATGGTGGTGTTGCCGATCTCGCGCCATGCGTCGGTGCTGTCACTCAGAACCAGTCGGCAATCAAGATGACGTGTCATCGACGCGTTGCGTGCGACGGGCTGCAACGGGTCGAGCTGCACACAGACTGCCCCGCATTTCAGGATGCCGATCACAGTGGCAATTTGCTGCGCGCTCGGCGAAACATTCATGCCGACAAAGTCACCCGCTGCAATCCCGTTTTGGCGCAGGTGATGCGCAACGGCATTGGTCATGTGGCCCAACGTTGCAAAGGTGACTTCGCGGCCATCATCGGTGATCAGCGCGATATCGCCGGGGCGTGATGATATGGCGTGCTGAATTCGGTCAGGAATGAGAAGTTCGGGAACCGGTCTTGTGAATGCCGGGCCGGTTTCAAGTTTGCGGATAACGGCAAGCTCGTCCAATGGCGGTGCGGCAATCGTCGCAATTTCCTGTTCCGGATCGTCCAGTGCACGGGACAGGAAATGACGGAAACGGTCGGCGATGCGGGTAACGGATTTAACATCATGGCAAGCGGTATCATATTGCCAGATGATTTCGGCTTCCTGCCTGTCCGGGCTTAGGGCCTGCATCATATAGATCAGGCCAAGGTCGGTGACCGGCCCGTTATAGATATTGACCCGGCGTGTATCGAGTCCGGCAAAAGATAAGGGGTCTGCCCCGTCCAGACTGTTGAAAAAGGCACCATTGCCCGACAAGCCCCTGGCACCCAGCCGTGCCGCGCGCATGCGCGGCGCGCCAAGGCGCATATGCCGGACATCGCGCCGCGCCTGGGCAAAGATATCACGGGCCAGATCGGAAAACCGCGCATGTTTGCCCAAATCGGCATCGAAGGGCACGATATAGGAAAATGCCCCCGGCGTCTGGCGTTCGGCCCGTCCCAACCGGTTCAGAAGCGGCATGGTGACGGTCGGGTGCTTGATATGGGTGATCTGACCAAGCAGGATGAAATAGGCGGCCATGACAATGGCGGTCGGCGATGTGCCGCAGGCTTTGGCTGTCTGGGTCAGTCTGGCGAGTTCCTGACCATCCAGGGTTTGTTCAAGCCGGGCCTGAACCAGTTTTCCCGACGGTTTGTCGGATGAAAACCGGGTAATTGTGTGATCGTCTCTCAGGCGTTCCTGCCAATAGGCAAGATCGCGTTGGAAGGCCGGTGTTTCGGGATAGGTCGTATCGGCGATGATAAAATCGAGATAAGACCCGAATGTGCTTTCGGGCACGGGGGTAGCGGTTTTAAGCGCGCTGTATATTTCTGCTGCGCGCATTGCCATCAGATGGCCTGCATATCCGTCGCAGACCAGATGATGATAAACCCGGACCCACCAGAAACGCCCTTTGCCCAGTTGCAAGAGGCGGTGGCGGCAATGGTGTCCGTTTTCCGGATCAAGCGGACGGCGGCGGATTTCTTCGACTTCGTGATGGGCGATCAGAACCGGATCGTCGGCAAAACTTAAATCGATGACGCTGAAATCGGTTTCGCGACAGGTATCGGCGAGGAACTGGAAGGGATTGCCGCCTTCGGATCCAAAGCGCAGACGAAGGGCGTCATTTTCCTGATCGGTTTGGACGATGGCCTTGTGAAGGGCAGGAATATCAAGATCGCCGTCAAAGCGAATGACGCTGCAAATATTGTAATTTGCGCAATCATCCCCTTTGGCCCAGTCAAGCCATATGCTTGCCTGCGGCGTTGTAAGTGGTGCTCCCTGCCGTTCTGTCCCCGGCGCAAACGTGTTTGTGCGCTTCTGCAACGTCTGACCTTTCAAACGTTGATTGCGCCATGCAGCAAGCGGTTTTTGAAATCCTGTTCAACAGGCTTTTTGTATGCCCCCGACCACATGGCTCATCCCCAACCATATCCGAAAGAATATGCCCGGGAACGCCCTTCAAATGCAAGTGATCGTAGTGAAAAATCGCAAGTTAAGTCCGTGAAAATACAATCAAAGGTACGCTGTTTAGATGCCTGAACAGCTTGATGTTTCTTGTCTTTCTGTTGATTTTGCTTCGGAGTTTTTCTGTTCGTATAGTGTGGCGATATGATCCGGATTTTAACCGTGATACGGTGTTTGCGTGCAGATACAGCAATCAGATTCGCGAAATTTTAGATCACTGTGCAATGAATAGATCACGCGCGGTACGTACGACCCGACTGATATGATCGGCGACGGCGGCGACCCCGCGGGTGTCCTTGGTATCGGGATGCAGCAGCATCCAGTAATTTCGGGTAAAGCGGATATCGGGCAGCAGGCGGATCAGGTCGGGCACATCATGGGTGGCGTAATCATGCAGGATTCCAATGCCATGCCCGTTGCGCACCGCTTCCATCTGGGCGACCACACTGCCGCATTCGAAACGCCGTTTCATCAGTTTGCCCAGACGTGCCGCGTAATCAAGGGCGCGGCTGTAAATCAGGTCTTCGATATGGGTGACAAACAGCCGGTCGGTCAGATCGCGTTCGGACCGGATCGCGCCATAGTTTTTGATGTAGCTTTGGGATGCATAGACGCTCAGCGTGTAGTCGGTCAGTTTTTTGATCACCAGCCGCCCCTGTTTGGGGCGATCAAGGGTGATGGCGATGTCGGCTTCGCGTTGGGACAGGGAAAAGGTGCGCGGCAGCGGCACCAGCTGGATCACCAGATCGGGATGCCCGGCGGCAAAGCCCGCGAGTTCACGTGCAAGGAAGTAATTGCCAAGTCCATCGGGCACGCCAACGCGCACGGTTCCGGCAATGCCTTCTGCCCGGCTGGGGAAGGCGGTGCCGACTTTAAGGAAGGCTGATTCAGCGGCCTCGGCTGCACCCATCAGGGCTTTGCCTGCCTCGGTCAGTTCCGATCCGGTGGTGCGTCGTTCGACAAGTTTGGTGCCGAGTTCCTGTTCAAGGGCGGTCAGTTGCCGACCAACCGTGGCGTGGTTCAGGCCAAGCTGACGGGCGGCCGAGAGGATTTGGCCCTGTCGTGCGACGGCCAGAAAGATGCGAATGCGGTCCCAATCCATGATCTATCGACTTCAAAAATTGCACATCGAATTTGCAATAATGGTAATTGATGTGCATCCATATGCATATCCATAATCGACCTGCTTTGCGGACGATTTTTTATGATCCGCGACAAAAGATCACCACGATTATCGGGAGAAGCCGAATGTCCAGCCAGATCACCCATTACATCAACGGCAAACGCGTCGCCGGGACTTCCGGCCGGACAGCGGCCGTGTTCAACCCGGCCACCGGTCAGCAGAGTGCGACCGTTGACCTTGCATCGAAGGCCGAGGTTCGAAATGCTGTCGAAAGTGCACGGTCGGTAGCCGCGGAATGGGCCAATACCACGCCGCTGCGTCGTGCCCGTATCCTCAATAAATTCCTGGGCATCCTTGAAAGCCGTTCGGAAGAACTGGCTGCGGCAATCACGGCCGAGCATGGCAAGGTGCTTTCGGATGCGCTGGGTGAAGTCACCCGCGGGATCGAGGTTGTTGAATTTGCCACCGGCGCGCCGCAGCTTTTGAAGGGCGAATTCACCGAGAATGTCGGTACCAAGGTTGACAGCCATTCGGTGCGCCAGCCGCTTGGTATTGTGGCCGGTATTACGCCGTTCAACTTCCCGGCCATGGTGCCGATGTGGATGTTCCCGGTTGCGCTTGCCTGCGGCAACTGTTTCATCCTGAAACCATCCGAACGTGATCCGTCTGCGTCGCTTCTGCTGGCGGAATGGCTGAGCGAAGCCGGTTTGCCGGACGGCGTTTTCAACGTTGTGCAGGGCGACAAGGAAGCGGTTGATGCGCTTCTGTTTGATCCGGATGTCAGCGCAATCAGTTTTGTCGGATCGACCCCGATTGCGAAATACATCTATGAAACCGCGACTGCGCAGGGCAAACGTTGCCAGGCGTTGGGTGGTGCGAAAAACCACATGATCGTGATGCCCGATGCGGATATGGATCAGGCGGTCGATGCCCTGATGGGAGCGGCATATGGATCGGCCGGCGAACGTTGCATGGCGATTTCGGTTGCGGTGCCGGTTGGCAAGGCAACGGCGGATGCGCTGGTTGAAAAGCTTGTACCGCGCATTAACGAACTTCGGGTCGCACCGGGAACGGATCCGGCGGCCGAAATGGGCCCGCTTGTGACCGCGCAGCACCGCGACAAGGTTGTCGGTTATATCAACAAAGGCGTTGAAGAAGGGGCGAAGCTGGTTGTTGATGGCCGCGACATTCGTTTGCAGGGCTATGAAGACGGCTATTTCGTTGGCGGGACCCTGTTTGACAATGTCACACCCGACATGACGATCTATAAGGAAGAGATTTTCGGCCCGGTCCTGTCAATCGTGCGGACCGATGATTTTGAAACTGCGGCCGATCTGGTTGATAGCCACGAATATGGCAATGGTACCGCGATCTTTACCCGTGATGGCGATACGGCGCGTGAATTTGCCAACCGCACCCAGACCGGCATGGTCGGCATCAATGTGCCGATCCCGGTTCCGATGGCGTTCCATTCATTTGGCGGCTGGAAGGCATCCTTGTTTGGCGATCATCACATGCATGGCATGGAAGGGGTGCGGTTCTATACCCGCCTTAAAACCATCACCTCTCGCTGGCCGACGGGTATTCGCAAGGGCGCCGAATTCGTCATGCCGACGATGAAGTGATGCCGCTGGCGGCAGAAATCTTAAACTGAGCGTATCGGGCGGGAATATTGATTTCCCGCCCGATTTTTATTGGGCTCGCGCGAGGAACTTTGAGGAATGCGACCAACGCTTTTGCTTTTCATCTTCTGCTGATCTAATCTTCGAAAAAATAAAAACAAAGTGACCGGGAAGATCGGCGGAGGAATTCAATGAGATCGACTGCAATGGGTGCACCGGATCTGGTTGCACCATCACCTGCATCGCAACCGGATGGTAAGCCAGGGCCGGAATTCGGGCCGTGGCTGGAAAAGGCATCGATCCTGATCGTCGATGACGAGCCGGGCATGCGCAATTTCCTTGTCCGTACATTGGGGCCGCGCGCCAAGCGGGTGGAAGAAGCCGCCGATTGCGAAGAAGCGACCAAGCTTCTTGATCAGCATCATTTCGACGTCGTGATCCTTGATAACATCATGCCGGGCAAGTCCGGGGTTGAGTGGTTGACCGAGCAGCGCGAGATCGGCTTTTTTTCCGATGCCATCCTGATGACGGCCTATGCCGATCTGGATACCGCGATCAAGGCATTGCGTGCCGGGGCGGTTGATTTTGTCCTTAAACCGTTTCGATCCAACCAGATTTTGAATGCGGTGGCGCGCTGCCTTGACCGGATGCGGTTGCGGCGTGAAAACCATGTTTTGCGCCATGAATTGCGCGCAACGTCCGATCACGTCCTGTTACGCGACAAGCTGATTGGCTATTCAGCGCAAATCCAGGAAATCCGCGAAACCATTGCACGGGTGGCCCCCCTTCCGACATCAATCCTGATTTCCGGTGAAAGCGGCACGGGCAAGGAGGTTACCGCACGGTCATTACATGCGTTATCTGACCGGGCCGAAAAACCGTTCGTGCCGATCAATTGTGCCGCCATTCCGTCCGAGATGATAGAGGCCGAATTGTTCGGGCACCTGAAAGGGGCCTTTACCGGGGCGCAAACCACGCGCGACGGGCTTTTCATGCATGCGCAGGGTGGTACCCTGTTTCTCGACGAGGTCGGGGAATTGTCACTGGCGACGCAAAGCAAGCTTTTGCGCGCGATTGAAAGCCGCCGGATCCGCCCGGTGGGATCGGAGCGCGAGGCACCGGTCGATCTGCGGTTTATTTTTGCCACCAATGCCGATCTTGAGGCAGAGGTCGAAGCGGGCCGTTTCCGTGCCGATCTGTTTTACCGGATCAATGTCATGCATATCGCGATGCCGCCCCTGCGCGAGCGCGGGGATGACGTGCTTGAACTCGCCAGCCTGTTTATGAGCAAGCTGTCCAAGCAGCTTGGGGTGCCGCAAGTCGCGATGGATGGGGCGGTGCGTGCCGGATTGACGCGATATGACTGGCCCGGCAATGTGCGCGAATTGCGCAACCTTGTAGAACGCACCCTGATCCTTGGGCGGTTTCCGGTGGAATTCCGGGACGAGCAAGCCGGGATGGATGGCCATACCGATCAGGACGAGACGCTGGAGGAAATGGAACGGCGTCACATCATGGCGATGGTGCACAAGACCGGCGGCAATCGCAATGAAGCCGCGCGGCGTCTGGGGATATCGCGCAAGACGATTGACCGCAAATTTGCCGATTGGGCCGATTGATGCCGTGGCGGAGCCGCCGTACCAAACGCACCCGGTCCGTGCGATTCAAACTGCTGGCGATTGCGTTATTGCCGACACTGGTCATTTTGCCATTGCTTCTTGGCGTGATGATGGTGCGCTGGAACAGCAAGTTTGACGCGCTTTTGACATCGAAGGTCAATGGTGATCTGACGATTGCCCATCAATATTTTACCCATATTCTGGAAACCACTGGCGAGCAGATCGAGGCGCTTGGCCAGTCGGTGACATTTCGCGATGTGCTGGCATCGGGGGATCGGGCGCGGATTGATGATCTGTTGGCCACAAAGCAGGCCGAGCTTGGCCTTGATTTCCTGTATATCGCCAATCGGCAGGGGCTTGTATCGGGGGCGGCACCAAGGCAGGCCAACCCGCGGCTTGATGCAGACTGGCCGGTGATTTCAACCGCCCTTTCGGGGGCGTCCTTGACCGGGGTGGATATATTCGAGAATGCCGATCTGGCGGCGATTTCGCCCGGTCTGGCGGCGCGTGCAAGGCTTGATCTGGTACCAACACCCAATGCGGTGCCAACCACGCGCGATGCGGAAACGCGCGGCATGGTGGTGCATTCGGGAAGCCATGTATCCCTGCCGATGGAGGGTGCAGAAGGGATAGACGGCGCACTGGTTGGCGGCATATTGTTGAACCAGAACCTTGTCTTTATCGATACGATCAATGATCTGGTTTACCGCAAAGGCAGTCTTCCCGAAGGCAGCCAGGGCACGGCGACCCTGTTTCTCGACGATGTGCGGATCAGCACCAATGTGCGGCTGTTTGAAGGGCGGCGCGCGCTTGGCACACGGGTATCGGCGGCAGTGCGCCAGAATGTTCTGGAAGACGGCAAGGTGTGGCTTGATAGCGCGTTTGTCGTCAATGACTGGTATATTTCAGCCTATGAGCCAATTACCGACAGTTTTGGCAAGCGGGTCGGGATGCTGTATGTCGGGTTCCTTGAAGCGCCGTTTGCCCAGACGAAATATGAAAGCCTGCTGATTATCATTGCGGCGTTTCTGTTTGTCGCGACGCTGAGTGTTCCGATCTTCCTGCGGTGGGCGCGTGGCATTTTCAAGCCGCTTGAACGCATGACCCAGACGATTGCCCGGGTAGAAAGCGGCGACTTTGGCGCGCGGACCCATATCGATCAGGTGCAGGATGAAATATCGCTGGTGGCGGAACATCTTGATGATCTGCTTGATCAGGTGCAGGAACGTGACAAACGTTTGCGCGCCTGGAACGAGGAACTGAATGCGCGTGTCGATGCGCGTACCAGCGAACTTCGCGAAGCCAACCGCCAGCTTGAAGCGACAACCAAGCAATTGATCATGTCCGAAAAACTGGCGGCAATTGGCGAAATCACGGCTGGCGTCGCGCATGAGATCAACAATCCGGTCGCTGTGCTTCAGGGGAACCTTGATGTGGTGCGGGATCTGCTGGGTGAAAATGTGCGGCTGGCGGAAACCGAATTCCGTTTGATTGACGAACAGGTCAGCCGCATCAATCTGATTGTCACCAAGCTTCTTCAATTTGCCAAACCCGAAGAATATGCCGGATTTGTCGAGCGCCATTCGCCGGGCGAGGTGATTGGTGATTGCCTGCCACTGGTGCAGCACTTGTTGAACAAGGCCGATATCGAGGTATCACGCAAAAGTCTGGCCACGCGGCTTATCCTGATGAACCGGACGGAATTGCAGCAGGTGCTGGTCAATCTGATGGTCAATGCGCTGCATGCGATGCCCGACAGTGGTACGTTAACCCTGATTGACGAGGATTTTGACCAGAAAGGAAAACCCGGCATTCGCATTTCGATCCGCGATACGGGTACGGGCATGTCGCCCGAAATACTGGGCCGTATTTTCGATCCGTTCTACACGACCAAGCGCCGTGAAGGTACGGGGTTGGGGTTGTCGATCAGTAAAACCCTGATTGACCGACAGGGCGGAACCATGACGGTTGAAAGCGAACCAGGCAAAGGAACGTTATTCACCATCTGGTTGCCCGAGGCGGACTGATTATCCTGTCAGGGATTGGACATTTTGTCCGGATGGTGCATTGCACAGTAAAAATTTGTTGGACATTTTGTCCATGCGCGTGCGCCGCAATATTATGATTGTCTTTCCAAAACTTCCAGAAAATCAGGCAACAGACTGAATGGCATAGCAATTGCGACGCTGTGTTTTCCGGGTCTTGCCGATATGGCCATGCAGCATTCATCCGAAATTGGGGGGATGGGGCCACCGGATGAACATAATGCCGGGAGGAAAAACACAAATGTTTGATCGCCTTAAAAAAGAACATATCGTCGCAGGGGACGATTTCAACCGCTGGAAAGTCCCGCCAGCATCCATTGCCATCCATCTTTGCATCGGCTCGGTCTATGCCTGGTCGATTTTCAACCCGCCTTTGGTCAAGGAATTTGGCGTTGTTGCCGCAAGTTCCGGTGATTGGGGGCTGCAATCTGTCGTCTGGATTTTCTCGGTTGCGATTGTCTGCCTTGGTCTTGCGGCGGCATTCGGTGGCAAGTGGCTTGAAGAAGTCGGTCCACGTATGGTTGGCGTTGTTGCTGCCTGCTGCTGGGGCGGGGGCTTCATTATTGGTGGTCTTGGCATTGCCAGCCATCAGCTTTGGCTGGTTTATCTTGGTTACGGTGTGATTGGCGGGGCCGGTCTTGGTCTTGGCTATGTATCGCCGGTTTCAACGCTGATCCGCTGGTTCCCGGACCGGCGCGGTATGGCAACCGGTATGGCCATCATGGGCTTTGGCGGCGGGGCGATGATCGCAACACCGATCAAGGAAGGTTTGCTTTCATTCTTCTATAAGGTGCCGGAATATCTTGGCCCGGAAAGTGCTGTTAACCTGGTGACCGAAGGCGGCAAACGCATGGCCGAAGTCGGTGGCCAGATGGTCGAAGTCGTGATCGCAGGTGCGGCCCAGGTGGCATCGGCGCCGGTTCCGATCGAGGAAGGTGTTTATGTTGCGGGGACCGGTAATACTGGTGCATCGGCAACCTTCATCACGCTTGGTGTGGCTTATTTCATTGTCATGATCATTGCGGCATTCTCGTATCGTGTCCCGCGTGAAGGCTGGCTGCCGGCAGGCTGGACACCGCCAACGGGCGAAGAAGCCTCCAAGCGGATGATCACCCAGAAAAACGTCCATATCGATCAGGCACTTAAAACCCCGCAATTCTACATGCTGTGGATCGTTCTGTGCTTTAACGTGACGGCGGGTATCGGGGTGATTGGTGTTGCCAAAACCATGATGACGGAAATCTTTGGCAGCACGCTGCCGCTGATTGTCAATTCCGGTTTTGCTGCGACCTATGTCTTCATGATTTCGGTCTTTAACATGTGCGGCCGCTTCTTCTGGGCATCGACCTCGGACTATATCGGGCGGAAGAACACCTATTACTGCTTCTTCATTCTTGGCATCATCCTTTATCTGTCGATCCCGTATGCTGCGGGACAGGTCAGTGTGAACCCGGTCGTGACGTGGCTTGTGATGTTCTATGGCGCAACCATGATCATCTTCACCATGTATGGCGGTGGTTTTGCGACCATTCCGGCCTATCTTGCTGATGTTTTCGGTACCAAATATGTCGGTGGCATCCATGGCCGTCTTCTGACCGCATGGAGTGTTGCAGGCGTGCTGGGGCCGGTTGCCATCACCCAGTTGCGTCAGACCTCGGTCGGGAACTCGGTCAAGGAACTGGCAGCCAAGATTGATCCGGCAGCGTTTCAGGCAAAGTTCGGTGCCGGTATGGATCAGCTTGATCAGCTGATTGCTGCCAAAACCGTTACCATTGGCCGTCTGATGGAAATCGCCCCTGCCGGGACGGTTGATCCGACGCCGAGCCTTTATAACACCACCATGTATGCCATGGCGGCCCTGCTGGTGATTGGCCTGATTGCCAACGCACTGGTCAAGCCGATCCATGACAAGCATTACATGGAAACCACGGCCGAGCCTGCAAAGCCGACACCGTCAGGCCGCGAGGCAACGTCCGAAGCGTAGTGTACCGAACCCCGGAGCCGGTCGGCTTAACCCCGACCGGCGCCAAAGGGTCCGGGTATGTCTGTCCCCGGACCCGCCTGGACATGAAAGTGCATCAATGTCATGTCCGGTCCTGTTGCAGGATTAACCCTTCGGTATTTATGGCCTTTCGGGTTATCCTGCGATCAGGACATCCGCCCCGTAAATGGTGTCCATCAATCACATAAAGTGCGCCACCATATGGGGGTAACTCCGAAAGGCGCCGGATACGCCATGATCGACAAACTCGAAATGTTTATGGTGCTTGCCCGCGAGCAGCATTTTGGTCACGCCGCCGAGGAATGCGGGGTGACACAGCCAACCCTTTCCAGTGCCCTGCGCCAGCTTGAAGATCATTTGGGGGTGGTGCTTGTGCGGCGCGGCTCACGGTATCAGGGGTTAACGCCCGAAGGTGAACGGGTTCTGGAATGGGCGCGCCATATTGTCGGCAGTTCGCGGTCGATGCGCGATGAAATGCGCGCCATGCGGTTCGGTTTGACCGGACAGGTGCAGATTGCGGTGATCCCTACGGCACTTTCGATGGTGCATGAATTGACGACCCCGTTTCGCGAAAAGCATCCGGATGTGACCTTTGCGGTATTGTCGCGGACATCGACTGAAATACAGGCGTTGCTTGATAACCTTCAAATCGATGTCGGCATTACCTATCTGGATAATGAACCGCTTGGTCGGGTGACATCAATCCCGCTTTATTATGAACGCTATCACCTTGTGACGTCGAATTTCGATGATATCGGGGACCGCGAAAGCATCACCTGGCGGGAGGCGGCAGAGTTTCCGTTATGTTTGCTGACACCCGATATGCAGAACCGGCGGATTATCAATCAGCACCTGACCGAGGCAGGCGCGCGCGTTAGTCCGACGCTTGAAAGTGATTCGATGATTGCCCTGTTTACCCACGTTCATACGGGGAACTGGGCCAGCATCATGCCGGTCAAGATGGTCAAGGAATTCAGCATGCGTGATCGGGTCAAATCGATCCCGATTGTCGATCCCGATGCATCGCATCTGGTGGGCATGATTGCGGCGAAGCGCGAGCCAGCGACACCGGTTGTGTCCGCATTGCTGAAAGAGGCCAAACAGATTTCAGAACTTGAACTGGCCTGATAGCGGCTTGATAGGTTTTCGCTATCGCGTAACGGGATGCCTTTATTGAACCGGCGGCGGCAATCACCGACACTGGCTGGAATAACAAATAATTCAATAGACTGCTAAGTGAGAGAGGCTTGCATGTCTTTAACCGAGACGACCGAGGAAATATCCATCCGCGTCGGCACCATCTGTGATGGGCTGTCCGGACTTGAAGGCCCGCTTTTGCCGATCCTGCATGAGGTGCAGGAAGAATTCGGCTTTATTCCCGAAGGCGCGCTTCAGACCATTGCCAAAAAACTGAACCTTAGCCGGGCAGAAGTTCACGGGGTTGCCAGTTTCTATCATGACTTCCGGGAAGAAAAGCCGGGCAAACATGTGATCAAAATCTGCCGTGCCGAAGCCTGTCAGGCGATGGGGGCCGATGATGTCGGTGACCATGCGCGGCGCAAACTGAAAGTCGACTGGTCGGAAACGACCAGCGACAAGAATGTGACGCTGGAGCCGGTCTTCTGCCTTGGGCTTTGTGCCTGCGCACCGGCGGCCATGGTTGATGGCAAGGTTGTCGGCCGGGTAAACAAGGATCGTCTTGATCGCATCCTGAGCGAGGTGGGATCATGACAGTCAAGATTTACGTCCCGCTTGATTCCGGTTCTGTTGCCCTTGGTGCGGACGACGTGGCAAAGGCGATTTCCGCCGAAGCGATCAAACGCGGTGAAGATGTCCAGATCGTGCGTAACGGTTCGTTTGGCATGTACTGGCTGGAGCCGATGGTCGAGGTCGAAACATCGCGCGGGCGTCTGGCTTATGGCCCAATTGCGGTCGAGGATGTCGACAGCCTGTTTGACGCCGGTTTCCTGAACGGTAGTGATCATAAACGTTTCCTTGGCCACACGCAGGATATCCCGTTCCTGAAGGCGCAGACGCGCCTGACCTTCCAGCGGTGCGGCATTATTGATCCCGTGTCGCTTGACGACTATCGTGCCAATGACGGACTCAAGGGGCTTGAAAATGCCCTTGGGATGACGTCCGAGGATATCGTCAAGGCGGTTACGGATTCAGGCCTTCGCGGTCGCGGTGGTGCCGGTTTCCCGACGGGTATCAAATGGAATACCGTGCGTCAGGCGCCTGGTGATCAGAAATACATCGTCTGTAATGCCGACGAAGGCGACAGCGGCACGTTTGCTGATCGCATGATCATGGAGGGCGAGCCGTTTGTCCTGATCGAAGGGATGATCATTGCCGGTCTCGCGACCGGGGCGACCAAGGGATATGTCTATACCCGGTCGGAATATCCCGATGCGATACGCATCATGAACGAAGCGATAGAAGTCGCACGAGCAAACAAACTGCTGGGGCCCAAGGTTCTGGGATCGGATTACGCGTTCGACATGGAAGTCCGCATGGGGGCGGGGGCCTATGTCTGCGGCGAGGAAACCTCGCTTTTGAACAGCATGGAAGGCAAGCGGGGCGTTGTTCGCGCCAAGCCACCCCTTCCGGCCCTTGAGGGCTTTATGGGGCGTCCGACGGTTGTTAACAACGTTATCTCGTTGTGCTCGGTGCCGGTGATCCTTGAAAAGGGTGCGGAATATTACCGTGATTTCGGCATGGGCCGGTCGCGCGGGACCATTCCGATCCAGATCGCGGGCAATGTCAAACATGGCGGCCTTTATGAAACGGCCTTTGGCCTGACACTTGGTGAAATCGTTGATCAGATCGGCGGTGGCACGGCAAGCGGCCGCCCGGTCAAGGCGGTTCAGGTCGGTGGTCCGCTGGGCGCGTATTTCCCGCGCGACCTGTTTGACACGCCATTTGACTACGAGGCATTCGCCAAGGCGGATGGTCTGATCGGTCATGCCGGTGTCGTCGTGTTTGACGCCAGTGTCGACATGATGAAACAGGCCCGTTTTGCCATGGAATTCTGTGCGATTGAATCGTGTGGCAAATGCACGCCATGCCGCATCGGGTCAACACGCGGCACCGAAGTTGTCGACAAGATCGCACGCGGTGAAGATCCCGAAATGCAGAAGGAACTTCTGGCCGATCTGTGTGAAACGATGAAGTTCGGGTCGCTATGCGCGCTGGGCGGGTTCACCCCCTATCCGGTGATGAGCGCACTGACCCATTTCCCTGATGATTTCAAGCCCCATGCGCTTGATATAGCCGCGGAGTGAGAACGATGTCCTTGGTAAAAGAAGTCGACTACGGAACCCCCGCCGCCAAATCCGAAAAGACCGTGACGATCAATGTTGACGGATTTGATGTGACCGTGCCCGAAGGCACGTCGATCATGCGGGCCTCGATGGAGGCGGGTATTCAGGTACCGAAACTGTGCGCGACTGACATGGTCGATGCGTTTGGTTCGTGCCGCCTGTGTCTGGTCGAAATCGAAGGTCGCAACGGCACCCCGTCATCCTGCACGACCCCGGTCGCGGATGGCATGGTGGTCCATACCCAGACCGAACGGCTCAAGAAAATCCGCAAAGGTGTTATGGAACTTTATATTTCCGATCACCCGCTGGATTGCCTGACCTGTGCGGCGAATGGCGATTGTGAATTGCAGGATATGGCCGGTGCGGTTGGCCTGCGCGATGTGCGTTATGGTTATGATGGGGGCAACCACGTCAAGACCCGCCAGAATGGCGAAGAAAACCCGCGTTACATGGCCAAAGACGAGAGCAACCCGTATTTCACCTATGACCCATCGAAATGTATCGTCTGTTCACGTTGTGTGCGGGCATGCGAGGAAGTGCAGGGAACGTTTGCCCTGACGATTGAGGGACGCGGTTTTGAAAGCCGGGTGTCGCCGGGCATGCATGAAAACTTCCTGGATTCAGAATGCGTGTCGTGCGGTGCCTGTGTTCAGGCCTGCCCGACGGCGACGCTTCAGGAAAAATCGGTAATCGAAATCGGTCAGCCGGAACATTCGGTCGTGACCACATGTGCCTATTGCGGGGTTGGCTGTTCGTTCAAGGCGGAAATGCGTGGTGATGAACTGGTGCGCATGGTGCCTTATAAGGATGGCAAGGCCAATCGCGGGCATTCATGTGTCAAGGGACGGTTTGCCTATGGCTATGCCAGCCACAAGGACCGTATCCTCAACCCGATGATCCGAGAAAACACATCCGATCCGTGGCGCGAAGTCAGTTGGGAAGAAGCCCTTCGTTACACCGCCGATAAATTCCGTTCCATTCAGGAAAAATACGGCAAGGCCGCGATTGGCGGGATCACGTCATCGCGCTGCACGAACGAGGAAACCTTCCTTGTGCAGAAGCTGATCCGTGCCGGGTTTGGCAATAACAACGTTGATACCTGTGCACGTGTCTGCCATTCGCCCACCGGTTATGGCCTTAAGACCACATTCGGCACATCGGCCGGGACGCAGGATTTTGACAGTGTCGAGCACACAGATGTCGTGATCCTGATCGGGGCCAACCCGACGGACGGGCACCCTGTTTTTGCATCGCGCCTCAAAAAGCGGTTGCGTCAGGGGGCGGAACTGATCGTCATCGACCCGCGTCGTATTGATCTGGTGCGCACGCCGCATATCAAGGCCGCAGCCCATCTGGCATTGCGTCCGGGCACCAATGTTGCGGTTCTGACATCGCTTGCACATGTGATCGTGACCGAAGGCCTGTTTGACGAGGCGTTCATTCGCGAACGGTGCGATTGGGACGAGTTCCAGGATTGGGCAGCGTTTGTATCCGATCCGCAAAACAGCCCGGAAGAAGTCGAACGCCAGTCCGGCGTTCCAGCAGAAACCCTTCGGAAGGCAGCGCGTATTTTTGCCCGCGGCGGCAATGGTGCGATTTATTATGGACTTGGCGTGACCGAGCACAGCCAGGGGTCGACCACCGTGATGGCAATTGCCAACCTTGCGATGGCGACGGGCAATATCGGGCGTCCGGGCGTGGGGGTTAACCCGCTTCGCGGGCAGAATAATGTGCAGGGTTCGTGCGATATGGGATCGTTCCCGCACGAACTGCCGGGCTATCGTCATATTGCCGATGATGCGACGCGTGATGTGTTTGAAAAAATCTGGGGCGTCAAACTGGATGACGAACCGGGTCTTCGCATTCCAAACATGCTTGATGCTGCCGTCGAAGGCACATTCAAGGGTATCTATATTCAGGGTGAAGACATCCTGCAATCGGACCCGGATACCAAACATGTTGCCTCCGGTCTTGCCGCGATGGAATGCGTTGTGGTCCATGACCTGTTTTTGAACGAAACGGCAAATCATGCGCATGTGTTCCTGCCCGGTTCGACCTTCCTTGAGAAGGATGGGACATTTACCAATGCCGAACGTCGTATCAACCGTGTTCGCAAGGTGATGAGCCCGAAAAACGGCTTTGCCGACTGGGAAGTTACGCAAAACCTTGCCCGTGCGATGGGACTTGATTGGAACTATACCCATCCGTCGCAGGTGATGGATGAAATCGCACGGACCACACCAAGCTTCGCCGGGGTCAGTTATGACCTTCTGGAACGCGAGGGTTCTATACAGTGGCCGTGCAACGAGAAGGCCCCGCTGGGCACCCCGGTCATGCATATCGATGGCTTCGTGCGCGGCAAGGGCAAGTTTGTTGTGACCGAATATGTCGCAACCGATGAACGTACCGGTCCGCGCTTCCCGCTGTTGCTGACGACGGGACGTATTCTTTCGCAATACAATGTCGGGGCGCAGACCCGTCGGACGGCCAACAGCGCATGGCATAAGGAAGACCTGCTTGAAATCCATCCCCATGATGCCGAACAGCGGGGCATTCGTGAAGGGGACTGGATCCGTCTGGCATCGCGGTCGGGTGAAACGTCGCTTCGCGCGACGATCACGGACCGTGTTGCCCCCGGTGTGGTTTATACGACCTTCCACCATCCGGGCACGCAGGCCAACGTGATCACCACCGATTATACCGACTGGGCAACCAACTGCCCGGAATACAAGGTTACCGCCGTTCAGGTTACGCCCAGCAACGGGCCGACCGAATGGCAGGTGGAATATGACAAGCAGGCCGAACAGGCGCGCCGGATCCTTCCGCGTGTTAATGCGGCCGAATAGGTGCGAAACATTGCCCGGCTTCATGATAGGATATCATCATGAAACCGGGCGTTTTCGTCCGTAAATCAAGAATTCTGGCGGGAGTTTAAACGCCAATGGCACCTGACAAACTCGTCTATATGGCCAATCAGATCGCGACTTTTTTCAAATCCAAACCCCATGCCGAAGGCGTGGCTGGTGTGGCAGGGCATATCAGCGATTTCTGGGAACCACGGATGCGCAAGCAGCTTTTTGACATGATTGAAAGCGGTCATGAGGGCTTTCACCCGCTGGTGATCGAAGCTGCACCATCGATCCGCAAGGTCAAGCAACCAGCGTGACAGCAGAAATGACATCAGCAAACCGCATCATTGATGGTCGTGACCATGACCCGGCGCGTGCCGTTGTGCGCGGCGATGGCGGTGATGATGCGCCGATTATTCTGCAGCCAGAAATTCCGGCTGCCCTGACATTCAACGGTAAATCTCATGCCGTGATGATGGTATCACCCCACGATCTTGAAGATTTCATGATCGGTTTTGCCCTGTCCGAAGGCATAGCAGATCATGTCGGGCAGATCAGTTTGCGCGATGTGCGCAAAACCCTGCAGGGATATGTGATTGAGGCCGATCTGGATGAAGACATCCTTGACCGGCTTGAAGTCCGTCAGCGCACGCTTGAAGGGCGTTCGGGCTGCGGGCTTTGCGGGGTGCAGTCACTTGATGCGGTTGCGATGGACAAGATCGGCACCGTCGTGCCGGGTAATATGCCGCAGGATGTTGTTTTGCGCGCGATTGATGCTCTTCCCGATCATCAGACACGCAACCGCGAAGGTGGTGGGCTTTTGCATGCCAGTGCCTTTGTTGATGCGACCGGTGTCATTCGCATCGTTCGCGAGGATATCGGACGGCATAATGCACTGGACAAGGTTTTGGGGGCAGTGGCCCGTGAAGGCCTTGATAAAACGGGTGGGTTTATCCTGATGACCAGCCGCTGTTCTTATGAAATCGTCACCAAAACCGTGCAATGCGGGGTGGGCGGGCTTGTAACCCTTTCGGGGCCGACATTAACCGCGGTCAATCTGGCGCGGCAGGCGGGATTGACGATGATTTGCCGCGAACGGCGTGGGTTGTTCCGGCGTTTTGCCTGAACCCGATCGGTGCGCCGGATCAGTTAGACGGGATCAGGCCGAGGCGCGCGGAATGATCTGGAAACCGACATCAATGCTTCTGCTTGGTAATTCCTGATTGCCGATCCGGGCGACAAGGGCGTTGGCAGCCTGTGCGCCCAGATGTTTGCGATCGATATCGACCGTGGTCAGGGCCGGAAGGGTGAAGGCCGAAAAATCCTGATTGCCAAAGCCCATTACGGCAATATCGCCGGGGACGGATATGCCGCGTGACTGTGCCTCGATCAGAACCCCATGCGCCAGAAGATCCGAACTGCACATCACCAGACCATTACGAAAACCACCGTCAATTGCGCGTGCCAGTCCGTTGCGGCCACGTTCGATGGTTGCACCGCTTTCAAAACAGACAGCACCCGGTGTTGTGCCGGTCAGTTTTCCGAAACGGGTGCAGAATGCGTCCTTGCGGCGGAGGGCGCGTTCATCGCCCGCCGATACAGCGATGGCATTGCGATAGCCGCGTTCAAACGCGAATTGCGCCATCTCTTCGCCAGCCCGGATATGGGAAAAGCCGATACAGACATCAATCGGGGATTCCGTTGTATCCCACACTTCGATGACCGGGATGCCAGCCCCCAGCAACATCCGTTTGCAGCCTGATGAATGGTGGATACCAGTCAAAAGAATGCCATCGGGGCGGCGGCTGAGCATCGTTGTTAGAACAGCCTGTTCTTCTTCCTGTGAAAAGCCGGTTTCGGCCATAAGAACGTGGTAGCCCGACCCGCGAATGACATCGATGAAATTCTGCATCAGGTCGGAATAGATGACATTGGTAATCGATGGCACAAGGGCCGCGATCAACTGGCTGCGTTTGGATGCCAGGGCACCGGCCACCATGTTGGGAACATAGCCGGTCAGCTCAATCGCATCCTGAATGCGTTTAAGCGTGTTTGCCGAGACCTTTTTCGGATCATTCAGGGCACGCGAAACCGTCACCTGCGAAACACCAGCCAGCCGTCCCACAGTTTCCATGGTGACCGTGCCGGATTTCAGATCGCCATTTTTCAGGACGTCATTATGTTTCGGTACATTAAGCAAATCGGTTTCTCGTGACAGGTCAATCCGTTACGGATCATTCCGGATATCGGATCGGGGGAGCCCCGAATTCAAACATTACATAAGGCATTCATCGGGGGCAAGCCAGCCGTCCGTCAGCAAAGGCGACAGACGGCTGTGCTGGTGGTTAGCGCATTTTTTTGGTTTTGCGCGATACCATGATCGAAAAGCTGATCGACAGGGTAATCAGTACCCAAAGCAGAACCGCGATCCAGCTTTTGGTAAAGAAGATCGACAATGTGCCAAAAGACTCAAGGCTTTTGACGAAATAGATTTCTGCCGACGGGCCAAGAATGAAGCCGATGATAAAGGGTGCGATTTCAAGGCCGATTTTGTGTGCCAGATAACCAAACAGCCCAAAGATCAGTAGCGTCCAGACATCGAACATCACCCCGTAATTGATCGTATAGGCACCCACCACGCACATCATCAGGATGATCGGAAACAGGATGTTTTTCGGAACCGATACCACCTTGGCGATATGGCGGATGGCAAAGATCATTACGAGGAACATGACAAGGTTTGCCACCAGCATGGCGATGATCATTGCATCCCACGTCACCGGATTATTGCCGATAAAAAGCGGGCCGACCTGAATGCCCTGCAGGGTGAAGGCCCCGATCAGGATGGCTGTGGTTGAATCGCCCGGAATACCAAGTGACAGTAACGGCACCAGTGCCCCGCCGGTCAGGCCGTTATTGGCGCTTTCCGATGCAATCACACCGGCCGGTTCACCCTTGCCAAAACGTTCGGGATGGCGTGAAAAGTTCTTTTCCTGACTGTATGCTAGGATCGAAGCCGCACTGCCGCCGACACCGGGCAGAATGCCGACAAACGTACCAATCCCCGAAGACCGGATCAGATTGACGATTTGACCCTTGAAAACCGACAATCTGAACGGTTTGCCCTTGGCGATTTTTACACCCGAAAGTCCCTGTCCTTCGGGCATGCCGTTTTCGGCTTCGATCAGGATTGTTGCCAGACCGAACAGGCCTATCAGAACCGGCAAAAGTGAAAAGCCGCTTTCAAGGTAATATTCAAGAAATTCCGGGACGAGACGCAATTCGCCGTTACCGCCACGCGAAATGTCATAGGCACCGATCAGGCTGATGAAGATGCCCAGAACGCCGCTGAAGATGCCGACCAGAAGGCTGCTGCTGAGTGCTGCCATGACGGTAAGGGCGAAGAAGATGATCAGGAATTTTTCGATATAGGAAAACTTGATCGCGAAATCGGCAAGTGCCGGCGCAAACAGATAAAGTGCGGCGAGGCTGATCAGGCCGCCAATGACGGACGAGATGATGCCGATCTTGAGCGCATTTTCACCTTCACCGGCCATCGTCATCGGATAACCGTCAAGCGTAGTCGTGATCGATGAAGGAGTACCAGGGATATTGAGCAGGATCGCCGGGACAAGCCCGCCGGAAATTCCCCCGACATAAAGGCCAAGCAAAAGTGCCAGACCGTTTTCAAGCCCCAATGAATAGGTCAGCGGCAAACAGACTGCAACCGCCATGGTCGCTGTCATGCCGGGGATCGCGCCAAAGATGATGCCGATCACCGTGCCAACGGCAACAAGCGTAAAGAACAGCGGTGTCAGGATGGAAAGAAGATCCATGATAAATCTCTTGGGTCAATCCGCGCCTTGGTTCAGGACCTATGGCAGCGAGATATTGAAAAGTTCGGACAGGATGTACCAGACAAGGCTCGGCGCGATGATCGCATTCAGTCCCGCGATCAAAAGCTGTTTGCGCCCGCGTTCGTGCAGATACAGCACGCTCATGCCAAACAGATACGGGATCGAGCATAGGTAAAATCCAAGGCCGGTATTGGGAAACAGGTCACCAACCGCAGGCATCGCCAGAAAATAGACGACGGTTCCGGCAATCGTTCCGAAAAACCGCATATGGTCTATGC
Source organism: Thalassospira sp. A3_1 (assembly GCF_017744215.1). Classification (NCBI taxonomy): domain Bacteria; kingdom Pseudomonadati; phylum Pseudomonadota; class Alphaproteobacteria; order Rhodospirillales; family Thalassospiraceae; genus Thalassospira; species Thalassospira sp. A3_1. Next base: position 99,481 of record NZ_JAGHQQ010000004.1, on the reverse strand, counting down.
CAACCGGCCACCAAGGGCCATTGCCAACCGCGGCCAGCATGGTCTTGCCGCGCGTCACAAGGATGGCAACAAAAAGGATACCTAGGATGACGGCAATGATGGTCGGGAAAACGGTGTGTGATGTATCGAAATTGATCGACACACCAAGCAGGGAGTCTTGGGACATGGGACGCCTCCTTATTTCGCCTGTCTTTCCATCCATGTTGGGACAGCTGCGGCAAAATGCGAAATTCCGATCGGGTTCGGTGTTTCTGGCCGGGCAGGGCAGGCGAAACCGGCCCGAAACAATGTCCGGGCCGGATAATGGTCTTAGTTCGTGGCGATTGCGTCGATGATGTGACGGTAATCTTCACGCTTTGCCTTCAGATATTCCGTGGCTTCTGCCGACGGTTTGAAGTTCGGGATAAAGAAGGATGCCTTTTGGGTTTCCTGAATCTCGCCCGCAGCAAAGATTTCGGTCAGTGCCTTGTCGATCGTGGCAATCTGTTCCGGATCCATGTCCTTGTTGAACAGCAGGAAGAATTCCTTGTCGAAGGTGAAATCCTTTTTGCCATCCATGGTGACGCTGACATTCGGGGTGGTGAATGCCAGAAGTTCGTCACGCGTGGTGTCGCCCATGCCTTCCGGGTTTGCCTGTGCGATGGTTTCCTCGCGGGCGGTTAGCCAGATGAAGCGCATGGCTTTCTGGTCGTCTTCCGGAAGCTGGGTGAACTGTTCGTTGGCCTGGACCGAGCCATTGATCACGTCAGCCTGACCATCAAACAGCAGCTGGTTTTTATCGGCCTGCGAACCGGTATTGACCGGAACGATGTTTTCCTCGGCACCCGGATGCTGGATTTTCACGGCGTTCTTAAGTGCCGAGAAACCGATTTCCGAAACGCCACCGGCCTGAATGGCAACGCGGACACGCTGTCCGGCGGAGGCAGCGGCAATCACGTCTTCCATGGATTGCAGCGGCGAATTTTTAGCAACGAGATACGCATTGCCCGGGTTGATTGCGACGGTCGGGCCGACCTTGAAGTTTTCAAAGATGTCGTCGTAACCGCGAACGCCATACAGATGCGCAAGATAGGATTGATCATGGAAAATCATGATCGTGGTGCCGCGACTGTCACGTTCCAGCGCCTTGAAAGCTTCGCTGGCGCCGACCGCGTCAACCTTGACATTGATATCGAGTTTTTTGGAAAGCGCTTCGGCGATGATCGCGCTGTTCTGATAGGTGTCGCCACCGGTCGATTTGGAACCGATTACCATGCGGACATTGCCTGGCAGTTCCGATGCGCTGGCGAGAATCGGTGTTGCAACCATGGCAGCCAAACCGGCTGCGGTTGCTAGGGTTTTGAAAAGTCCGGTCATTGTTTCCTCCCGAATGACACGTTCCTGATCGTGGGCTCCTTGCCCGTAACAGCCCGGTCGGGGTGGTTCCCGAGGGCAGCACTTTGCTTGTTCTTGTTATTGTCACCTGTAATTTTTCAGGCAATATGAAAGCGCATACATAATTTCATACAAGTCGATTTAACTTCTGTCAATCCCGGAATGTTTGGTCTTTTTCTCTAAGCTTCATCTGGTGAAATACCTGTAAGATAACTTGACAACGGTCTTGTGTATGCGCATACATTGAATCATAAAGGAAATCGCATTGTCCTGTCGGTTCTGCATGTGCATAGTCAACTGACAGGGTGGATACACGGGAGGAACGCCATGTCCGAAAAACAAAAAAAATCTGCCGAAGATCTCAGAAGCGCGCGCTGGTTTGCGCCCGACGACTTGCGTTCGTTCGGGCATCGTTCGCGCCTGATGCAGATGGGCCTTGATCCGGAAGACTGGACCGGTCGTCCGGTTATCGGAATTCTGAATACCTGGTCGGAATTGAACCCGTGCCACGCGCATTTCCGCGAACGTTCCGGTGATGTCAAAAAGGGCGTGCATCAGGCGGGTGGTTTCCCGGTCGAGCTTCCGGCGATTTCGGTTGATGAATCTTTCACCAAGCCGACCTCGATGCTGTATCGCAACCTGCTGGCGATGGAGACGGAAGAAATGATCCGCTCCCACCCGCTGGATGGTGTGGTTCTGATGGGCGGTTGCGATAAAACCACGCCGGGTCTTGTCATGGGGGCGATTTCCGCCGGTGTGCCGATGATCTATCTTCCGGCTGGCCCGATGCTGCGCGGCAACTATGCCGGTAAAATCCTTGGTTCCGGGTCGGATGCCTGGAAATACTGGGATGAACGCCGTGCGGGTAACATCAGTGACGAGGAATGGGTGGGGGTCGAAGGCGGCATTGCACGTTCCTATGGTCACTGCATGACCATGGGCACCGCATCGACCATGACTGCGATTGCCGAAGCCATGGGGCTTTGCCTTCCCGGCGCATCGTCGATCCCGGCACCGGATGCCGGTCATATCCGCATGTCGACCCAGTGTGGCCGTCGCATCGTCGATATGGTCTGGGAAGATCTGACGCCCGAAAAAATCGTCACCCCGGCATCGGTTCGTAACTCTGCCGTCGTTGCCATGGCGACCGGCTGTTCGACCAATGCGGTGGTGCATCTTCTGGCGATGGCGCGCCGGGCCAGCATCAAGCTTGATCTTGATGATCTTGACGCACTTGGCCGCACCACGCCGCTGATTGCCAATATCCGCCCATCGGGCAAGGGCGATTACCTGATGGAAGATTTCTTCTATGCTGGTGGTTTGCGCGCGCTGATGGCGGAACTTGGTGACAAGCTTGACACAAGTGTTACGACGGTTACCGGCAGGACTCTCGGCGAAACGCTTGAGGGTGCGACTGTCTATAATGACGATGTCATTCGTCCGCTGTCCAACCCGGTCTATCACGAAGGATCACTTGCGGTTCTGCGTGGCAATCTGTGCCCGGACGGGGCGGTGATCAAACCGGCCGCCTGTGATGAACGGTTCCGCAATCATCAGGGTCCTGCCTTGGTGTTTGACAGCTATCCGGAAATGAAAAAGGCGGTTGATGATGAAAATCTCGATATCACGCCCGACCATGTGATGGTTCTGCGCAATGCCGGGCCGCTTGGCGGGCCAGGTTTCCCCGAGTGGGGGATGCTGCCAATTCCCAAGGCGCTGATCAAGCAGGGGCATCGCGACATGCTGCGCATTTCGGATGCCCGTATGTCGGGCACGTCTTATGGGGCCTGTGTGCTTCATGTTGCACCTGAAAGCTATATCGGCGGGCCGCTGGCACTTTTGAAAACCGGCGATATCGTCAAGCTTGATCTTGATAACCGTCGTCTGGACATGCTGGTGGATGAAGATGAACTCGAACGTCGTCGTGCGGCATGGCAAAAGCCCGAGGATCGCTATCAGCGCGGTTATGGCTGGATGTTTGGCAAGCACGTCACCCAGGCAAACGAAGGTTGCGATTTCGACTTCCTATCGCCCGATTTCGGCAAAACCGCGGGCGAGCCGGATATCTTCTGATCCGGTGATGATCGACTGATGACAAACAGGTGGCGCACCCATCGCGCCATCACCAACAGAATTCAGGGACTTTGACCAATGGCACTTTCCAAAGCCGATTTGCGTGGCGTGCTGTCCGGTATTTCCGGCATTCTTGTGACGCCTTATGATGAAAACGGCGATGTCGCGCCGAAAAAGCTTTCGCCGATTATTGACCGTGCGCTGACTGCGGGGGTTCATTTCCCGGTCGTAAACGGCAATACCGGCGAATTTTATGCCCTGACCACGGACGAGGCCATTACCATGGCCAGATCGGTTGCCGAAATGCTTGATGGTCGTGCGCCGATGCTGGCCGGGGTTGGTCGCGGCATTCGTGATGCGGTTGCACTGGCAAAGGCATCGGCAGAGGCCGGTGCCGAAGCGCTTATGATCCATCAGCCACCAGATCCCTTTGTCGCGCCGCGTGGTGTTGTCGACTATCTTAAACGCATTGCCGATGCATCGGATGGTTTGCCGATGATGCTGTATCTTCGCAACGATACGATTGGCACCAAGGCGATTGCCGATCTATGTGCTGTTGAAGGTGTTGCCGGTGTCAAATGGGCGACGCCAAATCCGATGAAGCTGGCCGAGGCGATTTCAGCCTGCGATCCTGATATCGTATGGGTTGGTGGTTTGGCCGAGGTTTGGGCGCCGACTTTCTATGCGGTGGGCGCGCGCGGCTTTACGTCGGGTCTGATCAATGTGTGGCCGGAACGTTCGATGGCGATCCATGCGGCCCTTGAAGGCGGCGATTACGAAACCGCCCGCAAACTGATTTCGGAAATGCGGGCATTTGAAGATGTCCGGGCCGAGGAAATGAATGGTACCAATGTGACCGGGGTTAAATCCGCGTTGCAGCTTCTGGGCAATGATTGCGGTCCGACGCGTCCGCCATCAGCCTGGCCACTGACGCCTGCGCAGCATGACAAGCTTGTCGGTTTCATGCGCGAAAACAAACTTGTGAAATAAGCGCCGGGATATCCCAGCGCAAAGGAGGCACCAATGTCCTATAATCTGACAGGAAAACATCTGATTGCCGGCCAGTGGGTGGCGGGCGAGCAGACCTTCCAGTCCGAACCGGCCCATGGTCCGGCCAATACGTTCCCGGTCGGCACCCCGGCCATGGTCGATCAGGCTGCCAAGGCCGCCGAGGAAGCATTCTGGTCCTATGGCTATTCCACCCGTGAAGAGCGCGCCAGGTTCCTGAATAAAATTGCCGATGAGATCGATGCCCGTGGTGCGGAAATCACCGAAATCGGTACCCAGGAAACCGGCCTGCCCGAAGCGCGCCTGAATGGTGAACGTGGTCGTACCGTCGGCCAGCTTCGCCTGTTTGCCAGCCATATCCTTGCCGGTGATTATCTTGACCGCCGTCATGACGAAGCGCTTCCGGATCGCGCACCCCTGCCGCGCCCGGACCTGCGTTTGATGCAGCGCCCGATTGGCCCGGTGGCGGTGTTCGGTGCGTCCAACTTCCCACTGGCCTTCTCGGTTGCTGGTGGTGATACCGCCGCCGCCCTTGCGGCTGGCTGCTCGGTTGTCGTCAAGGGGCATTCGGCCCATCCGGGAACCGGTGAGATTGTCGCACAGGCGATTGATGTTGCGGTCAAGGCATGTGGCATTCATCCCGGCGTGTTCAGCCTTATTCAGGGTGGCAAGCGCGATGTCGGCCAGAGCCTTGTGCAGCATCCGCTGATCAAGGCGGTCGGCTTTACTGGGTCGCTGGGCGGTGGTCGTGCGTTGTTCGATCTGTGCGCGCAGCGTCCGGAGCCGATCCCGTTCTTTGGCGAGTTGGGCTCGGTCAACCCGATGTTCCTGCTGCCCAAGGCCATGAGTGCCCGCACCGAAGAACTCGCCAAGGGCTGGGTCGGGTCGCTGACCATGGGGGCAGGGCAGTTCTGCACCAATCCGGGGATTGCGGTTGTTCTGGATGGTCCGGATGCCGATGCATTTGTCGAAACCGCCAGGGCGGGCCTTGGCGACGTGGCAGCGCAGACCATGCTGACCGATGGCATGGCCGATGCCTATCGTAGTGGGGCGAAACGCATTGCCGCGACATCGGGTGTCAAGGAAGTCCTGACCACGTCATGTGATCTTCGCAATGCGACGCCGTATCTGTTTGAAACGACCGGTGAAAACTGGCTGGCCAATCATGTGCTGGGTGAGGAAGTCTTTGGCCCGCTTGGCCTGATCGTCCGGGTCAGGGACATTGCCGAAATGCAGGCAATTGCCAAGGCGCTTGAAGGTCAACTGACCTGCACGATCCATATGGATGGCGGGGATGCGGCGGATGCGCGTTCGTTGCTGCCGATTTTGGAACGCAAGGCGGGGCGTATTCTGGCCAACGGCTTCCCGACCGGGGTCGAGGTTTCCGACACCATGGTGCATGGCGGACCATATCCGGCATCGACGAATTTCGGGGCGACATCGGTTGGTACCCTGTCGATCCGTCGCTTCCTGCGTCCGGTCTGCTATCAGAACATCCCCACCGATGTCCTGCCGGCTGATCTGGCCTGATCGCATGTCATTGATTTGCCGGGGTGATCGGACCCCGGCGCACCTACGGAGTTCATATAATGAGCGATTATGTCCTTGGCGACGCAACGCGCGAGAAGCTTAAGAAAGTCAGCACGGCCTCGCTTTGCACGGCCCTTTTCAAACGTGGCCTGCGCAATCAGTTTATTCAGGATGTCGGCCCGGTTGCGCCAAAAGGTGAAAACATGGTCGGGCAGGCTTATACCCTGCGTTATATTCCGGCCCGCGAAGACCGCAACCCGATCGAGGTTTTCCGCGATCCAAACCATCCGCAGCGTATTGCGGTTGAACAATGCCCAGCTGGTCACGTTCTGGTGATGGATAGCCGCAAGGACGCGCGCGCTGCGTCTGCCGGATCGATCCTCGTGACCCGCCTGATGAAGCGCGGCGTTGTTGGTATCGTTACCGATGGTGGTTTCCGTGATGCCGAAGGCATTGGCAAACTTGATATCCATGCCTATCACAACCGCCCGTCGGCGCCGACCAACCTGACCCTGCACGAGGCTTATGACCTCAACGTCCCGATCGGGTGTGGCGATGCGCCGGTTTTCCCGGGAGATGTTCTGGTTGGGGATAAGGATGGCGTTGTTGTCATTCCGGCCCATCTTGCCGACGAGCTGGCCGAAGAATGCGCAGGCATGGAGAGCTTCGAGGACTTCGTTCTTGAAGAAGTTCTGGCCGGCAAGCCGATCATCGGCCTTTATCCGGCGACCAAGGACGAAACCAAAGCCAATTATGAGGCATGGCGCAAAAAAACGGGTCGCTGATCCCGTTATGCTTTGCTGAATATCGTGTAAAGCCGCCCGTTTCGGGCGGCTTTTTGCATTTCGGTTTCAGGTGATCGATCCGGTCAGTTTGCCGGTGGATTGGCAAACATGCTTTCGTCATGGCGCAAAAGGCTTTGGCCGATTGCACCCTGCAACGCCAGATCCTTATCCCAGGGCAGGTGGATGATCTTTGGTCCGTTGCGAAGCTCGGGTACCTGTGCCTCGCGAAGGCCGCGTTCGATTTCGGGTTCCATCAGATCATAGGCGCGTGCGCCGGAACCGGTAATCAGGATGCGTTCCGGTCCCAGAAGGGCGATCAGATTGGCAATACCATATCCCAGTACCTTTCCGGCGTGGCGGAACAGATCGGCAAGGTCGTCGTGGCCGTCACGCGCCCGTCTGACCAGATCCATCATCTGTTTTTCACTGGGATGCAGACTGTTGGGATCGGGCAGGTCAATAAGGCCGCTGGCATCACGCAAAATGGCGTAATCCCCGATATAGGCTTCAATACAACCGCGTCGCCCGCAATTGCAAAGCGGCCCGTCGGGCTGGTATTTCATATGGCCAAATTCGGCGGCCGCGCCAAAATGCCCGTTATAGACCGTCCCGTTCAGGACAAGCCCCATACCGACACCATAGCCCAGCATGATCACGGCAAAATCGCCATTGCCGCCAAGATCGTTATTCTGGGTAATTGCGGTCGCAATACAGTTGGCATCGTTTGACATCTGGACAATCCCGCCAAAGCGTTCGCGTAACGGTTTGGTAATCGCGATGTGACGATTGCGAAGGGCTGGTGACCAGATAATTTCGCCGCTGTTGCTGTCGGCGACACCCTGTATGGCGATGCCGATCCCGATGGGCGGGTTTGGCGCGATATCGCGGTTATCGGTAATGAAATGATCAATCAGATCGTAAAGTGTCGTCACCAGCGATATTTCATCAAGATCGCGGGTATTGATGCTGTGCTGGATGCTGCGTTCAATCTCGCCCTTGAAATTGCCCAACGCGATTTCAACAAGATTGATGGTCAGTTTGACACCAATCACACTGGCTGCAGAGGGAACAAGATCAAGCAGAACCTTGGGGCGGCCACGTGTAGCGCTTTGGCTGCCATTACCATTTGCGCCGTTTGGTGTGCCCTGGGTTTCCTTGACCAGCCCCTGTGCAATCAGATCGGCGGTCAGCGAGGTAACGGTTGCCGGGCTTAATCCAGTGGCATTACCGATATCGATCCGTGCAGCCGGGCCATGGATACGCAGAAAGCGCAGAATGGCAATCTGGGACGGTTGGCGCGGAGTATCGTGATCGGTTCTACGGCTCATGGGCGGGGCCTGTTATTCTGCAAGGCGGGACCGGAACCGGGAGAAAACCGGGCTCCGGATAAGGGCATGTTTTTTACCGCTTTGGCAAGCTGGTGATGCACCGGGTTAAAGCAATCCGCGCGCGGCCAGATTGGTCATCAATGCCGTGATGCCAAAGGTCCAGGGCGCAATTGCGTCTGACCGATCGACCTGATTGCAAAGTTTGCCAAGGCAAGGGGTCGAAATGGTGACAAGGTCGCCCATTTCATGGGTAAAGCCCTTGCCCTTGCCGCCACGATCATCGGTGGGCGCAAACATCGTACCCAGAAACAGCATGAAGCCATCCGGATATTGATGATGTTTGCCGCATGCCTGTGCGGCGAGGCTTTCGGGTGAACGACTGATCTGGCTCATGGAGGAGCCAGCATCAAGGTGATAGCCATCCTGTCCGTCGACCGCCATTTTAAGATCGGCCTGCTTGACGGTTTCAAGCGTGAAATTACCATCAAAAATGCGGATGAACGGTCCGATGGCGCAGGAGCCGTTATTGTCCTTTGCCTTGCCCAGAAGCAATGCTGAGCGGCCTTCGACGTCGCGCAGGTTGACATCGTTGCCAAGGGTCGCACCGATGATTTTGCCCTTTGAGCTGACGGCGAGAACGACTTCGGGTTCCGGGTTGTTCCAGTTTGAAATCGGATGCAGGCCAACATGCGCGCCATGACCCACGGCCGACATCGGCGGGGATTTGGTGAAGATTTCCGCATCCGGGCCAATGCCGACTTCAAGATATTGCGACCATGCGCCTTTGCCGATCAGGACTTCCTTGATGTCCGCGGCTTTTTTCGATCCCGGTTCGATCTGTGACAGGTCATCGCCGATAATGCCGGTGATTTCGGTGCGGATCAGGTCGGCCTTGCTGGCGTCGCCGCGCGCCTGTTCTTCGATCACACGTTCCAGAAGGCTTGCGACAAAGGTGACACCGCTGGCCTTGATCGCCTGAAGATCATTGGGGCTGAGCAGATGCAAGGTTTGCGATCCTGCACCGGGCATGGATGCGGCAACAATGTCATCCAGGGTGCCGACCAGCGGGAAACCCGACGGGTTACGAAGCTGGGACACCAAGTCCTCGCGTTCGAGAAGCTGGCTGATCGTCGGGGCCAGTTTGCTGATATCGCGAAGGTTTCCCTGATCGACAACGACCGGGGTCGGGCCGGAAACGCGTGGATCCCAGACGCGACCAACCAAGATGGCATTGCCATGATCGTCGGGCAGAATATCGCGGGCGGTATTCGGAAAGTCGATAGTCATTCGGGAGCCTCTTTGTTCGGGGCGTTGGTGGCACCCGGCCCGGCCAGATGCATAAGATGTTCGGGCATTTTACCCAGAATGATCATGCCCAGAACATCGTCATGGGTGACATCCTTGGTCGGGACGGTGCCGACCAGCTTGCCGTTCTTCATAACATGCAAACGATCAGACAAATCAAACACATCATGAAGATCGTGACTGATCAACAAAATACCGAGCCCGTCACGTTTAAGCTGGGCAATCAGTTCGCCGACCATGCGGGTTTCATGAACGCCAAGTGCCGCGCAGGGTTCATCCATGATCAGGACGCGGGCTTCGAACAAAAGCGCGCGCGCAATCGCGACCGATTGGCGTTGCCCGCCCGAAAGGGCCGAAACCGGTGATGTGAATTTATGGAAATTCGGGTTCAGGCGATGCAGGACTTCGCGGGCTTTGTGTTCCATTGCCGCGTCATCCAGAAAGCCGAGCCTGTCGACGATTTCGCGACCCAGAAACAGGTTCTGTGCGGCGTCCAGATTGTCGGCAAGGGCCAGGTTCTGATAGATGGTTTCGATATTGTTGTCACGGGCATCGCGGGCGTTTTCAATCTTGGCTTCGCGGCCATCGACGATGATCTGGCCTGTATCGGCCTTATATGCGCCCGAAAGCACCTTGATCAGGGTTGATTTGCCTGCACCATTATGGCCAAGCACGCCAACCACTTCGCCGGGATAAAGATCGATGGAAACCCCGTCGACCGCCTTGACCCCGCCAAAGCTGATATGAATGTCGCGCATTTCGACCAGCGGGTTTTGACCGGTTTTGATATCGTTCATATCCCTATGCTCCTAGCTGGTCGGGGCGCTATAGCGACGGTGGAAATATTTGTCGCTGAACACGGCAAGGACAAGCACAAGGCCGATGACGATGCTTTGCAGCGATGTATCAACGCCCAGAAGCGCCATACCGCTTTGCAGGCTTTGCATCACTAGGGCGCCAATCAGCGCACCGTAAATGGTGCCAACACCGCCCGCCAGCGACGTGCCGCCAATCACAACCGCAGCAATCACGCGCAATTCGTCAAGCGTGCCAAGATCGTTGCCCGCCGATTGCAGGCGTGCCGAGGAAATCGCCGCACTGATCGCGCACAGGACACCCATCAGGGCAAAGACCGCAACCGTCATGCGTTTGACATTGATCCCGGCCAGTTCGGCTGCCTGCGGGTTGCCGCCCATGGCAAAGACATAGCGCCCGAACCGGGTGCGTTTGGCAACGATGGTCAGCACGATGGCGACCAGTGCCACAATCAGAAGCGGGATCGGAATGCCGTGCGAAATCACAAGGTTTTCTGCCGTTACCGGAATGCCGCGATCCTCAAGAATACGTTCGGCGGCGCGTTCGGGCAGGTGATAGGCATTTAGCGTGATGATCGCCACCAGAACCAGCCCGGCCTTGATCAGTGTATTGGTATATTCCGCCCAGATCGGTTTGACCGGGAACTGGAAGGAAAGCCTGCGGCGGCGTTCCATGATCGCGGCATAGATGATCGCGACAATCGCAATCGCGGCCACGATCCAGCTCCATGTGGCGCCAATCGTGCCTTCGATCCCGCCGCCAAGCAGCATGAAATTGTGATCGAGAGGAGCAACGGTACGCCCCTGTGTGACCCACCATGCCGCCCCGCGCCAGACCAGGAGCCCGCCCAGGGTTACGATAAAGGCCGGAACGCCAAGATAGCCAACGGCAAGCCCCTGAACGCCACCAATTGCAGCCCCGACGACCAAGCCGACAAGCAGGGTGATGATCCAAGTCATCGGATGATTGTATTCAAGGAATTGCGGCAGGAAGTCGGTTTGCACCACACCCATGATCATCGCCAGAACACCCAGCATCGCACCGACCGAAAGATCGATATGGCGGGTGACGATAATCAGGACCATCCCGCAGGCCATCACGGCAACAGAGGCGGTCTGGACCGACAGGTTAAAGATGTTTCGCGGGGTGATGAAGCGGCCGCCGGATGCGATATCAAAGCCGATCCAGATAACCAGAAGCACAACGGCGAGCCCCACAAGGCGGCGGTCGACTTCCATCTTGGCAAGTAGTCTTGTCATGTAAAATGCTCGTCAGGCAGCGGGGCCGGTCGAAAGGGTGCGGCCGGCCCCGGGGTTTAACAAGGTCGGAGGGAGGAAACCTGCCTAGTTACAGGCAGCGACCTTGCCGCTTTCAACCCCTTTGCAGACGACGTCTTTCGATACCCAGCCTGCTTCAATCACAAGATCAAGTTTGTTCTGGGTGATCGCCACCGGATCAAGGAAGTAGGATTTCATGGTGACGCCGTTCGGGCTGTTCCAGTCCTGGGTGCCTTCGACATCGCCAAGTTTTGCACCTTTTGCCAGCTCAACCGCGATTTCGGCTGCGCGCTGTCCCAGAAGGCGGGCATCTTTCCAGACCGAAACCGTCTGGGTGCCAAGAGCAACACGGTTAAGTGCGGCGTGATCACCATCCTGACCGGAAACCGGGATGCCCTGCATGCCCTGTGCCGAGAGGGCGGCAACCACGCCGCCAGCAGTGCCATCGTTCGAGGCGACAACGGCATCAACCTTGTTATCGGCAGCGGTCAGGAACTGTTCCATGTTGCGCTGGGCGATGGCTGGCTGCCAGCTATCGGTATAAGCTTCGCCGACGACTTTGATGTCGCCGCTATCGATAGCGGCCTGAAGGATTTCAAGCTGGCCTTCATGCAGGATATTGGCGTTCGGGTCGGTCGGTGCGCCCTTGATGAAGACGTAATTGCCTTTCGGCTGTTCGGCAAACACGGCTTCGGCCTGAAGACGGCCGACTTCCTTGTTGTTGAACGTAATGTAATAGGCGTTCGGGTCTTCGATCAGGCGGTCGTAGCCAACCACCGGAATGCCTTCATTGATCGCCTGTGTGACTGCAGCACCAATGGATGAGGAATCCTGTGCCAGAACGATAAGGGCATCTGCGCCACGCGAAATCAGGCTTTCGATATCGGAAAGCTGTTTGGACGGAGAGCTTTGGGCATCGGCACTGATATATTGTGCGCCAACTGCTTCAAGCGCCTTCACAATGGCGGCTTCGTCGGTTTTCCAGCGTTCTTCCTGGAAGTTCGACCAACTGACACCAACGATCAGATCGTCGGCAAAGGCGTTGGCGGAAAACAGCACGGCACCGGCCAGTGCGACCGAGGAGAGGAGTTTTTTCATCTGTTTCTTCCCTGAATGATATGTGTCTTGCAGTGACATTTATTTTTGTTGTCGAAAAAATGTTGACGCCTTCGATCCGTCCTGTCAAATTTTTTTTAATGAACAAATTAAAAATCTCGCTTTTCAGGCTCAAATCCATCATTGAACCGCACATTTGGTTGATTTTATGTGGATTTGAGTTGGTGCAGTGCAGCATTTAATTTGATAGTGAAAAATAAAAGATGAAAACAAGTCAGGGAACGTCATGACAGCGAGTTATCACGACATACAGGGCAAATCGGTTCTTGTGACCGGTGGCGCATCGGGCATTGGCGCTTCTATCGTCCGGGCTTTTTGTGTGCAGGGGGCGCGGGTCGGTTTTTTTGATATCGATGATGCTGCTGCGGCAAAACTGTGTGCCGAAATCGAACGCGATCTGGATGTGCGTCCGCATTACATGTCACTTGATCTGCGCGATCAGGCCCGGATTCCCAAGGCCGTTACCGAAATGGCATCGAAAATCGGCGTGATTGATGTGCTGGTCAATAATGCCGCGCGTGATGATCGCCACAGCCCCGAAGAAACCGGGCCGGATGAATGGCGTGACAAGCTTGATGTCAATCTGTCACACCAGTTTTTCTGTTCGCGTGCTGTGGCAAAGGGCATGGCTGAGAAGGGCCGGGGCAGCATCATTAATTTCAGTTCGGTAAGTTATTTGATGGGGCTGCCCGATCTGGTCGGTTATGAAACGGCCAAAGCCGGTGTGGTTGGCATGACGCGCGCACTGGCGCGTGATTGGGGTGCTGATGGTATTCGGGTCAATACGGTCATTCCGGGCTGTATCATTACCCAGCGACAGCTTGACCTTTGGATCAGCCCGGAAGATGAAGAGCGCATTCAGTCCGAACAATGCATCAAGCGTCGACTTGTCGGGGATGATGTTGCACAGATGGTGCTTTTCCTCGCATCTGACGTGTCATCGGCATGTTCGTCACAAAGCTTTATCGTCGACGGCGGACTTGTCTGATAGTCTGCCCAGAACGAAGTAACGTTACGCCATAATCGCCAGTATTCCGCAGCCCCGATATCCCGCAGTCAGAGTCGATCATGCCCCAATCCCGATCCATCCCCAATGCCATCACCATTGATGAAAAAGCCAATCCCTATCGCGACTGTATTCAGGGGTTGGCCAATCAGCCGATTACGGTTGTCCGTCTTTTGCGTGATGCGGTGAATGAAAACCCGGTTGTTGCCAGCGATCGGAAATTTGCGGTGCCCGAAATCCGCGATGTTGTCGGGCGGCTGGTGGAAAACCGGCCACGCATTGCGATTATCGGCGGCGCACCGGATCATCCTGCGCATTTGCTGGATCGGCCACAGGCCTTGATGGCGGCCATTCGTATCTGGGAAATGGGCGGGGTGCCGTTCCTGTTTCATGTACCGGTAATCTGCGATGGCACGGCGCAAAACAATATCGGCCAAAGTTATTCGCTTGCGTCACGCAACCATACGGCAGCGGCGGTCAATATTACCTTTGAAGGCCACAGTTATCATGCGGCTTATGTGATTGCCGGGTGCGACAAATCACCCGCCGCCGTTGTGGCCGGTTTGGCGGCGGCCGATCAGGCGCGGAAATATCGCGGTGATCAGGCCCCGGTTTGGGCGGTATTTGCCCCGTCCCACGTGCTGAAGGGGGGCGAAATTCCCGACGGCACCCGCCGGTTGCTTGATAAAATTGCTGATGACGCGGATCGTGCCGGGCATGATGACCTTGGTTCCGACATTCGTGAAAACATGCGCTATATCCTGCAATGCACATCGGATGAAGCCTTTGCCGGGTTGCTGGATCGTGCGCGGTTGCTGGGCATTATCGATGGCAAGATGGAACGCCGGGTTCTTGATGAGCTTGCCGGGGCGACCTGTGATTCCAAGGGGGGAATTTGCGCCTTTAACGGTACGGGCAATTCATCGCGGACGATGCTGGCAGCCTTTGGCCTGACACCACCCGAACTGGAGTTGCTGACCGATGTGCCGCCCTATGCAGCGGTGGCGGCAGGGATTGATGCGCTGTTTGGGGTGTTTAACAAGCCCGAATATGCGATCAGCAATCTGTTGAAACGCAACTTTGCCAATTTCGTCCGCATTCATAATGCCACGGGGTCAAGCAGCAACATGCTGCTGCATTTGCCCTTCATGATGCGCTATGCCGGGTTTGATGTGACGATTGATGATTATCAGGATGTGCGTCTTAAAACGCCGGTGCCGGAAATCTTTGCCCATAGCCTGACCGAAAACCGCGATACCTTTGTTCTGGCGCAGCAAATGGCCGAAGGCAAAAACCGCGGCATGGAAAGCATTTATCGGGTGCTTGCTGATCTAGGTGTGGCGATGGATTTGGATGCGCCGACCGTGCTTGGCAAAACATGGGGCGAACGGATTGCCGATCTTGAAAATCCCGTTGATCTGTCGCTGGGCGATAAGTCGGTTATCCGGGCAATACCGGTGCGCAAGCGGTCCGGTGTTGATGTTCTGACCGGCAGTTTCTTTGAAAATTGTGCGGTCAAGACATCGGGTATGAGCGACCATCTGATCGAACATTTCGACAATCACGTTTTCATCGTGCGCTATTACGAAAACGAGCATGTCTGCAACGCCGATTTTGCGTCGCCCGATCTGGTGACGCGTTTGATTGAAACCGATGGTGTGGACGAAGAACTGATTGCTGCCGTGGTCCGGCGCAATGGCGGCAACCGGGTTGATATGGATGCGCCCAAGGACATGCTGGCACAGGGGCATTTGTCCTTTGCCTTTGTCATTGGCGGGCAGGGGCCGGAAGCCTACGGCATGCCGGAAATGTTTTCGCCGTCACAGAACCTGCGCCACCATCGCATTCTTGAAGCATCCAGTATGCTGATCACCGATGGCCGTTATTCCGGCGTGACCAAGGGGGCCTGTATTGGTCATATGGTCCCGGAAGCATTTTCTGGTGGTGGCATCGGTCATTTGCGCGATGGCGATGTGCTGCGCCTTGATCTGACGAAAAATACGCTTGACTGGCTGGATCGTGACGCGTTCCTTGCCGGGACCGAAACCGTCGGAAGCCCGATTGATCTGGCGGATCGTGCACCGTTATTTGCCGAACGGCAAAAACGCATGGCCGCCCGTCAATACGATATCGCGGCCAGTAACGTGATGGATCATGTATCGAACGCGGCACGCGGGATTGTGCCCGGTGTGGTGGACCGCCGTGCGGTCAATCCGTGGCGAAACTGATACTCGCCTGACGATCAAATCCAGTGTCATACTTGCGATCCTGTGCCGCCCGGCTTTCGCCAAGCAGGATTGCGGTTGCGCATAATCCTGCCCCGAAAAGGATCAGGACATGACCTATATGGTGCGAAAGATTTTCAAAACGCATCATCTGTTTCCCTGTCTGGTGGTTGGTATCAGGCGGCTGAGGTATCCGGTGCCGGGCTGGTTTGGGCATTGGCCGGGGTGGCGTCGCCGCCCAGTGCCTGATAGAGCGTGATCAGATTGGTAATGCGATCAAGCTGGTTGGCCAGAACGGATTCTTCGGCCGTGCGTCTGGTTTCCTGCGCGTCCAGCCAATCCTGCATGGCGACTGCCCCTGATCGGAAACGGGTTTCATAAATCCGTTCGGCATTTCGTGCGGCGTCAAGCGCGGCTTCAAGCCGGGCAGCACGACGATCATACTGTGTGCGGGCCGAAAGAGCGTTTTCAACGTCGCTCATAGCTTCGTAGGCTGTCTGACGGAATTCGGCGACAGCCTGTTCATATTCGGCCTCGGATACCTTGATGTTGAGCTGCCCCTCGTTCCAGTTCAGGAACGGGAGGGCAAGGCTTGCGCCCAGCGTGCCGATTGGATTTTGCAAGAGGTTGCGCAACTGATCGCTGCTGGTGCCCAGATCGCCTGTCAGGGTCAGGGTTGGCAGCAAACTGGTTTTGACCGAATTCAAATCCGAAACGCTCTCCTTCAGGCGCAATTCCGCCGCCCGAACATCGGGCCGGCGCGACAGCAATTCGGATGGTAATCCAGCGGCCACATCGGGCAGGGCATCTGATGGCAATGTCGCGCGCGGGATTGCAATATCGCCCGGTGGGCGGTCAAACAGGATCGATAGGGCGTTTTTGGTTTCAGTCAGACTTTGTTCGATCTGGGTATAATCGGCCAACTGGCTTTCAAGGTTCTGGCGGGCTTCGAACAGTTCCAGCGATGATGTCGAACCGGACGCATACTGAACATCCACCAGATCAAGGGTTTGCTGAGCATAATCGATGCTGGCCTGTGCAATATCCAGTCGCTGCTGATAATAGACAGCCTGCCAATAAAGGGTGGCGGTGGTGCCGATCAGCGATAATGCCGTGCTTTCACGATCTTCAAGGGTCGCCAGTGCTTCCCAGCGGGCGGCGTCGTAATCATGGCCGAGCTTGCCCCAAAGATCGAGTTCGTAACTGATTCCCGCATTGGTGCCAAAGCTTCGCGTGCTGCCGTTATCCTCGTCCAGATCGCGCGAAACCGACGCATCCGCACCACCGGAAAAATCTGGATACAGGTCATCTTCGGCGAGGCCCGCAGTCAGTTGTGCCTTGCGAACCTTGATGGTGGCGGCAGCGAGATCGTTATTGCGTTCAAGTGCTCGGGCGATAAGTGCGTCAAGCTGGTCATCGCCGAAATTTTGCCACCAGTCTTGCGTGGCGGCGATGTCGGATGCGCGGCTGTTGTCCGATGTGGTGGCAGATCCGTTCCAGCTGTTTTCCGCCGCAATATCCGGACGGGAGTATCGTGTTTCGGTCAGGTTGCTGCATCCTGCGAGTGCAATCATCGACAGGATGGTTCCGGTTTTTAAAATCCGTGTGATCATTTTTGTATTCTCCGTCAATCGCGCGACAGGGCGTCGACCGGATCAAGCCGGGCGGCATTGCGGGCAGGCAGAAAGCCGAATGAAATTCCGATCAATGTGGCGCAGGCAAAAGCCGCGACAATCGAGGTTGTCGAATAGACCATTGAAAACGAGCTTCCCATCGCATCGAACAGAACCCCGATGCCAAGGGCTGTCAGAACGCCAAGCGCCCCGCCAAGGATACAGACCAGAACCGCCTCGATCAGGAATTGCCGAAGAATGTCGCTTTGACGTGCGCCGACCGCCATCCGTACCCCGATTTCACCGGTGCGTTCGGTAACCGACACCAGCATGATATTCATCACGCCAATGCCACCAACAATCAGGGAAATCACAGCAATCGACGAAATCAGAAGCGTCATGGTGCTGGTGGTCTTTTCGATGGTTTCACGGATGGTGTCGGTATTGATCGTGAAAAAGTCTTTCACGCCGTGTCGCCGGGTCAGAAGGGTTTCGATGTTCTGTTGCGCCAATGCGGTTTGGACTGCGTCATCAATACGGACGGTGATGCTGCTTAGGTAATTCTGGCCGAGAATTCGGGTCAGTGCGGTGGTGTAGGGAACCCAGATGTTCAGGCTGTCATTATTGCCAAATGTGCTGTCCTTTGGCGCGGTGACACCAATGATGCGTACCGGGACAGTGCCAAGGAAAATCACCTGCCCCAGCGGGTCTTCGCCATTGGGAAACAGCTTTTCGCGCGTATTGTCGTCAATGACCGCATCCTGGCTGCGTTTGTCGACGGCAAGGCTGTTAAACCAGATGCCATCGGCCATTTCATAGCCGCGCACCCGATAATAATCGGTGCCGACACCGGCAACAGTGGCATCCACTTCAATATTGCCATACCGCAGGGTGACGGTGCTTGAAACACGGGGGGTGACGCTGTCGACATAGTACTGGGTCGACAGCACATCGGCATCGGCCGCAGTCAATGTCCTGATCTGACTGGCATCGCGATCACCAAAATCCTTGCCGCGATTGACATCAATCGTATTGGTCGCGATTGAACTGATATCGGCAAGGATGCGATCCTGCGATCCTTGGCCAAGGGCTACGACCGACACCACCGATGCGATCCCGATAATGATGCCCAGCATCGTCAGAAAGGTCCGCAACCGGTGAGCATTCATCGCCACCAGCGCCATTTTGAATGCCTCGGTAAACCGGTCGATTTCGGCCCGAATGCGTGATGACCGATGGGTATGGTTTTCGACCTTTTTACCGGGACCGGATTGTATGAAGGCCTGCGTCTGGCGTTCATCACGGATGATTTCGCCGTCACGGATTTCAATGATGCGTTCGGCATGGGCGGCAACATCATGATCATGGGTGACCAGAATGACCGTATGGCCATCGCGATGCAGGTTGCGCAGCAGTTCAAGCGTCTGTGCACCGCTTTGGCTATCGAGTGCACCGGTTGGTTCATCGGCCAGAATGACGTCGCCGCCATTCATCAGGGCGCGCGCAATACTGACACGTTGCTGCTGCCCGCCGGAAAGCTGGCTGGGGCGGTGATGAATGCGGTCGCCAAGCCCGACACGGGTCAAGATATCCATTGCCCGGTCACGCCGTGTTTCGGCATCAAACCCGGCATAGATCGACGGGACTTCGACATTGCCAAGCGCGCTTAAATCCGACAGCAGATGATAGCGCTGAAAGATAAAGCCGAAATATTCGCGCCGAAGGGCGGCCAGTTCATCGGGTTCCAGATTGCCTGTCAGGCGGCCATTAACCCGGTATTCCCCGCCGGTCGGTCGGTCAAGACAGCCCAGAATATTCATCAGGGTCGATTTACCCGACCCGGAAGCGCCAATGATCGCAACCATTTCGCCGCGTTCAATCGTCAGGTTGACGCCCTTTAGCACGGCAATGCGATCCTCGCCCGTCGGGTAGTGCCGCCACAGATCGCGGATTTCGATCAGCGGGGTTTTGTGAGTGTTGCTCCCTATCTGGTTCATGATCAGAACATCCCCCCCGGGCCACGACGTATGGATTGGCTGGTGGCGACCACACCGCTGGTCGCGCCGATAACAATGTCGTCATTTTCGGAAATGCCACTGATGATCTGGGCGTTGATATTGGTGTTCATGCCGACCGTGACCGGCTTTTCAATCGTGTCACCTTTGTCGTTAAGAACCTTAACGGTATATAGCCCGTCCTTGTCCGGACCACTCAGCGCGGCGGACGGAATGATCAACGCATTTTCAACTTCGTTTAGTGTGATGGTGACTTCGGCTGTCATCCAGACGCGCAGGCGGTGATCCGGATTGGCGATGTCAAACAGACCATTGTAATAAACGGCTTCGTCATCGGTATTGTCGTCGTCATCCTCGATTCCGGTCGGGGCGGGTTCGATGGCGCGAAGGGTGCTTTCATAGCGCGTGTCGGGATCGCCCAGAATGGTGAAGCTGACCGGTTGGCCTTCACGAACGCGGATGACGTCGGCCTCGGATATTTCGGCCTCGACCGTCATGGTGTCGAGCTGTGCGAGTTTTATGATGGTCGGCGTGGATTGGGCGGCGTTCACGGTCTGCCCTTCCTTGACTGGCAGGGCAACAACCGTACCATCCATGGGGGCCAGGATTTTGGTATATCCCAGATCAATCTCGGCGGTATCAACGGCGATTTTTGCTTGATCGATTTGCGCGTTGAGCGCTGCGATTTCAGCCTTGGTCACATTAAGGGTTGCCTCGGCACTTTCGAAATCTTCCTGTGGCGAGGCATCAAGCGCACGCATCTTTTTCTGCCGTGCATAATCAAGTTCCGCCTGTTTCAGTTCGGCCTGCTTGGCGGCAAGCTGTGCCTTGATATTGGCAAGGGCGGCCTCGGCATCGCGCAAATCATTCTGTTGTGTTGATGGATCGATTTCGGCAATCAGATCGCCCTCCTTGATTTCATCACCGAGATCGACATGCAGTGCCTTGATCTGCCCGGACACCTGCGCGCCGACACTGACCAGTTTAGAGGCGGTGATGGTGCCACTTGCCAGAACCGTATCGGCAAGGTTGCCGATACGGGGTTTGGTGGTGACATAACCGGTTTTGGCTTCGGACGGGAACAGATAGGCCTGTGCCATCCATCCTGCTGCCAAGATGATGATCACGGCGATGACAAGGTTACGTGCGGTTCTGGATGATTTCTTCATCGGGCTTTCATGTCCTTGGATGAAACGCACCCGACGGCGAAAGGCAATTGAGCCATCGGGTATCCCAGACATAGCAACCCCTTTGTCAGAACGGGGTGAGGGGGATGAAAATGATCTGTAAGGAATGTGTAAAGTTCGCCATCCGTGCCTTTCGTCAGGCGTTTTAAGCGCTAGAATGTCATCATGAACAGGAATTAACCCGCATTTGAAAGACCCGGAAACCGTGACCAGAATTCTGCTTGTTGATGATGATGTCGAGCTCGGCACGATGCTGGGCGAGTATCTTGAAGGTGAGGGGTTCGAGATCGCCAACGCCTATAACGGCAAGGATGGCCTGCGTATGGCGCTGGATGGCGGGTTTGCAGTGGTGTTGCTTGACATCATGATGCCTGGCATCGGCGGGATTGAGGTGCTGCGCGAATTGCGCGCCAAAAGTCGGGTGCCGGTCATCATGCTGACCGCCAAGGGCGACGATGTCGACCGGGTTGTCGGGCTGGAACTGGGGGCGGATGATTACATACCCAAACCATACTATCCACGCGAGCTGGTGGCGCGCATTCGCGCGGTTCTGCGCCGGGCCGAACCGGTTGGCGAAAGCCGCCGAGATGCAGGCGGGCCGGACAATGGCGACGAAATCGTTCTTGGCAAATTGCGGCTTAATACCGCACGCCGGGTGGCGCAGTTTGATGGTCAAGACATGGAACTGACGGTATCGGAATTCAATCTTCTGGAAGTTCTGATGCGTGCCAGAGAACGGGCAATGTCAAAAAACGAGCTTTCGATGAAGGTGCTGGGCCGCCCGCGCGAGGTTTATGATCGTTCGATTGATGTCCATATGAGCAACCTTCGACAGAAGCTTCAATCTGTCAGTAACGATGTTGGCCTGATCGAAACTGTGCGCGGCTTTGGCTATCGTCTGAGGCAGGACATATGAGAGGACGGTTATTCTGGAAAATCCTGATCGGGTTTGCTTTGACCTTCATGGGGATCTGGCAGGGCGTGTGGCTTCTTTTTACGTTATATGGTGACCCACCCAAACCCTATCATGTCGGATATCTGCAGGAAACGGCACGCGGTTATATCGATACTGCTGTAAGTATTATCGAGGCCGAAGGTATTGGTGCGCTTGAGAAGGCGATTGCACACTGGCCCGACAATGAACGTGTCCGACTCAGTATCGAGCCGGATGCAAACCGCACCGACAGCTCCGTGCGCGGTTCCGTAACTGAAACATTCCCCCCCGTCCGGTTCGAGGAGATCCGCGAAAACGGGTTTCTGTCACGTGATGCGGTTAGCCCGGTCGGGTTGCTTGTGCATTTGAAGTTTGATGTGACCGATATCGTTGCGTCTATCCCGGAGCGGGGGCGGTTCAATGTGCCGACCCCGTTGGTGATTGCGGGCGTGCTGGGAGGGCTTGTGTTTAGTGGCGTGCTTGCCTGGTATCTGACCCGACCGATCCGCCAGCTTCAGGAAGGGTTCGAGCGACTGTCGACCGGGGATCTGACATGGCGACTGGGCGAAAAGATCGGCCGTAGACGTGACGAGATTGCTGATCTGGCGCGTGATTTCGATGTGATGGCCGTGCGATTGCAACAATTGATCGAGGCACGTGACCGCCTATTGAACGACGTATCGCATGAACTGCGGTCCCCGCTGGCGCGGATGCAATTGGCTGTTGGGCTAGCGCGCCAGAAACCGGAACGGATCGAAGGATCACTTGACCGGATTGAAAAGGAAACCATTCGTCTGGATGAACTGGTTGGTGAACTTCTGACCCTGTCGCGTGCGGAAAGCGGCGCCAGCCAGAACCAGACATGGCTTGATATTGACCATCTGCTGGGCCGTGTTGTTAGTGATGCCCGGTTTGAGGCCGAGGCGACCGGGATCAAGGTCCAGACAAACCTTGCGATTAAACGCAACTGGCACGGTGAAGTACCGGTGGTGGTCGGCAACGCCGAACTTCTGCGGCGGGCCTTTGAGAATATAGTGCGTAATGCCCTTCGTCATTCACGCGAAGGTCAACTTGTCCGGATTTCTGCCGAAGCAGATGCCAGTCGTAATGTTTTCTGCATCACCATATCCGATCAGGGGCCAGGCATTCCTGCTGAACAGCTTGAAAATATGTTTGAGCCATTCATTCGTGGGGAACCGGGGATAAACGGCGCCGGTTTCGGACTGGGTTTGTCAATTGCACGGCGCGCGATCAAGGCACATGGCGGGGAAATTTCCATTCGCAACCGGGATGGCGGTGGGCTGGATGTTTTGATTACTCTGCCATTTACCTTGCGCGTTGATGACGAATAAACAGATTGCTTCCATTTAACCCCTTGCGAAACCGGTACAATCCAATACCTCAACAGGGAAACAACCGGCGTCGCCGGAAAAATCGGATATCGACAAGGAGGACCATCATGACCAGCAAGCTGACCGTAACGACGCCAGACGGAAATTTCGATGCCTATGTCGCCATGCCTGCCAAGTTACCGGCACCGGTGGTGGTGGTTATTCAGGAAATTTTTGGTGTTAACGCCGTGATGCGGGGCATTGCCGATGACTATGCCAAGCAGGGATATATTGCGGTTTGTCCCGATCTGTTCTGGCGGATCGAGCCAGGGATCGAAATCACCGACAAGACCGAAGAAGAATGGAAACAGGCATTTGGCTATTATCAGGCATTTAATGTCGATAAGGGCGTCGAAGATATCGCCGCAACCATTCAGGCAGCGCGCAAGCTTGATGGCGCAAATGGCAAAGCCGGGGTTGTCGGTTTCTGCCTGGGCGGGCTTTTGACCTTCCTGTCGGCGACGCGCACCGATGGCGATGCGTTTGCGGTCTATTACGGCGGTGGGATGAACAATTATGTCGGCGAGGCCGGAAAGATCAAACAGCCGGTGATCATTCACCTTGCCGGGAATGATGAGTATATCCCCGCCGATGCGCAGGCGGTTATCAAGGACGCGCTTGATGATCATCCGTTGACAGAGCTGCATTTCTATCCAGGTCGTGATCACGCCTTTGCGCGTAAGGGAGGGGCGCATTACGACGAGAAGGATGCTGAAACCGCCAATTCAAGAACGGCCGAGTTTTTCAGCGCCAACCTTGCCTGACCTTATAAAAGATACCAGAAAGGGCCGCAAATATGCGGCCCTTTTGTTTTGGGGGGGGCGGATCGTTGCTGGACCGCATGTCAAATTATTTGTATGAGGAATGCAAATAGACCGATCATGGGAGGAAACAAAATGAAACTGCTGCGTTTTGGCGCTGTTGGTGCCGAAAAACCCGGATTACTGGATCAGGGCGGCGTAATCCGAGATTTGTCGGCGGTGATCGAGGATTTCAATCCAGATACCATTTCTGATGCCACCTTTGCCAAAATTGCCACCCTTGATCCGGCAGGCCTTCCAGTCGTCTCAGGCAACCCGCGGATCGGTGCCTGTGTTGCCAAACCGGGCAAGTTTATCTGCATTGGTCTGAACTATTCCGATCACGCGGCGGAAGCAGGCATGCAGGTGCCACCTGAACCGATCATCTTTTTCAAGGCAACGTCGGCAGTTTGCGGCCCGAATGACGATGTGGAAATTCCGCGCGGTTCGCAAAAATCCGACTGGGAAGTCGAACTGGGCATCGTGATCGGCAAGGAAGCCAAATATGTGACCGAGGCAGAGGCGCTTGATCATGTGGCAGGTTACTGTGTGGTCAATGATGTGTCCGAACGCGCATTTCAGCTTGAACATGCCGGGCAGTGGGTGAAAGGCAAAAGCCACGACACGTTTGGTCCGATCGGCCCGTGGCTGGTGACACGTGACGAGATTGCCGATCCGCAGAACCTGCGCCTGTGGCTGGAACTGAACGGCGAACGCGTCCAGAATGGCAGCACCGCAACCATGGTTTACGGCGTTGCCCATCTGATCAGCTATCTGTCGAAATTCATGACCCTGCAGCCGGGCGACATCATCACAACGGGGACCCCGCCCGGTGTCGGTATGGGCATGACGCCGCAGCGTTTCCTGAAACCTGGCGATGTCATGGAACTTGGCGTCGAGGGGCTGGGAAGCCAGCGTCAGAAAACCATTCAGGCCTGATGAGGCTTGCTAGCAAAATGAAAAGCCCCGCAGCATATGTTGCGGGGCTTTTTTGATGAATCAGCCTGCGGCCATGGCATCAAGTTCCTGTCGATGGGCATGAAGCTTGTGGAAAATGGCATAGCGCCTATCGTGGGCGTCCTTTGCGGTTTGGTCCGGCGCGTGGATGGTTTCCTTGCCAGCCATCCGGCGCGACGCAAGTGCAAGACCGCCTCCGGGATCAAGGGCCGCCGCACCCAACATCGCGGATCCCAGCAGGACCGGTTCGGCACAGTCGGACATCACGACATTGCAGCCGGTGACGTCGGCATAAAGTTTGACCAGAACCGGGCTTGCAGTGTGTCCGCCGCTTAGATGGATATGTTTGATGTCATAACCGGTCGCGTTCAGGGCATCAATGATATGGCGTGTGCCATAGGCAATGGCGCAGGCGGTTGCCCAGTAAAGGTCAAGGAAGCTTTCCTCGCTTTGATCAAGGCTTAGGCCCGAAATGACGCCAAGGGCCTCTGAGTCGGCAAGTGGTGACCGGTTGCCATGAAAATCGGGCAGAACATGTAGGCGCGGCGCAAGATCGGGTGTTTCCATCATCCGGTGCAAAAGTTTTTCGCCGGCAAGCTTGTGAGCATCGCGACCCATGGCATGCGAAAAAGGATGCATGGCAACAATGTGATCAAGCAATGCACCGGTTGCCGACTGGCCGCCCTCGTTAAGCCAAAGGCCCGGCGCAATCGCCCCGAAATAGGGGCCCCATACGCCCTTGATGAAGCGCGGTTCGGATGACAGCGCCATATGGCAGGTCGAGGTCCCGGCAATCATGGCGAACCGTTCATCCAGATTGCCATCCAGATATTCGCCAAGTGTGCCAAGGGCCCCTGCATGGGCATCAATCAAGCCTGCACCCGCGACGCAATCGGTGGTCAGGCCAAGTTCGGCCGCACTCTGTTCGGACAAATTGCCGATCAGATCGCCAACACCCAATGCCTTACGGTCAATTCTGGCCTTGCCGGGGAAATCATCAAGGCCTATCTGATGAAGAAATGCGCGATCCCATGGATCATCCTGATGGGCCAGATAGGTCCATTTGCAGGTTATCGTGCAGCAGGACCGCTTGTTGCTGCCGGTTGCGCGGAAAGACAGGAAATCGGCAAGGTCGTAAGCTGCACCCATTTTGTCCCAGTTCTGACGGTGGTGGCGTTTTAACCACATCAGTTTGGGCAATTCCATTTCGGGTGACATGGTGCCGCCGATATATTCAAGAACCTTTGCGCCGGTTTTTGTGCATTCTTCGGCCTCGCGGACCGCGCGGTGGTCCATCCAGACAATAACATCCCAGTTATCGCCGCCGTCTGGGGTGACACCAAGCGGACGGTTATTGGCATCGCGGATCACGAGCGAACAGGTGGCGTCAAACCCGATGGCTGCGACCTGATTGGCTGCGATGTTTGATTTTGCCAGCGCATCGCGAACCGACTGGCAAACCGATTGCCAGATATTTTCCGAGTCCTGTTCGACAAAATCGGGCTTTGGTTTGTTCATGGCAATCGCATGGGCGGCACTGCCGAGCAGTTTTCCATCCTGGCTAAACACGCCAGCACGTGCGCTTCCGGTGCCAACATCCACACCGATAATGACTTTGTCTGTAAGGCTCATATGGTATTCCTCCCGCGGGGCCGGTTGGCGGGAGCCCTGTATTTCATAGGCAAACCCGATCCCGGTTTTATGCATTCTTCGCGCGTGTTGGTCACCGCGATAAATTCGTGCTGTATGTAATTGAGCAAAAGTGCATCGATTGGTCAAATGTTCATTTTGATTGACGATGACATTCGCGATTGTATAGGCTTTTGTGATCAAACCCAACGAAGCCAGGTTCAACATGGCCCCCGGAAATGTCCAAGATAACGCCCGTAACCCGGCGTCGGCTCCGATCATGACCGGCAAGGATGTCGTTCTTTTCGATTGTGACGGCGTTCTGGTCGACAGTGAACCTATTTCGCTGGCGACGCTTGTCGATGTGCTTGATCATTATGGTGCACCGCTTGATCTTGCCGAAGTTGCCGCCCGTTTTACCGGGCGATCAAGTGCGGCACCGATTGAACATATCCGTAGCGAAACCGGACGGGATATCACCGCAGAATTCAAACCGTTCTTTTATGAACGGCTGTTTGCCCGCTATGACGTCGAATTGCAGAAAACAAACGACATCGAGGATGTCTTGACTGCATTGCGCCGCCGAAATGTCGCGTTTTGCATTTCATCAAGCAGTTCGGTGCAGCGCCTTGAACGCACGATGGCGGTTACCGGCCTTGGTCACTGGTTTGGTACCGACATCTATAGTGCGGATTTCGTCAAGAACGGCAAACCAGCACCTGATCTGTTTTTATATGCCGCCGATAAAATGGGCTTTCGCCCGGAACAGGCGGTGGTGATCGAGGATTCCGTTGCCGGGGTCAAGGCCGCGGTGGCCGCAGGCATGACCTGTATTGGTTATGTCGGTGGCGGGCACTACGCGGAAGATCGCAAAATTGCCGCAGCCCGGCTTTACGAAGCCGGGGCTGACGTGGTTTTTGATGGCATGCATGATATCGCAGCCCTGATTAGTCAGGGCTGATTTTATCTAGCGTTGACGCAGAAGGCTTTGATAACGGGCCTGACTTTGGCTGAGATGTTCGCGCATTGCCGTGCGGGCGGTTTCGGCATCGCGCGCGGCAATTGCATCAAAGATGCGATGATGTTCGGCCAGAATTTTCTGCATGTAGTTTTTCTGGTCTTCGACCTCTGGCGGACGGCGGCGCAATTGCGCGCGCGGGATGGTTTTATCGCCCAGATGTTCAAGGAACTCGACATAGCGCCGATTGTTTGTCGCATCTGCAATGGCGCGGTGGAACTCGAAATCGGCCTTTTCTGTCGGATTGCCGCGTTCGAACTGGTCGGTCATTTCCTGCAGGGCTTCGTAGATTTTCGCCTGCTGTGCCGCCGAACTTCGCGCACAGGCAAGACCGGCTGCCTCGATCTCGACCGCCATGCGCAGTTCAAGAATTTCCAGAACATCGGAAATCTGCGCGGAATCGACAGCAAAGATTGCGCTACCCAGTTTGCGTGGGCTGGGGGCGAGCACAAACACACCGGCTCCCTGGCGCGGTTCAAGCAAACCGTCGGCCTTTAGGGCTGCGATGGCCTCGCGCACGACCGTGCGACTGACGCCGAATTGTTCGGTCAGCACGGGCTCGGTCGGCAGTTTACTGCCGGGGGTGCGCATGCCGCTTTCAATTTCGTGTCGCAGGCTTGCAATGACCTTTTCGGTCAGGGAAACTTTGCGTGGTGCATTTCGCGCGGCGTTGTTGCTCATTTTCTTGCTCTGCAAATCCGCTATGATCGGAACCAGATGTTAATAATGACAAACTTAACATCCTGAAATAGTCCTACGATGTTGGTGACGGAAAGTCATCATATGATTTTGATATAGTGACGAGGCGACGATAATGGCCAAAACGGCCGAAGCTGAATATCGCTGGAACAGCGGCCCTTTCAAGGTCGGGATTGTGCCCCGTGGTGGCGCCATTTCAAGGATCGACTGGGTACATCCCGACGGCAACGGGGTGATCAACCTTTTGCGCCCGATTGACGACTATGCCCTGACATCGGGTAATCCGTCGCATCTGGGATGTTTTCCGATGGTGCCGTTTGCCAACCGGCTGGGTTATGCCCAGTTCGAATTCGACGGCAAAACCATCAATGTTCCGGCCAACCGGGCACCGGACCCGCATGCAATTCACGGATTTGGAATTTCCAGTGTCTGGGACATAGAACGCCCGACAGTTGATACCATCCGCTTCAATCACAAACATGACGATCCGCAGACGGGTTTTTGTTATGTTGCCTGGCAACAGATCAAAGTTGCAAACGATACCATTTCAATCGAAATCGGCGTGCGTCATCTGGGAAAGGGACCGATGCCTTATGGGATCGGGTTGCATCCATGGTTCCCCGGCGGCGAAAGCGCATGGGTGCAGTTTGTCGCGACCGACTGTTTTAGCACGGATGAGGGAAAATTGCCGACCACGCGCACGGTGATTGATCTTGGGCGTGACTTTGCCGATGGCAAGATGATCCGCCATCACAAGGGGCTAGATGTTCATTATATCGGCTGGAACAAACAGGCGGAAATGGTCTGGGCAGACCGGCAGTTAAGCCTGCTTCTGGAGGCCAGTGACACTTTGTCGAATCTGCAATTCTATATCCCGGAAAACGGCCAGACATTCTGTGTCGAGCCGGTGTCGCATGTACCAAACGTCCATAACCGTCCGGAATTCAAGGAATTCGGCGATGTCAGGGTGCTTGGCTATAACGATACGCTTTCTGGCGTCATGACCCTGACACCAGGCCTTTTGACCGGATCGGATAATGGCCTTGTCGATGATCACGAGGAACCGGTCGGCAGGCGGGATTATTCACTGGTCGACTGATTGCTTCCCCTTTACCCCTTCAGAATTTGCCGATAAAACTTACAAGTAAGAATGACAAGATGACAAGTTGATGGGGATTGGGGAAATGACCGGCTTGCAGCTTAAAATACAGAAGCGTGAAAAGCTTGCGGATCAGCTTTATGGGCAAATTCTGGAACAGATTGTATCTGGCAATCTGTCCGAAGGGGCAAAGCTGCCCTCTGAAAATGAAATATGTGCGTCTTTTGGTGTGTCACGGCCCGTGGTACGTGAAGCGCTGCGTAAATTGCAGTCTGACGGGTTGGTTTATGCCCGCCAGGGGGTTGGGTCTTTTGTCAAGAAACGTCCGCCACAAGGGTTGATCGAGTTTGGCGGCATCAATGATGTAGCGGGGTTGCTGCGCTGTTTTGAGGCCCGCATCGCGATCGAGGCGGCAACTGCACGCATGGCGGCGGAACGTGCCACGCTGCGCCATCATCGCGATATCGAACGCGCGCTTAAAATGCTTGAACAAGGCATTGCAGCCGGTGACATCGCTGATCAGGCCGATTTTGAATTTCATATGTCAATCGCGCGCGCCAGCGGAAATGATATTTTTGTCACCATGCTGACGTCGCTGCATGGCGTGATTGCCAAAACCATGAATGTCGCGCTTAACATCACCCGTACCGGATCGGCTGACCGGGTGAAAAAGGTTCTTTTAGAACATCGCCAGATTTATGATGCGATCCGCGGGCAGGACGGCGAGAGCGCGGAATTGCTGATGCGTTATCACCTTCATCAGGCCCGTCAGCGGGTAACC
Source organism: Thalassospira sp. A3_1 (assembly GCF_017744215.1). NCBI lineage: Bacteria > Pseudomonadati > Pseudomonadota > Alphaproteobacteria > Rhodospirillales > Thalassospiraceae > Thalassospira > Thalassospira sp. A3_1. Next base: position 69,515 of record NZ_JAGHQQ010000004.1, on the reverse strand, counting down.
GACCATGCGCGTGATATGTAAAGTCGCGGCTATCACGCACAGAACATCCTGTAAAGTTTCCACGCAAATTTGTTGACAAGTGCCCCCGTGCGCCTGCACACAAGTCATATGACGAATTGCGTCGGGAAGAATACAGGAACGGATCATGTCAGGTGATATTTCAGCCATACAGCAGCCCCGCATTCTGCTGGAGGAACGGTTTGAACTGGGCGAATGCCCGAACTGGGACGGAGATAACAGCCGCCTTTACTGGGCTGATATCATTGGTCAGAAAATCCATGCACTTGATATCGAAACCGGGCAGCGCCACAGTTGGTCATTCGAGAGCGAAGTCGGCTGTTTCGGTCTGACCGATCAGGGGCGTCTGGTTGTGGCGCTGAAAAGTGACATTGTCCTGTTTGATCCGAAAACCGGTGAGCGCGAAAAACTGGCGGTTGTTGACAGCGACAATGACATGAGCCGCACCAATGACGGCAAGATCGGCCCGGACGGGGCGTTCTGGGTCGGTACCATGGATCAGAACATCGACAAGCAACCGGTAGCATCGCTTTATCGTGTGACCGGTAAAGGGCAGGTCGAACATAAGGCTGGAGGGATCAAGATTTCCAACGGTCTGGCTTGGTCGCCCGATGGACGGATCATGTATCACTCGGATTCTCGCGGGCCGTGGGTCAATCGCTGGAACTTTGATGCCAAAACCGGCGCGATTGGCAATTGCCAGCGTTTCCTTGATCTTGATGACACGGTCGGGCGTCCGGATGGTGCCGCGGTTGACATGGAAGGCTGCTATTGGAGTGCGGGTGTTTCGGCGGGCAAACTGAACCGTTTTGCCCCTGATGGCACATTGTTGCTATCTATTGACATGCCGATGCCAAATCCCACCATGCCGTGCTTTGGCGGGGCGGATATGAAAACGCTTTATGTCACCAGCCATATGGAAAACTACCCTGCGGAGAAACGCGATGAATTCCCCAATGCGGGCAAGCTTGTCATGTTGCGTGTCGATGTCGCCGGTGTGCCGGTCAATCGGTTCCGCGAAGGCGGATAAGATATAAGACCTGAATCAAAAGGGCCGTGCAGTTTGTTCTGCACGGCCCTTTTTCTTTTAGTTTTCCGGATGCCTTATCCGGTTTTGATGGTTGCGTGTGCTGTGCCGATGCCATCAAAGATTGCCTCGATCCGGCCATGGCTGGTCAGGGTCGGTACCGCACAGGCCCCGGTGGTGATGACGTCACCCGCCTTTAAATGTGTGCCGCGTTTGGCAAGGAAACCGGCGAGATAAGCCAAGCCGCCAAACGGATCAGGCCATGCGGCGGGATCGCTGTTCTGGGCGAGGATTTTGTCATCCGATCTTGTTTCGACCGGGACATTCAGAAACGCCATGTCTCGCCAGTTGGTGATTTCCGGGCCTAGCACCAGATAGCCTGTCGAGTTCAGATCGGCCAGTGTTGCAACCGGTCCCTGTCTTTCATGATATCTGCGGTCCGCGATTTCGATTGCCAGATGCACGCTTTTGATGTGGTCCAGAACCGTATCAATGGTGGCGTTGCCATCGGGCGTGCTAGCCATGACCACGGCAATCTCGGCCTCGATATTTGGGAAATGAACATCATTTGTGGTGATGGTCGCCCCGTTTTCGATGATCCGGCCATCCAGCAACGGCCCGACCAGCGGCCCTTCAATCCCAAGCCCTGCCTGTGCAGCGCGTGTCGCGACCGAAAGCTTCCATCCGGTTTGCTTCGCGCCAGTCAGGGCAAGAGTGGCTTGCTGTATCTCGTAGGCAGTATCGAAGTCGACCGGACTCGCGTCTGCGGGCAGGGGATCTATCAGAATGTTTTGCTTAAACGCATCGGCCAGAATCCGGCTTGCCTTGGTGATGTCGGTCATTTTCCGCGCGCATCCTTCTGTTTTTGCGATGTTTTCAGCAGCGTAGCGGCATGAAAGCATAAAGTCATCATATCAATTGTCGGGAGTCGTGGATTTGCAGTGTCAAACCCGTTGATATGATGATTTGGTAGAAGGGGCGGTATGGGTCAAATTCCCGGTAAATCGCTGTTTTCTCGCTAGACTAAAGTTTGTGAGTAATATGATTGACATAATGATATGATGAATTTATAGAATCATCATAGGTTATGTCGCCGATTTATGAATTGAAGGACGATTTATGCATTATCAGGATCTGAAAACGGCAATTGGTGCCGGGCTTCTTTCTTTCCCGGTTACGCCGTTCAAGACGGATGGTTCGCTGGATATGGATACCTACCGTACACATGTTGGCTGGCTGGCCCAGTATCCGGCAGCAGCGCTGTTTGCGGCCGGTGGCACAGGCGAATTTTTCTCGCTGACCCCGGCGGAAGTCGTTCAGACCGTCCGCGTTGCCAAGGAAGTTGCCGGTGATACCCCGATCATTGCCGGTTGCGGTTATGGTACGGCAATGGCCGTCGAACTGGCGCGCGAATGTGAAAAGGCCGGTGCGGATGGTCTGCTTCTGCTGCCGCAGTATCTGGTTGGTGCCCCGCAGGAAGGCCTGTATGAGCGCGTCAAGGCGGTTTGTAATGCGGTGAGTATCGGTGTGATTGTTTACAACCGCGACAACTCGATCCTGTCTGCCGAAACGCTTTCGAAATTGTGTGACGAGTGTCCCAACCTGGTCGGCTTCAAGGATGGGCACGGCGATATCGAACTGGTAACGCGCGTTTGTGTCACGATGGGGGATCGTCTTTCCTATATCGGTGGGATGCCGACAGCCGAAGTTTTTGCCAAGGCATACAAGGCGGCGGGTGTGACCACCTATTCGTCGGCGATCTTCAACTTCCTGCCCAAGCAGGCATTGGAATTCTATGACGCGCTAACAACTGACGACGATGCGACGATGAACCGCATCCTGACCGATTTCTTCTATCCGTATCTTGCGGTGCGTGATCGCGGCACGGGTTATGCCGTGTCGATCGTCAAGGCAGGGATGCGCGTTATTGGCCGTGATACCGGCCCGGTTCGCAGCCCCCTTACCGATCTGAGCGGTGAAGAACATGACATGCTGGCTGACGTTATCCGTAAGGCGTTCGGCGAGGACGCACTTAAGGCTGCCTAAGCTTGACGACCCCGGCAGGTGGCTTCTGCCGGGATTACCTCTGTGACGCCGCAAAAGCAAATGGCGCGCAAAACTCGGCTGTTAGAAAACCATTACTTGTTGTTACAAGTGACAAGATGTAAGGTTTTCTGACAACAACTGGTCCCATCAGGGAAAACAAGACTTTAACGTTGAATGACATAAAGTCACGGGAGGAATATCAATGAACAAGTTTATGAAGACCACCACACTGACACTTGCCGCAGCGGCAATGTCGGTCGCCTTTGTCGCCGGTGCGCAAGCACGCGAATGGCGCGGCTGGAACATCCATCCGGCAGACTATCCGGTTTCGACCGGGATGGAAGAATTTGCCCGTCTGATCAATGAAAAATCCGGTGGCGACCTTGAAGCCAAGGTTTATCACGGCGGCGTTCTGGGCGATCAGCCCGATGCCATTCAACAGGTTCGCCTTGGCGGTCTGGACTGGGCTGTTTTCAACCTCGGCCCACTCGGTGAAGTTGCGCCTGAAGCAAACGTTGTTTCGCTGCCTTTCATCTTCAAAAACGTCGATGCCATGCATGAAGTCATGGACGGTCCGGCAGGTCAGCAGATCGCAGACGGCCTTGCCGAAGCAGGTCTTCAGGCTCTTGGCTGGTACGATTCCGGTGCGCGTTCCTTCTATAACACCAAGCATCCGATCAACACGCCCGAAGATCTCAAAGGTCTTAAATTCCGCGTGATGAGCAACGATTTGTATGTGCAGATGGTTGCAGCCCTTGGTGGCAACGCTACCCCGATGCCGTATGGCGAAGTTTATCAGTCGTTGAAAACCGGTGTTATTGATGGTGCGGAAAACAACTATCCGTCCTATGACAGCTCCGGCCATTTCGAAGCTGCCAAATACTATTCGGTGACCCAGCATCTGATCCTTCCGGAATGCCTGTGCGTCAACAAGGCGCTTTATGACGGTCTGTCAGATGACGAGAAAAAAATCCTTCAGGAAGCCGCTGATGAGTCGGTCAAGGTTCAGCGCGCTGCCTGGGCAGAACGTGCAGAAAAGTCCAAAGAGAAAGTTGTTGCAGCCGGTATCGAAGTGAACGAAGTCGCCGACAAGGCAGCGTTCCAGGATGCGATGCAGCCTGTCTATGACAACTTCATCAAAGCCAATCCGGATCTGGCCGATCTGGTCAAGGCGATCCAGGACGCCCAGAAATAATTGATCAAGACATAGAAGGGCGGCGACATTTTCGCCGCCCTTCTTTACGCTTGTATCCGGTCTTTTTGTTAATCCATTTCTGGCGGCGTGCGAATGCTTTCACAACTCACCGGGATGCTTGACCGTTTGGGTGGCGGACTAGCCAAAATCCTTAATCTGATCGGTGGAATTGCGCTGGTAGCGTTGATCCCCAGTTTTGCCTGGCTGGTTTTCGGGCGTTATGTCCTTAACGAAACCCCGACCTGGGTCGAACAGATTTCCCTGATCCTGATTGTTCTGATTACTTTTCCGGTTGCTGCGGCCTGTATCCGTGACAACAGCCATCTTTCGGTATCGTTTTTCCGCGATGCATTACCGCCCAAGGCCGCGGCTGTTTTGGCGTTGATCAGTTATGCGGCCATGGTGGTATTCGGTTTTTACATGTTGGTAGGCGCATACGATCTGGTTGTTTTCAACTGGGCCAAAAGCATGCCGATCATCCACGTTCCCGACGGATTGCGATCCATTCCGATGCTGGTCTGTGGCGGGGGTATCGTATTTTACAGCCTCGTGCATATCCTTAAAATCATCACGGGCTGGAAAACCATCGCGCATAGCCGGTTTTACAGCGACGAATTGCTTGATAAGGACACTGAATAAATGGGCATGACCATTCTTTTGGGCCTGTTTGCCACTGGTATTGTCATTGGCATGCCCGTTGCCCTTGCACTTGGTATTGCGGCCCTTGCGACCTTTTTCTTCGAAGGTCTGCCAACCCTGATCGCGTTTCAGCGTATCGGTTCGGGCATCAGTGCCTTTTCGCTTCTGGCCATTCCGTTCTTTATCTTTGCCGGTGAACTGATGCTTCATGGCGGGATTGCCAACCGGCTGGTGCAGTTTGCAACCGCACTGGTCGGCAGCCGCCGCGGCGGACTTGGCATTGTGAACGTGTTTTCATCGATGCTGTTTGGTGGCATTTCCGGATCGGCCGTAGCCGATACCTCTGCACTCGGCTCGATCCTGATCCCGGTGATGAAAAAGGAAGGCTACCGTGCCGATTATGCGGTCAACGTTACGGTGACCTCGTCGATCGCGGGTATCATGATCCCGCCCAGCCATAACATGATCCTCTATGCGGTTGCGGCCGGTGGCGGGATTTCGATTTCCAAGCTGTTCATGGCGGGACTGGTGCCGGGCATCATCATGTGCCTGCTGATTGGCCTTGCGACATGGCTTGTGGCGATCAAGCATGGCTATCCGGCTGTACCGTTTCCGGGATGGCGGGTTGTCGGGGTTACGGCCATTCGCGCCATTCCGGGCTTTTTCACCGCCGTCATTATCGTCGGCGGTGTATTGAGCGGTGTGTTCACAGTGACGGAATCCGGTGCCATCGGTGTGGCCTATGCGTTGATCATTACCGGGCTTGTCTATCGCGAACTGAACTGGGCCGGGTTTGTTGCGGCGGTCAAACAATCGGCGAAGACTACGGCCCTTGTTATGCTGCTGGTCGGATGTGCGTCGGCCTATGGCTATATGCTGGCGTTTTATCAGGTACCCGATGCATTGGCGCATGCGATTACATCCGTCACCGATAACCCGATCATGGTTCTGTTGCTGATCAATGTCATGCTGCTGATTGCCGGCATGATCATGGATATGGCCGCATTGATCCTGATCTGTACGCCGATCTTCCTGCCGCTGGCGACCCAATTCGGCATGGACCCGATCCAGTTCGGTATGGTGCTGATGATGAATTTGGGGCTTGGCCTTTGTACGCCACCGGTCGGCTCCTGCCTGTTTGTCGGTTGCGCGATTGGCGGGGTGAAGATCGAAAAGGCCGTCATGACGATCTGGCCGTTCTATCTGGCGATCCTGACGGCGCTTATGCTGACAACCTATGTACCGGCGATTTCCCTGACGCTGCCGAACCTTGTGTTTGGCGGGGGCTGATTGCGGACCAAGATGACTTCAAAGAGGAAGACGATGAAACGTTTGCTGATTACCGGTGCTGCCGGCAACCTTGGAAAAATCCTGCGCGAGGGGCTTAAAGGCTATGCCGATGTCCTGCGCCTTTCGGATATCGCACCGATGGACCCGGCCGGTCCGGGCGAGGAAGTCGTGCCGTGCGATCTTTCGGATCGGGCGGCTGTGCATGAACTGACCAAGGATTGCGACGGGATCATTCATCTGGGCGGAATTTCGATTGAGGCCGCATTTGATGACCTGCTGCAGGCCAATTTCCTTGGCACCTATAACCTTTATGAAGGTGCGCGCAAAAATGGCAAGCCGCGCATCCTGTTTGCCAGTTCGAACCACGCCATCGGGTTCCACAAGCGCACGACCAAGCTTGATGACAAATCCGAACTACGCCCCGACAGCCTTTATGGTGTCACCAAATGCTATGGCGAGGCATTGGCAAGCTATTACTACGACAAGTTCGATGTCGAAACCGTCTCACTTCGCATCGGGTCGTGCTTTGAAAAGCCGCGAGATCGCCGGATGCTGTCGACATGGATGAGCCCGCGCGATTTTATTTCCCTGATGAAGGCGGTATTTGATGCGCCGATGACTGGCCATCTAGTGATGTATGGTGTGTCGAACAACCGGACGAAATGGTGGAGCAACGACCACGCCGACCTGATCGGCTGGCAGCCGCAGGACAGTTCCGATATCTTCCGCGAAGAAATCGAGGCAGCCTTCCCGGCTGAGGATCGCCATGATCCGGCTGTGATCTATCAGGGCGGTGGTTTTGCCGCCAAAGGCCACTTCGAAGACTGATCCTTGATTTTTGTTATGCATATAAAGGGCCGCATAAGCGGCCCTTTGTTGTTTTTGGTGAAAAAACGCTGCTGCATTTCGTCTATGAGATAATGACCAGTTACTTTCGGCATGAGGAAATTGATGTTCAGATCAAGCTCGTTGACGGATGATATTATACTGTTCGAGATGGTTGACGCGCAAAGTTCTGCCGATGGGGAGAGCTATATCAGGGCTCTTTACGTACTATCGGCCCGAACGGAACCGGTGATATTGATCATGCTTTTTACCGGGCATGTCGAGCAGGATCACGAAACCCGCAAACAGGCGGCGCTTTGGTTCAGGCAGAACCGAGACCGGTTGCCGTGCTTCGCCAAGGGACTGATACAGGTGGAGCCGGATCACGAACATGACCATGTCGAAGAGGTCGAGAACAGCAACTTTGCAAGAATGCTGCCCTTTCCCCTTAAACATGCGCATAGCTTTGACGAGGCCTATGCACTGGCGAAGAACTGGCCGAAGACCTAGCGTTTGCGGATTGCCAGAAACAGGAAATACGCCGTTCCGATCAGGGCGGCGATCAGGCCGGTTGGTAACTGCTGGGGATAAAGCATATTTCTGGCCATCCATTCGGCAATCATCATCACATTCGCCCCGATCAGAACTGCGCCCAGCAAATGCCCCCCCGCAAGCCGGTAACCGGCAATCCGTGCGAGATGCGGTGCCATCAGCCCGACGAAGCTGAGCGGTCCGACAAGCAGCGTTGCACTGGCGGCAAGGATGGCGGCAAGCAGCATGATGAAGAACTGGAAACCTGAAATGCCAAGGCCAAGCGAGGTGGCCTGATCATTGCCAAATGACGCCAGCTCAAGCGGGCGGCGCACCGCAATCACCACAACCAGCAAGGCTGCGGTGACCCCCGCGACGATCAGGACTTCGTCCATGCGGGTGAAATAGGTTGTGCCCGCCAGCCACGAAATCAGCATTGATGTTTGCGTGCCACTGCGGGTCAGCGCAATACGAACAATCGCGCCCAAAATGGCAGTTAAGGCCAGGCCGTTTAGCAACAGGTAATGCGGGGCGTGGGTGAATTTCCGGCATAGCAGTAGCAGGACGATCAGCGAAATGATCCCGCCGGCAGCACCGACAAACATCAGTTCGGCACGTTGTCCGAAGCCAAAGAAAACAAGGGCGATGATCATGGCGAGTGCGGTGGCAGAACTGACGCCGGTGATTTCCGGGCTGGCCAATGGGTTGCGCCCGACGCGCTGAATTAACGTGCCTGAAACTGCGAGAGCCGCGCCGCAAATGATCGCGGCAAAGGTCCGTTCGGAACGTTGGAGGACGATGTCATGGAAGCTTTCACCACCAGTCAGAAATACGAAATCATGACCGTTAAACGACACAAACAAGGATAAGCCCAATCCTGTAACCAGCCCTAATACCAGCAGGCGGCTCAGCAGATTTTTCGAGACAATATGCTGATCTGGATGATGGTCCTCGCTTTGTTGGCCGGGCATGATCCGGGCCTTGCGCAGGATCAGTATGATAAATGGCGCGCCGATCAAGGCAGTGGCTGCACCAGTTGGAACGATGTCGCCATCAAGCCCGTTCATCTGCCGGACAATAAAGTCGATACACAATAATGCAAAGCCGCCGGTCAACAGCGAATAGATCATCAGATCGCGCGAACGTGTCAGACCGGCAATACGCAGGGCGGCAGGGACGGCCAGACCGATAAAACCGATCAACCCGGCAGCCGAAATGACCGATGCGGTGATGAAAACGGCAAAGCCCAGGATCAACAGCCGCAAGATGGTGACGCGAGCACCAAGCGAGCTTGCGGTGTCGTCGCCAAGGGCAAGAAGATCAAGCGGGCGCGAGAGAAGCAGAACAACAGCAACACCGACCAGCAGGCGGGGCAAAACAAACTGCGTTGAGTCCCAGCCGTTTTGCGCGAGGTCACCCGCCCCCCACATGAATACCGATTGCAGATACTGTTCGTTAAACAGCAGAAAAATCTGCGTACCCGATTGCAGCATCAGATTGATGATCATCCCGGCCAGTATCAGCCAAAGCGTCGCATTGGCGCGCCGCGATGCAATCAGGTAAACCGCGCCAAGGGCGATCATGCCACCGGCAAGGGCCGCGACTTCCTTGAACGGGGCGAGTGCCGCCGGGGCCAGAAGCAGGAAAACCGTCAGGGCAAATTCAACACCTGCACCGACACCAAGGGTCGTCGGTGATGCGAGCGGATTACGCAATACCGTCTGGATCGCTGCCCCGGCGAGGGCCAAACCGGCACCACAGATAAAGGCCATTGTGATCCGGGGCAGGGTGCTGAAATGAAACAGGATCTGATCGAAATCAGTTTCGTCGGGATGAAACAGCACATTCATCCCGGCCCCCTTTTGAAGGAACGGCCAAAGATCATTGATCAGGATTGCAACCGAACAGATTGCAAGTGCAAGGCATAGGAGCGCCGGGCCGCGATAGAAAAACCGGCTTATGTCACGGCTCGTTTCGCCGCTCATTTAACCGGGCCACTTTCCATGCTTTCGGCAAGAAGCCGGGCAAAGCGCAGGGCGGATGGCATGCCGCCATATGCCCAGACGACAGGCAGTTCGTAAACCCGGTCGTTGCGAACGAAATCAAGGATTTTCCACACCGGCGATGCCCAGACCTTTTCGCGGATCACATCGGGTACCGGGTTCAGGTACACCAGCGTATCCTGTGCACGCGGGCCAAGGATTTCGACGCCCCCCTTGGCAAAGCCCCAATTGTTGACCGGACCCTGATAGGCCAGTGGTAGATCCATTTTCGCCAGGACGGTGCCGGGCAGGGACGATTTGCCATAAAGCCCGATATGGCTTTCGGATACGAACTGGGTGATTGCAAGGGCGCGGCCCGGCGGCATGGCAGCCCGGATGCGAGCACCATATTCAGCGAATTTGTCATCGGCATCGGCAAGCCATGCGGCGGCTTCTGCCTCGCGCCCAGTGGCTTTGGCGAGTGTATCGAAAAGTTTACGGGCTTCGGGCAGGGCATCGCGGTTGTTGTTATAGATCGACAGAACAATGGTTGGGGCGATGGCATTGAAATTGTCATATGCCATTTCAATATCCTTGCTGATCACGATCAGGTCGGGCTTGGCATCGCGCAGGGCTTCGATATTGGGGGCCGCGCGCTGGCCGATGTCGGTAAAGTTTTCGGGAAGGTCAGGTTTGGCAACCCAATCAAGATAATCGTCGGGATCGGCAATCGCGACCGGATCAAGCCCAAGAGCAATGACCGTTTCGGTCGTGGCCCAGTTCGTTACCGCAACGCGTTTTGCCGGTGCGTCAAGGGTCAGTGTGCCGCGTTCATGCTCAATCGTGACAGGTTCGGCGATTGCCCTTTTGGGTGCAAGAGGTGCGGTCAAACCGGCGATCACTGACAGGCAAAGAAACAGGTATCTGGTCATTTCGATTTACGATCCGTGTGCGTCGGTGATGGCGTCGGCAAGCTGTTCGGCAAAACGTACTGCTGACAAAAGTCCACCGAATGTCCAGCTTGTCGGGACTTCATAAACGGTATTTTGCCGGTTGAACGGTAATGCTTTCCAGACCGGGGAGCCAAACAGTTTGGTTTTGACAGCCGCGGGTGTCGGTTCGATATAGGCGAAGTGGGTCGGGCCAAGTTTGGCCAGGTCACCAATTTCGCCGTTGCTGAACCCCCAGCCATTGACCGGGCCGGTCCAGGTATTGGCAAAACCCATCCGCGCCAGCGTCGATCCGAAAAGCGATGTGGTGCCGTGAATGCGGAAATGGGCATCGTCGAGGATGCGCACGACCGCGAATTTCGCATCGTCGCCAACCGCCTTGCGGATGCGATCGGCGGCGGTAGCAATACGTTGATTGGCAGATGCGATGATTTCTTCGGCTTTGTCACTACGCCCGGTCAGTTGGCCGACATTGCGCATCAGGTCTTCGGCCCTGTCGAGAGCAGGCTGGTCGGTGTTATAGATCGAATAGACCATGGTCGGCGCGAAGGCCGAAAGTTTGTCATAGGCCATGGCGACGTCGCTGCTTATCAGGATGACTTCGGGGCGGCTGTCGCGCAGGGCTTCAAAATTCGGGGCCATGCGGGTGCCAAGATCGACAAACTCGGCGGGCAATGCCGGTTCGACCACCCATTCGCGATATCCGTCAGCCTCGGGTATGGCGACCGGGTCAATGCCAAGGGCCAAAACCGTTTCGGTCAGTGACCAGTTCGATACGGCAATCCGGTTCGGTGGGGTCGCAAAATTCACCGTTCCCATTTCGTGGGTATAGGTTTCAGCCAGTGCGATTGACGGGGCGATGGTCGGGGCAAGGATGCCGGTAGCAATCACGCAGGAACAGGCGATTGAAGCGATCAGGCGGTTTCGCATGGTCAGGACCCTAAGCAATGTAGCTGACATAATGAGCGGATTCCGGCAGGCGGATCACCCCGATTTCGGTTTGGAAAATATCGCGAAGCGTATCGGCCTGCATGAAATCGCTCGCTGTTCCCTGCCAGCAGGTGCGACCGCCACGAAGGGCGAGGATATGATCAGCAAAGCGCCCCACCATGTCGATATCATGCAGAACCGCAATCACGGTCAGACCGATTTCTGATTTAAGATTGGCGACAAGTTGCAAGATGTCGCGTTGATGTCCGACATCAAGGGCAGATGTCGGTTCATCAAGCAGCAGAACCGGTGCATCCTGGGCAAGCAGCATGGCAAGCCAGACGCGTTGGCGTTCCCCGCCCGAAAGGCTTGCGACAAAGCGGTCGGCAAAATCGGTAACGTGGGTCATTTCCATGGCGCGTTCGATTTTTTCGTGATCGTCCGACCGATAGCGGCCAAAGGCCCCGCGCCAAGGGTAGCGGCCAAAGGAGACCAGTTCGCGCACGCTGAGATGGGCAGGCACAATCGGGCTTTGCGGCAGGTAGGCGACCTTGCGGGCGAAATCACGCGTGCTGTGCGTATCAAGGATTTGGGTATCCAGTGTGATCTGGCCGGATACAGGTTTGTTTTTCCGCGCCAGCAATTTCAAAAGCGTGCTTTTACCCGATCCGTTATGTCCGACAATCGCGCTGAATTCGCCGGTTGGGAAGGACACCGAAATATCGCCCAGCAGCGTTTTCGGGTTCTTGCCTTCGCTTTGGAAGGAGACATTTTTCAGATCGAACATTGGGCGGAAACTCGCAAGAATTCGGTGCCGTTGCAAAATCGCGGATCGCATCCGGCAAAGCAGGCTGCATGAATATGAGAATGCCTATCAATAACCTGATAAAAATGCAACCGAGTTGCGATTGCATTTTGTGGCAAAAGTAAATCATCATACAAAATGACTTTTCAGATTTGGCCTTTCGCGATAGCAATAGACATAATGGTTTCCCTGCACCGGATCGCGGTCGAACGGTCGTCCGGTCTGCATTAAAGGGAAGGGTCAAAACGGGGGAAACCCGCCAAAATATCAGGGAGATATCATGTCCAAAGTCAAAACGGTCCTACCGAATTTGCGCTGTACGCTGGGCGAGGGACCGCATTGGGATGCCGGGGATGGCGTTCTTTACTGGGTGGATATTGTTGGTAAAACCGCATTCGCATTGCGCCCGCGTGATGGCGGTTCGCGAAGCTGGACGTTTGATCAGCCGGTATCGGCGATTGTGCCCCGCACAGGCGGCGGACTTTTAGTGGCACTGGCCGACGGTTTGGCATTTCTGGATGCCGAAAGCGGGCAGACGACGCCGTTTGTTGCCCCGGATGCCGATCATCCCGGCAATCGGTCAAACGAGGCGCGGGTTGATCCGGCAGGACGATTCTGGCACGGGACCATGCAAAACAATATCGGTCCGAATGGCGAAGACCTGCCGGTGACGGTATCGACAGGAACGTTGAACCGTGTCGCACCGGACGGCGACATCAAACGCTTTGTCGCCGATATCGGGATTTCGAACACGTTGCTGTGGTCTTCTGATGGTACAAAGATGTTCTTTGGCGATACGATCAGGAACACACTGGATGTTTATGATTACGACATGGCAACCGGCACGCCGTCCAACCCCAAGCCGTTCTTTGGCCCGCATGAGCGGGGCAACATGGACGGATCGGCGATGGATGAGGATGGCTATATCTGGAATGCGCGCTGGGGCGGGAGTTGTTTGATCCGGTTTGCGCCTGATGGCTCGGTCGATCGTATCGTCGAACTTCCGGTGACGCAGCCGACGAGTTGTGTGTTTGGCGGGCCGGACCTTAAAACACTTTATATCACGTCGGCATCCGTCGGGCTTACCGGTAATGGTAACGAGCTTGAAGGCGCGTTGCTGTCGATTGAAACCGATGTGGCGGGGCAGGGCTGTACCCGGTTCGCCGGTTAGGCGGGTATCGAGTTGAGGGGCTGCAGGCCGTTTTGCAGCCTGCCGTTGCCTTGATGAAATAACATAACTTTAATCAGTAATTTTGCCGATTTTTGGCCTTGGTTTTCTTGTTGTTTGCGGTCACGATTGCGAACGGGGGACTACACCCAATAATAACTTGAGCAAACTGAGGCCAGAATGAAACTCTCTTCATGGATTTGGGGAAGGTTGCAGTCGGTATTGATGATCGGGCTTCTGGTCCTGGTCACGGGCTGTGCCGGACTGCAATCCAATCAGGACCGGGTAACCGGCACCGTCGTTTTCCGCGAAAGAATTGCCCTGGCACCAAAAAGTGCAAATCTTGTCGTGCGACTTCTTGACGTATCAAAGGCTGACGCGCCGTCGACCGAAATTGCATCCATAACCCATCCGGCGACCAATCCGCCAATGGTGTTTATCCTGCCTTATGACGCCAAACAGATTGATCCACGCCATCGTTACGTGATCGAGGCAAAGATTGTAACCAAGAATGGCGATCTTCTGTTTCGCAATGATCAGGCATATCCCGTGCTGACCAATGATGCGCCCGATGATGTCGAAGTGATGGTCAAACGCGCCGGGCCGGGATCAGCGGCGGCCGCGCGCAATGGCGGCAGTTCGGATGTTGAACGCGATGTTGCCGCGATCGAGGCACGTCTGCCCGATCTGCGGATGATCCCGGGCAGTTATAGTGCCGGGGACAGCAAGGCGACATTCAAGGCCTATGTTACTACCGATGGGCAGCCTGTCTATGTGGAGGAACATCGCGATCTTGGGGATTATGGCAAGTCGGATGTCAAATTCTATTATCGCAATGGCAAACTTCTGCGATTTGTTGAAGATGCCAATCGCACAAATTTTGGCGGAGCAAGTGACGGTGATGTGCTGAACTTTACGCTTAATCTTGATTTTGCCATGGGCCGATTTGCCGGGGGATCGAAAACCGTCAATGGCGTACCTGGCACCCCGGACGAGCACGAAGTCAGCGGGGCGATGGCGCAAAGCAAGGTCGCATTAAGCCGGATCGAGGCCGCCCTTGGTGAAGCTGCAATGGCACCGGTTACCGGGCGCCAGACTTTTGTCTGCGAGGATAAAAGCCGGTTCTATGCCACTTTCGAGGGGCGCAAGGGAGAGGCGGTTATTGAATTTCTTGGCCGTGAGCCGCTTGTCCTGAACATCAAGCGGACCGGTTCCGGGTATGAATATGCCAACGAGATGTATTCAATTCGTGGCAAGGGGCAGGAAGCGATCTGGACCGGGCCGAGTGGTTCGACCAAATGTGCGGTTTCTGCCGAAATTACCGGGCTTGCCCTTGCCCCCGGCGATTTTCCGGTCGTTGATATCACGGAGCTTGAAAAACCGGAAAATCCGGAATGGACCCGCTTCATCAACGAACTGATGCCCGCAATCAATTCCTGCCTTGCGGTATCAAGCGGTGATCTGACATCGGTTCTGAAAGCCTGGCCGTTGAACCATGGCATGGTCGGCGTTCGCACGATCAACAGCAATGGCGGGCGCTATGACTGCCTTGCGCCGACCGACGGGCTTGGCGAAGTTCATACCGAACTGGTCGAGGCCAACACCAACCGCCTGCCCGGGGAGGGCAATGTACGTTTCACCCCGGCAAGTGGGGCCTATCCCGGCGGGGAATGCTTCAGCCACCAACGGCTTGAACATAACGGCATCTTTATCGGCTGGCTGTCGCGTAACAACTGCACGAGCTGATGGCCGAAAGTCCCTAACAGAAAAGCCCCGCAGCACTGGCTGCGGGGCTTTTTTCATCAGATCACGGTCGCTTAATCAATGTGCCAACTCAATGTGTCATCTGGCCGGTTGCCCGAAGGATGCCCGTGGAACCCGAAAGGGCATCACCATTGCCAAGATTGATGCCAAGGAACCGGTGGCGATCAAAATGGCCGGGCATCAAAAGCCCGTTGGCAGGGGCCGCATGGAAGCCGAAGCGCGCGTAATAATCCGGATCGCCGACCAGCAGAACCGACTTGTGCCCGGTTGACTGTGCAGCATTCAGTGCCGCATACATCAAACCCGCACCAACGCCCGAGCCGCTATAGGCCTTTTCAACCGCAAGCGGCCCCAGCAACAGCGAAGACCCGCTGTCACCGGCTTTGACATTCCACAACCGAACCGTACCGATCATGTGTTTGCCGTCGTGGGCGACAAACGCCAGACCGTCAGCCGGAAGGCGGCCTCGGCGCAGCAATTCAGACGATTTCTGAAAGCGCGCCGGACCCATGACGCGATCAAGCAGCTTTTCACGTTCGACGTGCGAAAGGCTGTTTTCGCGATCAATCACGATCATAGAAGCGATCCCTAGATCACATAGGCGGTCAGCGGTGCGAAACCGTTGAACGCCACCGAGGCATAAGTGGTGGTATAGGCACCGGTTGCTTCGATCAGAACCTCGTCACCGATGGTCAGCGCAATCGGCAGATCATAGGGTTTCTTTTCGTAAAGCACGTCAGCCGAATCACAGGTAGGACCTGCAAGAACGCACGGTGCAACATCGCCACCGTCATGGATCGTGGTGATCGGATAACGGATTGCTTCGTCCATGGTTTCGGCAAGGCCGCCGAATTTACCGATATCGAGGTAAACCCAACGTACCGGATCATCGGCATGTTTGCGCGAAATCAGAACGACTTCGGCTTTGATCACGCCTGCATCACCAACCATGCCACGGCCCGGTTCGATGATGGTTTCGGGCATGTGGTTGCCGAAATGTGTGTGAAGCGCGTCGATGATTGCAGCACCGTATGCTTCGGTTGCCGGAACGTCGCGCAGATAACGGGTCGGGAAACCGCCACCCATATTGACCATGCGAAGGACAATGCCCTTTTCGGCAAGGGTACGGAAAATCGACGAGGCTTCTGCAAGGGCTGTGTTCCAGGCATCAAGATTGCACTGCTGCGATCCTACATGGAAGGAAACGCCGTATGCGTCCAGACCCATGTGATGGGCATGCTGAAGAACTTCAAGCGCCATGCTCGGCGCGCAACCAAATTTGCGCGACAGCGGCCATTCGGCACCCTCGCCATCGGTCAGGATGCGGCAGAATACACGCGAAGCCGGGGCGACACGGGCAATCTTTTCGACTTCTTCGACGCAATCAACGGCGAACAGGCGAACACCCAGCGCGTACGCACGCGCAATGTCGCGTTCCTTCTTGATGGTGTTGCCAAACGAAATACGCTCCGGGCTTGCACCTGCGGCCATCGCCATTTCGATTTCAGGCACGGATGCAGTGTCGAAGTTGCTGCCAAGATCGGCAAGCAGGCTGAGCACTTCCGGTGCCGGGTTTGCCTTGACCGCATAGAAAACACGGGAATCCGGCAGGGCACGGGTGAAGGTTTCGTAGTTGCGCTGAACTACGTCAAGGTCGACAACCAGGCACGGACCTTCCGGTCGGTTCTGGGCGAGAAAATCGATAATACGCTGCGTTGCCATTGGGGCGTTCTCCCATTCCACGATATGGCAGCTTGCGGTACCTGATGCGTTTAGGCGCGGTGGAGGCGCAGTAACGCGGACTACCGACAGGCTGATAAGCTCCGGTGCCTACCGGAACTTGCGAAACTTTTTGCCTCGCTATGGATGGGAGTTTCCCGTCCGCACGTAGGGCAATGATGGTGTGCCTCTTCAGTGTCGGTGGTATTTGGACAACCACCTGAGACCAAAAAAGCCCTACACCGTCGTTGCTTTAAGTAAGTCCTACGGGTTCCATCTAGCAGGACCACCACAGGCACGTGCGACTTTGGGCAAGTCGCGATGTACGCCTGTTGAACCCCGCGTGCAAGTGAAATTTTATGGCGTTTTGTCATGAGACAGCCGCAGAAACGTCGAACAATTCATATTGCTTCGCACAAAATGGCGCGAATGGCCGTTTTTTGAATTGGCAAGAACGTGATTTATCGGATTTCAACATGGGGCATTGCAATTTGTGCATATCCCGCAGGGTGCCCGAGATGAGATTGACCGTGTCAAATTACCAGAGTAGCGATAAATAACAGGCGGCTATTGCGCGCCGAATTTAAACAGGATGGCACAGATTGGATTGGCTGGTTGTTGCCGTATTTGGCGGCGTCTATATCGGCATGGCGCTGGGGCGTTGGCCGGGGCTTGCGATCAATCGCACGGGGATTGCGCTGATCGGGGCGCTGGTCCTGCTGCTAAGCGGGGCGGTTGACGGGGACGCGGCACTCGCATCGGTCGATTTCGCGACACTTTCGGTTTTGCTGACATTGATGGTGTTGTCATCGCAATATGCTGCCAGCGGTTTCTTTGACTGGATCGGCAACCGGATCACCCATCTTGATTTGACCCCGCGCGGGCTTCTGGCGGGGGTAATTGCAATTTGCGGCGGCCTGTCGGCGGTGATGACCAATGATGTTGTCGTCTGGGCGGTGACGCCGATCCTGATACAGGGCGTGATGGCGCGCCGTCTTGATCCGCGTCCCTATGTGATTGCCGTGGCGTGTGCTGCCAATGCAGGATCGGCCGCGACCCTGATCGGTAATCCGCAGAACCTTATGATTGCCGAATTCGGGCAGCTTGATTTTACCGCCTTTCTTCTGGCGTGTGGTGTGCCTGCCCTGATCGGACTTTTGATTGTGTATGGCGTGATCGCCTATGGTCCGATGACGCGGGCCGCGTTTGATCAGGTGCCAGATGGCTCCGCACTGGACGAAGGCGGTCCGATCAAGCTTGACCGACCGATGCTGGTCAAGGCGGTGGCAGCGACAATTGCGGTAATTGCGATCTTTATCTTTGTCGAGGACCGCGCCCTTTGGTCATTGCTGATTGTGGCCGTTTTGTTGCTTAGCCGAAGGCTTGGTACTGATCAGGTGCTGGGCCGGGTCGACTGGCATTTGCTGGCTCTATTTTGCGGTCTGTTCATAGTTACCGGGGCAATGGCCGGGGATGATGCGATTGCTACGTTTTTCCGCGATGCGCTTTCAGGGCTTCGGATTGATAACCCGGCGGTGCTGGCCACCCTTTCGCTTGCGGGAAGTAACACAATTGGCAATGTGCCGCTGGTGATGATGTTGCTGTCTCTTGGCCCGGATTGGACGCCCAAACTGTTACACGGGCTTGCGGTTTTCAGCACATTGTCGGGCAACTTTTTAATTGTCGGTTCGGTTGCCAATATCATTGCGGTCGAACAGGCCCGTGCCGCCGGTATTACTATCGGCTTTGGTGATTATGCCCGGATCGGCATCCCGGTTACCCTGATCAGCCTTGCGTTTGCGTGGGGCTGGATCATGATGTTTGTTTGAATGGATTTATGATGACCAAGATTAAAATCACCGCAGGCCCGTTCACCTTTGATGGTGTGCTTGAAATCGCCAAGGCGCCGCAAACCTGCAAGGCATTCATGGATCGCATGCCGTTTGAAAGCAAAGCCGTGCATGTCCGCTGGAGCGGCGAGGGTGTATGGATGCCGCTTGGCGATTATCAGTTTGGTGTTGGTTATGAAAATCACACCAGTTTCCCGGCACCGGGCCAGATTATTCTATATCCCGGTGGCATCAGCGAAACCGAAATCCTGTTGGCCTATGGCGGCGTTCATTTCGCATCGAAAGTCGGGCAGCTTGCCGGCAACCATTTCATCACGGTTACCAGCAATCTTGAAGACCTTGAAAAGCTCGGCAAGATGACGCTTTGGGAGGGGGCACAACCGATCCGGTTTGAGATGGCGTAATAATATTCAGGGTGTGAAGCGGCACACTCGCTTATGAGGCCAGCCTGATCTAGAACACTTTTTATCTTTGGGACAGGCAGGCGAGTGCGGACGTGTTTGAAACAATCAATCTTTGGATTCAGGATCACCAGCAACTGGTCTATAGCCTGATCTTTACCTATTGCGTGAGCAAGGCCAGCATCCTGCCGGTTTTTGTCGGTATCTTTGTCGTGTCCGAAAGTCTTCTGATCGGTCCATCCATGATCGCGATGATTTCCGGCGCATTTCTCGGGGACATGGTAAGGTTCTGGCTGGGCCGGAAATATGGCGATGCGATTGTCAGAAAGCTGCCAGAGTCATTTTCAAAGTGGCTGGGCAAAACCATGCGCCTGTTTGAGCATTATGGCGTCGCCTATATCATGCTGTGTCGCTATCCCAACACCATCCGCTCTATCAGTGTGTTCCCGGTCGGAATGAGCTCAATGTCGTTCATGCGGTTTCTGCCGCTGAGTATCGCATCGATCCTGATCTGGATCGGGTCGTTCTTTGCACTCGGATATGTCTTGGGCGAGGGGATGTCGGAACTGCTGGAACGCAATCTGACGCTGCTTAGTCCGATCCTGCTGATTGTGTTTCTCGGGCTTGGCTGGTTTGGTCTGCGTCGGATCGACAAGCTGGAGCAACAGGCCGAAAAGGCCATCAAGTAGCCCAAAAGAAAACGGCAGCCACATTGGGCTGCCGTTCCTGTATCCGGGCGTTGTGAATGCCTATTCAGCGGCAATCGTCTTGCCGTCTTTTTCCAGCATTTCACCCTGTTTGCGTTTGGCAAGGATTTCGCGGGCTTTGGCGTAGCTTTCATCGTGCCAGAAGATCAGGCAGCCGTTACAGCCACGGCCGCAGCATCCTTTGGTACCGACACGAGGTGTGCGGAAAGAGCGTTCTTTCTGGCGGTCATCAAGGGCGGTCTGAAGCGCTTCGCGTTTGGCGTCATAGCGTTCTTCGTTGCCTTTGCCCATTTCGATCTTGTGGCCTTCCTGATCAAGTTTCAGGCGTTGCCATTCGTCTTCGGACAGGGCCTTTTCCTTGCGCACGATGGTCATCGGCAGGATTTCGCGCTTAAGGAATTCCGGATCTTCCTGTTCAAACAGGGAGAACGGCAGGCGGATGCGCGGATGGGTGTTGGCATGAACCGCTTCGCCGACCTTGCCGGTGGCAGCATCAATGAATTCATACATGCGGATGAAAACGGTCTGGCGCGAGCGCGGCGGGACGATTTCGATCACGTCACCGGGCAGCATGCGGTTTTTGACCGACATGATGAAGGCGTCGTCTTCGACTTCCTCGATCATCCCGGCAAATTCCCAATCGGACACATTGGTATTGCTGTCATAGCCATGTGCATAATTGGTCAGACGGCCATCATGGAACGCCAGCGTATAGCCACGGTTCGGGATGGTCGCCAGTTCCTTCATATATTCTTCGGCAGACCAGTTTTCCGGGTCTTCATACCAGTCATCAATCGCCATGCGATACGCACGTGCAACGAGGCCTGCGTAATAAGAGCTTTTGCCGCGGCCTTCGACCTTGAGGCTGTCGACACCGATTTTCAGGTAATCTTCAAGCTTCGGCATGATGCAAAGATCACGCGAGTTCAGGATGTAGGAACCGCGTTCGTCTTCCTGAATTTCCATCAGTTCGCCCGGACGCATGTCTTCTTCAAGGAAGAAGTCAAACATTTCGAGGTTTTCCTCGGTCAGTTTGAGTTCCTTGACCGTGCCGTCCTTGAGCTTCATGTGGACTTTGTATTTCCAGCGGCACGAATTGGCACATGCGCCCTGATTGGCGCCGCGTTCGGCCATGAAGTTCGACAGCAGGCAACGCCCGGAATAGGTCATGCACATCGAGCCATGCACGAAGGCCTCGATCTTGATGTCCTGGCATTTGGCGCGGATTTCGGTCAGTTCCTCATACGATACCTCGCGGCCCAGAACGACCAGTTTGGCGCCGATGCTTTGCCAGAATTTGACCGACTGCCATGAACAGACATTGGCCTGTGTCGAAACATGCAGGTCAAGTTCCGGGGCATGTTCACGGACAAACATGAAAACACCGGGATCGGCAACGATCAGCCCGTCCGGACGGACCTTGCGCACGGTGTCAACATATTCCGGCAGCTTGTCGATATCCTTGTTATGCGAGAATAGGTTCAGCGTCAGATAAACGCGAACGCCATGTTCATGGGCAAATTCGATCCCTTCGACCACATCATCAAGCGACATCTGGCTTTTGACCCGAAGCGACAGGTCGGGCGTGCCCATATAAACCGCGTCAGCCCCATAAAGGACGGCGACTTTCAGTTTTTCGAGCGAGCCGGCGGGCATCAGCAATTCGGAACGACGCGATTGATTACTCATCACTTGCGGGTCTTTTCTTTTGGGTACGGGAATCTCTCTGTCCGTCGGAATTCAATGATCCGGCGGTGAATTTGCGCGTGTCATATCACAATCGCACAACGCTTGCCGATCAAAATCGCACATTTCACCGTAATTGCAAAGCAGACCCGATGACCGGCAGCCATGAATGGCTTGCATAAGGGATGTGAAATCATATGACTTGTGGTCATTTGTGAATTTAATATATATTACTTACTATATATCAACCGATCTACTTTGACAGAGGCACCCATTGGCGTCTTTTAGCGATCCAAAACAGAATATCGGCTTCCTGATGAAGGACGTGACCCGCCTGATGCGGCGTAATTTCATGCGTCATGCTGGTGATTTCGGCCTGACGCAGGCGCAGATGCAGGCCATGGCCTATGTCGCGCGCAAGGAAGGCATCCGGCAGGTCGCCTTGGCAGAAATGCTCGAAATCCAGCCCATCACGACGGCGCGTCTGATCGACAAGCTGGTCGAGGAAGGGCTGGTTGAACGCCGTCCGGACCCCGATGATCGTCGTGCGGTGCAGCTTTATGTAACCGCAAAGGCAACCGAGTTGCTGGAACGGATCATGGTTGTTGCGGCATCTGCCCGCGAAGAGGCGATGATCGGTATCACGCCGGAAATGCAGGAAATGCTGATTTCCGTTCTTGGAAAGATGCATGAAAACCTGATGGTGGCCGAACCGCCACAGAAAACGCCCGAAAGCGCCCCCACCAAAACGAAAAAGTCAAAAGACTGAAGCAAGGCCCTGTATCATGACTGAGAAAAATGAAAATGCTGGCGCATCTGCTGGTAACGAACAGAATGTTGCCAAACGCAAGAAGCACTGGTTGCGTCCCGTATTGCTTCTGGCCGGACCACTTGCGGTGATTATCGGCGGGGCATACTGGTATTATTCCGGCGGGCGGTTTGTCGGCACGGAAAACGCCTATATCCATGCCGATATGGTTGCGATCAGTCCGCAGATTGACGGACCGATCAGCGAAATCCTGATCCATGAAAACCAGCGGGTGGAAAAGGGAGACGTCTTGTTTCGCATTGATCCGCGCCCCTATCAGATTGCAGTTGAACGTGCACATGCCAACCTTGCCGCCACTGCGCAGGAGATTGAGGCGCTGAAGCAAAGCTATGAAGAGCTTCAGGGCAGTCTTGAACTGGCGAAGATCAATCTGGATTTTGCCAAAAAGAAATATGACCGGCAGGCGGCATTGCGCAAAAGCAATGTCGCGTCGCAGGCATCCTTTGATGAAGCCCAAAATGCGCTTTTGGCAGCAAAGCAGCGCATCGTCCTTGATCAGCGGGCGATGAAAACCACGTTGGCGAAGCTCGGCGGAAATTACGACACACCGATTACGGATTTGCCGCAATATCAGCAGGCCAAATACGCGCTTGATCAGGCCGAACTTGATCTTGCCCATACCGAAATTACCGCCCCGTTCCGCGGTGTGATCAGCAACAAACCCGAAGAAGGTGCCTATGCCAAGGCAGGGCAGGCGATGGCGAGCCTTGTTTCGAGCGATGCCGTATGGATTGATGCCAATTTCAAGGAAGTTGATCTGACTTATCTTGAACCGGGACAGGAAGCCGAGATTTCGGTCGATGCCTATCCGGGCAAGGTCTGGCACGGTGTGGTTCATTCGGTTGCCCCGGCTACCGGTGCAGAATTTTCGGTGATTCCAGCCCAGAATGCGACGGGCAACTGGGTGAAGGTCGTGCAACGGGTCCCGGTGCGGATCGCCGTTGACATTGAAAATGGCGGTCCTGAATTGCGGGCTGGCATGAGCACCGAGATCGAGGTGGATACCCATCACAAACGCGAACTGCCGGCCTTTGCCGCCGCCGCACTTGGCTGGATCGGGATCAATCAGGCCGAAGCTGGTACCGAAGGGGCCGTGCAATGAATGCAGCCGCCACGGCGGCCAGCGAGACCACGCCGCTTGAACGCGGTCTGACCACCGTTTCGATCATGCTTGCGACGATCATGCAGGCACTTGATACCACTATTGCAAACGTTGCCCTGCCGCATATGCAGGGTAGTATGGCCGCCACCCAGGATCAGATTTCCTGGGTGCTGACATCCTATATCGTTGCCGCCGCGATCATGACGCCACCGACGGGCTTTCTGGCGTCACGGTTTGGTCGCAAGAAGTTGTTTCTGGTGTCTGTCACCGGTTTTACCATTGCCTCCATGTTGTGCGGGGCGGCTGTTTCCCTGCCGGAAATGGTTGTGTTTCGCTTGTTGCAAGGTGCATTTGGTGCCGGGTTGGTTCCGCTGTCGCAGGCAGTTTTGCTTGATACATACCCCAAAGAAAAGCATGGCTCGGCCATGGCGATGTGGGGCATGGGTGTGATGCTAGGCCCGATCCTTGGACCGACACTGGGCGGGTATTTGACCGAGTATTACAATTGGCGCTGGGTGTTTTACATCAATCTGCCCGTTGGTCTTTTGGCCCTTGGCGGGATCATGGCCTTTGTGCCCGAAACCGATAAACGAAAAGGGCTTTCATTTGACTGGTTCGGCTTTGCGTTGCTGAGCCTTTCGATTGGCGCGTTGCAGATGATGCTTGATCGCGGGGAAAGCCAGAATTGGTTTTCGTCGTCGGAAATCCTGATTGAAACGGCCTTGGCGGCGGTGTGCCTTTATATGTTCATCGTGCATATGTTTACGGCCAGAAATCCGTTTCTGGAGCCGGGGCTGTTTGCGGACCGGAACTTTGTTATCGGGTTGTTCTTTATCTTTATCGTCGGTGTGGTGTTGCTTGCGACATTGGCATTATTGCCGCCGTTCTTGCAAAATCTGATGGGATATCCGGTGGTGACGGCAGGGATGCTGCTTGCGCCGCGCGGGGTTGGCACGATGATCGCCATGATGCTTGTCGGGCGGTTGATCGGCAAAATCGATATCCGGATTCTGATCCTGTTTGGCCTGTTCATGACAGCCTTGTCACTTTACCAGATGATGGGCTTTACGACCGAGGTCAGCGAATTCACGATCATCCGCACCGGGATCATTCAGGGGATCGGGCTCGGCTTTATTTTCGTGCCGCTCAGCACGATTACCTTTGCCACCCTTGATCCGCATTATCGGACCGAGGGTACGGCGATGTTCAGCCTGATGCGCAATATCGGATCAAGCATCGGCATTTCAGTGATGACCACGATGCTGACGCAGAATACGCAGGTAATGCATGCAAGCCTCGCTGCGACCCTGACGCCATTCCGGATGGCGTTGCAAAGCCCGTGGCTGCCCGAAACTTGGGACTGGCAGAGTGCGACCGGTGCAGTCACCCTTAATCAGGTTGTGACAGCACAGGCCAATACGGTTGCCTATCTGAATGATTTTCAGGCGATGATGTGGATCGTGATTGCAGTGGTGCCCTTGCTGCTTTTGATGCAGGGGCCAAAGCGCAAGGCGCCGTCTCGTGACGAGCATATGGAAGTTATGGAATAGGCCAAATCAAGCCCCCTGCGCGAAAGGCAGGGGGCTTTTGGTTTGATCGTGGGTCAGGCTTCTGCTTCGGCAGCAGCAGATTTGTCGACTTTGCGGATTTCGCCACGGTCGATTTTGACCCAGTATTGGTCCACTTCGCCGCGTACGACCGACATCAGCAGATAAAGGCCAATGACGTTCGGAATGGCCATGGCAAAGATCATGGAATCTGAGAAGTCAATCACGGGACCGAGGCTCATGCTTGCACCCACAATGACACACAGGCAGAAGAACAGCTTGAAGATGATCTCCTTGCCTTTGCCTTCTCCCACAAGATAGGTCCAGGCTTTCAGGCCGTAATAGGACCATGACAGCATGGTTGAAAAGGCAAACAGGACCACGGCAAGTGCCAGTACCAGCGGGAACCATGTAAAGGCTGATGCAAATGCCGCCGATGTCAGTTCAACACCGGTCAGGCCGGAATTGAGTTCGCCGCTGATGGTAATGACAAGGGCGGTCATGGTGCAGATCACAACAGTATCGATAAACGGTTCAAGCAGGGCGACATAACCTTCTGTCACCGGTTCCTTGGTGCGAACTGCCGAATGGGCGATGGCAGCTGAACCAATACCGGCCTCGTTGGAAAAGGCTGCACGTTTAAAACCCTGGATCAAGGCCCCGACAACGCCACCGGCCACACCGGCCCCGGTAAAGGCACCGACGAAAATGTCGCTAAACGCCTGACCGACCATGCCGATATTGCTGATGATAATAACCAGCCCGGCGGTGACATAAATCACCGCCATGAAAGGCACGATTTTTTCGGTGACCTTGGCAATCGATTTGATGCCGCCAATGATGACCGAGCCAACGATGACGGCCATGATCAGGCCGAATAGCCAGCCGCTTCCGGCAAGGAAGCTGTTTTCACCACCGGTAACATTGACGACCTGCTGGAAGGCCTGATTGGCCTGAAACATGTTGCCGCCGCCAACGGCACCACCGATGCAGCAGATCGAAAAGAGGATAGCGAGCGCCTTGCCCAATCCGGGTTTGCCTTTTTCGGCCAATCCCTTGGACAGGTAATACATAGGCCCGCCCGATACGCGCCCATCGGGATATTCATTGCGATATTTGACCCCTAATGTGCATTCGGTGAATTTCGACGCCATGCCCATCAAACCGGCAAGAATCATCCAGAATGTCGCCCCCGGTCCGCCGATGGAAACCGCGACGGCAACACCGGCAATATTGCCAAGGCCAACGGTACCTGACAGGGCTGTTGCCAATGCCTGAAAATGCGAAACTTCGCCCGCGTCATCGGGATGTGAATAATCACCTTTCACCAATGCAATCGCATGGCCGAATTTGCGGAATTGCACGAAGCCGAAATAAAGCGTGAAAATAGCGGCGGCAATTACAAGCCAGCCGACGATCAGCGGGAAATCATTCCCCGCGATGGGGACGGAATAGAAAATTGTACCGGCAATGACATTTGAGATCGGCGCAACGGTTTCGTTGATGCGCTGGTCAAGCGACCCTTCCTGCGCCATCGCCATGAAGGGGAAAATAGTCGCCGTTATGCCCGCGGCCCACGCCGGGACTCTGTACTGGCAAGACATGAGAACTCTCCGATTTTGATTGTTTTATGTTTTTGACTGCAAACCCGGTGGTGTTCAGGGCACCACGGTAACGGGCACGGGACTGGCCTGAACCAGTGTCAGGGCAAGGCTGCCCAGTAATCGCGCGCCAAGGGCTGTGCCGCCCTTTCGGCCAAGGACGATCTGTGTGGCTTTCTTTTCCTTGGCGATCTGGCAGATCAGTTCGCCGGAATGGCCGTATCTGACCTCGTAGGTCATTGGGATATTGCGGTCGGTAAAAACACGAAGTGCCGGGGCAAGGGTGGCCTCGGCACGGGAAAGTTCTTCGGTTCGGCGTTGATGGCGTTCTTCAAGTTCCTGGGCCGACAGAAAGCTGTATGGCGACCATTCCAGAACATAGATGACATGTACCGGGCATCCTTCGGCGGCGGCCCGGTTGGCGGTAAATTGAACCGCGCGGTCTGCTGCCTCTGTCCCGTCATAGCCAATCAGGATCGGCTT
This sequence comes from Thalassospira sp. A3_1, assembly GCF_017744215.1. Classification (NCBI taxonomy): domain Bacteria; kingdom Pseudomonadati; phylum Pseudomonadota; class Alphaproteobacteria; order Rhodospirillales; family Thalassospiraceae; genus Thalassospira; species Thalassospira sp. A3_1. The sequence continues at coordinate 42,420 of NZ_JAGHQQ010000004.1, read as the reverse complement.
CACGGATGGTGTCTGTGACATGGTGAAGTCCCTTTTTGCGATAGTTGTTCGTTGTCGGTTTTCCACTCCCGTTACGCCGGACTTGATCCGGTCTTGCCGACATCCGCTGGTCGCTGATGCCTGTGCGACCCGGGCCAGCGGTTTGCTGCCGTTGGTTAATGATACGACTTTATGACAGGTGGTTTTCCCCAAAGTTGATTTGATCGATGGGTAATTTCACTTATTATTTTAGTTGTAATAGGAAATTTAATTACATTAGAGGTGCCAAATGGGTGTTTTGGACAAGATTGATCTGGCGGTTCTGCGCGAAGTTGCTGTGAATGGCCGGATTACGGTTACGGATCTGGCGCATCGCGTCGGACTATCGAAAACACCCTGTGCCCTGCGTCTGCGACGGCTGGAAGAAAGTGAACACATCCTTGGTTATCGGGCGATCCTTCATCCGGAAAAAATGGGGGCGAGCCATATTGCGTTTGTTCAGGTGATCCTGACCGATACCAAGACCGAGGCGCTTAATGCATTCAACAAGGCCGTGCGGGATGTGCCTGAAATAGAGCAATGCCACATGATCGCGGGGGCGTTTGATTACCTGATCAAGGTGCGCAGTCGCGATATTGGTGATTATCGACGTGTGCTGGGCGAGAAGATTTCCGAACTGCCATATGTGTCGCATACATCGACCTTTGTTGTGATGGAAGCAGTCAAGGACAGCTATTCGTTATAACCTTCTGGCTTTCTGGCGACGAAAGCGCAAAAGCGACAGAAATGCAGGATAAAACTGCAAGTTTAATAACCTGCATTTTTAATCTTGACCAAATGATCAGGATTGGACATGCTGTATCTGTCAGAGAGAGGCATCTGTACGTGCAATCAACCGGGAAAACCCGAACTCCATAAAAGCGCGGCAGATCGAATACTGGGAACAGTTCGGCGATATGCCGGACGGATACGCCAAGAATGTCATTGATAGAAGACCCAGAGTTGGTCGGGCCCGCCCGTCCGCATACGCCATAAATCCATCCGAAGCTTTTTTAAGGCTTCCAAGGGCGGCTGGTTTTTTGAGAATGCCATTCTTGTTTGTCTCTCGCTGACGCCAGGAGAGGACGCCTTTTTGGCAGGGAGACAAAACATGACCATCTTGCAGGGCAAGCAAGTTTCGAAATCAGGTGCGATCCATGGCTCGGGTCATATCGGCCATAATGATACCGATGACGGATTTTCCGATCTGCATCCGGCCTATTCCACCTTGCAGGCCATGGCCGAAAGCAATCGCTGCCTGTATTGCTATGACGCGCCATGCGTTACAGCATGCCCGACATCAATTGATATTCCGGGCTTTATCCGCAAAATCAGCACCGGCAACCCGGACGGGGCGGCCAAAACCATCCTGGCGGCCAACATCATGGGGGGCACCTGTGCACGTGCCTGCCCGACGGAAGTGCTGTGCGAACAGGCCTGTGTGCGTAATGTGTCCGAAGATGTCGCCGTTGAAATCGGTAGCCTGCAACGTTTTGCGGTTGATCATCTGATGGCGCGGGCTGATTTGCCGCATCCATTCAAACGTGCACCTTCGACTGGCAAGCAGATTGCTGTGGTCGGCGCTGGTCCAGCGGGGCTTTCGTGCGCACATCGGGCGGCGATGCTGGGCCATGATGTCACGGTGTTCGAAGCCAAGGCGAAGCCGGGCGGGCTTAATGAGTATGGTCTTGCAGCTTACAAAATGACCAATGATTTCGCCCAGCGCGAGGTTGAATTCCTTTTGGGCATCGGCGGCATCCGGATCGAATATGGCAAGGCGCTTGGCCGTGACATTACGCTTGGGGCTTTGCGTGACGGATATGACGCCGTGTTTGTCGGTGTGGGGCTTGGTGCGACCAACGAGCTTGGCCTGCCGGGCGAGGCATTTGACGGTGTAGATGATGCGATTGCCTTTATCGAGCAGCTTCGTCAGACCGAACCGAAATCCGATATGCCGGTTGGCAATAATGTGATCGTGATTGGTGGTGGCAACACTGCAGTTGATGCCGCCATTCAGGCCAAACGCCTTGGTGCCGACGAAGTCACATTGGTCTATCGCCGTGGGGCCGAACATATGTCGGCGACCGAATATGAACAGGAACTGGCCAAGATCAATGGCGTGGTTGTGCGCCACTGGGCCAAGCCGATTGCGATCAAGGCCAATGGTAAACTTATCGGAATGGAGTTCGAGAAAACGGAACTTCGGGACGGCAAGCTTGTCGGTACTGGCGAGAAGTTTGAAATCCGCGCCGATCAGATCCTGAAGGCCATCGGTCAGAAAATCAAAACAGATGACCTTGCCGGAATGGAAATTGCCGGGGGCAAGATTGTGGTCGATGAAAATTACCAGACAACAGCCTCTGGCATCTTTGCCGGTGGGGACTGCATCAAAAGTGGCGAGGACCTGACAGTTCAGTCGGTCGAAGACGGCAAACAGGCCGCGATTGCCATCGATGCGTTCCTTAAAACCGCATAAGCCAGAAAGGGAGAGAGAAAATGGCTGATCTAAGCTGCAAAATTGCCGGGATTGATTCACTCAACCCCTTCTGGCTGGCCTCCGCACCGCCGACCGACAAGAAATACAACGTTGTTCGCGCATTTCAGGCCGGATGGGGCGGGGTTGTCTGGAAGACGCTGGGGATTGATCCGCCAGTGGTTAACGTATCGTCGCGCTATGGCGCGCATCATGACCAGAACCGTCGTTTGCTTGGTATCAACAATATCGAACTGATTTCCGACCGGCCGCTTTCGGTCAATCTTCAGGAAATCCGAGAATGTCGTAAAGAATATCCCGACCATGTGATCATCGGATCGATGATGGCCCCGATTGAAGAACGGGCATGGAAGGATTTGGCACAACAGATCGCCGAAAGCGGCGTGCACGGGATAGAACTTAACCTTGGCTGCCCGCACGGCATGTGCGAGCGCGGCATGGGATCGGCCATCGGGCAGGTGCCTGAAATGGTCGAACAGGTCACCCGCTGGGTCAAGGATGCGGTCGATATTCCGGTCTTTACGAAGCTGACGCCAAACATCACCAATATCCTGTGGTCGGCGGAGGCCGCGTTAAAAGGCGGGGCGGATGCCGTGTCGCTGATTAACACCGTTAACTCGATCATTTCGGTCGATCTGGACAGCATGGTTCCCGAGCCGATGGTTGATGGCAAGGGAACGCATGGCGGTTATTGCGGATCGGCGGTAAAGCCGATTGCGCTTAACATGGTGGCCGAAATTGCCCGCACGCCGGAAACCCGCGATCTGCATATTTCCGGCATCGGCGGGATTACCACATGGAAAGACGCTGTTGAATTCATGGCGTTGGGGTCAAACGCGGTGCAGGTCTGCACGGCTGCGATGATTTATGGTTTCCGGGTTGTCGATGATCTGATTGATGGCATGAGCCAGTGGATGGATGACAAGGGGTACACCAGTGTCGAACAGTTCACGCGTGCGGCCGTGCCGCAGGTCGCGAACTGGAACGAGCTTAACATGAATTTCGATACCAAGGCGGTGATCAACCCCGACAATTGTATCGAATGTGGTCGTTGCCACATCGCGTGCGAGGATACATCACATCAGGCGATTGCGATGAATGTCAAGGAAGACGGGCACCGTGAGTTTGTTGTCATCGACGAGGAATGTGTTGGTTGCAACCTTTGCTATCACATTTGTCCGGTGCCTGATTGCATCACCATGGAACCGGTCAAAACCGACAAGCCTTACATGACCTGGCCGGAACATCCGTTAAACCCGATGCGGCAGGCTGCCGAGTAATCCCAAGCCGGAAGACAGACAAAAGGATATCTAAATGACCGTTCAACCAAGTGTGCGCAATCTGTCGATCAATGGCGACCGGCTTTGGGACAGCCTGATGGAAATGGCAAAGATCGGCAAAACCGCCAAGGATGGCGTTTGCCGATTGGCGCTGACCGATCTGGATCGTGAGAGCCGAGACTTGTTCATCAAATGGTGCAAGGCCGAGGGTTGCACGATCCGCATCGACAAGATGGGCAATATCTTTGCGCGCCGTGAAGGACGCAATCCCGATCTGCCGCCGGTGGTGATGGGAAGCCATCTGGACAGCCAGCCGACAGGGGGCAAATATGATGGTGTTTATGGCGTGCTTTCGGGGCTTGAAGTAATCCGGGCTCTGAACGAAGCCAAATACGAAACCGAAGCACCTCTTGAAGTCGTTTGCTGGACCAACGAAGAAGGGTCGCGCTTTGCCCCGGCGATGGTCGCATCGGGCGTGTTTGCTAAGGTTTTCGACCTTGAATACGGTCATTCACGGGCCGATGTCGATGGCAAGACGATGGGCGAGGAATTGAAGCGTATCGGCTATCTTGGCGATGACGAAGCCACGATTGATGCCCATCCGATGGGGGCCTATTTCGAGGCACATATCGAGCAGGGCCCGATCCTTGAAGACGAAGGCAAGGATATCGGCATTGTTACCGATGCACAGGGGCAGCGCTGGTATGAAATCAAATTCACCGGTGTCGAAGCACATGCTGGACCGACCCCGATGAAAACCCGTAAGGATGCGTTGCTGGGGGCGGCCCGGGTGGTTGATCTGGTCAACAGGATCGGTCTGGATCGATCCCCACTGGCCTGTGCCACGGTTGGCATGATGCAAATCCATCCGAACTCACGCAATGTTATCCCGGGTGAGGTGTTCTTTACCGTTGATTTCCGCCATCCAGATGACGCGGTCCTGGCCGATATGGATAAGGCTCTGCGCGATGGTGTTGATAAAATTGCCTCCGAAATCGGCCTTAAAATCGAGTTTGAGCAGATTTTCTATTACGCGCCGGTTCCGTTTGACAAAACCTGCGTCGACGCGGTTCGCAATGCCGTTGAAATCGGTGGATATTCCGCGCGCGAGATTGTGTCGGGTGCGGGGCATGATGCCTGCTATCTGGCGCAGGTGACCCCGACCGCGATGATTTTTATCCCGTGTGTCGATGGTATTTCCCATAACGAGATCGAGGAAGTTCACAAGCACTGGTCAGATGCGGGAGGGCAGGTTTTGCTACATGCCGTTCTGGCCAAGGCCGACGAGACGATCATGGCACAATCGGTTTAGACCGATATCAACTACCTCCCATGAATACTCCAGACTGGACCGGCCTCTGTGCCGGTCTTTTTTTGTCAGTTGCTGTTAGATTTGGGCAGGTGAAAGGCAACCCATTCGGAAAGCTGCCCGCTGTCGTTCAGTTCAGTGATCAAGCTGTTGATCCGGGCGACATGCCGCACGCACGGGCTGCTGCGCGAAAACATGAATTGAACTTCGTTCACGGCCAGTGGTGGTTCAATGGCAATAACCTGTTGGTCGATGCCGTCAATCGCGACATTGGCCATGCCGTCATATCGCCCGAGCAATACATAATCGACCCGCCCGTTCATCAGGATATCGAATATGCGGTTGCCGGTTGGTGAATAAATCATGTCGAGCCTATCGGTGGCAAACCGGTCAATGAAATCGCCGTAGCTTCCGCCTTGGGGGCGCGCACCGCTGTGACCGATGAGGCTGTCTATGCTGTGAACTGAAAATTGCCGGTCAACATGCTGAAAGACCATCACATCATCGGATGCATAGGGAAGGGAATAGATGAAAGTCATCGCGCGTTCGGCCGTGTAATAGGCACCCGCCATCACATCGATTTCACCGGCTTCGAGCATCTGGATCGACCGGTTCCATGGGACTTCAAGATGCACTTTCAGACTGATACTATTTTCCTGCGTGTATCGACGCAGGATATCAATCGAAATACCCTGCGCGTGGCCGTTACTGTCTAAGTAAGAGATCGGTTCCCATCCTGCGGCACCGCCAACAACAATCTGTTTGCAGGCATCAGATGCTGCATGGGCATGATTGATAATTGCGGACAGGACAATGCAAGTCAGGACAAGCATAGGCATGACGCCCAATCGGATCGCGTAAAAGAATACGCGTTGAAAATACATGCTTACCCCCGTTGAAAACCGATCAGTGTTTGTCGATTTCAGATTTGGAAGCAGAGTATCTTTTACAACTATTCGTTAGTGTGGGGGACGGGCAGGCAGCTTTGTTGCGCCGGTTGCCTTTAAGACAGGCCAACACCCTTTAGAATGATGCGCACGACATTTTCCTTGGCCTCTGCGAATTGGGTATCCGACAGCGGTTGATCGTTGTTGAAGATTTCAATCTGGCGGGCAAAGTCGGCGTAATGCTGGGTCGTGGCAAAGATCATATACATCAGCGAGTACGGCTCGACCTTGTCCATTTTCCCCTCGGTGATCCAGCGATTGATCACCACTACACGGCTATCAAGCCAGTTTTTGACAGTGGTTGAAATGTAATCGGATGAAAATTTTGCCCCACGGATGATTTCATGCGCCCAGACGCGTGAACCATGCGGGCGGGCACGCGACAAATCCATCTTGGCTTCAATATAGCCGCGCAGGATTTCGGCCGGGTCGGAACTATTTTCAAATGTCATTGCTGCTTCAAGCCAGTGATCGCAGATGTCTTCCATGATACGGCGATAAAGGGCTTCTTTGGTGCTGAAATAGTAATGCACATTTGCCTTGGGCACATTGGCAATTTCGGCGATCCGCGCGGTGGTTGCTCCCTTGAAGCCGTAATCGGCAAAAACCAGTTCGGCAGCGGCGAGAATTTGCTCTTCGTTTTCCTGACGAATGGCGGCCTTGTGTGCACCGTTCAGTCCGGATTTGATTGCAGTCATCGACGTTCCCCGAAATTGCGTCATTTATCTTGACCGTTTGGTCAGGTTAAAATAATCTCTACTTTAGATACTAAAAAGCAAGCTTAAAATACGCGCCAAACCAACCGGGTATGTCCAAAATTTTGAACAACACCGGTGAAAGATAAACAGAAATTCGGTGCCGTAAACAAAAATCAGGGTCGCTGAAATGGCATTTGGCAGTCGAAAATTCGAAACCAGTTCCCGGTGACTTTAAAGCGCTAGTGCATGGGAGATTCCCGTGCTAACGATTTTTTCTGCACCCTTATCAGGTGTAGTCCAAACTGCCCTATGTGCGACATATCGCTCAGTCGGGGCGGTCTGGCTATTTAATAAAGTCGGACATTGATTTGGCCCGCCAAAACGATGTCAGGGAAGCACAAGAAAGGTACGGGAGACCTTTTTATGACAGCCACCACGAAAATCAGCCGACCGAACGATCTTTCGGCATTCTGGATGCCGTTTACGGCGAACCGCCAGTTCAAGCAGGCCCCACGCATGCTTGTCAGCGCGGAAGGCATGTATTACCAGACCGATGACAACCGCCAGATTCTGGACGGTACTGCAGGGCTTTGGTGCTGCAACGCTGGTCACAAGCGCCCCAAGATCGTCGAGGCGGTCAAGGCACAGATGGACGAACTGGATTATGCCCCGGCATTCCAGATGGGGCATCCCAAGGCGTTCGAGCTTGCCAGCCGTCTGGCGCAGCTTATGCCGGGCGATCTGAACCATGTTTTTTATACCAATTCCGGATCTGAATCGGTTGAAACCGCGCTTAAGATCGCGATTGCCTATCACCGGGCACGAGGGGACGGTCAGCGGACCCGATTGATCGGTCGTGAGCGCGGCTATCACGGTGTCAATTTCGGCGGTATTTCGGTCGGTGGTATTTCTGGTAACCGCAAAACCTTTGGCCAGATGCTGGGCGGGGTTGACCATATCCGTCATACCTATCTGCCTGATGAAAACGGTGTTACCCGTGGCATGCCGGAACACGGTGCGTTTCTGGCCGATGATCTGGAACGCATTTGCGCGCTGCATGATCCGTCAACCATCGCGGCCGTTATTGTTGAGCCGGTCGCAGGGTCGACCGGTGTTCTGATCCCGCCAAAGGGCTATCTGGAACGCCTGCGCGAGATATGCACCAAGCATGGCATTCTTCTGATCTTTGATGAAGTCATTACCGGTTTCGGTCGCCTTGGCGCGCCGTTTGCGGTGGATTATTTTGGTGTTCAGCCGGACATGGTAACGACGGCAAAGGGGCTTACCAACGGCACGATCCCCATGGGAGCGGTTTTCGCCACTGACGATATCCATGACACGTTCATGACCGGTCCGGAAAACATGATCGAGCTGTTCCATGGCTACACCTATTCGGGCAACCCGGTTGCCTGTGCGGCGGGCCTCGCGACGCTTGAAACCTATGAGGAAGAAGGCCTTTACACCAAGGGGCAGGAACTTGGCCAATATTGGGAAGATGCGGTTCACAGCCTGATTGATCTGCCGAAGGTCAAGGATATCCGTAATCTTGGTCTGATCGGTGCGATCGAACTTGAAAGCATCGAAGGCTTCCCGACCAAGCGGGCCTTTAGTGCATTCCTCAAGGCGTTCGAGAAGGGCATCCTGATCCGCACCACGGGCGATATCATTGCGCTTTCACCGCCGCTAATTATTGAAAAATCTCATATCGATCAGCTGTTTGGCACGCTGCGCGAAGTGTTGAAGGAAATTGACTAAGGACTGATTCCAGCTCTGCCCCATTGCGGGCAAGGTAGGCGAAAGCTGTTGGGAAACGTTACGTTTCACGATTTTCCGGTTTGCGTCCCATCATGGGAATTGGGGGCGCAGACCGGACCAAGCCACAAGATCGGCAAAAGTCGGCACATGGCACATATCAGATCAAGGAGGTATCTCGGATGTCTATGCTGAGAGGCGGACTGATTCAGATGAGCCTTAAGGGTTCAACCGAACAGTCGCCGGACGAAATTCGTCAGGCCATGATCGACGCGCATCTGCCCTATATCGAAGAGGCAGGGCGGCAGGGCGTGCAGGTTTTGTGTTTTCAGGAAGTGTTTACGCAGCCCTATTTCTGCCCCAGCCAGGACAGGAAATGGTATGACGCGGCCGAAGAAATCCCGAACGGCCCGACCACGCAACTGATGTGTGAACTGGCCAAGAAACACAAGATGGTCATCGTCGTTCCGATCTACGAGCAGGAAATTACCGGTGTGTATTACAACGCCGCCGCCGTGATTGATGCCGACGGGACCTATCTCGGCAAATATCGCAAAACCCATATCCCGCAGGTTGCCGGTTTCTGGGAAAAGTTTTTCTTTAAACCGGGTGTTTCGGAGTGGCCGGTGTTTGATACCCAGTATTGCAAGCTTGGCGTTTATATCTGCTATGACCGGCATTTCCCCGAAGGCTGGCGTGCACTGGCGCTTAATGGCGCTGAATATATCGTCAATCCGTCAGCAACGGTGGCTGGGCTTTCGGAACATCTGTGGAAGCTGGAACAACCTGCATCGGCGGTTGCCAACGGATGTTATATCGGGGCAATCAATCGTGTTGGCCGCGAAATGCCTTGGGATATCGGTGAGTTTTACGGCCAAAGCTATTTCGTCAATCCGCGCGGCGTGATCGAGAAGGAAGCATCGCGCGATCAGGACGAACTGATCGTGCATGACATGGATATGTCCATGGTGCGTGAAGTCCGGAACACATGGCAGTTTTTCCGGGACCGTCGGCCTTCGACTTATACCCGCCTGACCGACGGCAACTGAGATTTTAACGGCGAACGGAGCATGTGCCCCGCTCGCCGTTTTGCTTTGACCGACATTTTATATTCCGGCGCCAAATGACCGGGCAAAAGACAAGTCGGCAAGGTTCAGGGCAACGACCCTGAGGGAGGCTTTAGAGAGACATTCGATCAGGGGATACCCCATGACGTTAAAAGCAGTCGTCAATAATGTGGCGCAAATGCCCGCATCCGCCGACGCAGTTGTTGATATTCAAAAACTGTCGTTGACCTTTCAAACCGCTGACGGGCCGGTCTATGCCCTGTCCGACGTTGATCTGACGATTGAACGTGGTGATTTCGTTTCCTTTATCGGCCCGTCGGGCTGTGGCAAAACCACGCTCTTACGAGTGATTGCCGATCTGGAGAAAGCCACGGGTGGTGATATTTCGATCAACGGTGTTTCGCCGCAGGAAGCGCGTGAAAACCGTGCCTATGGCTATGTGTTTCAGGCCCCGGCATTGCTGCCATGGCGTTCGATTGAACGCAATGTGACCCTGCCGCTGGAAATTATGGAAATCCCCCGCGAAGAACGGATCAAACGGGGGCACGAGGCACTAAAACTTGTCGAACTGAACGGGTTTGAAAAGAAATTCCCGTGGCAGCTCTCGGGCGGGATGCAGCAACGTGCATCGATTGCGCGCGCGCTAAGCTTTGATGCCGATCTGCTTCTGATGGATGAGCCGTTTGGGGCGTTAGATGAAATTGTCCGCGATCATTTGAATGAACAGCTTCTGAAACTATGGGCCCGGACCAACAAGACGGTTGCCTTTGTCACCCATTCGATCCCCGAGGCAGTTTACCTGTCGACCAAGATCGTTGTGATGTCGCCAAGGCCGGGCCGGATCATTGATGTGATCAAAACCGATTTTCCGAAGGATCGCGGTCTTGATATCCGCGAAACACCAGAATTCTTGGAAGTAGCCCATCGTGTGCGTGAAGGGCTGCGGGCAGGGCATAGCTATGACGAGTAATGCCGCAACGATGAATGGTGCGATGGGTGGTGCGTCGCTTTGGTCGCGTTTGATGTCCGGGCAGGCTGGCCCGGTGACGGTGGTTCTGATTGCGCTGTTTGTCATCTGGTATGTCGGGGCGGTGTTCATGAACGCGCCGACCCAGATTGATCGCTATAACCGCGCCGGCGAAACCTGGACAACGACGCGCTTGATCGAAGATACGATGGCACAGGAACGGCCGATCCTTCCTGCCCCCCATCAGGTCGCGCAGGAAATGTATAAAACCATTTTTGCGACTTCGATCACGTCCAAACGGTCGCTGGTTTACCACACATGGGTGACGCTTTCATCGACCCTGCTGGGGTTTGTGATCGGTACAGCACTTGGCATTTTGCTGGCGGTCGGGATCGTTCATGTGGTGACACTTGAAAAAAGCCTGATGCCGTGGGTGATTTCATCCCAGACCATTCCGATTCTTGCCATTGCCCCGATGATCGTCGTTGTGCTCGGCGCGATTGGACTTAAGGGACTGGTGCCAAAGGCAATCATTTCGACCTATCTGTGTTTCTTCCCGGTGACGATCAGCATGGTCAAGGGCCTGCGTTCGCCGCAGGTGATCCAGCTTGATCTGATGCGGACCTATAACGCATCGAAATGGCAGACTTTCTGGTCGCTTCGCCTGCCATCGGCGATGCCTTATCTGTTTGCCAGTCTGAAGGTTGCGATTGCGATCAGTCTGGTGGGGGCAATTGTCGGTGAATTGCCGACGGGGGCGCAGGCCGGGTTGGGCGCGCGTCTTCTGGCCGGGTCGTATTACGGGCAAACCATCCAGATCTGGTCGGCATTGCTGACCGCGGCCTTTGTTGCCGCGATCATGGTGGTGATGGTTGGATGGTGTGAACGCCGTGTACTTGCCAGAATGGGAGTACGCGGATGACCAATATCAAACTTGATAAATTCTGTCTGGTTGCTGCGATTGCTGCCCTTTTGGCTTTGATCTTTCCGTTAACCGGAATTGATTCCGACAGCGGCAAACAGATCGCCTTTGTCAGCGACATTCCCGGAATTGCCGTTGCAATGGCGCTGTGTGTGATCACTGGTGCTGCCTTTACCTGGCTTGGTGTTGGTCGCATTCAGTATGCGGCAATCATTCTGGCGGTGGCGGTATTTGGCTGCTGGCAGGCGATTGGGGCGCTTTATGGTCAAGGGGTTGCCGGACATGCAGGAACCGGGTTCTGGCTGTTCATCCTGTCGCTTTGGGCGTTTATCTGGCGGGGGATTGATGTGGTTGCGCGTTATCGCAGCCTTGAAATGGCGAAACAGCAATCAGCCAATATTCTGGTGCCGATCGCGTTTGGCGTCTGGTTGCTGTTCCTTTGGGAAGTGATCGTGGCTGGTTTTGGCGTGCCGCAGGTTTTACTTCCTGCGCCAAGTGCCATTGGGCTTCGTTTCATCAGTTCGACCGACATTCTGGCTGCCGATTTCCATCAGACCTTCATCAAGGCCGTGATCAGCGGCTATGTGATTGGCTGCGGCAGTGCCTTTATCGTTGCGATTGCAGTCGACCGGGTGCCGTTCCTGAAACGGGGGCTTTTACCGCTGGGCAATATGGTGTCAGCGTTACCGATCATCGGTGTGGCGCCGATCATGGTGATGTGGTTCGGGTTTGACTGGCAATCGAAGGCGGCGGTGATTGTGATCATGACCTTCTTCCCGATGCTGGTGAATACCGTGACTGGATTGAACGCGGCAGGTGCGCTTGAGAAGGACCTGATGGCAACGTATGCGTCGGGTTACTGGTCAACCCTGTTCCGGTTGCGGTTGCCAGCAGCGATGCCGTTTGTCTTTAACGCACTTAAAATCAATTCCACGCTGGCGCTGATTGGTGCCATCGTTGCCGAATTTTTCGGCACCCCGATCGTTGGCATGGGTTTCCGTATCTCGACCGAAGTCGGGCGGATGAATGTCGATATGGTCTGGGCGGAAATTGCATTGGCGGCCCTGGCGGGGACCGCCTTTTACGGAGCTGTGGCCTACGTCGAAAGAAAGGCGACGTCATGGCATCCGTCATTTCGGGTACGTCGCCATTAAAGGCATCAAAAGACGGCCCGTCGGGAGGACTTGACAATAACCTGAGGAGACATCGACGAATGAAGAAAGTATTTGCGACTGCGTTAGGGTTAAGTGTCGGTTTGACATCGCTCTCGGCGATGGCGGCGGACGAAGTCACCCTGCAGCTTAAATGGGTAACCCAGGCACAGTTCGCCGGTTACTATGTGGCGCTTGACAAGGGCTTTTACGAAGAAGCCGATCTTGACGTCACGATCAATCCGGGCGGGCCGGATATTGCCCCGCCGCAGGTTATTGCCGGTGGTGGTGCGGACGTGATCGTCGACTGGATGCCATCCGCACTGGCGTCGCGTGAAAAGGGTGTTGCATTGGTTAACATTGCGCAGCCCTTTGCCAAGTCAGGCATGATGCTCACCTGCCTTAAGGAGACCGGTGTTGAAAGCCCGGATGATTTCCCGGGTCGTACGCTTGGCGTCTGGTTCTTTGGCAACGAATATCCTTTCTTAAGCTGGATGTCGAAGCTTGGCATTCCGACCGATGGCGGCGAAAAAGGCGTTACGGTTCTTAAGCAGGGCTTCAACGTTGATCCGCTGCTGCAAAAGCAGGCCGATTGCATTTCGACCATGACCTATAACGAATACTGGCAGGTTATCGATGCCGGTATCACTGAAGATCAGCTTAAGGTCTTCAAATACGAAGATCAGGGTGTCGCGACCCTTGAAGACGGCCTTTATGTTCTTGAAGACAATCTGAAGGACGAGGCTTTCGTCGACAAGATGGGGCGCTTTGTTGCTGCAAGCATGAAGGGCTGGCAGTGGGCGAAGGAAAACCCGGAAGACGCGGCGATGATCGTTCTGGATAACGATGCAACCGGTGCCCAGACCGAAAAACACCAGATCCGCATGATGCAGGAAATCGCCAAGCTGCTTGATGACGATGGCAAACTTGACGAGGCGGCCTATCAGCGCACCGTGGATAGCCTTCTGTCGGGCGGTTCCGATCCTGTTATCACCAAAGAGCCGGAAGGCGCATGGACCCACGCCGTTACCGACAAGGCGTCAATGTAACGATCCGATCCCCCGGCAGGTGCAAAAATCCTGCCGGGGGGCAAACCATCTGACGAAACTGAAAACGGGCAGGGATGCCGGGGCCTTTCCCGCAACTTTCCGGACCCTACGACAGACTGACAGACAAGGAGCCACCCATGTCCATGGTTATTCGTGGCGGAACAATCGTTACCGCCGATCTGACATACAAATCCGATATCCTGATTGAAGATGGCAAGATCGCCGCGATCGGTCAGAACCTGACCGGGGACAAGGTTGTTGATGCCGACGGCTGCTATGTCATGCCCGGCGGGATTGACCCGCACACTCATCTTGAAATGCCCTTTATGGGCACTTATTCCGAAGACGATTTTGAAAGCGGTACCAAGGCAGCGGTTGTCGGTGGTACGACGATGGTTGTCGATTTCTGCCTGCCTGCACCCAATCAGTCGCTGCTTGAAGCGCTTCAGGCGTGGGATAACAAATCGACCAAGGCGGTTTGCGATTATTCGTTCCACATGGCAATCACCTGGTGGGGCGAGCAGGTCTTTGACGAGATGAAAATCGTTGTCGAGGAAAAGGGTATCAACACTTTCAAGCATTTCATGGCCTATAAGGGCGCGTTGATGGTTGATGATGACGAAATGTTCGCATCTTTCTCGCGCTGTTCGGAACTTGGCGCGATGCCATTGGTGCATGCCGAAAACGGCGATGTGGTTGCGACCCTTCAGCAACGTTTGCTTGATGCGGGCAATAACGGGCCCGAGGCACACGCCTATTCCCGGCCTGTCGATGTCGAGGGCGAGGCGTGCAACCGTGCGATCATGATTGCCGATATGGCGAATGTGCCGCTTTATATCGTGCATGTGTCCTGTGAACCGGCACACGAAGCCATTCGCCGCGCGCGAGCCAATGGTAAACGCGTGTTTGGCGAACCGCTGATCCAGCATCTGATTCTGGATGAAAGTGAATATGCGAACGCGGACTGGGATCACGCGGCCCGCCGCGTCATGTCCCCGCCTTTCCGCAGCAAACTGCATCAGGATGGTCTGTGGAACGGTCTGGCATCCGGTAGCCTGCAGGTCGTCGCAACCGACCATTGTGCCTTCACAACAAAGCAGAAACGCATGGGCGTTGGTGATTTCACCAAAATCCCAAACGGGACTGGTGGTCTTGAAGACCGCATGCCGTTGCTGTGGACCTATGGCGTGAATACCGGACGTCTGACGATGAATGAATTCGTGGCAGTGACTTCAACCAATATTGCCAAAATCCTGAATGTCTATCCGCGCAAGGGCGCAATCCTTGTGGGTGCTGATGCGGACCTTGTCGTCTGGGATCCGAAGGCATCGAAAACCATCACTGCCAAACATCAGCAGTCTGCCATCGATTACAACGTGTTCGAAGGACATGAAGTCACCGGTCTACCGCGCTACACCATCAGCCGTGGCCGGATTGCCGCCGAGGAGGGCGTTGTCGTTGGCAAATGCGGTGATGGGGAGTTCATCCCGCGTGAACCGTATCCTGCGGTCAACAAGGCGCTGTCGAAATGGAAGGAACTCACGTCTCCGCGCAAGGTGGAACGCAGCGGAATCCCAGCAGGCGTGTGATTTAGTCCGTACCCAAGGGGATTTGGAAAACGGGCGGCTTGAGGGCCGCCCGTTTTATTCAGGCAGGTTGGAAAAGCTTTAGCCCGATAATTCCTGCAAGGATCAGGCCGATGGACATGATCCTTGCAAAGCTAAGGGCTTCGCCAAGGACGATTATGCCAAATATCACCGCGCCAACCGCACCGATCCCGGTCCATATCGCGTAAGCGGTGCCAAGTGGAATGCTGCGCATGGCAACGGTCAGAAGCCAGAAGCTTCCGGCCATGGTAATCAGGGTGAAAATTGTCGGAACGGGTCTGGTAAAGCCATCGGAGTATTTAAGGCCAGCAGCCCAACAAACTTCGAGAATTCCAGCCAAAAGCAATGCAATCCAAGCCATAACGGCCTCCTGGTTCAAAGGGGCCGTCCCCGGTCGTCATCATCAGGCGTATTCGGTCGTCCGATCGCGTGACAGCCAAGCTGTCATTGTCTTTGCCCCCGATATAGGGGCAAAATACCCCCACGGCAAATGCCCCGTCGGCAATGCTGCCATGCCATCCTGATCAGAATAAACGGACGTAATCCCGCCGATGTCAGCCAAAGCAAACAGCATATCCAATCACCCGAAAGTCGCCGGATTGATCTTGGCCGGGGGCGAGGGGCGACGTATGGGCGGGAACAAACCGTTTCGTGAACTGGCAGGTAAGCCATTGATTGCGCATGCGATCAGCGCAGCCGCCCGGCAATGCAACCATCTGATGATTTCAAGTAACCAAGACGCATCGTTGTTTGCAGCATTCAATTTGCCGGTCATTCTGGACAAACCCGAAACGGGGCACGGGCCGTTGGGCGGTATTCTGGGGGGATTGTCGGCATTGCCCGATGATATCGACTGGCTGGTCTCGTTCCCGGTCGACTGCCCGATTGTGCCCGATGATATGGCCCTGCAATTGATCAAGGCTGCGACAGATGCGGGAAAAAAAGCAGCCTTTGCCAGTCATGCCGGGCGGCATCATTATCTGTCGGCCGTTTGGCATCGTGATACGGGCGAGATCATTATGCGTCAATTGGCGGCAGATGACCGCCGTGTTGGCGGGGCCTTGCACGTTGCCAATGCTGTTGTCGTCGATTTCCCGGTTGAACCGGGGCAAAGTACGCCCTTTATCAATATCAATACACCAACCGACCTGAATGCAATGGATGCCGTTCTGGCAGGCCTGATCAATCTGTCTGATCGATAATCAGCGAACGGCACAGGGGCGCCAAGGCTTCCATGCTTTGTAATCGGCAAAGAAGTCAGACAGGAACTGGTCGACATTGGCCCGGTTTTGCGCGCGTGCAGCAGGTTTAAGGTCCTCGTCATATTTCGCGCAGGTCCGCTCGACCGCCATGCCGATTTCTTTCCAATCGACATTGGCCGCATGGCCGGGCAGGCCGGATGCGATTGCACACCAGCCGACAGCCCCGACGCGGTCATCCTTTTCGCGCGAAATTTCGGCAAGATAGGCGGCAGCACGAAGTTCGCCTTTTTCAGCCGCGGCGGAAAGATAGCTGATGCGGTCTTCGTCGTTTTCGGCAAAGCGGGTGGCAAGCAGGGTTGCCGCCCGCGGGTCGCCTTCGTTCCAGGCATCCGTCAGGAGTTCTTTTGCATGCGCCTTGTCACCTTGGTCAATCGCATCAAGGGCAAGCCACAGCATGGCCTGTGTCTGTTTTTGTTCGGCGGCGGTCATGTAAAGCGACTTGATGTTTTCCTTATCACCATTCGTTGCTTCCAACCGGCGGGCAAGAACCATGCTGGCGTCGGGTTGGGCGTTATTGGCGGCGGATTCCATCATGGCCCAGCCAGCAGTCTGATCGGTTGGTACACCGATGCCGTTGATTATCTGGCAGGACAGCAGATATTGCGCGGTGGCATTGCCTTGTTCGGCAAGCGGCGCAAAGGTTTTGGCCGAGGATTCGAAATTGCCGTGACGATAGGAATTCACCCCTTCATCAAGCGGGGAAGCGGCAGTTGCCGTCGCCATCAGGCACAGTGTGACGCCTGCCGTGACGGCCGAGAATTTCAGGATATGCGCGATCGAATTTTTCATGCTGTTTCCTGTGTATCGTTTTTTGTTGGTTAATGAAACCGGACGAAAAAATTCCGGGACCCGACCGTGACGTTCGGGGGAAGGGCATCCTTATCGGGCCCCGGATAGGTGCGCTCACGGGAGGGAGGCTTCATTGATGGTTTCATTGCCTTGCTGTCGTGTTGCTGCCGTTTGCTCGGACCGGATGGAGTCAAGGAAGTCGCGCACGCGTTTCCCGAGGTCGTCCGATTGATGACGCAGGCGATCTGTTGCCTGACGCAGGCCATCGACGGCCTGCAGATTGTCGCCTGCGGCGGTGCTGACCTGTGCAATCGTTGCATTCATTTCGCTGGCGGCGGTGGCGGATTGTTCGACGTTGCTGGCGATTTCGGCGACAAATTCCTGCTGTTCGTCGACGGCCGCCGACATTTCGCCGACCGTTTCGTGAATGCCGGTGATGCTGTCGCGGATGGTGGCGATGGCCTGTACCGCGACACCGGTTGTTGTCTGGATACCGGTGATGCGCTGGGCAATCCGGTCGGTTGCCGTGCCGGTCTGATTGGCAAGGTTTTTGACCTCTTGTGCGACGACTGCAAAGCCTTTGCCCGCGTCGCCTGCACGGGCGGCCTCGATTGTTGCATTCAGGGCCAAAAGGTTGGTCTGGGCGGCGATATCCTGAATAAGGTTAAGGATTTCACCGATTTCCTGCGCGCCGGTTTCAAGTTCGTGCATGGTGTCGCTGGTTTGACGGGCAGCATCGACTGCGTTGGTCGCAGCATTCACCGACTGCTGGGCATGAAGGCCGGTATCGCGCACGCGTTCGGACAGCGATTGCGCTGCATCCGAAACGGACGCCATATTGATCGATATTTCCTCGGACGCACCGGCAACGCCAGTGGCATTGCTAGATGCGATTTCGGCCTGTTCACGCACCTGATTGGATGTTGTCTGGATGTTTTCGGCTTCGCGTGACACATCCTTTGCTACCTGCATCACCGATGCCTCGAACGCGTCGGCCAGTTCCAGCATGGCGCGGCGACGTTCGGTTTCGGCGATTTCGCGTTCGCGGGCGACATTTTCCTCGGCCCGCTGGGCGGCAAGGCTTGTTTCGCGGAACTGGCCGAGAATTTCGGCCATGCGACCGATTTCATCGCGACCGGTATCGCGAACCTCGGTCGAAAGGTCGCCATTCGCCACACGGCGCATGCCGTCAATTACGCGGAGCAGACGTTTGATCAGGTTACCCCGGACATAGAAAATCAGGATCAGAAGCGAGATCACCAGAACCGCAATACCGATCAGGGCAATCACCTGCTGATCGCGAACCACCTGCGACAGGGCATTCGCTGCACTGTTATCGACCTCAAGACGTTTGGCATCGACCAGTTGTTCGATGGATGCGCTCAGCGCTTCGGCGCTGGTCAGGGTCGCATCAAGGGTTTGCTCGGTTTTGTACTGATTATCCCATTCGGTTTCACGCAGATCAAAAACGCTGTCTTTGCCAGCACCATAAACCAGCAATGCCTCGGCCAGTTTTTTGATCTGGGTGCCATCATTGTTATCAGGCAGTTTTTCCAGTGCGTCCGAAATGCGAAGCTCCGCCCAGCTCCACTGATTGCGGACCTCGTCCATGGCATCGCCTTCTGGCACGGCGATGGCCGCGGTCAGCATGCCGAATGCAAGGTTCACATTGGCGCGGATTTCCGAAATTAGCTGGGAAAATTTGATGGTTTCTTCAAGTTCGCCCGCTGCATCGCTGTTGCCCCCGGCAATACGCGATATGCCGCGCGATACATCGATATCGACAACCTCGACCAGCGGATTGATGAATTCCGAAAGGTCGCTATAGGCAAAGACCATATCAAGAGTCAGATCACCACGCTGCCTTTCAAGTTCAAGCCGCTGCATGGTCAATTCATGAAGCGTATTACGGCGGGTAACAATATCGTCAAGCTGTGCGGTCAGGGTTTCAATCGCATCGACGGCAACGGTTTGTGTAGGCTCCCCGATCTGCTCCTGCGCTTGATCAGGATTCTGATCCGGTATTTCGGTGTTACCTGCATTTGCGTCAGCTTCGGCATCCGCCGCGGCGACGGGCAGCATCAGGGGTTCCGGATTGGTTACGGCAATTTCGCCAAGGCGGGTGCGGGCATCACTGATCAGGGCATCAAGGCGTGCCTCAGTTTCAGCCAGTTCATCGGCATTGCGGGATGTGGCCAGAACCGGTGCCTGAG
Organism: Thalassospira sp. A3_1; assembly: GCF_017744215.1. NCBI lineage: Bacteria > Pseudomonadati > Pseudomonadota > Alphaproteobacteria > Rhodospirillales > Thalassospiraceae > Thalassospira > Thalassospira sp. A3_1. The sequence goes on along the minus strand of NZ_JAGHQQ010000004.1, from coordinate 22,895 downwards.
CCGCCAGTCCAACACCATCCATGGCAAGTTCCATCTGCCGGATGATTGAAGGCAGGCTGTCGGTGGTGATGTCGGCGACAAGCGCACGACTATTGCCAAACGAGATCCAGGAAACCACCGATGAAATACCGGCCAGTACCAGAATCAGGGCAAAAGAAGCCATGAGCCGACCTTGAATGCCAAGGCCAGCGCGACGTTTTTTAATCGCGGTATTCACTGTTTCCTCCCTGTCTTGCCCGCCATGAGCCAGACATTCCCCTTACGGGGTCTTGCATCCGGTTTGCCAGATGTCCCGGGTTTTTATCGATCCATAAAGCTGGATCGTGCTTTGAAATCGGTATGAACAAATAAGTTGTCGGAAAAATCGGCGGGACGGCCGGGGATGATAGATCATCCCCGGCACCCCCAGTTGTGTGGCCAGGATTATTTCTGGGCCGCACTCCATTCCGCAATCAGATCGTCGTATTTGACGGTCTCACCCTGCGGTTTTTCGTTATCAAGTTTCGGCTTCGGAGCACCGGGCTGGTCGAACCAGTACTGTGCATCCTGTTCCTCGTTCAGTTTCGGTGCGCATTCGCCACCGATGCCTGCACGTTCAAGACGTTCCAGAACGCGGTCCATTGCCGTTGCAAGGTTATCCATGGCTTCCTGCGGGGTCCGTTCGCCGGTTACAGCTTCGGCAACATTCTGCCACCAGAGCTGAGCCAGTTTCGGGTAATCCGGAACGTTGGTACCGGTCGGCGACCACTGGACGCGAGCCGGGGAACGATAGAATTCAACCAGACCGCCCCAGTTCGGCGCGATGTCACTCATGGCCTGGGTATCCAGGTCAGACTGACGGATCGGGGTCAGACCGGTCAGGGTCTTTTTCAGCGAGGTTGTTTTCGAGGTCACGAACTGTGCGTACAGCCATGCTGCCTGACGGCGTTCCGGCGGGGTGGACTTCATGAGAGTCCAGGAACCCACGTCCTGATAGCCGAGCTTCATGCCTTCTTCCCAGTACGGGCCGTGCGGCGAAGGTGCCATACGCCATTTCGGCGTGCCATCTTCGTTCACAACCGGGGTGCCTTTTTTCGCCATGTCGGCGGTGAAGGCGGTGTACCAGAAGATCTGCTGGGCGATCTGGCCCTGTGCCGGAACCGGGCCGGCTTCGCCAAAGGTCATGCCGGCCGCTTCTGGCGGGGCATAGGCTTTGAGCCAGTCGATGTATTTGGTCAGAGCGTAAACAGCCGCCGGGCCGTTTGCCGCACCACCACGGGTCACGCTGGAACCTGCAGGTGCGCAGCCTTCAACGCGAATACCCCATTCATCAACCGGAAGACCGTTCGGGATGCCCTTGTCACCAGCGCCAGCCATCGAAAGCCACGCGTCAGTGAAGCGCCAACCCAAGGACGGGTCTTTTTTGCCGTAGTCCATGTGACCATAGACTTTTTTACCGTCGATTTCTTTCACGTCATTGGTGAAGAATTCGGCGATGTCTTCGTATGCCGACCAGTTGACCGGAACACCCAGGTCATAGCCGTATTTGTCCTTGAACTGCTTCTGCAGGTCTTCACGCTGGAACCAGTCATAGCGGAACCAGTAAAGGTTCGCGAACTGCTGGTCGGGAAGCTGATAAAGTTTGCCATCCGGACCGGTGGTGAAGGACAGGCCGATGAAGTCTTCAAGGTCGAGTGTCGGCGAGGTAACGTCCTTGCCTTCGCCAGCCATGAAGTCGGTCAGCGGAACGACCGCATCGTAACGCGAATGCGTGCCGATCAGGTCGGAGTCATTGATGTAGGCGTCATAAATATTACGACCGGACTGCATTTGGGTCTGCAGTTTTTCGATCACGTCGCCTTCACCGATCAGGTCATGGGTCAGCTTGATCCCGGTGATTTCCGAGAAGGCCTTGGCCAGAACCTTGCTTTCATATTCGTGCGTGGTGATGGTTTCGGACACCACGTTGATTTCCATGCCGCGGAACGGCTCGGCTGCCTTGATGAACCATTCGAGTTCGGCCATCTGGGCATCTTTATCAAGGCTCGACGGCTGGAATTCGCTATCGATCCATTTTTTTGCCGCGTCGGTGTACTGGTCTGCTGCTGCCGGATTGGCAAAGACTGCAAGACCGAGTGCGACCGCAACTGCACTGCCTTTAATAATGGCAGAGGAGCCTTTGGCTTTGACGATCATGTCGTTCCTCCCTGGTTGTCTTCCATTGCACTTCCGGAAAAATCCGGTTCACCAGCGATGGGGGAAGACAGTACCCGTCGTGGTGAATGACGACAGGAACGGCACCGTTGCAGGACACGGCACCGCTCCGGATTATTCAGCCCCAACGCATCACGATGATGAGCCAGAAAAGGGCAACGATTGATGCGATCCAGATGGCGGCATCGCTAAATGCCATAAAGCCAAGATGGATATAGGCCGCACCAAGCAAACCGATGAAAAGGCGATCCCCGCGGGTTGTCGTCAGGGGTAAAAAGCCCCGGCGTGGAACAGTCGGCGAGACTGCCTGCCATATTCCCATTCCGATCAGCATCAGGATGATGCAGGAGAAGAACACGGCGGTAATCGGGGTCCAGGCCATCCAAGTCATTGTTTTATTCCTTCCTGTTTTCCGATTACACACGACCCATCGCGAAGCCCTTGGCGATGTAGTTGCGAACGAACCAGATCACCAACGCGCCAGGCACGATTGTCAGAACACCCGCAGCCGCCAGAACACCCCAATCAAGCCCCGACGCCGATACGGTACGGGTCATGGTGGCCACGATCGGTTTGGCATCGACCGACGTCAGGGTGCGTGCCAGTAACAGTTCAACCCAACTGAACATAAAGCAGAAGAAGGCCGTCACACCGATGCCCGAACGGATCAGCGGAATGAATATCGTGGTGAAGAAGCGCGGGAAGGAATAACCGTCGATATAGGCGGTTTCGTCGATTTCCTTTGGAATACCCGACATGAAACCTTCGAGGATCCAGACCGCCAGCGGCACGTTGAACAGGCAATGTGCAAGCGCCACAGCGATATGGGTGTCGAACAGGCCGACACTTGAATAAAGCTGGAAAAACGGCAGCAGGAACACGGCAGGCGGTGCCATGCGGTTGGTCAGAAGCCAGAAGAACAGATGCTTGTCACCCGTGAAGTTATAGCGGGAAAAAGCATATGCCGCGGGCAGGGCAACCAGAAGCGAGATCACAACGTTGATCCCGACATAGATCATCGAGTTGATATAGCCTGAATACCATGCCGGATCGGTCAGGATGGTCGCATAGTTCGCCAGTGTCGGATTATCCGGGAACAGGGTCATTGCGCCCAGGATTTCCGAATTGGTCTTGATCGACATGTTGAACAACCAATAGATCGGCAGCAACAGGAACACGATATAAAGAAGAAGTGCGATATGACGTTTCTGGAACCGCATTTTATTGTTCCTCCCGCTTTCCGGCGTTCATCACGACGGTATAGAAAACCCAGCAAACCAGCAGAATGATCAGGAAGTAGATCAGCGAGAATGCCGCAGCCGGACCAAGGTCGAACTGACCCACAGCAATCGTGACCAAAAACTGGCTGAGGAATGTGGTAGCCGTACCTGGCCCGCCGCCCGTAAGCACGAAAGGCTCGGTATAGATCATGAAGCTGTCCATAAAGCGCAGCAGAACACCGATCACGAGAACCGACTGCATTTTCGGAAGCTGGATAAACCGGAAAACGGCCCAGTTTGATGCACCGTCGATCTTGGCAGCCTGATAATAGGCATCAGGGATCGAACGAAGACCGGCATAGCACAGCAGGACAATCAGGCTGGTCCAGTGCCACACATCCATGACAAGAACGGTCACCCAGGCATCCATCGGGTTCTGGCTGTAATTATAGTCCATGCCAATCATGTTGAGTGCATAACCGCCAAGACCGATATCGGCACGACCAAAAATCTGCCAGATGGTGCCGACCACGTTCCATGGAATAAGCAACGGCAAAGCCAGAAGAACCATGCAGGCCGAAACGCCCCAGCCTTTGCGTGGCAGTGTTAACGCTATGCCGATACCCAGCGGAATTTCGATGAACAGCACACTGCCGGTATAGATGATCTGACGGATCAGGGCATCGTGCAGGCGGCTGTCTTCAAGGACCTGACGGAACCAGTCCGCCCCGACAAAGAAACGGGTTTGCGGATCGAAAATATCCTGAACCGAATAGTTCACAACCGTCATCAGCGGAATGATTGCGCTGATTGCGACGATAAAGAAGACCGGCAGGACGAGGAACCATGCCTTATTGTTGGTAATCTTGTTCATTTCCCCATCCCCCTCATGCGACCAGCTGGCTGTCGGCGTAAAGCTTGGTCCATTCCGGTGCGAACCGGAGGATGCCGTTTTGGCCGGTGATCTGCTGATCTTCGCTGACCTTGACCTTCATTTCGGACGAGCCGAACCGGGTGGTTGCGATCTTGTATTGGCCGAGGTCTTCGATCTTGACAATATTGACTTCGATCCCGTTATCGCCTTCGGAACCGCTGTCGGTTTCGATGCGCAGGAATTCGGGACGGATGCCAAGTTCAAACTGCCCGGATGCCTTGGAAACGGCTTCCATGTGACGATCCGAAAGGGCGATGCGTTTGCCATCAATCCAGGCCGCACCGGCATCGATATTACACGGCATGATATTCATGCCCGGGCTTCCGATGAAGTAGCCGACAAAGGTATGGGCCGGATTTTCAAACAGTTCCTGCGGGGTCCCAAGCTGCACGACCTTGCCGCCATACATGACGACGACCTTATCGGCAAATGTCAGGGCTTCGACTTGGTCATGGGTCACATAGACCATGGTCGGGCGCAGTTTGTTGTGAATTTCCTTGAGCTTGCGGCGCAGGACCCATTTCAGATGCGGGTCGATCACGGTCAGCGGTTCGTCAAACAGGATGGCCGAAACATCGTCGCGAACCAACCCGCGGCCAAGCGAGATCGTCTGCTTTTCATCCGCACCCAGACCACGCGCCTTTTGCTTCAGCTTGCCGGTCAGGTCGAGCATTCCGGCAATTTCGCGCACCCGTTCATCAACCCGTTTGGGATCAACACCGCGGTTACGCAGCGGAAAGGCAAGGTTTTCGTAAACGGTCATGGTGTCGTAAATGACCGGGAATTGGAAAACCTGCGCGATATTGCGTTCTTCGGGGGCCAGTTTGGTGACGTCCTTGCCATCAAACAGGACCTGTCCCTCGGACGGGGTCAGAAGGCCGGAAATGATGTTAAGCAAAGTCGTCTTGCCGCAGCCCGACGGGCCAAGAAGGGCATAGGCCCCGCCATCTTCCCAGACATGTTCCATGCGGCGAAGGGCGTAATCCTCGTCCCTTTTGGGTTCGGGGAAATATGAATGCGCAAGGCTTTTAAGATCGATACGTGCCATTTTAATTCTCCAACCTCAGGCGGCCTTGCCGTTTTGAATTTCAACAGGCGGTGCCGCCACAAGGCGATCATTGGCGTCATAGGCAAACAGACGTTTGGGATCGACATAGAAGGTGGCCGCCTCGCCAAGCCGCGGGTTGTGCACACCTTCTTCCTGAATCACCCAGGAAACGTCGTTGAAATGAACATGGACAAAGGTTTCCGAGCCGGTGATTTCAGCCAGTTCAACCTGGCCCTGCATTGCAACGCATTCGGCACTGGTCTGATCGACCGACAGGTGATTGGCGCGAACCCCGATGGTGTATTGTCCATCGGTAAGGGCTGAAAGATGACCGCTCAGCGGGACCTGATGGCCGCTTGCCAGATAGAGAGCACTATCACGGACCTCGGCCTTGACGAGATTAATCGGCGGATCGGAAAAGATCAGGCCGGTCTCGACAAAGGCCGGATTGTGATAAACCTGTGTGGTCGGGCCAAACTGGGTTACGCGGCCTTCATGCATCACCGCACATTTGCCACCCAGCAAAAGGGCTTCCATCGGCTCGGTGGTGGCGTAAACGACAATGGTGTCACGTTCCGCCAGAAGGTTCGGGATTTCCTCACGCAGTTCTTCGCGCAGTTTGTAGTCAAGGTTGACCAGCGGCTCGTCAAGCAGAAGCAGGGTGCAATCCTTGACCATGGCGCGCGCCATCGCTGTGCGCTGTTGCTGACCGCCCGAAAGTTCCTGCGGCAGACGATCAAGCAGATGTTCGATATGCATCAGTTCGGCGGTGGATTTTACGCGACGTTCGATTTCAGCCGCGTCGACGCCCTGCAATTTCAGGGGGGACGCGATATTGTCATAGACGCTCATCGACGGATAATTGATGAACTGCTGATAGACCATCGCGACGTTGCGTTTCTGAACGGGCATGCCGGTGACATCGTTGCCATCGACCAGAATGCGCCCGCTGGTTGGTGGTTCAAGACCTGCCATAATGCGCATCAGCGTCGTTTTGCCCGCCAGGGTCCGCCCGAGAAGGACGTTAAATGATCCCGGCTCAAGCGACATCGACACGTCGTCGATGTGGGTTTCCCCTCCCACGGTCTTGGTTATGTTTTCAAGCGTAAGGGTCATTTCACATTTGTTCCTTCGCCCGTTTTCACGGCGTTATTCGATTTGGTTTCAGTTGCAAACCATTGCGCAATGGCGGTCTGAGCATCCTTTGACAGATGCAGGCCGAGTTTGGATCGGCGCCACAATACGTCATCGGCAGTACGTGCCCATTCCTGATCCGCCAGATAGCGCAGTTCGCATTCGTAAATATCATCGCCAAGATGCGTACCCAGCCCGGAAAGGTCGGATGCATCGCCAATGATGGTGTGGGTCAGTGTGCCGTAGTTTCGCACGTAGCGGTAGAGTTGAGCCACCGGAATCCACGGAAATTTCTTTTGCATTGCAGCAAGATAGCTTTCGAAATCGCCATTTGGCATGTCGCCGCCCGGAAGGGCGACGCTATCGGTCCAGCGATCATCTGCAATCCCGAGATATGGGGAAAGTTTGCTCATCGCTGATTCAGCTAGCTTGCGATAGGTGGTGATTTTGCCGCCATAAATGTTCAGAAGCGGCGCACCCTTGTCGCCATTATCAATTTCAAGAACATAGTCGCGCGTGACCTGGGATGCGTCTTCGGATCCGTCGCCATAAAGCGGACGAACGCCGGAATAGGACCAGGCGACATCGGTTGGCGAGATTTTATGCGCGAAATAGGTATTGGCCAGTTCGCACAGATAGCTGATTTCATCTGCGCTGATCGCAACCTTTGACGGATCGCCTTTATAATCGCGGTCCGTGGTGCCGATCAGGGTGAAATCCTGTTCGTAGGGGATGGCAAAAACGATACGGCCATCCGGATTCTGGAAAATATAGCAGTAATCATGGTCAAACAGCTTGGGCACCACGATGTGGCTGCCCTGAACCATGCGAATACCCTGTTTCTTTTTGGCTTCGACACGTTTTTCAAGGACTTCCGCACACCAAGGACCGGCGGCATTGACCAGCGACCTAGCTTTGACTGTGTGTTCGCCGGCATTGTCCCGAACAATGACAGACCACAGATCGCCCTCGCGTCTGGCGGCAACACATTCGGTTCCGACCCGGATGTCTGCACCGCGATTACGTGCATCCATCGCGTTAAGGACGACAAGACGGGCATCCTGCACCCAACAATCGGAATAGACGAATGCCTTTTCCATGCCGGCAATCAGCGGCGCACCGGCGACATGCTGCTTCAGGCGGATACCTTCCGAACCGGGAAGTTTTTCGCGGCCGCCAAGGTGATCATACAGGAACAGACCCAGCCGGATCATCCAGGCCGGACGCAATCCTTTGACATGGGGTAGAACGAAACGAAGAGGCCAGATAATGTGCGGGGCGGCGTTCAAAAGCACTTCGCGCTCGATCAGGGCCTCACGCACAAGGCGGAATTCGTAATGCTCAAGATAACGCAACCCGCCATGGATCAGCTTTGTGCTGGCCGATGAAGTCGCACTTGCAAGGTCGTTCTTTTCGCAAAGAAAAACCTTGAGGCCACGGCCGGACGCATCACGCGCAATGCCTGCGCCATTGATGCCACCGCCAATGATGGCAATGTCGTATGTTTCTGAATTGAGCAACCGCTTCCTCCCTGATTGCTCTGATTTGTGACAGATGTTCTCAACTGTCATTCTGTTCTTTCAAAAACGTTACGAACCGCCCAAAATAATTGCAAGCGAAAATTATGAAGAATTTTAATTTTCGATAACGAAATAAGGATGCAGGGTTATAATGGGTTGTAATATATGGGTTCTTTGTGGCTGATAGATTTATTTTGTTTCCGGCGGAATGATCAGCTCGAAACGATTTGCTCCGGGAAATTGACCAGAATCGTTTGAAACCGAAAAAAATGAATGCAGCCATCTGTTCCCTCAAGGCATAAGATTGCGGCCTTAAATCACGCGAAACTTGCCTTATCCGAGTGGGGTGGATGGGGAAAACAACCGTTTATCGGCTGGTTCTGCAAAAAGCCGCGCCATATCAGAAACCAGACGCAATCTTGTTGCAAAGCATTGCACGCAAAGTGTTTGCGATTGCCAAATGGGCTTTTTCCTTGCGAAGATGTGGCAACCACCACGGATCGAACTAGATGATGGTCATGACTTTCATGCTTCGATCCCAAAGCAAAATTCCGGAGGCATTCCCATGGTTTCTCTAAAAGACCCGTCCTTATTCACTCAGCAGGCTTATATCGGCGGTGAATGGGTTGACGCCCCAGACGGCAAAACTGAACAGGTTACCAATCCTGCGACGGGCGAAGTGCTTGGCACGGTGCCGGTTCTGGGTCGTGATGCAGTTGCCCACGCGATTGAAGTTGCCGAAAAGGCGCAAAAGCAGTGGAAGAAACGCACTGCCAAGGAACGGTCGGCCATTCTGATGAAATGGTACGACCTGATGATGGAAAATCAGGAGGACCTTGCGCGCCTGATGACGGCCGAACAGGGTAAGCCGCTTGCAGAATCGCGCGGTGAAATTGCCTATGCCTCGTCCTTCCTGCAATGGTTCGCCGAAGAAGGCAAACGCATCTATGGTGACGTCATTCCGACCTTCGCACCCGGCCGCCGTGTTGTCGTTTTAAAAGAACCGGTTGGGGTTTGTGCCGCGATCACACCTTGGAACTTCCCGACCGCGATGATCACCCGCAAGGCCGCACCGGCATTGGCCGTTGGCTGTGCGATGGTTGTCAAACCAGCGATGGAAACACCGTATTCTGCCCTTGCGATGGCGATCCTTGCCGAACGCGCCGGTTTGCCCAAGGGGCTTTTGTCGATTGTGACCGGGGACGCCAAAACCATCGGTGCCGAAATGACCGAGAACCCGATTGTACGCAAACTGACCTTTACCGGTTCGACCGCTGTTGGCCGTTTGCTGATGCGTCAGTGCGCCGACACTGTCAAGAAAATCAGTCTTGAGCTTGGTGGTAATGCGCCGTTCATTGTTTGCGAGGATGCAGATGTCGATGCTGCGGTCGAAGGGGCGATTGCCTCGAAATACCGCAATAGCGGCCAGACCTGTGTTTGTGCCAACCGTATCTTTGTTCATGACGCGGTTTATGACGAATTTGCCGAAAAATATGCTGCCAAGGCATCGGCAATGAAAGTGGGCGATGGCACCGAAGAAGGCGTTGTTCTTGGTCCGCTGATTACGGAAAAGGCTGTCGAGAAAGTCGAAAATCAGATTGCCGATGCGCTTTCCAAGGGCGGTCGGGTTTTGACCGGTGGCAAGCGCCACGCAAAGGGCGGCAGTTTCTTCGAACCGACCGTGATTGCCGATGCCAACCGCGACATGCTGGTCTTCCGCGAGGAAACTTTCGGCCCGATGGCACCGCTGATCCGCTTCCACAGTGATGATGAAGTGCTTGAAATGGCCAACGATTCCGAGTTCGGCCTGGCATCGTACTTCTATTCGCGTGACATCAGCCGTATCTGGAAGCTTGCCGAAGGCCTTGAAACCGGTCTGGTCGGCGTCAATGCCGGTGTGATTGCGACCGAAGTTGCCCCGTTTGGCGGCTACAAGCAGTCAGGCATCGGCCGCGAAGGTTCAAAATACGGGGTCGAGGATTACCTTGAAGTCAAATATGTCTGCATGGCAGGCATCGATGATTAAGGCATTTTCGGATTTCCGAAACGAAAAAGGCGCTGTCACTTCGACAGCGCCTTTTGTTTCTGCATGAAATCGCAACGTTATGCTGCGTTATCCTGCTTTTTCTCGTCATCGGCTGTGATCGACTGGACCGAGCCATCCGAAAGTTCAGACTGAAGGGCTGTGAAAACATCGAACATATTTGGGTTGAAGGCAATTTCGGCCTGCATGCGATCACGTCGTTCTGACGGTGTTTCTTCACCATTGTTCTGCTTGTTGGCAAGTGTTGCGCCATTCAGCTTTTCCTCGATCGCATCAGCAATCGTTTTTTCGATGGCCTGACGTTCGGTTGCGCCCATCTTTGCTAGGCTTTCCTCATCAAGGCCCATCGATTGCAGGATCTTGCGGCGCATCTCTTCGATCTTGCGCTCTTCAAGTTCCTTCACATAGGTCGTGAAACCGTGTTCCTTGATGTAGGCGATGTCGGCATTTTTTTCCTTGTCCTCTTCGGGCAGGGGCTGACTGTTCGAGGCAATGGTTTTTGCCGCCGCATAGGTGCTTTTCGCACTGGATGCGATGTTGCTGATGCTCATCAGGGTGTCATATATCGCCATCCCGATCCTCCATGGGAAAATAATGCCGGTAAAAAGAAATCATGGGATCGCAGGTTGCAAATCTCGTGCCGCGATTTATCGGACAACTTTACCGGTCAAGAGCAACCAGCGTATCAAGCATTCGGTTAGCCGTCTTGCCGTCCCAGCCGACAGGCCGGAAAGGAACTGGTGGTGCTGTTCTGTTCGTAAGGTTGGTGGCGGTTTGGACCAGATCTGCCGGTTCGCAAAGTTCCAGCGCGGACGCTTCAAGTGCAGTCGCGCGTTCCGTGGTCGGTCGCAAAATGCATCCCGCCTTGCCGAGCCACGCGCATTCATCAATTATTCCGCCGGAATCCGTTATCACATAGCGTGCGGTAACAAGAGCCGCCAGAAAATCGGGATAGAGCATCGGCGCTACGATCTTGATGTTTCCGGCATCGCGGATGCGACGCCAAAGGCCGCTTTGCGCAAGGGCGCCTTGCGCACGCGGATGAAGGGGCCAGATGATTGGGGTTTCATGGGAAAGGTCGATAATTGCATCAATGATCGAAGACAACCGCACAATATTGTCGATATTTTCCGCACGGTGCAGCGTCAATAGAACCGGACCCGTTTGCACCGATGGAGACCAGATCGCCGTTGTTGATCCGCCGAAGCGAAGCATCGCATCAATTACGATATTACCGACATTATGAATGCCTTTAGCATTGATGCCTTCGCTATGGAGGTTGTTGGCTGCGGCTTCATCCGGGGCCCAGTGCATATTGCACAGGCTGTCAATTTCTGTCCGGTTGGCCTCTTCGGCAACGGCATCAAACCCACCGCGCAATCCAGCTTCAAGATGAATTAGGTAAACGGAACTCCTTTTGGCGGCGCGCGCGACACCCAAAGACCCGTTAACATCGCCAATGACAATTGTCGCCTGTGCTGGTGACTGGCAAAGCATCCGGCAATAGGTGTCATCTGTATTCTGAACAAGCATATCCCGGCTATTTCCGGATTGCCCGATTCCAAGCCGGATTTCAGGGGTTGGTAAACCAAGCGAAAGTCGCAAGCCTTCGGAAAGGGCGGAATCCCAATGTTGGCCGGTATCAACCAGACGTAGGATAAAGGGCAGATCGTCACGCTTTTTCTGCCACGCCAGATAAAGAGCCGCAGCCTTGATCAGATTGGGCCGGGTACCATAGACCAGATCGATGATCATTGCGGCGTTTTTCCTGATGAATGCTCAAACCGGGTTGGCGTGTGGTAAGGTGTTGTCTTCTATATCATTTTGACGAAACTGTTGCCAAATGGGATAGGGTGGATGACAAAAAATCTGATAAAATTTTCGAAAACGAATTGTTTTTTGGTGCGATTTTTTTCTAAATAGAAACACAAAATCAGTTGAACCAGCCGAATGCGCGGTGACAATCAGGTGCCGCAAAGGGCTGTGAGGGTACGGCAGACCAACTGTCGGCTTGGGAGGAAACAGAAATGACCGATACACGCTACATTCTGGCGATTGATCAGGGAACCACCAGTTCACGCGCCATCGTTTTCGATGCCAATGGTAGATCTGTGGCCGTCGCGCAGCAGGAGTTCCCGCAGCATTTTCCCAATAGCGGCTGGGTCGAACATGATCCCGAAGACCTTTGGGATACAGTTGTGGCCGTTTGTCGCGAAGCCCTGTCGCGGGTCGATATTGCCAATGTCGCGGCGATTGGCATCACCAACCAGCGTGAAACCACGGTGGTCTGGGATCGTAAAACCGGGAAGGCGGTTTATAATGCCATCGTCTGGCAGGATCGACGTACCGCCGCACTTTGCCATGATCTGAAACGGCGCGATCCGGAACTCGAAACGGATGTGAATAATCGAAGCGGGCTTTTGATCGACCCTTATTTTTCGGCGACGAAGGTTGCGTGGATACTTGATCATGTAACCGGTGCGCGGGCCCGCGCCGAACAGGGCGACTTGGCGTTCGGTACGGTCGACTCCTTCCTGTTGTGGCGTTTGACTGGGGGCCAGTCGCATGCGACGGATGCGACCAACGCCGCGCGTACCAATCTTTTTAATATTCGCGACAATGCCTGGGATGATCGGTTGTGCGAAATCTTCCGTGTTCCCAAGCGCATGCTGCCGGAAGTCAAGGATTGTGCTGCCGATTTCGGAATGGTGGATCCCGATATCTTCGGGTGTGAAATCCCGGTGCTTGGTATGGCAGGCGACCAGCAGGCGGCAGCATTCGGCCAATGCTGCTTTGAACCGGGCGACATCAAAAGTACCTATGGCACCGGTTGCTTTGTGATCCTCAATACCGGGGACGAGGCCGTGACGTCACAGCACCGTTTGCTGACCACGGTTGGCTATCGTTTGAATGGCAAAACCAGCTATGCCATCGAAGGGGCGATCTTTGTTGCCGGAGCGGCGGTGCAGTGGTTGCGCGACGGACTTGGAATCATCAAGTCGGCCGCCGAAAGCGAAGGGTTGGCCAAATCGCTTGATGACAATCACGGGGTTTATCTTGTGCCGGCCTTTACCGGACTTGGCGCGCCTTATTGGGATCCGGATGCGCGCGGTGCCATTTTCGGGCTGACCCGCGATACCGGTCCGCGCGAATTCGTCCGTGCTGCACTTGAAAGCGTTTGTTATCAGACCTTTGATCTGTTTGAAGCCATGGCCGCAGACGGTGTTTCACCCAAAGCCGTTCGGGTTGATGGTGGTATGGTCGCCAATGACTGGCTGTGCCAGTATCTGTCCGACATTCTGGATGTCCCGGTTCAGCGACCGGTGGTGACGGAAACGACCGCCCTTGGTGCGGCGTATCTTGCCGGTTTGCAGGCGGGGATCTATCGCGATCTCGGCCATATTGCCGAAAACTGGCACATGGACGCGGAATTCAAACCGAAACTTGAAGGTGGTCGTCGCAATCATCTTTTGGCCGGTTGGAAAAATGCGGTCAAACGGGTGATGACGGATCAGGATTGATCCGGCAGGGCTGCATCAGCCGGTTTTACGGGCTGGTCATTGTCGAAATTGCTTTGTAAGATCGGGACGGTACCGTGCGGTACCGTCCTTTCTTTTTGCGGGATGTTCTCCCGTGTTTTCATGGAACTGCTGCTATTGATTACTGGTGCGACCCTATGGGGCCGTCATCAGGCGGCTGGGGGAAAAGATGCTTGATCTGATCGTTGGAAAAGTCGGACCTGTTTTTTTGACGATCCTGTGCGGTTATCTTTTGACCCGGTTTCGCGTCATCAGCCGCGAGGGCATTCCATTCCTTGCCCGCCTTGCAATGAGCGCCTTTATCCCGGCAATGCTGTTTCAAACCCTGTCGCAATCGGACATCAGCGCACATTTCGACTTACGTTTATGGGGCAGTTATTATGCCGGAGCCCTGCTTAACTTTGTTCTGGTGTTTATGGTTGCGCGTGCATGGCTGAAGGCCAGAACGGACGAGGCGGCAATCACCGCAATGGGGGGGGGGTTCTCAAATATTGTGTTACTCGGCATCCCGCTGGTTCAGGCTGTATACGGTGAAGAGGGGCTTGTACCGCTTCTGATTATCCTGTCGATCCATCCGCTGACTTTGCTGGGATTGACTGTGATGATCGTTGAAGGTTCGCGTTCCAGCGGTGGGCATTGGTTACCAAATGTCGCTGGCAGTGTGGCTAGGGTGCTGCGTAATCCGATTATTGTTGCGATTATTCTGGGTGTGCTGGCGTCCCTGATTGATCTTCGATTGCCCGAAATGATTGATGGAACGTTGGAACGTTTCCGGACCGCGGGCCCGACGATTGCATTGTTGCTGGTCGGGGCCGGGCTTTATGGTCAGTCGGTTCGCGGCAATATGTCTGCAAGCATGTTGTGCACGGTTGCAAAAATGTTCGTGCAGCCTGTTCTGGTGTTCCTGGTTGCGCATTTTGTTTTCGATCTGCAGCCGCTGTGGCTGACAATTGTGGTGCTGATTGCGGCCCTTCCCGCCGGAGCCAATGTGGCAATCATTGCCGGCAGCTATAATATCTGTATCGACCGTTCTTCGACCACGATCCTGATTACAACGCTGATTAGTGTGATCACACTGCCGCTTATTGTGCTTTACGCCGGTCCGTATTGATTATCACCACTCGCGGCACCAAGGATCTGATCCATCAGATGTATTTCTGCGTCGATACCGGGGATGCGAGGATCGTGGCTTCCTGACTTAATTGTATCGAGGAAGGCGGCAATGGCATCGTCATGGCCCTTGTCCGGGCTGGCGAATAGTGGTTTTCGCAGGATTGTCGTGCCATTTATCACCAGTTTTCGCCAATCGTTCATGATTGCGGCAAAGCCCGGTGCAGATACTTCCAGAACTTCCTTTGGCGTATTCCTTCGGGCGGCACGCAGATAGGAAACTTCGCCGCGCGATCCGTCGGCGAAGGTCAGATGCCAAATGCTGTCTCCGGCTTCGCGGTCAATCCAGTCGCATTGCAATCGGAGCAGTTCAGTTTCGGCAAGGGTTGAAATCAGATCGATGAAATGGCTGATTTCGCCGATTGTTCGTCCGCCCTGTCCCTGTCGGTTAAGCCAGTGGTCGGTGGGGATAGGAGTAGAACGAACCTGATAGCGAAACTGTATTTTACCTTTTGGCAGATGCTTTTTCAGCATTGCCGCCATGGGGGTGAAGCGCCTGTTATGCCCGACCATGAAGATTTGCGGGCTATTTTGTTTCGCAACTTTCCTCAGGGCTTCAAGCTGTTCCCGGCTGACGCAAAGCGGTTTTTCCAGCCAGACATGTTTCCCTGCATTTAATGCCTTGCAGGCAAGGTCGGCATGACTGTCATGGCGGGTGGCAATGAAAAGCGTGTCGATATCCGGACTTGCAAGAATGTCTTCGGCAGAGGAGAGTGCGGTCGCATCGGGAAATTGACGCCGGATCGCAAGGGCCGAGAGGCCGGACTGCGAAACGACGGCCTTGATTGTGATATCCTCTTGTCGTCTTAGTCGCGGCAGCAAGGTATTGACCATATAATTTCCGGCACCGATCAATCCGATCCCGATTGTGCTGTTGCTGGCGGCATTGATCTGCGCTGCCGGTTTATATGCTTTGGGGCGGTTATCGACATTCTGATACCGGATGACGGTTGCCATCATTGACGGGGAGTCAAGAAAATCGGCTGCATCTTCCAGATCAATCTGCTGCGAAACAAGCGGGGTCGGGTTCAGTTTGCCGCTTTCAAGAAGGGCGAGGGCCGCTTGCATGTTACGTTTCACGGTCCAGCGCACGTGGCCGATCGGGTAATCCTGTCCTAATTGCTCGTAGTTCGGGTCATATCGGCCCGGACCATAGGATCGCACCTGCCGTATGGTGATTTCCTTGCGATATATAATGTTCCGGGATGCCTTCGGGGTGATGTCTCCGACACAGACAATGATGCCGCGATCCCGGCAAAGTCGCGCCGCAGCTTCAATTATGGTGCTGGTTTCATTGCCGCTGGTGCAGATCAAAACAGCATCAAATTGATCCGCTGGCGTGTTCCGGATTTCCGCATACGAGTTGCTGGCTCCGCTTGCCATCGCCATCTCCCGGCGTTCCGGGACGGGTTCTATCACGGTTACAATTGCGCCAGCCGCAATTGCCGTTTGGGTCACCAACTGGCCGATAAGCCCGCATCCGACCACGGCAACCCTATGCCCGATAACAAGCTCGCCTTGCCGAACGGCATGCAGGGCAATGGCGTAAAGGGTGGCAAAGGCGCCTTTTTCGCTGCTAACTGCATCCGGGACAGGGCAGGCCAGGTTGCGCGGAACAATATTGTATTCGGCATGGTTCGCATGGCCCAAACCAGCACAGGCAACACGCTGCCCGATATCAAATTCAGTGACATCCTGGGCCATCGCCACAACGACCCCGCAACTGGCATATCCGGTCCCCATCGGCCTGTCGAGCCGCCCCCTTACGGCATTGATCGTTGCCAATACCCCGTCGCGGCGAAACTTTTCAATGGTCAATGCCACCAGATCCGGCCGTTGCCATGCCTTGCGTATAAGGGGTGCTTTGGTTTCGTCTGCCTGCTGCCTTTCGGTGCCTGTGCTGATGACGGATATTTCGGTGCGGACCATGATGGTGCCGGGCGACAGAGCGGGTATGGGACAATCAGTAACAGCAATTCGTCTTTCACCGGGAAAGCGTAACAACGCCCGCATGTCTGTCATAATATCGTCCCGATACACGTTATGGATGAAATATATGCAGGAATTAAATCATATCGGTTTGTGCAGGTCGATGCTGCTATCGCCTGATCACGTGTTTGATTTGGACTTTTTTCCTTGTTTCAAATTAGTGGTTGCCCTTCGGATTTGAAATTTGTATACAATATACATATATGCAATCGAGGCCTGTAAATATACGGGTTTTGGTGATCAAACGGTCTGACCCGATAGTGGGGCACGCGACCAAATCAGGAGGTTACTTTCCATGCAGGTAAACTGGACTGGCGTATTCCCCGCCGTTGCCACCCAGATGAATGAAGATGGTTCAATCGATTACGATATGACCGCTCACCAGATTGAAGCACTGATCAAGGCCGGTGTTGACGGCCTCGTCATGTTGGGCTCGGTTGGCGAGAACGCAGCCCTTGAGCCGGAAGAAAAAATCGCGGTTCTGAAGCTTGCTGTTGAAGTTACCAATGGTCGTATACCGGTTTTGTCGGGTGTTGCTGAAAACTCGACCCAGGCTGCCATTCGTTATGTTCAGAAATGCGAGGAGCTTGGTGCTGACGGCCTGATGCTTCTGCCGGGTATGATCTATACCGCCGATCCGCGCGAAAATATCGAGCATTTCCGTTCGGTCGCGGCCAAGACCAAGCTTCCGATCATGATCTATAACAACCCGGGTGCCTATCGCATCGATATCAAGCCGGAAGAATTCAACCAGCTTGCCGATGTGAAAAACCTGGTCGCGATCAAGGAAAGCTCAGGCGATCCGCGTCGTATTACCGACATCTATAATGCCTGTGGTGATCGTTTCGTTCTGTTCTGCGGCATGGATGACCTTGTCATGGAAACCCAGGTTCTGGGTGCTGTTGGCTGGATTTCCGGTTTTACCGACGCCTTCCCGCAGGAATCGGTAGCACTTTGGAAACTGCTTTCCGAAGGAAAATACAAAGAAGCTCTTGAAATCTATCGCTGGTTTACCCCGGTCCTGCACATGGATGTTCATGCCAAGCTTGTTCAGTATATTAAACTGGCACAGGAAATGACCGGCGTGGGCAAGGCCCATGTCCGTGCTCCGCGTCTGCCGCTGGTTGGCGAGGAAATGGAGCGTATCCGCGCAACGATCCAGAAAGCCATCGATACACGCCCGAAACTTTAATTCGGTTTGCAATCAACGCATTCATTGCATCCGACCTGCAAGGCGTGATTGCATCTGTGTCTGATTTGATGGCAACAGTGAACTCCCCTCCGATTTTCGCAGGGGAGTTTGCTGCCATCTGACACCAGACAAAAAACAAAGACAAAAGTGCACACCAAAAGGCAGGGCTCCAGAATATGTCAAAACCTTCTTCTGCTTCACAATCTTCCGCGCAGGCAAGCCGGCATGCTGTTGTCGTTGGTGCAGGGATCATTGGCGTCAATGTTGGTTTGGCTCTTTTGAAGCAGGGCTATGACGTCACGATTGTCGATCGCGCGGAGCCGGGGATGGGAGCATCTTTCGGCAACGCTGGCGGAATTGCGGTTACGGAATGTGCGCCGATCGCCATGCCGGGTGTTTGGGCAAATGTGCCCGGCTGGCTTATGGACCCATTGGGACCACTTTCGGTGCGCTGGTCTTATTTGCCTAAAATGATGCCCTGGCTGATCCGTTTTCTGGCCGCCAGTTCTAAAAGCCGGGTGGAGCAGATTGCGAGCGAACTTGCCGCTATTCTTAACCGGGCCTGGGAAGATTACGATCCGGTGATCGCAGAAACAGGTCTTTCCGATGCGATATTTAAAAAAGAAGGCGCCATGGGTGTTTATCGCAGCGAGAAAACACGCCGCGATGCCGAATATGGAATTGATCTTCGCCGTCGTAATGGTGTCAAAATTCGTGACCTAACCAAGGACGAGGTCATGGATATTGAGCCTGATCTTGCCCCAATCTTCGCCTGCGGCGTGATGGAGGAGGACTGGGGCCGGGTTCTTGACCCGTTCCGAATTGTTACCGGCTTTTACAAGCATTTTCTGGAACGTGGAGGGAAGTTCCAGAATGCCGAGGTTACCGATTTCGTTTACCGCGACGGCAAACCGCGTGCCGTGATAACGGTACAAGGCGATCAGATTACCTTCGACAAGATTGTCATTGCTTGTGGCGCATGGTCAAAAACGCTGGCCAAACGACTTGGCTCCTCTGTGCCTCTTGATACCGAGCGCGGCTATAATACAACAGTGCCCTATAATGGTGTCAGGCTGTCGCGCATGGTCATTTGTGCTGATGACAGCTTTGTTCTGACCCCGATGGAAATGGGTATTCGTGTGGGTGGTGCCGTTGAACTTGGCGGGCTGGTTGCCGCCCCCAATTATAATCGCGCCAAGGCTCTTTTTGCCAAAGGCAAAGAAGTTCTTCCGAAGCTCAGCGCCGAAGGCGGCACCGAATGGATGGGCTTCCGTCCCTCAATGCCGGATTCCAAACCGGTGATTTCGGCAAGCCCCAAACATGAAAATGTCTTCTTCGCATTCGGTCACGGTCATCTTGGCCTGACCATGGCGGCCACCACCGGACGGCTTATTGCCGATTTGGTGAGTGATGCGACTGCCCCCATTAACATGACCCCGTATCGTATTGATCGTTTCCAAGGATAAGGCCGCACCAAATGGCAAAACACAGCTTCTTCTGTATTGATGGACATACCTGCGGCAATCCGGTGCGTGTGGTTGCGGGCGGCGGACCAAAGCTTGAAGGTGCAAACATGCTCGAAAAACGGGCGCATTTTCTAGCGGAATATGACTGGATCAGGACCGGGTTGATGTTCGAGCCGCGTGGCCATGACATCATGTCGGGCTCGATCCTTTATGAACCGACGCGCGACGATTGTGACGTTGCCATCCTGTTTATCGAAACATCCGGCTGCCTGCCGATGTGTGGTCATGGCACGATCGGAACGGTCACCATGGCGATCGAGGAAGGTCTGGTAAAGCCCAAGACCCCGGGCGTGCTGCGCCTTGAAACACCGGCCGGTCTTGTGATTGCCGAATATAAACAGGTTGGCGATTACGTGGAATCGGTCAAACTGACCAATGTGCCATCCTTCCTTTACAAAACCGATATCGAGGTCGACTGTCCCGATCTCGGCCTGATCAGAGTGGATGTCGCCTATGGCGGGAATTTCTACGCGATTGTTGAGCCGCAGGAAAACTTTCGCGATATGGCCGACTACACGGTAGGTGATTTTCAGCGTATCAGCCCGGAACTTCGCCGCCGTCTGAACGAGGTGGCCGAGTTCGTTCATCCTCTTCACCCCGATATCAAGGGCCTGTCACATATACAGTGGACAGGCAAGCCGACCCAGCCTGACAGCACCCATCGCAATGCGGTGTTTTATGGCGACAAGGGGATTGACCGTTCACCCTGTGGAACCGGCTCATCCGCCCGTCTGGCACAATTGGTCGGCAAGGGGCAATGGGACCCGGCGCATGAGCTGGTCCATGAAAGCATTATCGGGTCGCAGTTCCGTGTCACCGTCGTCGAACAGACAAAAGTTGGAGACTATGACGCGGTGGTGCCGGGGATCGAAGGCTGGGCACGCAAGCATGGCTACAATACGATTTTCATCGATGATCGTGATCCTTACGCACATGGATTTATCGTGAAATAGGCGTTTGGTCGGGGCCGGTTTCTATTGGCAAACCCCTGATGCCGTAGCGGCATGATTGCAATTGTATTGCGCCTAAACCAACGCATCGGTATGACTAGAAAAAGGGGGCGGTGACGTTTGGGGATATGAAGCCGGGCCCGATACCGCACAGGACAGATAAAAAGAGCCAAAATGACCGCATCACCGCGTTTTACCCGCCGCACCATTACCGATCAGGTAACCGAAGATTTGCGCGCCCGCATTCTGTCGGGTGATTTCCCGGCCGGGTTCCAGTTGCGTCAGGATGCGATTGCTACCGAATATAATGTCTCGCGCATTCCGGTTCGCGAGGCTTTGCAACGTCTGGATGCCGAAGGTCTGGTATCGTTCCAGCCGCATAAGGGCGCGATTGTTGCTCATCTCTCGCTTGACGAGATCGAAGAGCTTTTTGAAGTTCGCAAAATGCTGGAATGTGAATTGCTGCGTCATGCGGTGCCGCGACTGACACCCGAAGACATCAAATCGGTCGAAGATATTCTGGCTGTTTATGATGAATCTTTCCGGTCGGGTGATATTTCGAAATGGGGCGAACTTAACCGCGAATTCCACGATCGGCTATATCGTGCGTCGAACCGGCCCAAGACGCTCGAAATCATCCGCATGATTGGCAACAATACGGTCCGCTTTACACAGGCACAGCTTGCTCTTTCCGGGGCAACTGATCGGGCAGAACGGGAACATCACCATATTCTTGATGCCTGCAAGGCGCGTGATGTTGACTATGCGGTCGAACTCCTCGAAGCCCATATCGAAAATTCGAAAAACAGCCTGATCGAATGCCTGCGCGGCGCACGTGCCAGCGAAGGCGCTCCGAACTGACGACAAGATCATTGTATTCTATAACAAAGGGACGCAGGCTTTTGCCGCGTCCCTTTGCACTTTCAGTCGCAAGAAATTTGCGAACTAGCGGACAATAAAACCGCGTCCGATTTCATCATCTGTATCGTGCCAGAAACTGGCTTCACCGCTGTAATGTGCCTTGCCCGATACTTCGGCAATGATTGCCGGATAAGGCCCGCATCTGGTTGTGTCCAAAACGCGACCCTTAAAATCTGACCCGATGACACTTTCAAATGTTCTCGTTACACCGGTTGGGATCAGTCCTTTGGCATGGTGAATGGCAAGCCGCGCGCTGACGCCCGACCCGGTTGGACTGCGATCAACCTGATTGTCGGCAAAGACACATATATTACGTGTTGGCTCTTTGGCAGGTGCATCTTTGCCATCGGTCAAGATGGCACCATACAGAAATGCCAGATCATCATGATCGGGATGGTTTAGCGTGATACTGGCATTCACCGCGCTGCATACGGACTGCGCAAGATCGATCAGGTCGCGCACCGGTGAAGACCCGACCTCAAGGCCGAATTTCCCGGCATCCAGAACGGCATAGAATGCACCGCCATATCCAATATCTGTTTTGAATGCCCGGCCGTCGGCAAGCGCCAATTCAACATCTGCAGCAAACATGAATGACGGAACAGATTTGAAACGGACGGCACCACTTTTCCCATTGGTCACCGATACTTCGGCACGTACCAGCCCACAGGGGCATTCAATATTAACCGGCGTTATCGGTTCGACAGGCGCGACCAATCCGTAATCAACGGCATATCGGCCAAGGGCGACGATGGCGTGGCCGCACATGGTCGAATAGCCTTCATTATGGATGAACAGAACCGCCAGATCGGCTTCGGGGAGGCTGGGCTCGACCAGAATGGCGCCATACATATCGTAATGACCGCGCGGCTCGAACATCAGAAACCGCCGCAGATGATCAAGTTTGTCGCGGGCATATCGACGCTTGGCCAGAATATCGTCGCCCGGAATCGCCGGATAACCCGATGTGATGATCCGAAGCGGCTCGCCGCCGGTATGCATATCAATGACTTTGATAGGGGATTTCCGGTTGGGCAGGGGCGGTTTGGAGGTCATCTGGCGACTCATTTTGGTGTTCTGCAAATTTTTAAAGGAAATTCAGGGTCGGATTCCGGCTGAAGTCAGGCGCTTTGTCTGGCACGACATATCTATCTTAGCGGCCTTGAACATGCGCGCAATAGCGCCGCACCCGGATTTTGGCGTCAGGCTCGGCCTTGCAGGTCATAAAAGTGAAACCTATATGTGGTTTCGCGCAAAAATTTTGCGTCTCGCACTTTCTGTCATTTTTTCTTAAAAAAGGTGTTTACAGGTCCGGCGAGGGGCCCTATAACCCGCCTCCACCGACGGGGTGCGGCGCCAAGGAGACGGCGACGCGGACTGTGAGGTGAAGGGCTACGGCTCTAGAGTTCTTTGACATTGTTGATCAGTAGGAAGGGATGCGCGGGCAGCGTTATGGCGCAAAAGTCTGTGCATCCTGGAGACGACGGACTGATTTGGTTTAGGCCAGATTGGTTT